>CAYHFN010000001.1:0-4921 GCA_964355925.1 uncultured Chitinophagaceae bacterium
ATCTCGTCCCTAAAGGGACTCTCGATGTGGAAATCGTATTGTCCTACAAATATTACGCGCCTACGGCGCTTTTGAAAATTGATAAAATCATGAACTCTTTTACTTGTTCCGATGTCCCATATGGACGAGATATTTGTAGAAGATCAAACGCATCATTTTTCAAGTCCCGTCAGGTCCGACACGAAGTGTTCCTTCGGAAAGGACTCCTTCGGAGGACGAAATATTCTTTCATTAATAACGATGTGTGTAACATCAGTTAGCAAATTGTTAGTGTCGCATAAAAATTTGACTCTCACATTACGTTGAAATGTTCGGTAAAAATTTCCATGAATCGGAAAAAAATACCGTATCTCTATAAAGATATTGATTTATATAGAAAATAAGAACCATAAAGTGTGGCATAGTATGTGCCATAGTATAAGCAAATACGTAACAAACAGTAACTAATTAACTATCATCTAAACAACAACATAAAGGGTAAAAACTATGGGACAACAACAATTGCTTCTCATCATTCTTGGTGTAATTATCGTTGGTATCGCGGTTGCCGTCGGTATCACAATGTTCCAAGATAACGCTATTAGCGCAAACAAAGACGCGGTTATTAATGACCTTGTTCAGTTAGCTGCGAAAGCACAACAGCATTATCGTAAACCAACATCACTTGGTGGTGGTGGAAATAGCTATACTGGTATCGACTCAGCTGGAAGTCTTGTATCTACTGCTTTCCATCATAATGACAACGGTATTTATAGAGTTACCACAACCGGTACTACTCAAATTGTTATTACTGGGTATGGACGAAGCCAAAATGCTGATGGCACGTATCCGCAAATTGGTATGACGGTAACTCCAACTGGAAATAGATTAGATGTAGCTGGATGGGTTAACACATTGACTAGTCTTAGTGGTTTGTAGGACCTTTTAGAGGCGTTTCATTTGTTTGAAGCGCCTCTTCTATTTAATAGTGAACATTAAAATAATAAACTAACGTATGGGTCAGCAACAGCTTTTATTAATAATACTCGGTGTAATAATTGTTGGTATCGCAATTGCTGTAAGTATCATTATGTTTAAGGATAATGGTCTGAGTGCAAATCGTGATGCTCTGCGCACCGATCTTTTATTGCTTGCCTCAAAGGCAAAACAATATTACAGAAGACCGGTTTCTATGGGAGGCGGAGGATATTCTTTTAGCGGATTATCAGCAACCAGACCTAGCATGTTAATATTAGTAACTACTCAGTTCTCAGATTCAAATGCGAACGGGGATTATACAATTGTGTCTGTTTCACCAGATGGAAAGTCAATAGTGTTCAAAGGAATTGGAAATATTCAATTGGATGACGGTACTAGACCAATTATTGAGTGTACAGTTACAACCATTGGTCAAGTAATGACAACAGTCAATTAAAGAGATACCATTAGTTACTTATATCTACAAAAGCAGACATCAGGGGAACTGGTTTCTGCTTTTGATTTTTTAAATACTAAAATTCTCTAATTTATGTTTAGTTGATTTTAAGTTGGTGTGATTGTATCTTTAGGAAGTTCACACGTAAAAACCTTGCGAAGGTTAACAGTTCTACAAGTCGAATCTTCGACGATCATTAATAAATCTTTGCAAGGATTTATTGAACTTGTATCGGTATTGTTTATTAAAGGGTATCTCTAAAAACAATGACAATTTCTTTACGTTTTTAGATATCCCCTAAAACAAATCTTACATCTCATACTTTTTTTATTGTGAACTGAGTATTATACGAAAGGAAGAGTTTCGCCATGCCAGAATTTCGAATTGATGGTGTATCGTTAACCGGTAAAGCAGTACAGGGTGTGATCAGTGCTGACAATATGAAACTTGCGAAAGAGCGTGCTGTTACAATGGCGCGAGATCGTAAGTTTAAAGTTTCCGGAATCCATTCCCGCGCAACATTTATTTATCGTGTAAAAAAGGGGGAAGACAAACCGGTCGATGGCGAACAGAAAGCTTTCACCAAGCAGGAAGTGATAGATGCGCTCAGTAAAATGGGATATAAAGTTCTCTATGTACGAAAACGATTGTTTGAATCCGGCGGCAAGGTTCCTGAAATTGAAGTTGTTTCATTTGTTCGAGTAAGTGCTGATCTTATCAGACAGAAATTGCCGTTCAATGATATGATGGCGATGCTGATCAACGATATTCAGAATAAAAATCTTCGAGAAGCTCTCCGCGATATCAATCAGGATCTTAAGCAGGGAAAAGACAGTGAACGCGCATTCCAAAAACACGAAAAGGAACTTGGAAAATTTGCCGCTCATATGCTCGGTCTTGCTTCAAAGAGTGGAAATATGGGAGAGATATTTGAAAGCACTGCAAAATTCCTAGAGCGAACCGCTCAATTTAAAAAAGATCTTAAGAGTGCACTTGTTATGCCGGTTGTTACGTTAGTTATTTTATTCGGTGCGGTGGGATATTATGTAGCGTATATTTTTCCTGCTACGGCAAAATTATTCCAAAAATTTAAAATGGAACTACCGCCGATGACAACGGCAACATTGAAGCTGAGCGATTTTATTACCTCGAACATTATTTGGCTTATGTTAATGGTTATCATTCCTGTTATCGCATTCTCACGGTTTGCTTCAACGACGCGCGGAAGATTGATCATCGATCAATATTTGTGGAAAGTTCCTGCGATCGGAGATCTGATGCACAAAATGAGCATCGAAATTTTTTGCAGAGTATTCTATGCATTGTATTCGGGTTCCGGTGAAAATATTGAAGTCATTAAAATGGCATCGGAAGCTTGCGGAAACAAATATATGGAACACCAGATTAAAACAATCGCATTGCCAATGATGGTAGAGAAAGGTTCCGGTATCACTGAAGCATTTGAAGCAACGGGAGTTTTTACGAAAACGGCGTTATCTCGTTTCCATTCCGGCGCTGAAACCGGTACGGTGAAAAATACTGCGTTGCAGCTTGCAGAGTATTACGAAAAAGAGACTGGTTATCGTATGCGCAATGCTATCGACATGATCCAATTGGTGATATCGATGATCATTATGATCGTGTTGACAGGGTTGACGCTTGTTTCTTCGGAGACTGCAACAATTAAACCAAAGGCACCCGGGAGCGGTTGGCTTCATTTCTTTAATTTTTAATTTGTAGATACTCAACCAAGGAATAGCCCATGGCAGATATCGATATTACTGATAAGATCGGTTATACTCTTCTGAAAAAAGGTATCATCGATTTTGAAACATTAGAAAAAGCATTGCGCATTAAAGAGACTGAAACGGCAAAAAAAGAACGCCGCAATCTTGGACAGATTCTTGTAACGGAATTCAGCGCTGATCACGATGCGGTGTTTAGAGAAGTGTCAAATCTTTATGCATTCCGAGAGATCTATATTGCCGATGAGAATATAGAGAAGGGAAGGATCGATTTCATTAAAAAATTTGTCGATACTCTTTCTGAAGAAAATAAAAAGATAATGATTCAAACAAAAATGCTTCCATTGAAATTTGATGAGAAGCAGGCGGATAAATTGATCATTATTTCCGCAGATCCTACTGACAGAAATATTCCGTTGATCTCCAGAAATTTTAATGTTAAGAAATATGAAGTGACCTATTGCCGTCTTAAAGATATCCAAAATCTTACAGAGCAAGTGATTCCTCCGCAAAATGAATTTTTGAAGATGCTTGAGGACAATCATATTAGTGTTGATACCGGAGATGAAGAAGCTAACGTTAACGAAGATGAATTAAATGCCGAGATCAATAAAAGTGCTCTGGCAAATCTATTTGAGGGATGTTTGGTTGAAGCTGTTCGGACCGGAGTCAGCGACGTACATATTGTAGCGTCGGAAGGTAAAAAGACATATTTTTTAATGCGCGTTGACGGTAATCTTCAAGTATGGCATTGTCAGGAAAATACGATGCCGGAAGCGGTGATGGCAGTTGTGAAAGACCGGACAAAAAATGTCGATCGGTTTGAACGCGAAATGTCGCAGGACGGATTCATCCAACGTGTGGTTGATGGACACCAATTGCGGTTTCGTGTTTCTATTATGCCGATCGTAACAACAGAGTTTAAAAATAAATTTGAAAGCGTTGTTATTCGTGTACTGGACGATCGCAAAGTTATCACCGATCTTAATAAACTTGGTCTTCAGGGTCCCGCAAAAGCGCTGTTCTATAAAGCGATCAACAAGCCCCAAGGAATTATTATTTTGACCGGTCCAACAGGTTCCGGTAAATCCACAACACTCATTGCTGCATTATATCAAGTGATCGATCCGACGGTGAACGTTCTGACGATTGAAGAGCCGGTAGAATATATTATTAAAGGGGCGCGGCAGTTAAAGATCGGTCCTAAGATGTCGTTTGAACAATCGATCCGCGGTATTCTTCGTCATGATCCGGATATTGTTCTTGTAGGGGAAATGCGAGATAAGATCACCGCCGAAACTGCAATTAAACTTGCAAATACCGGTCACTTGGTATTTTCTACTCTTCATACCAATGATGCACCAAGCGCGGTTGCTCGTTTATATAAGATGGGAATTGAACCATTTCTTATTGCCTATGCAATTAATATTATTGTCGCACAGCGGTTAATTAGAACTCTTTGTAAGATCTGTAAAACTCCAATCGATGA
This sequence comes from uncultured Chitinophagaceae bacterium, assembly GCA_964355925.1. Taxonomy (GTDB): domain Bacteria; phylum Bacteroidota; class Ignavibacteria; order UBA10030; family UBA8401; genus UBA8401. The sequence continues at coordinate 4,649 of CAYHFN010000001.1, forward strand.
CGGTGAAAAGGAAGATCTGATAAAGTTCGGGTTCACTGATGAAGATCTGAAGAACCATACATTCTATAAAGCAGTTGGTTGTGATAAATGCAACGGCGGATATAAAGGAAGAGCGGCAATTCACGAAGCGTTGTTCTTTACGAAAGCGATCAAGAATATTGTTTTGAATGCCGGCGAAAAAGTGGATGAGAACTCAATTCGCGAACAAGCTTCTAAAGACGGCATGTGGACGTTACGGAGATCGGGTATGGAGCGTATGAAGGAAGGTAATGC
>CAYHFN010000001.1:5021-56198 GCA_964355925.1 uncultured Chitinophagaceae bacterium
ACGGCATGTGGACGTTACGGAGATCGGGTATGGAGCGTATGAAGGAAGGTAATGCATCATTGGAAGAAATAATATCTTCAACAGTTGATGATGAATAGAAGTAGTCTCAAAAATACCTATTCATCGACATTTCCATCCCGCTTTAGCAGGAAAGAAATTGCAGTTTTATCATTGGCATCACTAAAAACATCAAAGTATAATCTGTGCAAGGTTTATAATTTTCAAGAAACAATCAAATAGTTTTTAGAGATATCTTTTAATTATGAACTGATGTTACGCACATCTTTATTAATGGAAAGATATTTCGTCCTCCGAAGGAGTCCTTCGGACCTAACGGGACTTAAAAATTGATTCGTTTGATCTTCTACAAATATCTTGTCCCTCCGGGACATTAGAACAAGCGAAATAGTTCATGATTTTATCGGTTTTCAAAAGCGCCGTAGGTGCTTAATATTTTTAGTTCAATACAATTTCAAAAATTGAGAGTCCCATTAGGGACGAGATACGAAGAATATTTAGTGTTGCGTAAAGTGAGTTATTAAAAACGAGATTCCTTACTCGACTCTTTCCCAAAGGGACCACTTCGTGGTGGGTCTTCGTTCGGAATGACAATAAAATTTATTGTTGAAACCACTTATAGTTCTTTGTAGAAAAGCTAAATTTCAAATAACAAAAAATAACAATATCTCAAATGTTCATGATTTTTTTTTGGCAAAGTAGTTGTAGATAATAACAGTGTGCTTTCCGGCACACGTTGTTACTCATGGTAATTGTAATCTTCATTGTAAAAATTCTGAGAAAATATGGGACTAGGACAAACATTATTAACGATTATGGCGTTGATGTTAATGGGAAGATTGATCCTTTCCACGAACACATTAACGCTCGATACCGGTATGATGACAGATCTGTCGGAATACCGAATTTCCGCTACATCGTACGGGGTTTCACGATTGGAAAAAATTGAAGGTAAACGATTTGATGAAGCATCTGCTGATTCTAATGAAGTATTATCACTCACAGAATTGAGCACATACGCAATGTTTGGACCCGGTAAAGATGCCGGAGAAAGTTCAACCAATGAATATTATTTTGATGATGTTGATGATTTTCATGGATGGGTGCATCGCGACACGATAAATTATATTCCATACAAAGATTCGGTAGTCGTTGAATATGACTCGTTGTATTATAATGCAGGTCCTCCGGTTGTAGCACGAGTAAATCGAACAACGAATAAAACGTATATTAAAAGAATAATTGTTCGGGTGACAAGTCCTTTTTTATTAGATTATTCATTTACCGTAAATAATTTGCCCAGACCAGACACATTGAAATTTGAAAGAATTGTAGGGTACTGGTATATGCGATAATTGTAAAAAGTATTCTTTAGTGTATTAATTTTTTTCTAATAGTTAAAAAAATATGGGTTCACAAGTAGTATTAGATTTAATCAGTGCAACAATCATTTTTGGTTCGCTTTTAGTGATTGGTATGAGAATGAATGCATTTACCAGTGAGAATATGCAAGTGATAAGAGGTAATGTAATTGTTCAAGAGAATTTAGTTGCACTTATTACTTTGGTTGAATATGATTTTCGGAAAATCGGTTACATCGCAAATGCCGATAGTGCTTTAGATTCGGAACATGGGGCGATTATTGAAGCTGATTCTTCCCATATCAAATTTATTACTGACTATGTCCCTTTAACTACAGCAAGCGGGAGTACGGATACAATTGAATATCGATTTGGTCTAACGAATGCTGACTTGGTAACATGGACTCCAAACCCGATCGATCGATATCTCTATAGGAATTATAATAGAGCCGAAATGCTTAATCCTGCTAAAGTAAATCTCGGTGTTACTCGCTTTAGGTTGACGTATTACGATTTTCAAGATAGTAATATTACTCCGGGTATGAGACCAAGTCCGTCAGCACCAATAAATCCTGCTTTTAATGGCAACTCGGTATATAATACAAATCCAACAACCCAGATCAATACTGTTCAGATTGATATCGAAATTCAAAGCTGGATAAAAGTTGAGATAGATACATCACTATATGGTATCAATGCGAAGTCTGATACACTGGATCAGTATCAAACAGCATATTGGAGGCAGATACGTCTTGCCGCAAAAAATTTAAGAAATAGATAATAGATTTGTTGAGAGGTTAAATTATGGGACGAACTGCAATTTTTATGGTTATTGGTTTTAGCGTGATCTCATTATACTTCGGATCGCAATCGTATGACGTAAAAATTTCAGCGATGAATAATGCGATCACGTATTTTGAAAATGTTCAACGGACGAGCATTGGCAGTGCCGGTGCAAATTTTGCGATGACAAAACTTACCCAAGACACTGGTTGGAAAGGTCCTGGGAAAAATGTTTATTATCCTTTTGCCGGTGGATCATTTTCTATTGAAGTGAAAGATTCAGTCTGGAATTTATCGCAATATAAAGTAGTTAATGTCATAACAGTTTATCAAGGTTCAAATATAGAAGGTGCAGGAATAAATGTTAGTGCGTTAACAAAGATCGTCCTTAGCCCAAGCAGCTTTTCAAAATTCGGGTATTTTTCTTCTAACGATCCAGCGAGTATTACATGGCAAACCGGTGATACCGTGTTTGGTCCTTTTCATTCAAATACATATATCTATGTAAGTTCCTCTGATGCTATTGACCAACCGGTTTTTATGGACAAAGCTACTTCGAAATCTGGTCTTAGTCCGGCAAGTGGTTCTCGTCCGAAATTTAAAAAAGGGCATTATTATCCGACCAATATTGTTATGCCATCATTTGCAGCGGCATTTGCTCAAATAAAAACTGTTGCGAAAGAAGACGGGCATTATGATTCAGCAGGAAGAAGAAATAGTCCGCAATGGTGGAGTGGTGGTAACCCTTGGTGGGATAGTTCACCAGGCACTTCTGTGTTAGATGCAAGTTATGATACAGTCTACTTAAACTTTCGTCCAAACCATAGACTTATCATTGGGTTAACGAGTACGAATGTGACAAGGGCTGATTCATTACGGGAAGTAGATTTACACGACTTTGCCCATAATGGAGTAATGTTTTTTGAAAGATTTGTTGTTAGAGTTCGAGGCCGTGTTGATGGAAAATATACTATCGCGTCTGCTAGGGTTGGCACGGTCGGAGGTTCAATTATAATTGATAGTAGTATTGTCTATGTAGATACAACTACGGTTGGTCCAAGTACTTCGAATGATATGCTTGGTTTGGTTGCAACAGACAGTCTTACAATTGCAAATAATGCTAATAATCTGCCGTTAAGCGGAGTTCAACGAGGTATTGACATTCATGCTGTTGTTTTTTCCTTAAACAATGGTTTTGGTGCAGCAAATTATGCAACCCGACCAAAAAACGGTCAGATAAGACTTTTTGGTGGCATTTGCCAGAAAACAAGACAACCGGTAGGTACTGCTGGAAGTCCCGGAACCGGATTTTTCAAAAGTTATCATCACGATCCTCGATTGTTGCGTAGAATAGTTCCACCACTATTCCCAAAAACAGGTGTATTTGAGATTCTTTCGTGGTTTGAGTAGCGTAATAATATTTTAATGGATAATGTTCTATATCTCTAACAAAGAGAAATTACAAATATGGGAAGTTCGACAACATACTTGACATTTACTATACCTTTCAATATATTCACTCAAACATTTAATGTAACACTTTAGAAATTTTTCTAAACCCTTTACGTCGGACAATTTACATTCTCAATTCACAATAACGTATTTTTATGCAGGCTGCTCCAACAGCGTCATTGGTGATATCTTCTGAAATTTTCGAGAATGCTCGCATTGTTCTCAATCAAGTTCTTTCACAAATTCCTCAGTCTACACAAGGTTTAGAACGTCAAATTTTTATTGGCGATTTTGTTGAAAAATTGCCGCTCGAAAATCGACAAATGTTAAAAAATTTTGTCGAAAGTTTGCTGCTGCGAATGTCTCTTATTAATGCGTCTGATATTGATTTTGGCGGATTTGGCGGACACGCAAAGATTTGGTATAGAATTTTTGGTGCGAAAAAACCGGATCCAACAATGGATCCTCTGTCGGTTGATGAAACAAATATTCTCATTCAATCATTGATCTCTTCGCGCCAGAGGCAATACCTCTATGAGATGAAAAATCTTGACTTTTCATACATGATCATGGAAGGTGAAAAGATGCATCGTTTTCGTGCCGATGCATATATGGATCTTGACCAACTTGCGTTGAACATGCGTGCGATCAATGCAACAGTTCGTCCGTATAAAACTCTTGAGCTCCATCCTAACGTTACAAAAATTGTAAGTCTTGCGCATACAAAAGAGGGAATGATTCTTATCACCGGCATCACCGGTTCGGGTAAAAGTACGACACTGGATGCGATGATCGATTTGAACAACCATACAGTGGATGGACATATTGTTGTTGTTGCATCACCGATTGAATATGTACACAAATCGGATCGATGTATCGTACGGCATCGAGAAGTGGGAAGAGATGTAATGTCTTTTAAGGACGGCGCAATTCAAGCATTACGTCAAGATCCGGACATCATCATGATCGGAGAAATGCGCGATCCTGAAACGATTATGGTTGGCCTTGAAATTACGGATAGCGGACATAAAGTTTTTTCGACATTGCACACAGCTTCTGCTGTTGAAAGTATCGATCGTATTATTGGAGAAGTTCCACACGTTGAACAAGAACGTGTACGAATGAGATTTGCCGATGTCTGTAAATTAGTACTCTCACAAAAACTGATCCCGTCGTTAGACGGTAAACGTGTTGCGGCACGAGAAATTTTGATCATGAATCCCGGCGTGCGCGCAGCAATTAAAAATGGAAATATCGGAGAGATCTATCAGATGATCCAGGAATCGAACGAAGTTGGAATGCAGACGATGGAACAGGATCTGAAAAAATTATATCAGCAAAAAAAGATCTCGTTAGATAGTGCAATGAATTACGCAAACAATAAGAAACGAATGCAGCAAATCATCAACACATAAAAAATCATGCCGTATAAAAAAGGTGAAGGTAAAACAGTTCTTAGTATGTTCGTGGATGGACTTGATGTTAAGTTCGTTCATCTTTCGTTAAAGAATAAACGAATTTATTTGCATGATGTTTCCACCGTGAATCTCGTCAAACGATTGGAAGAGCGTACTGGCGGTGACATGGGCGGCGGGTCGGAAAATTTTGAAATCCTTGATGAGACCGGCGCTCCAAAAGATGAATTTGCCGAAGGTACGGGGGGAGCATCGAACGGCGAAGTGATGATTGGATTGCTTTCGGAATATCCAACAGCTGCATACGAATTTGTCTATTCTATTTCTGAACCGAGCGTTTACTATCAGCAGTTCGAAGATAATTTCGGTCTTTCCGGTACGAAGTTGATACGAAAACTAGTCGATGAACTTTCTGCCACGCGTTCTGTAAAGCCTACGGTAGATTCTATCTCGTATATTCCGGCAGCCGAAGGACAGATATTATCCGTGATACGTGAAGGCGGACTTGGATTATTGGAAGTTATTTCCAGTGTTCAAGATTTTCTTGATAAACGAGTGCCGCGTGTTCAGTTCATTGAAACTTCCGATATTTCGTTGATGAATTTGGTCCGAGCAAACTACGAACTTGGAGAATCAGAGATATCAATTATTGTATATGTCGGCAGTGAATTTAGCCGGCTTATCTTTATGAAAGGTCAGTTCTTCTTTCATTTTGCACCGGTCATCAGCGAAGGAAGACTTACGCCGAACATAGAGAATACCATTTATTCTCGTATTCTTTTGGAACAAGATAGCGCCGGAATTACGCGCGTTGACAGGATATTTTTAGCAGGCGAAGCGAATAAGATCGATCTAAAACAATTTCTTGCTCCTCAGTTTGCCGAATCTCCAATCGAGTATGTTTCCGCTCCAACATTAGACACAACGGAATTTGCGGATGATCCGGAATCAATTATTTCTGAATATGCAATTCCGATCTCGGCAGCAATGAGAGCGTTGGAACCGAAAAGTCCGGCATATTATCATGTAGATCTTTTGCCGATCAGTTTCCGTGAAGGTCAAAAGATATTCAAACTTGCCTGGCACGGGTATATTCTTCTGGTATTGATCTTTGTGACCACATTGTTCTTTACGTCTCGCTATGCTACGTTGAATCAGGATGTACTGCGCTCTCGTTCCGATCTGATGAAAAGACAAGGACAGCTTTCTGAGAATCTGCGCTTGCAAGGCATCCTTGACAGTTTAACGGGACAGAACGGACAATTTGAAGCAGCATTAAAAGTATACGATCAGGTAATACCAAATTACAATCGTTGGAGCAAAGTGTTCAACCATTTAACCAATAGTGTTGACGGATTGAATTCTGTGTGGATCAAAACGATTGCAGCAAAAGGGGATTCATCCATCGAACTTATGGGTTATACTTTGTATCGACAGAGGATACCTAGAATAGCTAATATGTTCGACAATGCAACGCTGCAAACCGTGGATATGGAAAAGATACGAGAGAAAGAAGTGTATAGATTTGTTGTCCTAATTAATAGTTTCGATGCCAATAAATAGGTAAGACGTGTCATTTAAAATTAGAAATAGTATCGCGCTTGCTGTTATTGTCTTTATCGTTTCAGTGATTGGATCGTATATCACTTTTTTCTATCAACCGAAAAAAATCGATCAAAATATCAAAGAGACGAAGAAGATTGAATCACAACTTCAGGATAATGGTGAGCAAATGAATGCGATCAGTCAGAATCAATTGAGACTGAGAGAAACGCTTCATCGGTGGAATAACCGCATTAAAGAAATTTCTGCATCCGATGTTTCATCGCAAACGTATGGTTATCTGAGCGAGATCATTGATGAGAGCGGAGCACAGCAGTTAAAGATGAACCTGAGTTTGGGGGGAACATCTAATAAAGGTCTCTACGGTTATAATACCTATAAAATTTCAGGTGAGTCTGAGTTTCCGAATATCTTTCGGTTCATGTGGCTCCTTGAAAACGGCAGAAAACTTTATAAGATCTCAAAAATATCATTCCAAAGTTCTGAGATCGTCAATGATTCTTTGGAAACGCCGGCAATTGGTTTACGATATGACATGGATGTTGATGCGTATTTTTCAAATGAAAGTGCGTTAGGAATGCCGGTAATGAGACCGGATTCGACTCCGCAGCCGATCACCTCAAATCCATTCTATCCAACGATCCTTGCACAAACGCCAGCCAACGTTCGCAAATTAGTTAATGTTGATAAAATTTCAGTGAAAGCAACGGCAAATGGTAAAGCATTGGTGATGATAGAAGATGGCAGGATCATCACATTGAAAATTGGTGATGACGTCTATCTTGGCAAGGTGTCCAACGTTATCCCTAAAGAAAGTGTCGTTGAGTTCACGTTAAACGACGGCGGTATCGTTACGGTGAAAAGGAAAAAAATCGATTTTGGCAACGAAAAAAATAAGGATAAGGATATAGTACAATGAAACATTTGATAGTTCTTTTGTCGTTTTTCCTTTTAGCAGGATCATTTGCATCCGGGCAAAATAATCGAGAGAAACGATTGATGCTGAATGAATATGTCTCTCCCGAAGAACTGGTCTCAATGTCTAAATCATTGCAGTTCGATAAAGCGGTGCTCCTGTTCAGTGATTTCAGTAAAAAATACATGAATAAAATTATTGTTGACGTAAGCAACAATAAAAAACCGATCGGTGTTGATGTTGAGAATATGTACTGGTATCAGGCATTTGAAAATGTTTTGCGTACCAATGGCTTGTGGTACGACGAACGCGAAGAATTTTTCTATGTATATTCACCTGCCGATTCGCAGAAAGTAGTTAGCAGTTCGGGTCAAGTTATTAGCAGCGGATTACGTGTGCCTGGTATCATTGATACGACGGGAAGAATGTTGTTACGGCAGCGGGATATAAGGATCTCATCGGTGTTCTTTAACGTTGATGTTGTTAAATCTTTCAACGCAGGTATTAACTGGAGTTTCCTTTCTACCGGTGATACGAACTTAGCAACAAAACCGACAAAATTTGGAAGTCAGTTCTCGAGCGGTATTCAGGCACCGTCTGCTACATCAACCTCGCCGGGATTTTTTGGTACCGTTGTTCCTGCAATTTCTTTTACAAATCTTTCTGCTCTTGTTTCATTCTTTTCCAATAATCAACTTGGTGATGTTCTTTCGGGTCCGTCTGTAGTTGTTTCATCCGGGAAACAAGGTAAAATTCAAGTTGGTAAAGATATATTTATTACAACAAGAGATTTTGCCGGCAACACGATTCAAATGCCAATTTCCTCCGGAATTATTATCGATGTAAAACCGACTGTGTATGAAGAGAATGGGATCAAGTTCATCAACTTAGATATTAAAGCTGAAAATAGTTCGGTGAATGCCGATGGTAGTATTCAAAAATCAACAGCAACAACGTTCTCCGTATTATTTGACGGTGAAGAGACTATTATCGGTGGATTGTATTCAAACTCTGTCCAAACATCGAGAGGGGGAGTTCCATTTCTAAAAGATCTACCGTGGTGGGTGTTTGGATTACGATATGTGTTTGGTTTTGAGAAAGAAGATAATGTAACATCAGAACTGATCATTCTTATCAAAGCTGATATTATGCCTACCATTGAAGAGCGTGTGGCCGCAGCTGCTCAAAAAAAGAGTGTTAATCTTATTGAACAAGCCCAAAAGCATAATACCGGCGAAGTGGAACGATTACGACCTAAGAAATAAATAAAAGGGTTTCTCTAAAAACTATTTGATCGTTTCTTAAAAATTATAAAACCTTGCGAAGGTTCAGCAAAATTCTTTCAAAACCTTCGCAAGGTTTCTTGCACAGATTACATTTTAATGTTTTTAGAGATACCCATAAAATAACTGCAAGTGTCCCAAGTCATTGTTTTCGTCTTTTCAATTATTTATGTTGAGACGAAAACAATTTTTAGATTATTACATCCGTTAAGGTGAGTTATGAAGAAAACAAATAAATTATTTTCTGCCATATTAATTATGTTGATTGCAGGAATATTTTCCTGCCAAAATCCAACCACACCCGATGCAAATTTTACGGTTACTGTTTCCGGAATAGTGATGAACCTGAAGGGAGCGCCTCAAGATAGCGTTCAGCTTATTCTTTTAAATCCTTTCAGAAATACCGACACTACCAAAACGGATGGATCATTCAATTACTCATTTGTATCGCAAGAGAAGAATGAAGTAACAACAACACTTCGTTTCCATCATATTAACAATAGTTTTTTCGATACGACTGTTGCTGTTGTGTTCAGCTCTACTAAGAAAAGTATTGCAATTGGTGAAATGAGAATGAAGGGTGTTTCGGGTGCGATTGACAGCACAGTGGAGTCAAGACCATCCGCTCGTGCAGGAATCATTAAATTCATCAGTTCCTCTTTAAGTACCATTTCGATCCGCGGTGCGGGTAATGATGTTACGAATTTGGTCTTTGAGGTCAGGGATTCTTTGGGAATACCGGTCGACAGTAAAAATAGTGTTTCTGTTTCATTTGAACTTGTTACAAAACCCGATACTCTTGTAGAACTTAATCACCTTTCCGCAATAACAAACACACAGGGACAAGCTTCTGTTCAAGTATCATCCGGCCGAAAAGCAGGACAAGCGCAAATTCAAGCGAAATTGTCTGTTAAGAACGCAATTGATACTAATAAATTTGACATTATACGATCTGAGATCGTTTCCGTGGTTATTGCCGGCGGTCTGCCGGTGGCAAGTCACTTCTCCATCGGTTCGGATAGGGTGAACATTCCAGGATTAGTGAAATTTGGAATGCGCAATATTATTACCGCAATTGTTGGAGATACATTTGGAAATCCGGCTCAGCAGGGGACACTTGTTTCATTTACAACCACTGGTGGTCTTATTCAGTCTACCGCTGCAAGCTCGAAAGATGGATTTATTTCTGTTGATCTTATCACTGGAAATCCGTTACCGGGAAATGGTTTTGCAGTTATCACAGCCCAAGTTGGAACACCGGGTGCGGCAGTAACAAGTGCTTTAACAAATGGGTCTTCCTTTGACGAAGCTATTATCATTAAAGGATTACGCAGTCAACAAAAAGCAAAAAAAGGATCGGAACCAAATATTTCACCGCGAGTGAAATATGCTGAACCGTCCTTGTCGGCTTCACCTTCCGCTTCCATATTCTCTAAAACAATCAGTGTGTTGTTCTCCGGAGCGCCAAGAATTTCTTCGAATGATTCTACATTTATTGTACCGCCACTTGGATCGAAACAGTTCCAATTTACGGTTGACGATCTGAATGGAAACCCATTATCACTTGGAACAGCGATTAGAGTAACAGGTGTTGGAATAGATACTTTGGGGACTGAACTAACAGGTGATCTATCATACATTCTTCCTGATACGTATGATAAATCTTTTACAAAGTTCAATATTGGTATTGCTGACAAGCGCACAAAGAATTTAAGTGCCAACATACCTTTCGGAATTACAATAGAAGTTACCGGCGATAATGGAAATATTAAAAAAACTTTCTCTGGGTTTCTTACGTCTGCTGCGTCAGACAGTGGAAAAGTCGGAAGCATTACAATGGAAAGTTCTACAGTTGATTCAGTGGTTGTAAATGGAGCCGGTTCACCAGTATCGAGTACAGTTCAAGTGAAAGTGCTTGATGTAAATAAAAATCCATCTGCAAATGTTCTTGTATCATTTGCTTTTACCAAGACAGTCGGCGGTGGTGAATATCTTTCATCATCAATTGCAACAACCAACGCCAGTGGAATTGCATCAGTGAAATTCAACAGCGGAATTCGTTCTGGTCTTGTGCAAGTGCAAGCAACTGTAAAAAAGAATGATATATCGATCAATTCTGATATTAAATCGATTTATGTGAAGACCGGAGCACTTGCATCGTTGAATTTAGTTTCTTCTTCAAATTCATCTCTTTCTGTAAAAGGGGGCGGCGGAAATGAAAGCTCAATATTGATCTTTGATGCGAAAGACTCATTAGGAAATACGATTGATGGATCGAACCAGGCGAACATCACGTTAACATTACAAGGTGATACAGCCGGAGCACGAATCAATCCTTCTGTTGTTAAAACAGATCCGAATACCGGAAGGATCACAACATTTGTAACGGCAGGAATACAATCAGGTATTATTCAAGTATTAGCTAAATCCGGAACTATTTCTTCTTCCGCTATTCAGATTTCGGTCTCAGGCGGATTACCTACACAATCGCAATTTACATTATCGTTGCCAAAGAAAAACTATTCTATACTAACTGATAAGGCAACATCTGCATCTGTTACAACAGGTGATGTTTATGGAAATCCTGCCAAATCTGGTACGCTGATTAATTTTAAAACCAATGGTGGACTGATTGAAGCTACATCCTCGACAGGTGGCTCCGGAGCTGCGTCGGCAAATTTACAAATAATTAATCCACAGCCGCCGGCAGGTATTGCCACGATTGAAGCAAGAACATTTGGAGCAGGCGGCGTTATTGTGCGTGATACACAAACTGTTGTTTTCTCGCGCGATGCTATTATTACCGAGATAGCAGGACCATACGCTAATTTTGATATTGAGGATGGTCTTTCTAAGACATTCCAATTTAGAGTTGCTGATATTAATGGAAATCCTTTAGCACAAGGAAATACAATCACTGTAAAATCTTCAGGATTGGGATCAGCAAATATTGTATTGTCCGGTGATATTAGTGTTACAACAAGTGATACAAAGCTTCAAGGTGTCGGTACCACTCAATTTTCGTTCACCGCGCGAGACAATGTAAAAGATGAAGGACAAGGTCCAAAGCCGTTGTCATTCGAGATTTCAGTAGCTGGTCCTAATACTTCCGGAACACTTTTGCACAAAATGAACGGAACATTGAAAGGGGGCAATGGGACCGGCAACGAGGGAAGTGTTTCATCTGTTGAATATAAAAAATCTACGAGAGATACTATTTTTGTGGCAAATGCCGGAACACCGACGACAGACACAATTACATTCAGTGTTAAAAATCTTAATCTGCAGCCTGTAAAAGGAGCGGCGGTACAATTTGAATTTGCTCAATCTCAAAATTCCAGTGAATTTATGAGCCCATCATATATGATAAGTGATGATTCGGGTGAAGTAAAGGTGGCAGTTCACAGCGGTATTAAAGCAGGCGTGTTGAAAATAATAGCAAAAGTTACAGCAGGAAACTCAGTAGTCAATTCGAGTCTTGTAAATGTTTTTGTCAAAACAGGTCCACTTGCTTCCATTGCACTTATTTCTGTTGATAAAAAGGAAATTTCAGTTCGAGGTGTTGGCGGCGAAGAAAATGCAACAATTATTTATGAGGCGAGAGATTTACTCGGCAACTCATTGGATTTTGCAAATCAAACGGCTATTTATTTTAGTCTAAAAGGAGTATTAGGGTTTGATGAAATTATTAAACCAGATAGTGCTCGAACAGATCCTTTTAGTGGCAGAGTAACAGTCACCGTATCCAGCGGAACTCGTTCAACAGTTCTACAAGCGATTGCGCAAAATTTAAGCGGTTCAATTAAATCATCACCTGTGCCGATTGTTGTTCACGGAGGGTTTACAGTTGATTCATTATTTATTTTCAAAACTGTTCCTCAAAATATTTCAATCTACGGTGGTGTGCAGCCAATTGTCATGCAGCTCGGAGACAAATATGGAAATCCGCCAAAGTCAGGAACAGCTGTATATTTTGAAACAAATGCCGGTATTGTTTCTGCAGCATCATTTACCGATGCAACCGGTTTAGTTTCATCGCAATTTACTCCTGTTACAAATGCAATTTATCAAGGTAATAAGACTATTACTGCCTCAACCGTTGGCAGTTCAACAGATGGATTAATTAAAAAGACCTATAGTATTTTAATGTCTGGAAAGCCAACTGTTACTGTCACAAATGTTCCTACAGATACGGTGACATTATTTGATGGTGCATCAACGGCAATTAATTTTGAGATTGCTGATAATTTAGGGAATCCAATTTCAAGCGGTCATTCTTATATTGTTACTACTGAAGGCGCAGTTGGAACCCAAATTACAACGAGTGGTGATGTTAATGGTCTTTTACCGGATACGCAGGATAAAATAAATGGTATTAAATACGGATTCACTGTAAAGGATCTTCTCACTAACGGAGGTACCGGAGGTAATTTTAAGATCAAAATATCGTTAAATGGTGAAACAGGAGTAACGACAAAAATTATCAATGGTAAACTTCTTGCTCCTGCGAATATTGTTGTATCTGCTACAGCAAGAGCAGCAGCATCTATTGGGCTTATTGGTATTCCAACTAATCTGAGGATTGCAGGTGGTGGGGGTATTGAAAATACTATATTAACTTTTGAAGTTCGCGACTCAGTTGGAGCTCCGATCACACTTGATAATCGGGCGACAGTAAGATTCACTTCAAATTTCTATCCGAATACATTTGTTCCTGGTGGTACGGCTCCATCGATACTTCCTAAAATAGATAGTACTGACGAAACAGGAAAAGTAAGAGTATCGGTACTTAGTGGTACACAAGCCGGTGTAGTTCAGATTGAAGCATTGATCAATCTTACAAATCCAGTACGAACAATAAAATCTCAACCTGTAAAGATACAGGTGTATGCAGGATTTGCAGATCAAAAGCATTTTACAATTAGTGCATCTGCACAAAATTTCCCTGGTTTGGAAAAAGCATTTTATACACGCGAAATAACAGTGCAAGCTGCCGATACTTTCAGTAATCCCATACTAGATGGAACCGCAATATATTTTAACTCTGCACATGGAACAATGACTACAGGTAGTGCAAGCAGCACAGTCGGATTTGTAACAAATACACTATATTCTGCAAATCCGTTGCCGCAAAATGCGGATACACTAAAACCGGATGCACAGATATTAGGGTATGGTTATGGTACATCGAAAGGATTCTCGAGAGTATATGCTAGAACTCTTGGGAGAGATGGAAGATGGGTAATCGATTCTGTGTTGTTCTTATGGACAGGTTCACCACTATTCACTAATACAGGAGCAAGTACATTTACAATTGCTAATGGTGGATCTGGTGGTCCATTTACATTCAAGATAGTGGATCGATTTGGTCATCCGATGTCTGCAGGGACTACAGTTAAAGTTACTGCATCAACGGGTAAGGTTTCCGGTGATATTTCACGTACAATACCGGATACATTTGTTGGCGGTGCAGGGATTACAACTTTTTCGGTATCATTGACTGATGATGCTCCAACGGATACGAATCCTACGGAACCAAGTACCATCGTTGTTGATGTCAGTCATCCTGTGTATGGTGCCTTCCAATTTACTCTCGCCACTGGCACTATCGATTAAGAGTGATTGAGAAATGAACTATAAAAAGCCACGTCATTGAGACGTGGCTTTTTGTTCTAGAGAATCTTTTTTAAAAATAGTTGGGATATTTATGAAATATTATTTTTTGTTCGTTGCAGTTGCAATGCTTTCATTCATAGGATGTGAAGATAAGGTTCAAGCAATTACCACTAAAAATCCTTATGCAAAATTCTCTGCAACGTATGATGCGGCGACAAACAATTCAACGGGAACAGTATTTTTAACTGAAGGTTCAAAGAGTGGTGGTGGATTGTATATTGATAAAGATGAACAATTATTGTTTCAGGATAAGACGATGCAATATCAAACAGCGAATCGAAGTTACACATTAAGTCTTGTCGGTTATAGTGTTCTGAACACATTTAAATTAGTCGACCTAAAAAAGAGCGAATTTGTCAACACGATTGTTGGCAATAACATTGCCTTTCCGATTGATGCACAATATAACCGCGATACCGTTAATACATCATTTCCTGTGATCTTAAAATGGATTGGGAGTCCAATTGACACTAACGAATCTGTCACTGTTACCATTGAAGACAAAGTATTCAAACAGGACACTCTATCAGCAACCAGTATCACGATCCCTGAAACCGGTATGACAACATTCAAAGGCAAATCGATCCTAACGAGTTTGGAGCGATATAAAGAGAGAGGGCTACAGCAAAAACCGGGAACCGATGGTTTGATCTCTTATCTGTATAAAGCCACACCGCGTAAAATAACATTTAAGGAAGGTTCAGCGCCGTTATCCAACAAAAATATTTATGCCGAATTTGCAGTTGTCTATGATGGATCGACAAATATTTCGACCGGATCATTGCAATTCCGGGAAGGGAGTAATACGGGAGCGATTTTTTTTATTGATGCATCGGCTTCCGCAAAATTCCAAACTACTATTGTGCAATTAGAATCAGCAACCAATCGGTATTCGGGCACAATCACCGGGTTTTTATCTCAATACGATTTTCGGTATGTCGATATCGACAAGAAAGAATTTCTTAATGTAATTACCGGAAACACAATAAGTCTACCATTGACTCTACCGGACACAGTAAATACAGCTTCGCCGTTAAAAATATCGTGGAGTGAAACCGGGGTTGGAACTTCTGAAAAGGTGACTGTAAGAATTCTCGACAAGAGTTTTGTGCAAGATACTCTCTCCGCAAAGAGCATTTCAATAGCAGCATCTGAACTTGCCGTCTTTAAAGGAACATCGCAAAAAGTATATATAGAACGATTGAAAACCACATCATTGCAGCAAAAGATCGGTGCTAATGGATCCGGATCAATATCCAATCGTTACATTGCGCTGCCGAAGACGGTAGTTTTTAAATAAGAGTATTTCTAAAAATTTTGCCGTCATTGCGAGGGAGTGAAGAGACCGACCAACGGTCTCGTAGAGAAGCAATCTTTTTTTTATCGTTTCTTGAAAATTATAAAATCTTGCGAACGTTTAGCAAAATTCTTCTTATCTCGTCCCTAAAGGGACTCTCAACTTGGAAAACGTACTGATTACAAATATTACGTGCCTGCGGCGCTTTTGAAAACCGATTAAATCATGAACTAATTCGCTTGTTCCGATGTCCCGATAGGGACAAGATATTTGTGGAATATCATGCGAATTATTTTTCAAGTCCCGTCAGGTCCGAAGGATTTCGGAGGACGGAATAATCTTTCATTAATAAAAGATGTGTTTTTGCTTTTTTAAAAACGGAGTTAAACATCGGTTCTGTAAGTGTACGGGTAAATGTGTTCTGTTGGCTTGGATGGTAACTTCCAATGAGAATTAGATTACCATTGAGATGAGCGATTACACCATGAGAAAATTTAGGTCGATATCGTAATTCAGTTAGTCCGCTTTCTTTTATACAATCAAACGCTGCATCAAAACCGATCTTTCCTAATCCAATAATAACATGCAGATTCTTAAGCAACCGAATTTCGTCAAGAATAAAAGGACGACACTTTTGAATTTCTTCCTTTGTTGGTTTGTTCTGGGGTGGGGCACAGCGGCATGTTGCGGTGACATACACATTCTTTAATGCAAGTCCATCGTTTCGATTTACTGATGCAGCATTGTTTGAGAAACCTGCTTTATAGAGAGCCCGGTATAGCCAATTGCCACTTTCATCTCCGGTAAATATCCTTCCCGTACGGTTTGCTCCGTGTGCAGCAGGTGCCAGACCGACCACCAATATTTCAGCATTTGGATCTCCAAACCCGGGAACAGGTTTTCCCCAATATTGCTCATCTGAAAAGCGACGGACTTTTGTGATTGCAATTTCTTCACGCCATTTGACCAATCGAGGACATTTTTTGCAATACGTAATATTCTTTTGCAAAGAATTGAAGGTGGGCATACATTCAAAATATTTTATTAATTTATGGAGCAGATGGATTCCACGTTAGAAGTGGAGTCCATCTGGATGCTAGACAGCAACGATCTCTTGTTTGATCGTTGAAACGAATTCAATAAGATGCTTATTGAATTCAACAGTATTTTCCATATTGCTGATGTGTCCTGCATTTGGAAGGGTAGCAATTATTGAACCGGGAATTGCTTTATTCATTGCCTGTGAGGCGCTAACCGGTGTGACATTATCTTTCTCACCGACAAGAATAAGAGTCGGGCATTTAATATTAGCAAGGCTTGCAGTAGTATCTGTACGAGCAGCAAGAGCTAATAATGTTCCAAAGATTGATGATGATGCAGTCCGTTCAACAATACTTTGAATAATCTTGATCGATTCAGGATACTTTTCGAATGACGAAGAGGCAAAAACAATTTTCACGTAGTCTTGCGCATAGTATTTCATTCCATTCGCTTGGATGAATTTAATACCGTTTGAGCGGCGTATCTTTGCTTCGTTACTGTCGGCTTCACTGCGGGTGTCACACAGTACCAATCCAAGAATGCGTTCGGGATTTCGTTCTACGGCACGAAGAGCAATGTATCCACCCATAGATAATCCGCAGATGATCGCTTTTTGGATGTGTAAATGATCCATCAGCGCGAAGAGATCATCAACAAATAATTCTATTGAGTAGTGTGCAGTTCCAACTTCACTTTCTCCGTGTCCGCGAATATCGTATGCAATAACGCGGTTGGTTGGTGATAACAAATCGATCTGTCCGCCGGGAAAATTCCACATCTTATGACTGAAGGGAAATCCATGGATAAAAATTATTGGAATTGCATTTGGTGGTCCAATATCGATATATCGTGTTAAACAATTATTGATCGTTACTTTCATAGGAGTCTTTCAAAAAAATAAAAAAAGCGTTCTGATAATTGGAACGCTTTTTTCACGCATCCTTGCGAAGGTTTGTTGCTAAATTCATAGCACCTTTGCAAGGATATATTGGTAAAAAAATTATTTACGTTTTTCAATCGGAACATAATCACGTGTATCATGTCCTAAGTAGATCTGCCGTGGACGTGCGATTTTTTGTTCTTCATCAAGCAGCATTTCCTGCCAATGTGTGATCCATCCGGATGTTCTTGGAATGGCAAACAAGACAGGGAAGAATTCCATTGGAAATGCCATTGCCTTATAGATTAAGCCGGAATAAAAATCAACGTTCGGATATAATTTACGTTTAATGAAATATTCATCGCTCAATGCAATTCGTTCAAGTTCAAGAGCGATCTCTAATTTTGGATCGACGCCTGTCACTTTGAATACTTCATTTGCAAGATTTTTAATGACCGTTGCGCGAGGATCAAAGTTTTTATACACGCGATGACCGAATCCCATTAAGCGGCCATCGCCGTTCTTCACTTTCTCTATGAAGGCCGGAACCTCCTTGATATTCCCGATATGATCCAACATTCGAAGGACAGCTTCATTTGCACCGCCATGTAATGGACCATACAACGCAGCAGCAGCAGCAGCGGTAGCCGCATATGGATCGACATGGGAACTTCCAACGCTTCGCATGGCGCTTGTTGAGCAATTTTGTTCGTGGTCTGCGTGAAGTATAAAAAGAATATTCAATGCTTTTTCGAAGACCGGAGGTATTTCAAAGTTATGAGTACCAATACTGTACATCATATTTAAAAAATTTCTGATAAAACTGTCGTTGTTATTTGGATACACATACGGCATTCCTTTGATATGACGATACGAAAAAGCGGCGATCGTAGGCACTTTTCCAATCAATCGAAGAATTTGTTTTTGCCGAATGTCTTTATCGAATATTTTATTTGCTTCGGGGTAAAAGGTTGAAAGTGCAGCAACGGTGCTAATGAACATTCCCATCGGATGGGCATCATACCGGAACCCTTCCATTAATTTTTTTACGTTCTCGTGGATGTAGGTGTGCAGCTTTACACTGTCTTCCCATGCAGTCAACTGCTCCTTCGTAGGAAGATTTCCATTGAGAAGTAGATAGGCTACTTCAAGGTATGTGCTCTTCTCGGCGAGTTGTTCGATGGGATACCCGCGATACCGTAAAATTCCTTTGTCACCGTCGATAAACGTTACCGTGCTTTTGCACGAAGCAGTATTCATAAATGCAGGATCGTACGTCATCATTCCAAAATCGTCGTCGGAAGTTTTTATCTTGCGAAGATCGGTAGCGTGAATGGTTCCGTATGAAATCGGAAGATCGTATGACTTACCGGTCCGATTATCGGTGATAGTGAGTGATTCGTTTGCCATAATTCTCCAAAGGTTGAAGTTGTTAAAATACTGGTTGTGCAAATGTTACAAGTTCTTGTCCTGAAAGTCTTTCCACGTCGGCGTGTAGACTATTTCCGTGAGCATCCATGGTAACGATAGCCGGGAAATTTTTTACTGATAAATGCCACATAGCTTCGGGGAGACCAAAATGTTCAAGATCTACACCGTCAACAGAAGTAATGCATTGAGCATAATATTGCGCTGCACCACCGATTGCATTAAGATATACCGCCCCGTGTTCTTGAAGAGCAGCGAGCGTTTTCTTCCCCATACCGCCTTTACCCATAACTGCACGGACGCCAAATTTTTTTATGATATCTGCCTGATATGGTTCTTCGCGACTGCTGGTGGTAGGTCCTGCAGCGGTGATCTTCCACTGACCATCTCTTTTAATAGTGACGGGACCGCAGTGATATAATATCTGTCCATGAAGATCGACCGGAGGATCATTTGTCATAAGATGAGCATGGATGGCATCACGGCCTGTAAACATCTTTCCGCTTACCAATACAACATCACCGACCTTTAATGAACGGATCTTTTCCTCACTGATAGGGGTGTTAAGAATAATCTCATTTCCGGATGGAACAATTCCTTCGTTCCTACCCATTCTAATAACCGGAGCATCTTCTTTATACAACCAACGTTTTATGGAACCTGTTTTTGCATCAAGGATAACACCCTGACGACGAAATGCCCAGCAATCATAAGCAACAGAAACGAAGAAACTTGCAGGCAAACGATTTTGAACACCAACTTTGCATCCAATAAGTGTTGAATTTCCGCCAAAACCCATCGGTCCAATTTTTAATTTATTTGCATTTGCTAGAACATAATTTTCTAATTCTGCTAATTCAGCTACCGGATTTACATCGTCAATAGTCCTAAACAATTGCGTCTTTGCATTTTCGTATCCAGATGTTCTATCTCCGCCAACACATACACCAACCGCACCGATTGCACAGCCGTGTCCCTGCGCCTGCCAGACCGCATGCAAAATACATTTTCTGATCCCGTCTAGATTCCTTCCTGCTTTTCCTAAATGTTCAAGTTCCATTGGAAGGGAATACTGAATATTTTTATTCTCACAACCGCCTCCTTTTAAGATCAACTTCACTTCAATCTCGTCATTATTTTCCCATTGCTCCCAATGCATGATCGGAGTTCCGATTCCAAGGTTATCGCCGCTATTTTTTCCCGTTAAAGAATCGACTGAGTTTGAACGAAGTTTTCCGGATTTGGTTGAATCCGATATCGCCTCACGGATCCATCGTTTCATTTCAATTTGGTTGGCACCAACAGGAGTATGAATGAAGAAGGTTGGCATCCCGGTATCTTGACAGATCGGTCCCACATTATCGCATGCCATATCAATATTGGTTGCGATTGTGTCAAGAGCAAGTGCGGCGCGGGTTCCATTTGTTTCTAATTTCTGCGCAATCGCAATTGCTTTACGAACATCGGGCGGGAGATTGCTTGATGCGTCGGTAATCAGTTCAATAATACTTTGCTTGAAGTTATTCATGTAACCCTCAGCGAATATCTTCGCTCCAATAGGTAAACTTTTCGTTTTGGTCCATTAAAGAGACTTTTGTAGCTTTAATTTGTAATTGTATTTGATTTGCCGATTCATCGAATGTGATATCGAACGAAAATGCTAATCTAAAATAAATTGCGCCTTCTTTACTCTTTGCTTCCAACGCAGTTTGTTTGTTTACATACCACGTAAACTCCGGTTCTGTTGTTAAATGCAGAAATGCACGTCGATACCCGGCAGCATTTTTTTCGGATATTGCAGCATATTTATTCGATGGACAAACAACAGCAATTTCTTTTTTCTTTGGCTGCACGAGAATTTGAGTGGGGGATTTGATGCTGTATGTTTGTTTATCGGCGTCATACTTAATGAGGTCGGCTTTCAGCCAAACCGAATATGTCCGTGCATTCAGTTTATTTTCGCTATAGAATTTTGAAATTTTTGCAATAAATTCATCTTTGTTTTTTCTCTTACGTTCATTAAATTCTTGTGTCGATTCAAATTCACCTTTTGCTGAATTGTAGGAATCATAATCTTCAGAAAGTTTTTTTAAACCATCCCAAACGGTTTTGATCACATCAAAACATTGGTCACTTGTCAGTGTTAGATTCGGATCGTATGTATCTAAACTGCTTTGTGAAAATAGTGTTGTAGAATACAACACAAACAAAAAAAATAGTGATGAAATTTTCATATCAGGATTCCTTTATTTTCTTTGGAAATATACAAATATTTTCGTGATTTTGTAGCAAAATCTATCCAAATTTATTGAAGAAGTTATACGAATATTTTGATATTTCATTGTCAAATTATCATATCTTTGGATACATTTTCACCATTCCATTCATTGAAGTTTTTTTGAGGTACCGTTGACTATACTCCATGTCCTTTCGCAGTTTGAAGTGACCGGTGCAGAAACATTTGCCGCAACACTTGCTGATGCTCAAATTGCAATCGGACATACGGTCTTTATTCTCTCCGATAATTTTTTTTCAAAGACCAAGGCTACAGTCTTTACACACCCAATTGGGAAGCGGGACCTAGCGCAGCGGCGTAAGAATATTGTTTTTTTAAGTAATTTTATCAAAAAAAATAATGTTGATGTTGTCCATGCACACTCGCGCGCGGCAAGTTGGGTTTCCTATTTTGCGACCCGATCCGGCAGTATTCCACTTGTTTCTACGATTCACGGAAAGCAACACCTTCATTTCTCCTCGAAATTGTTCTCTGTTTACGGTGAAAAACGGATTGCGGTGAGTAAATCAATCTATACCCATCTTAATCACGATCTCAAATATCCGCTGGATACGCTTGCACTTATTAATAATGGAATTGATCTATCACAATGGAATTTTACCACCGAAACTCCCTCTCAACAGTCAAAAAAAATAGTTTCCTATGTTGGTCGTTTGTCGGGAATGAAAGGTGACGTTCTATTACGGTTGATTGAAGAAGTATTTCCTGTAATTTACAAACACGACAGCACTATAGAATTTCATATTGTCGGTGGGATGAATGAACAGCAAAAAATCCTTCCCTCAATTGAAAAAATTAATGCTGCAGTGGGTGTGGAATTTATTATTGCGAAAGGTTTCACTGCCAATGTAGAACAAATATATCACTCATCGAATGTTATTATTGGCTCCGGAAGAGTGGCGATTGAAGCGCTTGCGTGTGGCAGCATTGTTGCTGCAATCGGAGAATCAAATTATACCGGATTGATTTCAGAAAAGACTAATGAAGACGCATTGAATACAAATTTTGGTGACGGCGGTAAAATATCACCGTTCGATGCAAATAAATTTGTCAACGATATTATATTTGCCATTCATCATCCCGAAGAATTTGACAGATCGTGGGGAAGGAGATTTGTTGAAGAAAAATATGATATTAAAAAAATATC
Source organism: uncultured Chitinophagaceae bacterium (assembly GCA_964355925.1). Taxonomy (GTDB): domain Bacteria; phylum Bacteroidota; class Ignavibacteria; order UBA10030; family UBA8401; genus UBA8401. The sequence continues at coordinate 27,578 of CAYHFN010000001.1, forward strand.
TCTTCAAATAAATTATGTGTATGCCGAAGCGCGAGCCGTAAAAAAGGGAATCAATGAGATACCGATATTACTGTATCATCGAATCACCGATGGGAAACCCGCCGGAACAAAACATGGAATTTATGTCCCTCGCGATGAATTTGAACGTCAGCTGGAATTCCTCCAACGTCGGGGATTTTCCGCTATAAATTTCTTTGATATCCGTGCAATCATCGAAGGGAAAAAAAATATACCGGATAAACCGGTAATGCTTACATTTGATGACGGCTATGAAGATAATTATTTGATGGCGTTTCCGTTATTAAAAAAATATGGAATGACTGCAACGATCTTTCTGATCGGAAATCCTGCGATTCGATCGAATATATGGGATGAAAAAACCGGTGAACCATGTGCACCATTGTTAAACGATCGGCAGATACAAGAGATGATAGAAGAGGGAATTGAATTCGGTTCGCACACCATGAATCATAATAAACTTAACCTTTGCTCGTCCAAAGAAGCAGAAGTTGAAATTACCGAATCAAAAAAAATGTTGGAGCAAAAACTCACTACAGAAATTATTTCGTTCGCATATCCTTATGGGCTGTTGAATGAACAGATAAAACAACAAGTTATTGCCGCAGGTTATACATTCGGGATCGCAACCGATTCAGGACGCAGAAATATCTGGGCTGATCTGTTTAAGATCCGCCGTATGATGATCTTTCCACATGCTTCGCTCTTTTCATTTTGGAAAAAAACTTCGGGAAGGTATCACTGGTACAAAAATGTTTATTGATTCCCACTGCCATCTATTTTATGAAGATTATAAAAATGACTTCGATGATGTTATTGCTCGTGCAAATGACGCCGGTGTAAAATATTTTATCGTACCGGCCACCAATCATGAAACTGCAAAGCACGCAATAGCTTTGGCCGACCAATATCCATCGATATTTGTTTCTGTTGGATTTCATCCCCTCGATCTGAAAGAGTTTTCCATTGAACGATTGGCATTGATCGAAGGAATGGTTGTACATCCTAAAGTGATCGCTATCGGTGAAATTGGGATAGATTATTTTTATGACACCTCACCGCGGGAGTATCAGAAAGAAATATTTTCTCTTCAGATCGAACTTGCAATCCGAAAGAACCTGCCGATCATCGTCCATACAAGAGATTCTGTCCAGGACGCAATAGATATTGCCATACGGTATGCAAAGAGCTATCCTGAGTGGAGGATTGAAGGAAAACGGGGTGTCTTTCATTGTTTTACAGGAGATTCAGGGCAAGCAAAAGCACTTTTCGACAATAATTTCCTGATCTCCTTTCCAGGTCCTGTTACATTCAAAAAGTCAACAATGCCGGATCTGATCAAAGAAATTGGAATTGAAAATATAATGGTGGAAACAGATTCACCATATTTAACACCGGTTCCTTTTCGTGGCAAACGGAATGAACCGGGTTACATTCCATTGATCGCACAAAAGATAGCAGAAACACTGGATATTTCCATTGATGAGGTTGCTCGCATCACCACTGCAAATGCGAAAAACCTTTTCAATCTTCCAATTTAATACCTAGCCACTAAAGCACTAAAACACCTAACTAAGGCAAAATATTTTGGGATCGATTACATATATTTTTGTGCTTTTGTGTTTTCGTGGCAATTATTTTTCATAATAATGTGATTTGATTAATATGATTAAAAAAATATTCTTCATTATTTCGTTTATATCATTTATCCAAGCTCAGGATTCAAGTTCATTCATTAGAATTCTTCAGGATAAAAGGACAGAACAATCCGAACTGGTATTCTCATTCCTCACATCAAAAAATGAACGAGAGAGAGAACTATCGTTATTGGCAATTGCTAATATTCAGGATACCGGTGTTGTAGATAATGTTGCGCCACTCTTGAATGATGAATCGCCCAAAGTGCGAACGATGGCAGCATTTGCTCTTGGAATGATCGGAAAATCCCGGAGTGCGTCATTTTTATTCAATCGATTGGCAATAGAACGGGAAGATAGATGCATTGGCGAATTGCTCAATGCAATAGGCTTGTGCGGCACATCGGATGAGCTGAAAAAATTAATTTCCCAAGCGGAAGATTATCAGTCTAAATGGAAGCCGTATGTTGCACAATCAATATTTCGTTTTGCAAACCGAAAAATAAAAGATCCGGGAGCGACGAAATATGTTGCTGCATTGTTGGAAGACAAACCAAGCATCATCAATGCAACATATGCGCTGATGCGTATCAACGATACAAGTGTGATCAGAAATAATCGTGAAAATATTAAATTAAATGTAAAACACAGTTCGCCCCTGATTCGGATGTGGACAGCAACTATGTTAGGTGTATTGAGTGATGAGGAATCAAAAACAACACTGCTGAATATTGCATTGAACGACAACGATTGGCGTGTACGGGTAAACGCGGTCAGAGCATTGAAAACTAAGCAAGAATACAAAAATAACATTTTACGCTTGACTGCAGATGCCAATGAACATGTTGCCCTTGCCGCTGCTGCGTCATTTGCTGAAATGATTGGAGATGACGAACAATTTGTTGATAGTGCGGCAATTATTTCTATTCTTCAATCAGTCAAACACTCAAGTTCTGTTAAAGAAGAGATTCGAAAGATCATTGCTAAAAAAATGGGGGAGCGTGCTATTCCTTTAATTGGCAGTTGGAGATCTGATCAACCGTATATTTCTGCACAACGAATACGAGCGTTTGGAGAAACCCGATCTGAAAAATCGATACCAATAATCAAAGAAGCGATCATGCAATCCAACCATTCACTGGTGACTATTGCAGGACTTGAATCGTATCAAATGATTGCGCAACGAGCAAGTGAATCGATTAAAAAAGATTTTTTGAAAACAGCGATCTTAATGTTAGCAAAGAACGATGCCGGTATATCATACATATCTGCAATTGTATTTCAAGATACATCATTCAATAAAGCTTTACGAAAGATATATCTCTCGGCATTGTATTCATCGTACCAAAAAATGAATGCCGCAGTTGATCTTGAACCAATGGTTGAATTGTTGAACGTTTTTGGAGAGATCTCGGATTCCTCCGCGCTTCCGATGATTGAGATGGCATTGGTAGAACAAGACAAGGTTATTCGAACAGCGGCAGAAAAAGCGTACAAAGCGATTACCGGAGAAGATTCACCGGTTCGTTTTATAAAAAATCCAAACGAGTATAAACCATTTTACAAATTAGAAGATTTGGAATTGATAGGGAAATATAAAGGGGCAGAGATATTTACATTAAAAGGAAGGATCAAAATTATATTTGAAAAAGAAGCCGCGCCGTTTACGGTGTTAAACTTTATTCTTCTTACACAAAAGAAATTCTATGACGGACTTTTATTCCATCGTGTCGTAAGTAATTTTGTCATTCAAGGAGGCGATCCATTAGGGAACGGAAGCGGAGGACCAAATTATTCAATTCGTTCTGAAGTTCATCCAAACACAAAATATAAAACCGGTGCTGTGGGAATGGCAAGCGCCGGCAAAGATACCGAAGGCTCACAATGGTTCATTACGCATTGTCCCACGCCGCATTTGGATTACCGCTACACGATTTTTGGATATACAAAAGATGCTGCAGTTGTTGATAAGATTATGGTTGGGGATAGAATTGAAAAAGTGGTGTTGTTTTGAAATAAAAAAGGCGACCATTAGTCGCCTTTTTTGTTGGATTCCCGACAGAATCATTCGGGAATGACAGATATTATTTTACTTAAAACTTTCCACCGCATTTTTTACCATACTATGAAGTTCAATAACATTACTGACTTTCGTCATCTTAAAAACCTGAGTAACTTTTTCGGTTGCCGCAGCAATTTTTAAGTTTCCGCCGGCATTGCGCATAGTTGTCACTGCGCCGATCAGCATACCAAGTCCGGAACTGTTCATCAACGAAACATCGCTAAGGTCAACAACGATATTTTTCTTCTTCGCATCAAGAAGTTTGTGCAGTGCGCTATTCAGTTCCGATGCTTCTGGACCGCCGAGCATACTACCATCCATTTTTATAACGGTGACATTATTCAATTCTTTGGTCGAGAACTTCATACGATACTCACTGTATTATTTGGTTAACTTCTTTGCTTTGTATTGTGTAAAATCAAGAACTATTGCGCTTGCAACGTAGATGGTGGAATATGTTCCCAGAATTGTTCCAATGAAGAATGTGAATGCAAATCCGCGATTCACTTCACCGCCGAAAATTACAAGGACAGTAATTACAAGAAATACAGTTCCATTGGTGATGATCGACCGGCTCAACGTTTCGTTTACCGAACGGTTCATAATCGTTTTCAAATCTTCCGATTTATGGATCTTCAAATTTTCACGGACACGATCGAATATGACCACTGTGTCATTGATTGAAAAACCGACCAATGTCAGGAATGCAGCCATAATGTTCTGATCGATCTCCAAATTTAAGTATGGAGAAAGTCCGTTAAGAAGCACGATGATACCAAAAGTTGCAATTACGTCATGAAACAATGCTATAACGCCTGCTACTCCGTAGATAAATTGAAAACGAAATCCGACATAGATCATAATAATGAGCATTGCAGAAAACACTGCATAGATCGCATTTGTTCTCAATTCAGAACCGATCTTTGCACTGATCTTATAACTCTTTAGAACTGTATATGAGTTATTTGGAAAAGATTTTGTTAGACTTGCCGTAATAACATCCAGAGTCTTTGTCCCTTCCCCTAGATCAAGTGTGCGGATCAAAATATCACTTGCCACACCGAATGTTTTAATTTCGCTGCTTGTGAAACCGGCATTTTGAACTGCATTTCGAATTTCAGAAATTGCGGGTGGATTGTTGAAACGGACGAGTACCTCATTTCCGCCGAGAAAATCGATCCCGAATGAAACACCTCGAACGAATGCTGCGATAATTCCGATGATAATGACGGCACCGGAAATTGAGTACCAGATTTTTCTGGTGCTCATAAAATCGATATGTGTAGCCTGTAAAATTCTCATTGTACTATAACTCCCAGTTCTTATCCAAAATTGATTTCAGTGGTTCCGCGATCGGTCATAATATCGAATACCACGCGTGTAATTATAATTGCTGTAAACAGATTTGCCGTAACACCCATCATCAGTGTCAGTGCAAAACCTTGAATCGGTCCGCTGCCGAATTGATACAGAACAATTCCGGAGAAGAGTGTGGTAATGTTCGAATCAAAAATAGCGCTGAACGCTTTATCATATCCTGCGTCGATTGCGGCGCGCAGTGTTTTGTGTGTAGCAAGTTCTTCACGGATACGTTCAAAGATCAGAACGTTTGCATCAACCGCCATACCTACGGTGAGAACGATACCGGCGATACCGGGAAGAGTTAATGTTCCTCCAAATGCAGCAAGGATTGCAAATACAAAGAGGGTATTGATGAACAATGCAACGTTCGCAACAATACCGCCTTTACGATAATACATAATCATAAATAACGCGACAAGACCAAATGCCATTAAGAATGAATTTGTTCCTGCAGAGATCGAATCTGAACCAAGCGAAGGTCCAACACCTTGATGTTCAATAATTTCAACAGGGGCGGGAAGTGCACCGGCTTTCAGAATAATTTCAAGCAGTCTGGCTTCTTCAATATTTTCCATACCCTCGATCTGTGATCGACCACCGGTGATTTTTCCCCGGATGTTCGGGGCGGAGAATACTGCATTATCAAGGACGATTGCCATGCGTTTGTTAATGTTTGCACCGGTAATGCGCGCCCATTCCCGGGCTCCTTCGCCGTTCATCTCCATTGTAACGATCGGTTGATTATAATTCTGATCGATCGTTGCTTGAGCATTGACAACAACGCCACCGGTCAATTCCGGTGTTTTTTTCAAACCGAACAGGGCAAAATACTTAACACCTTCGCTGATGAACAAGTGTTTTGAAGAAAAATAGAATGCCATATCAGACGGCATCAATTTCTGAACATCCTGACGTGCAAGGATGCGCAGAACTTTAGATTTATCATTTTCGGAAACATACGCTTCACCGCTTCCTTTTTGATTCGGACGGGCAAGGAACAAGAATGGATGTTCTTTTGCAACTTGTTCCGGAGTTTTTTGTGCATCCGAAATTGCTGTTGATCCAGTATCCGATTTATTTGTCAACGCGGATAATGTATTTCCTGTTGTTGCTGTTTTGGCCGTAGAATCTTTTTTTGCAACAGTAGAATCAGAATAATCTTTTCCTGCAAGAAATTTATCGATCGCTTCCATCGTTTTGTAAATGATGTCGGGATCTTTCATCAATTTGAATTCGAGAAGAGCAGTTGTTCCCACCAATCCACGGACTTCATTTTCATTTGATACCCCGGGAAGTTCAACGATGATTCTTCGTCCACCTTGTTTTTGAATGCTCGGTTCAGAAACACCGTATTGATCAACACGATTACGGATAATTTCCATTGCACGGTCAACAGCTTTATCTGACTCGTCCTGCAGACGTTTCAATATTGTTTCATTCTCTTCTCGAAGCGAACCGTAATACCGGTTTAATCGAACTTGTTTTGCTTCGAATGCGCGCTGAAACAATGTAATAATGCTTTCATTGTTTGTCTGCGCTTCTTGGGCAATATCTGCCATAAGAAGAGTGAACTGATCATCTTTATTTTTTGCCATCTGTTTAAGCATTTCCAAGACGTTCACTTCCATCACCACACGCATTCCGCCTTGCAGGTCTAATCCGATCTTGATCCGTTTAGCCTTTGCATCACGGATCGAAACTTCATTTTCGGTTACATATTTCAAACTGTCTTCACCGACAAGTTGGGACATATTTTTGCTAAAATTGTATGACTGGTATGTAGGAAAGAGGAAATAGAGCGCTAAACCAAATGTCGCCACAATTGCAAATAACTTACCACGATTTTTTTTCACAAATAAACCTCCGCTGAAATTCAGGTATTTTTTATAGTAAAGTAACTCAAGGACAAAATATAATGCAAAACGTCTGTAAAAACAATGAAAATCTGTTATGAATGCTAAAGATCGTGCGTTGTAAATGAAGTGATATTTTTCTACTTTGAAATGCATTTTGCAACTTTTCATTGTAATTTCCGAACCATTGAACGACTATTCACTTAATAATTTTCAATGCGTCTTAGAAAAATCCTGCTCCTGTTAGGAGCATTTATATTATCGGCAGTTGTTTTCTTCATCAATGCTGCTACGAAAAGTGTAGACCTTGACACTTCGTTTCTGCAACAGCTGCGTACGGTTTGTATTTTGCTTTCCTTCCTTGCCGTTTATTTCTTTATCTCGATCATTAAAAAAGAAAAGCAACGCGGGATCGTTCAAAGTATCGGATCGGTAGCAGTTGCTGCCGGAATTTTTCTTGTGTTGTATCTTATCATCAGCCTGTTACCGTTAAGTGGTTTTAAGACCAGGGATCTAACGCTGTTCCCTCAGGATTATCAAACAATTTTCTTCTCTTCAATTATCAGTTTTATTACTGCTGTCTTCGCTATTGTAACGTTGCTTTTTATGAAGGATTTAATTCTTTATAAAAGGAAAAAAAACACTCTCCGAAATTTTCTTATTCTTGTGGGGAGCCTTCTTGCTGCCTCGCTTTCGCAGTTAATAAACAAGCCTTTGGAAGATGCGGTTTTCAGCAAAGTCTTTACGGTTATTGCAATTCTAATGATCATTGTTAATTCATTTCGTTTAGCATGGATAGCATACCTTCCAAGACGGGAAAAGATTTATTCTCTTCTCTATTCTTTGCTCTCATTTTTTGGTTTTATAGTTATTCTAATTATTATCTCAAGTGAAGAGGGAGGTTGGACTGAAAAAGGGATTCATTATTATAGTTCAGCCTTGTTCACATTCCTTCAACTTACAACAACATTAGGAGCTGTCTATTTTGGAATGTCGTTCAGCAGTACATTGTTTCATCTGCCTACTGCTGAAGCGTTCGACAGAAAACAAACGGAGATCAGTTCTCTGCACAATCTCAGTCGTTTGATCACTCAGGTGTTCGACCTTAAGGACCTTGCAGAAACTGCTACGAAGATGACAACAGAAGTTATACAAGCCGCAAGCGTTTGGTTAGAAATTATACCCACCGAAGGATCAATTCATAAAAGCGGTTTAATGTCATACAGAAATATCAGCGTTGAAGAGATTGAAGCGATCCTTTCCGGCGATGAAAAATCGATCCGAAAAATAATCTGCCAGACAAAAAAAGTTCTGATGATTGACAATGTGAGTGAGGATAAGCGGACGATGCATCTTCCAAAAATGAAAAAAGTTGGTTCGCTTTTGGTTGTTCCATTGTTATCGCATCAAGATGTTATTGGAATTTTATATGCGACCAAAGATATTGAATATGGCTTCGATCAAGATGATGTTGATATCCTTTCCGGATTTGCTGACCAGGTCGCAATTGCAATTGAAAATGCGCGGTTGATCGAAAAATCATTTGAGAAAGAACGATTGCAGCGCGAGCTGATGCTTGCACAAGAAATGCAAAAAAGATTATTACCGCAACAGCTTCCTGTCTTTACTACGGTGGATCTGAAAGCAGTATCATCTCCTGCGCTTGAAGTGGGGGGGGATTATTATGATTTAGTTCAGATCAATGACGATCTTATTGGATTTGTTATCGGTGATGTTTCCGGCAAAGGAGTTGGTGCTGCATTTTATATGGCGGAAGTGAAAGGAATTTTTCAATCTCTGGCAAGACTGTTTCGTTCGCCGCGCGAATTTATGATCAAAGCAAATGAAGCACTTGTTTCAAGTATTGACAAGGGATCATTTATTAGTTTAATTTATTCTACGCTCAACATACGTTCGGGAGAGTTGATTATTGCGCGAGCTGGTCATTGCCCCATTCTCTTTATTTCCGGATCGAAACAGGAATACTTAAAACCGGATGGTATAGGACTTGGACTAAAATCCGGAAAGATATTTGAAGAAAATATCAAAGAAAAAAAAATCATGATGAAAAGTGGTGATGTCTGCGTATTTTACACAGACGGCGTTACAGAATCCCGTTCACCATCAGGGGAAGAATTTGGATACGAACGATTGATGGATGTTGTGAATGGAAGTAAAGAGAAGACTTCTGAAGAGATCAAAGAAGCAATTATTCAAACTGTATGGAGTTATACCGATGCAAAAGGGTATCATGATGATCTTACAATTTTTGTCGTGAAATGGTTGTAACGAATGATATCTGTGAACCATATTAAAATTTTCAAAGAGCTGAAACTACGTTGATAATAAACCGTTTATCCTTTTAGGAGCACGTATGAGTGATTTTAAGGTACATATTCGAGAACGATCTAACAATATACATGTGTTGGAGTTGAAGGGATATTTAGATGCCCACACGACACCGACTCTCGAAGAGGCATTCCAAAAAATGTTGAACGAAAAGAAATTTCGAATCATTGTTAATTGTAAAGAGATGTCGTACATCTCAAGCGCCGGACTTGGTGTCTTTATGGCATTCATTGAGGATGTAAGAGCAAGCAACGGAGACATCAAACTTTCCGACATGTCCCCAAAAGTATTCAATATATTTGATCTGCTTGGCTTTCCGATGTTGTATGACATTGTAAAACTTGAAGATGATGCTGCAAAAAAATTTGAAACACAATAAAACGATTGATTGAATCTTAATCAAATGGCAAATCAACACACATATAAATCCACGCTGACAATTCCGAGCCAAACGGAGCGGCTGAATGACGTACGAGAATTCGTGTCCGGCCAGGCACGCTCGCATGGATTTAGTGAAGATGATATCAATAAGATCACAATTGCTGTTGATGAAGCGTGTACGAACATCATTAAACACGGTTATGCATATGCACCGGATCAACATATTGATATTGACATCGTTCGAAAAGGGAATGACTTTGAAATAATTATCTCGGATAGCGGGAAGCAATTTGATGCGAATGCTATACCATCTCCTGATATGAAAGATTATTTTGCTCATTATCGCCGTGGTGGTCTTGGTGTGTATTTGATGAAACGGATCATGGATAAGGTTGAATTCAATCTCCAAAGTGATAAGAATGTGCTTCGTATGATGAAAACTCTACATTAATATTGTGACAGCCAACTCCAGAACATCCCGATCCGAAAATGAACTTGTTGCTCTCTTTGAGTTCAGTCAGGTAGTAAATTCCTCTCTTGATCTTTCCTTTATTCTCGATACAATGCTGTTAACATTGATGGGAAAACTGTTGACCTCCAAAGTGATAGTATTGCTGCGGAAAAAAAACAAAACATTCTTTATTGCAAATGGAAAAGGGATTTCTAAACAGGTGTTGAATCAGGAACTCGAATTGCCGAGAGTAGGGAAAAGAATCTTCCGTGTCGACAAAAAATTTTCTGAACTGTTGTTTTCGAATGGTATCAACTCATTGTTTCCCATCATTTCTCAGGAACAAGTGATCGGATATTTTGGCGCAGCAGAACATTCGCAACGGACGATCACAAAAGAACAAAAGACATTTGTTGAGACATTGATCAGTTTGTCCGCAACTGCAATAGAAAAAGGATTGTCGTTCGGAGAAATAAAAAAGATCAACCGCTCTCTCGATGAAAAGATCCACCAGCTTAAAACTCTGTTCGAGCTTGCAAAAGAATTCGGCGGTATTCTTAATCCTGAGATCGTTGTGAAACTATTCTCGCTAACATTAATGGGGCAGGTGGGAACGAACAGATATGCAATCTGCTTAAAAGAAGGGAAAAGCGTTTATTCAAAAATTTCAGGGGAATATCTTGAAACGGATAAACAGTCGATGTTTAAACTTGTCTCAGCTCCGATGTTAATCTCGGAAATTTCTGGAATAAAGCGAACTAAGACGCTTCGTGAACATTTGGTCAAAGAAAAGATCGTGGCGTTGGTCCCGCTGCAGATGCAAAATGAAGTGAAAGGGGTCCTTTGTCTTGGTGAAAAGCTTCGCGGAACCGAATATTCGCAAAGTGATCTTGAATTCATTTTTTCTCTATCAAATTTAGCATTTGTTTCACTTGAAAATGCGAGATTGTTTAATGAGGAACTTGAAAAGAAAAAAATGGAGAATGAATTACTGATCGCTCGAGAGATCCAGCAAGGATTACTACCGCGAACATTGCCAACGATCGAGGGATTTGAAATTGCTGCTGAGAATATCTCATCAAAACAAGTCGGCGGTGATTATTATGATGTGATCCCTACTGATAACGGAAAGTTTATTGTCACTATTGCGGATGTTTCGGGAAAAGGAACTCCTGCATCGTTGTTGATGGCAAATGTTCAGGCAACCGTTCATGCACTGGTCCCATTCCAATTGACATTATCTACTGCAACTGCTCGAATTAATGATCTGATCTATCGGAATACAAGTTCTGATAAATTTATTACATTCTTTTGGGGTTCGTTAGACTCTCATACGAAAAAATTCCAGTATGTAAATGCAGGCCATAATCCACCGTTTGTATTGCGGCGTGATGGTACAATTGAACGGTTAACAGAAGGTGGATTGATTCTTGGCATCATGAAAACTGTTATGTCGTATCAGGAAGGAAGTGTTCTCCTGCATTCAGGTGACAGTGTGATACTTTTCACGGATGGAGTCAGTGAAGCAATGGACACAAACGGAATTGATTATACCGAAGAACGACTGGAGGAATTTGTAAAAACATTAAATGGCAAATCAGCTTCTGAGATATTGTCTGACATTAAACATGAAATTCAACGGCACAGTTCTAGAGCTGCTCAGTCAGACGATATTACTTTGGTCGTTTTCAAGGCGGCTTAGATCTTTCAACAATTCAATCCTATTTTTTCTCCGCGCATTCTTTATATATTTACGGCATGCAAAATTACATCGAATATTTTTTCTTCCGTCTTGCGTACTTGTTCATCCGTTTATTTAGTTTTAAAAATGTTCAACTGCTTGGCAGTAGATTTGGGGGTTTCATTTTTTCAGTTATTGGAATACGGAAAAAATTACTCTTAGACAATCTTCGTCATGCATTTCCGGAAAAGACCGAAGAAGAGATCATTATAATCGCCAAAGCTTCATTCCAAAATCTTATCATGGCATATTTCGAAATACTTTATCTTGATAAGTTAACAACGGAACAAATTCAGCAATACATTTCATTTCCTGAAAAAGAAAAAATGAAATCGTATCTTGAGTCTGGCAAAGGTCTGATAGTGTTGACCGGACATTATGGAAGCTGGGAACTGTGTGCACTTGCGGTATCTGTTCATGTTCCTGCAAAATATACAATTATTGTGCAAAAGCAACGCAACCCATTTGTCGATGATTTTATCACTTCAATGCGCTCACGGTTTGGGAGTAAATTAATTTTGATGGAACGTGCGTTACGGGATTCACTTCGGGCGCTTTCCCAAAATGAAATAGTTGCATTGATCGCCGATCAGAGCGGACCGGAAAGTGGAATCTATGCAAATTTTTTTGGAAGACCGGCATCAACGCATCAAGGTCCGGCGGTCTTTCAGTTACGTAGCGGTGCGCCAATGGTTATGGTAATGTTGGTTCGAGAAGGTCTTACAAAATTCAAGATAGAATTTGAAGAAATAGACACAACGAATCTTTCAGGGACAACTGAAGAAAAAATAATTGAACTTACACAGCGTCATGTGAGCGTATTGGAAAAATATATTCGACTTCATCCCGAGCAATGGTTGTGGATGCACAAACGGTGGAAACATTCAGATGCATATTTGAAACGAATACAGAAAGGTTCCGTTTCATGAAGATTCCTAAACGCATTCTGGTTTTTCAAACGGCATTTTTGGGTGATGTTATACTTACGCTTCCGTTGATCCAAGTTCTTCATAAAAAATATCCGCTTGCGTTAATCGATGTTGTTACAACACCTATAGCTGCCGAGCTTCTTACAAACCATCCTGCAATCTCTTCGATCATTCGGTATGATAAACGGAAAAGTCAAAAAGGAATCATGGGAATACTTTCATTGTCACGGCAACTGCGAATTAATCAATATGATCTTGCCGTTATTCCACATCGTTCATTTCGAACTGCAATTGTAATAACGCTAAGCGGAATCAATGAAAGAATTGGATTTTCAAATGCATCCGGGACATTGTTCTATAACCATATTGTTCAGTATGAAAAATCGAAGCATGAAATAGATCGAAATCTTTCTTTAATTGAACCTTTAAATATTGCAGTCGAACAAAAAGAACTTCCTTCATTATATCCTACTGTTTCAGATACTGTTGCGATTGATAAATTATTATTTGAGAGAGAAATTCTTAACCACAATTCCATGATAGCAATAGCGCCGGGCTCAGTTTGGAGAACAAAACGATGGCTTATCGAAAGATTTTCTGAACTTTCGATTATACTAGCAAAATCAGGATTTCAAATAATTATTGTCGGCGGGAAAGAAGATACCGAATTAGGAAAGGCAATCGTTGAGACAACGAAGCATAAGAACATTCATGATGTTACCGGAACATGTTCTTTGTTACAATCTGCTGAGTTGATCCGACGATGCAAAACGATAGTTTCCAATGACAGTGCACCGCTTCATATTGGGGTTGCAATGAGAACTCCTGTTGTCGCGATCTTCGGCGCAACAGTTCCGGAATTTGGTTTTGCACCATATGGAAAGAATGACATTGTCGTAGAGACAAAAAATTTATCATGCCGTCCGTGTGCAATTCATGGTGGAAACGAATGTCCGATAGGAACGTTTACCTGCATGAAGAATATAGATGCAAGTGTTGTGGCAGATAAGGTAAAGAGTCTTATCAAATTATAAATTGTGATAAAACTCTTTATAAAACCGGCAATGACAAAGTCATTTCTGAGATGGCGTTATACTAAAATTCTGTTGATTTTCCGGTATCCAGTGAATCAGCACTGACATGCATGTCGCATCGTGCGGGTAAATATTTTGAGTTGAAGATCTCAGTGATTTTTACCGGGCAAAATTCTGTTGCAAGTTTCTTCGTTTCTGCACAGATCGTATCACGCTCAACACCGTTTGGGATTTTAAAGTATGCCTGCGTTACCGGTATTGATTTATCTTCGTAAACATATTTCATAAAGCGGCCGAACATAGGTGCGGCAGCTCTTCCGCCTTGTCCATCAGCAGAATTAAAATTAACTGACTGATCGTCAAAACCAACCCACATTCCTGCAGCAAGTTGAGGAGTGAATCCGACGAACCATGCATCAGCATAGTCCTGTGTTGTTCCGGTTTTTCCGGCAGCAGGGAAATGAAAAAAATTTCTAATTCGGGCACCTGAACCGACATTAACAACATCTTCCATCATATTGGTCATGATATATGAAGTTTCCTTACTCAAAACTTCTTTCTTTTCCGGAAAATTATCTTCAATAACATTTCCATCTTTATCTTCGATCCGCAAAATAGAATTTGGTTCAACATGTACACCTTCGTTTGCAAACACCCCAAATGCTGATGTCATTTCAAGAGGAGTAACCTGTGCAGTACCAAGAGCAATGGAGTAGTAGGGAGGAATCGGAGATTTTATTCCCATACGTTTTGCGTATTCAACCACTTGTTCTCTTGTAACAACATCCATAATGACACGAACGGTAACTAAATTGAGAGAGTTCGTCAATGCATTTCGCAGCGTCGATTTTCCGCCGACATCGCCTTCGAAGTTACCCGGGCGCCATTCAGATCCATCCTCCATCATTACTGTGATCGGTTGGTTGAGTAATTCATACGAAGGGGGGTAACCATTATCGATAGCAACAGTATAAACAAAAGGTTTAAAGCAAGAACCTGGTTGTCTCCGAATTTGCGTAACGTGATTCAATCCGTACCGGAATGAACGAAAATTCCTTCCTCCAACCATTGCACGAATTCCACCGGTCTTTGGATCGATTGCAACAAATCCAACTTCAATAGATTGAAATACTTTTTTTATAGAATCGATAAAAGTCTGATTATTTTTTAGATATGTAATAGCGCTGTCCTTATTCTCACTTCTGCGGTATAGCTCCGTTTGTCGTGCAGTACGATCTAATATTTTTTCCAGTAAGACAGGTTTCTTGTTCCAATTCCAAATGAGATCGAACTGTTGTTGTTTCTCTGCAAGATGTTCTTCAACGGCTCGGTTAGCATATTTTTGCATACGGCTGTCGAGAGTAGTATAGACTGATAATCCATCCTTATAGATATTAAAACCATATTTATCGGCTTTGTCCCGCATCTGTTGACGTATGTATTCCACAAAATGAGATGCTATCCCAAGCGGTCCTTCAATTTCATTGGTAGAGAACGATAACGGTTCTTTTTTTATTTTATCCGCTTGAACTTGAGAAAGGCGCCCTTCATTTACCATTAATGCCAGCACAAGGTCGCGACGTGAACGAGCGCGTTCAGGATGACGAATAGGGTCGTAAAAATTTGGTCCATTCAGGATCGCAATAAGCATCGCACTTTCACCAACGGTTAGTTCTTCAACTTTTTTGTCATAAAAAACCGCAGATGCAGCGGAAATTCCGTACGCACCGCGTCCGAAAAAGATTGTATTCAGATACATCTCAAGGATTTCTTTTTTTGTGAAATTCTTTTCGATCTGAACCGATGTTATAAACTCGCGTAATTTTCTTGTCGCTTTATCAAATGTATTTTCGTTCAGATTTTGTAAACCGTATAAATTTCGCGCAAGCTGTTGCGTAATAGTGCTTGCACCTTCTTTTAAACGAAGGTAGAAAAGATTTTTGAACATTGCTCGGATAAATCTCCAGGGCGTAACACCCCAGTGGTCATAATAATTTTTATCCTCAGTGGAGATAAGTGCGTCAATGACACTTTGGGGGATTTGATTATATCCTACATACGATCGATTTTTCGTAAGAAAGAATGTTCCCAATACTTCACCGTCAATGGAATATACTTTTGTAGCAAGTTCAGGTCTCGGATTTTCAAGTTCTTCCAGTGAGGGAAGTCCGGAAACAATATAATTGGCGTAGACGACCATAAGAAGAAGGAACAGGATAAAAGCTCCTAAAAAATAGAAACGGAACTTTTGAAAAAAACTCTTTCCTTTTTTCAATAACTCTCCACGATAGGTCGGATCGTTAAAGTATTTTTTCATCTGCTCTGAACTGTATTTTGGTTTTTTCTTTTCTGCCATAGTGATATGTGATAGAGAGAAAGTTCTCGAATTAATTTCATTTCAAGTAACTCGTTATAGATACTCAGCGATCTCTTTCCAGCTCTTTAATTCCAATGTTGTGCCGTCAAATTCAGCATAGGTATTATATGTTATCCAATCGCCAAGATTAATGTAGAGTGATTTACCGGCTGTATGTTCAAGCGGTTTGTGCCGATGACCCATGATTACATAATCAATTCCTTCGCGGAATTTCTCTTCGGCAAATTTAATCATACCGTCGGTTTCGCCGAAATCCTTGTTTCCGGTATAGGCACGGCTGGTTTTCGAAGAAGCTTGTGCTATTGGTGCTGTCCAATCTGGATGGAGCAGAGAATACAAAAAAATACTGATTGGGCTGCGCAGTATTTTCTTCAGGATCAAATATCCCGTGTCGTTCAATGCCAGGCCGTCACCATGATGCAGAAAGAATTTTTTTCCTCGAAGCACAATTTGAAAAGGATCTTTGTATACCGGAATTCCCAGATCATTCGGAAAAAAATCCTTCAACCAAAAATCGTGATTGCCTGCGAGGTAATGAACTTTGATTCCATGTTCAACAAGCGATGATAATTTCGAAAGAATGTTGTGGTATCCTCGTGGTATTACATTTTTGTATTCAAACCAGTAATCGAACAGATCGCCCATTATAAATAGCTGCTCGCCATGTTCTTGGACGTGGGAAAGGAACGAAAGAACGCGTTGTTCCTTTTCTTTCTCTCGCTGCTTATCGTTGAGTCCAAAATGGACATCGGAAAAGAAAAAAATATTTTTCATGGTATAACTTCAATGATCACATCGATCGGCTGCGAAAAGCGATTGCACCAACCATCTTTATCGGAACAGTAGAAATAGTTCAATTTCCCTTTAAGTTTTTGCGTTCCAGTGTTGGTTCCATTTTTTGTTTTGAATGAAAACTCAACCGGAATATTACTATCGAGGTAATCCTTCTCATTCTTTTGGAACTGCGGTTTTCCGATAATTTCAAACACAGAATTCTTCTCTAATTTCAATTCAAAAAGAGGATTTGTGTTAACATGAATTCCGACAACCGGTTCAAACGAAAATTTTATTTTGTCCAATTTTGAAATCGATATTTTATCAGGTTTTTGAATTTCAAGTTTGATATGTTCATTGTCGGTAAACAGTAACCTCTCTTTGGTTGGAGAGAAAAATAGTGTCATGAGTAGTGCAAAAAATATTTTCATTACTTCACCTTACGATTATCGTGCAAATTCTTTATCATTCACTCGTTCCAGTAAAATAAGACCAACAATAAAAAAAATACCGATGGTTAAGACTGAAATACGCTGGTTACCTGTAATATACGAAATCAGTCCGAACAAAAAAGTTCCAACCACTGCAGATGCTTTTCCGCACAAACCGTCATAAAATCCAAAGAACTCTGCTTCACGTTCTTTGGGAGTTAACTGAGCCATTAAACTTCTGCTAGCTGCTTGTGATGCTCCCATGGAACTTCCGGCGATTGCACCGATCAGGTAAAACATTTCTTTTGTATCAACAAAATATGCAGCAGCGACAATAATGATCCACAAAAAAAGATTGATCGCAATAGTTCGTTTCGCACCGATCTTGTCCGTGATGATTCCAAAAAATAATGAACCGACAATTCCTGATGCTTGAACGACGGCAAAAAGGACGATCACTTCCTGCAGAGAAAAATGAAGGGTTTGCGTAGCGAAGATTGATGCAAATGAAATGACAGTGAGAATACCGTCATTATAAATAAAAAAAGCGAGAAGGAATCTGGAGACATTCGAATAATTCTTAAGATGATGGATTGTGTCTTGTACTCGTTGAATTCCTGCTTTTACATACGAAACTTTATAATCAAATTTTGTTTTATGATCGCGTAAAAAGATGAAGAGTGGAGCGGAGAAGATCAAAAAGATACCAGCCGCGATTAAAAAACTTAATTTTACATTGAAAAGATTTTCTACTGCAAATCCGTTGGCATACAACGGCATTGCAATGAGCAGCGTAAAAAGTGATCCAACATATCCCATTGCAAATCCATATCCGGAAACCCTTCCGTAACTTCGTTCAGTCGTGAGTCCCGGAAGGAATGCATCGTAAAAAACGAGACCACCTTCAAAGCCAATATTGGCGAGAATGAAAAGAATCATTCCTGTCACAATCATCCCGGAATTAACGAAGTAGAGAAGGGAAGTGGAAATGATACTGACAAGAGTAAATCCAAAGAGGAATCGTTTTCGCCGTGAAGAAAAATCTGCAGCAGCGCCAAGCACCGGTGCTATAATTGCAGTGAGGAGCATCGAAATACTGACGGCGATTCCCCACAATAAATCTCCGCGACCGCTTCCTCCGGCGACAATTTCTTTGAAGTAGAGAGAATATCCGACGGCGACGATCATTACTGAAAATGATGTGTTTGCAAAATCAAATAACGTCCAAACAAAGATTTGAGATCGATTTTGACTTAGGGAATTTGGTGTCATTACCAATTTACGTGTGAGATTTTTTGATTTGTGTATCGACCAATCCGCGACCGGATTTATTCATTACACCTTCTTTTTTCAGATCGGTGAGAATGGCGTCCATTACACCATTAACAAATGTACCGCTGTTTTCGGTGGAGTAGTCTTTTGCTATTTCAATCGCTTCATTAATTGTAACTTTAGGAGGAATGTCTGGAAAATAGAGAAGTTCGCACAAGCACATTCGCAGAATGATTTTATCGACCAATGCGATTCGATGAAATTCCCAATGTTCTGTCTTAGATTTTAATCGTTTATCGATCTCTGATTGATGTGTTATCGCTTTAGAGAACAATACTTGTGCAAAATCAAAATCAGCAGAATCTTCTTTCAATTGGATCAAAATAGTATCAACAACATGCTGTGGTGGATCTTTTGAAATTTCAATTGCATATAATGCTTGCATCACACATTCACGAATATGTCTGCGTTTTGGTATGTTTGGTTCTTTTTCTTCTATCATGGAATAAAGATACGAAAAAAGTGAACGTCTTGCCACAGATTATATAGAATTGAACGCCTGATAGAAGAAGATTACTGAATTCTTCATCGAAAATTTGTATTTTTAGAAAGCATGTTATCAAAACTTCTTCCAACTCCAACAGATTATCCTAAAGAGCAAACCTCTTCTCTTCGACAGAATCTTCGATACCATTTATTTGACGGTGCTACGTATGTCTTAGGAATGAGTTTAGTTTCCGTTCAAACAATTCTTCCGGTGTTCATCAAGGAATTAGGCGGAAGTCCGCTCTCGATCAGTTCTGTTCAAGTATTGTGGACTCTGGGTGCAAACATTCCATCCGCATTTGTTGCATTCTATCTGCAACGTCAAATATTTTTTAGACCTGCAATGATCGGGTGGGGATTTATTCATCGCGCAATGCTGCTGGTTATCGGCATTACCGCTTTTTTTATTGTCGGAAAAGTGTCTTCAGTAATTGCAGTTTCATTTTTTCTTTTGTTAATATTTCTTTTGGCTGTGTTTGGCGGTTTTTCAGGCTTGCCGTGGTTTCAAGTGTTTACCAAAACGGTGCCGATAAAGCTACGTGGGCGATTAATGGGGATGCGTTTGTTATTAGGATCGGCAGCCGGAATCATTGGCGGATCGATCGTAAGCGTGATATTGGCATCAATATATTTTCCTATGAGCTTTTCAATTTTGTTCTTTGCTGCGTTCTTTATAACAATGATATCGTTCTTTTTTTTATTACAAATATCCGAACAACCGTCCGAAAATAATCGGGGCATTGAAAAATCAATCAACATCATTTCGGAAGCGAAGCGGATCATTAAAAGCAATATCAATTTTCGATATTTTATTTTTGCAGATGCATTCGCGATAATGTCTATTGCGGTTACGTCATTCTATTCTGTCTATGCAATCGAAAAATTTGATTTGCCGACGTCGTATGCCGGAACATTCACCGCAATTGTGATGACGACCAATGTTGTTGCAAATATTGTCCTTGGAATTATTGCAGATACTTATGGACACAAAGTGAATTTATTGCTGCTGGCTTTTTGTTCTGCTGCTGCGGCGATATTGGCAGTTCTTTCATCCAACATTTTAATGTATGGATTTGTTTTTATCTTCTTAGCGTGTGCCATACAAGTGCAGTTAATTTCTCGATTATCATTTATTGCAGAGATGTGCAAAGAAAATGAACGTCCACTATACGTTGGCATTATTAATACGATTACGGCACCGACAATGATTATTGGATTGCTCTTTGGCTGGTTTGTTCCAAAGATCGGATATAATTCTGTGTTCATTATAACGGCAATCCTCGCCGTAAGTTCTTTTTTCATCTTGTACAAATTTGTTGAAGAACCGCGTTTAAGGAAAAATTGAATGAAATGCTTTAATACAGTTTGGAGTTTGTTTCTCTTTTCGTACATTCACAAGCGTAATATTTAAAATAGTGAGATTGGAATAACACAATTATTATGAGACCAACTGCAATTAAACAAACTGACAATGAAACCATTACCTTTACGTGGGATGATGGTGTAATCACCCCATTCAAGATCCAACAACTTCGCGATGAATGTCCATGCGCCGAATGCAAAGGGGAAACCATTCTGATGCAGCAAATTCTTCCGGTAGTGAAGCCGAAACTTCCCGGACATTATGATGTAAAAGCGATCGTTCCGGTGGGAAGTTATGCAATTCAAATTACTTGGGGAGATAGTCACGCAACGGGGTTGTATTCGTGGGAGTATTTGCGTAATCTTCATTCCAGAAATTGAGAGGAGAATTGCAATGAATAAAAAACTTCGTGATGAATTGGTTCAGCGAGCACTAAGCGCAAAAGAACAATCCTACTCGCCGTACTCTAAATTTAGAGTCGGTGCAGCTGTGCTAACCGATGATCTGGTGATTTTTTCCGGCAGCAATGTAGAAAACGCATCGTATGGACTTGCAATCTGCGCGGAACGTAACGCAATTTTTCAAGCTTCTCACGCAGGGAAACGAAACATTGTTGCTGTTGCAGTCTCATCGGATGAAAAAGGATTCATTACTCCGTGCGGTGCGTGCAGGCAAGTGATCTCGGAATTTGCCGATGGGAAAACAGAAATTATTCTTATTACGGTTGATGGAAAAACAAAATCTGTACCATTTGAAAAATTATTTCCAACTCCACCCAAACTGGAAAAATTAAAAAAGTAGTTCCACACAGTTTACCGAAGACCAGCACACAATGATCATTATCATCGCCAGCACGCGGGTTCCTAAGATCAACGGCGTAAAAAAAGCAGTTGAAAAAATCTCATCACATTTCGGTTTCGGTCGAACATCCATTTCGTTTACATCGGTCGAAGCACAGAGCGGTGTTTCCGATACTCCAAAATCTATTGAAGAACTGATGCGCGGAGCACAACAGCGTGCACAATTTGTCTTTCAACAAAATAGCAACGAAAGGGTCTTGAGCATTGGAGTGGAAGGAGGATTGTTCAAAAGTGGGGAGAAAATATTCCTACAAAGTTGGGCGTGTGTTTTTAACGGAAAGCAATTCTTTTTTGGAAGTTCCGGCAGTATTGAGCTGCCCGAGGAACTTGCCGATACTGTAATGAATGACGGAGTCGATCTTGGAATCGCGATCGATCGGTTCGCAGAAGAAGCTGATGTACGGAGCAAACAGGGAACGTTTGGCATTCTCACGGGTGACTTTGTAACACGTGAGGATTCATTTGAAACCGCAACTATCTTTGCATTAATGCCGTTGTTCAATAATACTGTCTATTGAATGATTATAATTGCTCAGTCATACGATAAGTTCGTTTGGTTTGTGGATGAAGTTTGAAAATGTTGATCATTTAAAAGTGATTCATTGAATGTTTCCAATTCGAATTGCATAACAATAAATTAACATACGCTTAACATTCCGTGCATTGAAGTCCGAGCCAATCTTCTCTATATTGAACTTGCACTGAAAGGGAACTATGAAACAAAAAATACTTATTGCTGACGACGAACGTGATATTATCGATTTTCTGAAATACAACCTCGAAAAAGAAGGCTACGATGTCCTTACTGCAAAAAATGGAATAGAAGCTGTTGCTCAAGCAAAAAAAAATCCAAACCTTATTCTATTGGATGTGATGATGCCCGAAATGGATGGGTTAGATGTTGTCCGCACATTGAAGAAAAATTCTGCCACGGCAAAAATTCCGGTAATATTCTTAACCGCACGAGGATCTGAGGTAGATGAAGTTGTTGGTTTGGAACTGGGGGCTGATGATTATATTATAAAACCTATCAGCATTCCTAAATTAATGGCGCGGATAAAACTTACTCTTCGGAAAAAGTCTTCTTCAAAAGAGGAAAATGGAACGGACAATGATATTCTGAAGCATGGAATTATTGAGATCAATCGTTCCCATTATAAAGTTTACCTCGGGAAAAAAGAGACATTCTTTCCGAAAAAGGAATTTGAAGTGCTCACGTTCCTTGTGCGAAATGCGGGGAAGGTTGTTACGCGGGAGACATTGCTTTCACAAATTTGGGGAAGCGACGTTTATGTGATCGATAGAACTGTAGATGTTCACATTCGCAAGATCCGCGAAAAACTTGGAAGCAATGCAGATTATATCGATACGATTAAGGGAGTTGGTTATAGAATGAAAGAGTGAGCAGCACAAGATCCTTTTTTTAAACACCCTTCACTTGTTTGTTAAGGTGAAGGGTGTTCTATTTTGGTTATTGTGCAAATCGTTCTTTCCGGTAAAAATTAATAAAAAGTGTGTGCAATTTCTTCTGAAACTCGTATCTTCAAGTATATGTATTCATTCCGAATTCAACTTTTTGCTGCTGTAGTGATCGCCCTTCTCGGTGGGATAATTTCGTATTATTTCTATCCGATCTCTCTTCTACTATCAATACCCATTGGTATTGTAACGCTATTTATTTCGTACGGCATTCTATATTTTTTCGTTCATCGGCCGCTTCGATCAATTCAACGAGTGATCGATGCACAGAACAATAAGGCTTCAGTTCATCGCATTAATATTCATACTTCGGATGAATTGCAAAATATGTCAGATTCATTTAATGCAATGCTCGATGTTTTTCGCGCAGATATTGTTCAGTTAGAAAAATTGGAGAGAGTGCGGAGTGAATTTCTTGGAAATGTTTCCCATGAACTTCGTACTCCGTTGTTTACCACACAAGGCCTGATCGAAACACTGTTGAACGGCGCGGTAGATGATAAAAAAGTGAATCGTGATTTTTTACAAAAAGCCCTGAACAATATTGAACGGCTGAATTTACTTCTTGAAGAACTGATCGATATCTCCCGTATTGAATCCGGAGAGATGAAACTTCGTCTGAGATTTTTTGATATCATCCCTCTGCTAACCGAAGCAGTACACGGAGAAAATAATTATGCTGAACAACAGCAGGTTACGCTCATTCTTTCCGGTGACATGAATAAATCGATCGAAGTTTTCGGCGACAGAGAACGTCTTCGACAAGTGCTGGTGAATCTTACAGAAAATGCGATCAAATATTCTGAACCGAATGATACCATTACCGTAAAATTCAAAGAACTGTCTCATTCGGTTGAACTTTCGGTAGAAGATACAGGCATCGGAATTCCACCACAACATCTTCCTAGAATTTTTGAACGATTCTACAGAGTTGACAGAAATCGTTCCCGCGATGTTGGCGGTTCCGGACTTGGACTTGCAATTGTAAAACATATTATCGAAGCGCATAATTCATCCATCAATGTTGAAAGTACGGTTGGCATTGGAACGAAATTTACGTTTACAGTAAAAAAATCGGGCGTCAGTTAAAGAAAGCATCTACCGTCATTCTGAGCCCCGGCAAAATCGGGGAGGAAGAATCTAATTGTAAATAATTGGTCAATGCGCTTCCTCAGATTGACGAAATATTCATATGAGTAACTCAACTGTAAACGGTCGTGGCGCAGGTTTCAATCCGTCCAATCGTTTTGAAAAAACTTCCTATGAAATTATCGAAGAGGAGATCGATCCTTCGAGCAGGGTGGTCACTCAATTTTTCCGCGATACATCAAAAACTCCCCTTGCCAAAAATGATTCGCCCGATATTGGATTTACATTCGATCTGAATCCATATAGGGGATGTGAACATGGATGCGTTTATTGTTATGCGCGCCCAAGCCATGAATATCTCGGTTTTTCCGCCGGTTTGGATTTTGAAACGAAAATTATGGTGAAAGAAAATATTCATCATCTTCTCAAAAAAGAATTCCAAAAAAAAAGCTGGAAACCATCCACGATATCATTGTCCGGAAATACGGATTGTTATCAACCGATCGAACGAAAATTACAGCTTACGCGTAAATGTCTTGAAGTCTTTTTGAACTATCGAAATCCGGTTGGAGTGATCACAAAAAATTCGCTCATCACGAGGGATATTGATCTGCTTTCCGAACTTGCAGCGCTGCATCTTGTGAATACTACCATCACAATTACTACGCTGGATAAAGAACTGTATCGGAAGATGGAACCGCGAACCTCTGCACCGGAACTTCGTTTAGATACCATTGAACTGCTTGCAAAAGCCGGAATTCCTGTTGGTGTTAGTGTCTCGCCGATCATTCCCGGATTGACTGATATTGAAATTCCCGCGATACTAAAACGCGCAAGTGAACATGGTGCAACATTTGCATTCTATACAATGCTTCGGCTTCCTCATTCTGTGAAAGATCTTTTTGTTGAATGGCTGGGACGAAAGTATCCTGAGAAAGCTGAAAAAGTGATTAACAGAATTAAAGAAGTGAGAGAAGGGAAGTTGAACAACGCAGAATTTGGGAAGCGTATGACCGGCAGCGGAGAGATTGCAGAATCGATCAGTCAATTATTTGAAGTGACATGCAAAAAATATGGTCTGAGCGAACAGACGCACCATTTGCGGAAAGATCTGTTTGTCGGAAAACATTCGGAACAAACTGACCAGATGGATCTGTTCTGATCAATAATTAATAATTGTCATTTCGATCCCGATTTTATTTGTTGAAAGAGAAATCTAGTTCTTACATTCTTTTTTTATATGTCCATTCCGGAAATTCCAACTGAAATATTGCCGCTCTTCCCGCTAAAAGTGGTGTTGTTCCCGCAATCACAACTGCCTCTCCATATCTTTGAAGAACGATATAAATCATTGATCAACGAATGCATCAGATTCGATTCTGTTTTTGGACTTATTCTTGTACACGAACAACAGGTTCGAACGATTGGGTGCACAGCAATAGTAAAAGAAATTGTTAAACAGTATGAAGACGGAAGAATGGATATTATTGTGGAAGGAATGCGGCGGTTTCAATTGCATAATTTTGTTGAAGCACCGCATCCATATTATTCCGGACGTATTTCGTGGATGGAAGATATTGGGGAGGAAGTGGATGAGCAATTACGTGTTCAGGCGGTGGATCTGCATAATCAGTTTGTGAAGATCGTTTTTACGGGGATCGTGCAGCAGGTGAGTATCAATGATGTACGAAAAACGAGAGCTTTTCATCTGGTGCAAAAATCTGGAATGGAATTGATCGAACGACAGGTATTTCTGGCGTTGGATTCTGAGAATAAGCGTTTGCAATTTCTTATTCACCATTTGAAATCGCTGATGCCGCTTCTTAAATCAAAAAAAACAGTGGATGAACTGGCGAGGAACGATGGATATGTACAGGAGTGAAAGAAAAAA
This sequence comes from uncultured Chitinophagaceae bacterium, assembly GCA_964355925.1. Lineage (GTDB taxonomy): Bacteria > Bacteroidota > Ignavibacteria > UBA10030 > UBA8401 > UBA8401. Next base: position 53,477 of record CAYHFN010000001.1, read on the forward strand.
TATTTAAGAAAAATAACGTGTTGCAAAGACGAGTCATTTTTGAGATTGATACTATTTATTATAGTGTATTTAATTGTAGTCATTTCCTTCGCTTACAAAATATTCTTATCTTCTGATAGTGAATTCTCTTCCCATCGACATAATACTTCCCGATCTTATTGCTGCGATAAAAACTCATCGCAATGTAATTTTATCGGCTGAACCGGGTGCCGGAAAAACTACCAGAGTTCCAATTGCATTAAAAGATCAATCTTGGATTAACGGAAAAAAAATTATCATGCTCGAGCCGCGAAGGATTGCGGCACAGCGCGCCGCAATCTTTATGTCTCAACAACTGAACGAAAAAGTTGGGGATTCAATTGGTTATCGAATTCGGGGTGATAATAAAATCAGTAATAAGACAAAGATTGAGATTGTCACTGAAGGTATTCTGACTCGAATGATTCAGGACGATCCGACTTTGCCGGAGATTGGATTAATTATTTTTGACGAGTTCCACGAACGAAGTATTCATGCTGATCTTGGACTTGCTCTAACGTTGGATGTTCAGGAACACTTACGAAACGATCTTCGAATTCTTGTCATGTCTGCAACTCTCGATGGAATATCGCTTTCAAAATTACTTCGCGATGCTCCAATAATTCATTCTGAAGGAAAAGCATTTCCTGTTGCTATACATTATTCTTTGTCTAACAATGCTTTACAAATTGAGCATTCAGTTGTTGCCACAATCAATCGTGCGTTTAAGGAAGAACAAGGAGATATTTTAGTATTCCTACCTGGGCAACGAGAAATCCGTCGTGTCGATTCAATGCTCGAGGAAATTAAAAATACACCTAATATTGTAATTCATTTGTTATATGGAGAAGCTGAATATGAAAAACAACAGACGGCTCTCAATCCAGATCTAAATGGCAGAAGGAAAATAATCCTTTCGACTAATATTTCTGAAACGAGTGTGACAATTCAGGGAGTCCGTATTGTGATTGATTCAGGTCTTGCACGAACTGTCCGGTTTGATTCCAGACGAGGAATGTCTGGACTAATCACAACGCCAGTTTCTCAGTCTTCTGCACGCCAACGAACAGGGAGAGCGGGAAGAGAGGAATCCGGTGTATGCTATCGATTATGGACTGAACATCAGCAGACGCAATTATCGCAATATTCTCAGCCGGAAATTCTTGCCGCTGATCTTGCTCCTCTGGTAATGGAATTTGCACAATGGGAAAATGCTGAAGGAAAGAATTTACAGTTTCTCGATCCGCCGCCTGTAACCCATCTTTCTCAAGCGCGTGAATTGTTGACACGACTTGGAGCACTTTCGAACGATGGAAAACTGACTGAGCATGGAAAAGAGATGGTAAAACTTGGTGTTCACCCGCGACTTTCCCACATGTTGATCAAAGGAAAAGAATTAGGAATTGGAACCCTCGCATGTGATGTTGCAGCTTTACTTGAAGATCGGGATTTTTTGCGTGGACAAAATGAAAATGATATCGATCTGTTTTCCCGTTGGTATGGTTTACGAAATGGAGTGAACCGTAATTCATTCGGTCGTGACCGAGTATTAAAACAATCAGAACGATTGCGAAATCAATTAGGAGTCCCGTACAAAAAAACTTCGGAAGAAAAGATTGGAATGTTATTAGCACTGGCTTATCCTGAACGAATAGGAAAACGGCGAGATGTAAATGGATTACGCTATCAAATGTCCGGAAATATGGTTGCATCGTTACCCAAGAATAGCATACTATCAAAAGAGGAATATCTTGCGATTGCGGATGTAGATGGTGCCGGAAGTGATGTAAAGATTTTCCTCGCTGCTCAATTGTCGGAACAGGACATTAGAACTGCGTTTGAAGACCAGATTGAAACTGTTGAAGAGATTTATTGGAATGAACGGGATGATTCTGTCGTTTCGAGGCGCATCACCCGCTTTGGTTCAATTGAACTTTCTGAATCTTCATTCAATGGAGAACCAGAAAAAATTCGAGGTGCGATTCTCAGCGGAATAAAAGAAATGGGATTAACTTCATTACCGTGGAATGATGATTCAATTTCAATACGAACTCGTAGCGAGTGGTTAAGAAAAAAAACATTGGTGGGGAACGAATGGATAGATTTGAGCGAAAAGAATCTTATTGAAACTCTAGAACAATGGCTTGCACCATTTCTCGATGGAATAACCAAGCGGTCTCAACTATCAAAACTCGATCTAAGTTCAATCATTCGTTCACTGTTTTCCTATCAGCAATTACGCGATCTTGACCGATTAGCGCCGACACATTTAACAGTTCCCACAGGTTCAAACATTCGATTAGATTATTCAAACGAATCACAGCCGATTCTTGCCGTACGACTAGGAGAAATGTTTGGTGAAACCGAAACGCCTACAGTTGCCGGCGGGAAAGTAAAAGTTCTTCTTCATTTACTTTCTCCTGCACGCAGTCCGATTGCCGTTACGCAAGATCTTCCAAGTTTTTGGAAGAATGCATATGTTGAAGTGCGAAAAGATATGCGCGGAGAATATCCAAAACATTATTGGCCTGAAAATCCGTTGAATGCTGAACCGACCAAAAAAACGAAACGAGCGATGGAAGGAAAGAACAAATGAAACTTCAATCTCTTTCAGATCTGGAGCAATTGCTCTCTGATTCAGAAAAACAAAAACTGAAAGCTGAAATGAAATCAGAGAAGCGAACTCATGATGGAAAATCAAAGA
>CAYHFN010000001.1:56298-142758 GCA_964355925.1 uncultured Chitinophagaceae bacterium
GAAGAATTTGATTCAAAACGAAGTATTCTTGTTACTATGGAATCCGATGGAACATAATTTGACATGTCAGGAGTTGTATAATCTGCATTTGAAGAAGTCCCCGATGTAAAATTCACCAATTCAAGTCCAAGTTCATTCGTCCAATTGGAAATTGTTTGGTTATACCATTCATACGGAGGAAGAGAAAATTGAGCATCGGATGAATTGATGCCAAACTTCTTCAATTCTTTGTAATTATTTTTTAAATCTTCTGTAAATCCTGTTTTATCTATTAACAAAGAATCCCGCTTTTCCCAAGACGCGTATAACAGGTGTTTGTCCGAATGAGCACCGAGATAATGCCCATTATTTTTTAACTGTTTGATCATCGCCGAAAAATTCTTTGTGCGATAAAAATCTCCGGTAAAAAAGAATGAGGCTTTAATCTTATGTTTTGTTAAAGTCTTTAAAATAATATTTCCACCATCAGCAAATTCGTGCCCGGTAAAGACAAGATAGATTTCTTTTTTTGTTGTATCGAACCTGATAATGCCGCCATGCGAAAGAATACTTCGACTCGTTCCGACAGAAAACGTCGGAACTTGCTCAGTATGACTATCTTGTTCTTTTGATTCGAGGGAAGAAAGATACATCGTTAAACTTGCTGTTCCATCCATCGTTGGCTCGTTATTCGTATAATCTCCCCAATCATCGTGATACACCGCAAGATCGGATTGAAATTCTGCGTAAGGATCTGCTTTCGTTAAACGAATATATTTTTTGTGTTGATTGAATATCGAGGCTTTTACAGGTCCATCAATTAATCCGCCGTTTATCGGGAAATTGTGAACGTGTGTAAATGCAGAGTGCGGATCGGTCGGAGTATCTCCGAAAGTGGGAAATCCATAAATCATACTTGTTCCCCAAGGATTGCAGCCAAAGAGCCAATCGCGAAGAGATGATTCCATCTCTGCGTATGAATTGTCATTTGATAATGATCGGTATAAATATAATTGTGTAAGGAAAGAACTGACAAGATTATTTGAGCACCAAATGAATGGAATTCCAAATTGAAACGCATTGGATTTTCCGCGTTGGTATATTTTTTCAATTCCTTCACGGAGATGTGCAATAAATACTTTCGAATGTCTTTTAGAATTATTTGCAATAAGAAAATGTCCTATGTTGACAAATGGAAACCATTCGTAATGCCGAGCGGTGTCAGCACCAAGCCAAGGAGTTGTTTGTTCTTGATTTCCGAATTGTACCGCATCTGTTAAATAATTATCCGACCTGGTATTACAGTATAATTGTGCAGAAGCCAATTGCATATCATCAACCCAATTTGCTTCTTCATAGAAATATGGCGCACCACACGGTGCAGTTTGCGACACTCCCGGATATTTTTTTGCGAATTCGTACGCATCAACAGATTTTTTCATTAGACTCACCGAAAAATCAGGGTAATATTTGCTAAATAATTCTGAGCCTAACGCAAACGCAGAAGAGAATTTTGCTACTGATGATGCAACGCCGGTTGTTCTATTTTTATTCTGATAAATTCCTTGAACTTTTCCATTAATAAAATAAACGGGACGCTCATTTCCTTTTCCATAATAGACGGTGTCTTCTGTTGGCAATCGGAATCCGCGATGGTCGCGATCATCTGCAATTTGATTGAAAAACATTTCCGGTTGAGGATTCATCTTTACAAGCCAATCTAAGCCCCATTTTGCCTCATCGAGAATGTCAGGAATTCCGTTTGCACCGGGATTTCCACTCTTGTCATAACAATCACCGAACGATTTTGGATTTTGTTGATAGGCAAACATCATCTGGAATGTTGCTGTTGCAGATGTCGTAACGTATTGCAAATAATCAGAAGCATCGTGCCAACCGCCGGAAACATCAATATATGTTGAATCCAGCGTCGGATGATAGATGATAAACCCGTCCTTTGAGTGGCATGAATCTTTTAGATATGGATTATACCCGCTTCGCTGCTGACGCATATAATTAAGCAGAAAGTCCGCCGAACTATTGTAAATATTGCCTCCAATTCTAAATAGAGGAGAACGAGTAGAATCGATCTGAATGTAAAAAGTTCCGGAATTTGAATAATTAGAAAACTCTAATCTAAAAGTAGATGGAAATGGTATATAACTGCCGTAACTTTTCAAATACGTTGATCTGTATACAATATCGTCAGTTAGCGCATTGTGAATAGTAAAAAATGATGGAGTTGTGCGTTGATTTTTACATACCAGAACGGCAACCTTTTTTGAAGTCGGTGTGTATCCAAGTTGATTTATTCTGATCCACTGTTGAGAAAATAATGTGGTTTGAAAATAAAATAACAATACAATAAGAGTTTTCATCATTGTGTAATATAAATGTATGCTTGATCTTGCAAAAATAGAGAACGATAATATTCTCCTTCAACAGCAATTTCAACAATTGAAGTTAGAATATCAACATGAAGTATACAAACGAAAAGAGACCGAGTCTGCGTTGCGTGAAAGCGAAGAACGGTTTCGATCGCTCGTAGAACTTTCACCGGATGCAATTATTTTACACTCTGAACAAAAATTTATTTTTGGTAACTTGGCAGCACTTTCTTTATTTCGAATCAGTTCGATGCAGAGTTTAATCGAAAAATCTATTTTTGACTTCATGAATGAACACCAGGCAAGATTATTACGAGAATCAATGGATCGAATGGTGAATGGAAGTGTATTGAGTTTATTATCGGAATACTCATTCTTTCGTCCGGATGGGGAAGAATTTAGTGCTGAGGTTACCGCCAATAAATTAAAATATTCGAACGGTATATCAATTCAATTTATGATACGTGATATCACTGAACGTTCGAAGAATGAACGGCAAAGAATTGAGCTCGAACAACAGCTTCTTCATATCCAGAAAAAAGAGATCATCAGTACTCTTGCCAGTGGAATTGCCCACGATATTCTCAATATCCTTGGAATCATCGGGACAGCAATAAACAAGTTAACCTTCCTTAAAGATATTGATAAAAAATCATTGAGTGAATCTGCCGAACAAATATCGATGGCGACGGAACGCGGAAGAGCGTTAGTGCGTCAATTGTTAACATTTGCAAAAAAATCGGAATTGAATTTTGATCTTGTTCAGGTAAATCCCATTATTGCGGAAATTGTTTCTGTCATTCAACGAACATTTCCCGAAATTATTACAATTGAAATGAAACTTTCGGATAATCTGCCATCAATGAGAGCAGATGCTAATCAAATCCATCAAGCTTTATTGAATCTCTGCCTCAACGCACGTGATGCTATTGGTGATTCCGGCATGATAATTATTTCTTCATCTATTGCTGATAAAATTGGTGAAGAACAACAGATCGATTCTGTCAATGAATATATTTGTATTTCTGTTTCTGATAATGGATGTGGAATGTCCCAGGAGGTTAAGAATAATATTTTTCAACCATTCTTTACTACGAAACATGAAACCGAGGGATCTGGATTGGGTTTAGCGATGGTAAACGGAATAATAGAGAATCATCGTGGGTTTATTGAATTGGAATCAGAGATCGGCAAGGGAACCACCTTCAAACTATATTTTCCAATTTAACAAAAATTCCCGATAGACTTCGAGAGTTTTTGTTTTTAGTGTTAATCTATTTTATCGAAATAATTCTACTACCCAATAACTAAAAGCACCAATAGCTGCCGATGTAGGAATGGTAAGGACCCAAACAATGACTATATTTTTTACAACACCCCAACGCACAGCGGATAATCTTTTGGTTGCACCAACACCCATAATAGAACCGGTAATGGTGTGAGTAGTACTTACAGGAATTCCTGCAACCGCTGTTCCTAAAAGCATCAACGCACCAGCTCCCTCTGCACAGAAACCATGGACTGGTTTAAGGTGAGTGAGTTTTACTCCCATCGTGCCAATTACTTTCCAGCCTCCCATAAGAGTTCCTAAACCGATGGCAGTGTGTGCTATTAAGATCACCCACATTGGGACGTACATTTCCCCGCCTTGAAAATATCCTGTTGAATATAAGAGTATAGTTATTATTCCCATTGTTTTTTGAGCATCATTAGTTCCGTGCCCCAAACTAAATGCAGCCGACGAAACCAATTGCCCAACTCTAAACAGTTTATCAATTTTCCTAACATTCCATTTTCTAAAAATCCAAGTCGTCGCAATCATCAGAATAAAACCTAAAACAAAACCAATCAAAGGTGATAAGAAAATGAAAAGGACTACTTTATTGATTCCGTCAAAATTTAATGAGGCAATGCCTGCCTTAAATAGACCGGCACCGGCGAGTCCTCCAATTAATGCGTGTGAAACACTGATCGGGAATCCGTAATGTGTACAAAGATGTGTCCAAATAACTGACCCAATCAACGCTGCAAGTATCAAGTCCGGCGTAACAATATTAGGATCGATAATTCCTTTTCCGATTGTTTTTGCAACAGCGACTCCAAATCCAAATGCCGCAACAAAATTGAAAAATGCCGCCCACGCAACAGCCATTTTCGGTGACAACACTCGTGTCGAAACGACAGTTGCGATGGAGTTTGCAGCGTCATTCATTCCATTAAGAAAATCAAAAACCAATGCTACAAAGATGATAAAGATAACATAGAATTCCATTGTTGTTATTTCACCTTCTTATGCATTTTTTATCATAATGGACTCGAGGACATTTGCAACATCTTCACATTTATCAGTTGCCGTTTCGAGAGTAACAAGGACTTCTTTTGTTTTGATCAGTTCTATTGCATTATCTTCATTGTCAAATAAGTCAGCGATTGCTTGATCAAAGATCGAATCCGCATCATTTTCAAATTGATTAATTTTGTGGAGGATCTTGACCAACTGCGGTGCTTTTCGTGTATCCGTAATCATCATTACACCATGTTGTATTTCAATTGCCGATAAATAGATAACCTCTGTTAACTTTTGAATAGCGGGAGAATTCTTACCAATTTTATAAAGATAAAATCTATTTGCACTGCCGTCAATAAGATCAACAACATCGTCAAGAGCTGATGCTAATTTGTAAATATCTTCACGATCAAGCGGAGTGACAAACGTGCTGTTCAACTCTGTATAAATCTGGTGAGTGATTGAATCAGCTTTATGTTCTATATCTTGGATTTTTTTTACTGTTGCTTCGCGTTCATTTTTTGGAAGTGATGGAAGAGTTCGTAGGGTCTCTGCTGCTTCAACAATGGTATTTGAAAGTTTATCAAAAAGTACAAAAAATTTTTCATCGTGAGGAAGCAATGCCTGGATCAATTTATCGATTCTCATAGGAAAAACCATTGTTTAGTGGTTGAATAAAAATAATTGCATGGAAACATAGGAAAGAAACTCTAAAAAAGAAAGGACTTGTTTGGGACAATATTCTTACCAGTGTTTAATTTCGTTTTTTTTATATACATTTAAAAAAACACACTTCTAATCAGAGGCCTATAATGAATTCTTCCAGACGTAATTTCTTTAAAAAATCAGCATTTGCAGTGGCATCATCTTCAATGATAACATCAATTCCCTTTATTAACGTAAAAGCTCAAACCACTAAGAAGATGAAATTGACTTTCAGACCCTATCGATTGGAACTTCGTCACACTTTTACGGTTGCCGAAGCTAGTCGCACATTTACTCCTGCAGTAATGACAGAGATTGAATACGATGGATTTGTTGGATATGGTGAAGCTGCATTGCCCCCATATCTCGGAGATTCGCAGGAAAGTGTCATTGAATTTTTAAGTCGTGTTGACCTTTCAAAATACAGTAGTCCTTTTCAGATTGAAGATATTTTGAATGATATCGATCATATCCGATTCTATAATACTGCTGCAAAAGCTGCTGTTGACATTGCACTTCACGATCTCATCGGGAAATTGATGGGACAACCATGGTATAATGTATGGGGATTCAATAAAGATAAAGCTCCCAATACCACATTTACAATTGGAATAGATAAAGAGGATGTTGTACGAGAAAAAACAAAAGAGGCGAAAGGTTTCAAAATCCTGAAAGTAAAGTTGGGAAAAGATAACGACAAGGAAATGATTGAGAGTGTAAGGGCAATCACCGATGTCCCCTTAACTGCAGATCCGAATCAAGGATGGAAAGATAAATATTATGCACTTGATATGATTCATTGGTTGAAAGAAAAAGGAGTTGTCTATATTGAACAACCGATGGCAAAAGATCGTCTTGAAGATCATGCATGGTTGACAGAGCAGAGCCCGCTTCCAATTCTTGCCGATGAAAGTTGCCAACGACTTTCTGATATTGAAAAAATTAAAGGTGCATACAGTGGTATTGTTATTAAATTGATGAAGTGTACCGGAATGCGTGAAGCACAGAAAATGATAACACTGGCGCGAGCTTATAATATGAAAATTATGATTGGGTGTATGACAGAAACTTCGTGTGCAATTTCTGCTGCATCACATCTTTCGCCAGCTTGTGATTGGGCTGATCTCGATGGTAATTTATTGATATCGAATGATATTTATAAAGGAACGCAGGTTGTGGATGGGAAATTAATACTGAGTGATGGGGCGGGAATTGGTGTGAAGAAGCTTGCGTAATTTTGTTCTGCAAATGATTTCATGACCCAAAATCATGGAATCATTTTTTTTTGAAACTCCCATAACATTACCGCGCTAGCACTTGCAACATTCAAAGAGTTGACCCCTTCTCTCATGGGAATTGTTACAAACTCGTCGCACAGATCCAATATCTCTTGTGAAATTCCTTGCCCCTCTGCACCAAGCACAATACAACATTGTAAAGAAAATTTTATCTCGTTGATATTCACACTCTTTGGGTGAGGGTGAGCAGCAAACAATTTTATTCCTCTATCTTTCAGTTTTATTATATGAGTAGTATAATCATTGTTTTGAAGGTCTTTATGATCCGAAATTGTATTGAGGTACACAATCGGCAGTTGAAAAATATTTCCCATTGAGTTTCGCACGGAACGACGTAAATATGGATCGCATGACGTATGCATAACAATCAATGCATCTACACCAAAACAGACACAATTTCTTACGATCACTCCCATATTCTCAGCGTTTGCAATTCCGTCAACCAAAACAAAAAGTTTTTGTACGTTAGTTTCGATTTTCAATAACAATTCTTCAACAGTTAATGGAGCAGGAACTTTTGCTAATGCCATCATTGATTGGTGCAGTGAGTGACCGACGATCGTCTCAAGAAGTTTTTTCATACCGATGAACACTTTAATTGAGTTTGGATTTTTTTCAATCAAAGGCTTATAGATGTCAAACCAATCTTGCGATAGCAAAATCGATTCAATGGTCAGCGTACTTTCCAATAACCGTGTTACTACTTTTTCACCTTCTGCAACAAATATTCCAAGCTCTAAATGCTCGATTGGTCGGCGCAAAGATTTGTACGGTTCAATCTCCGGTGTGTCCAGAGTTTCAATATGGTCGATCGATAGAATCATTGTGTTGTCTTCTTTGGAAGTATAGTAAAAGTTTGGTATTTTTGTTCACAAAATGTTAATCTCTACTATCTGCGCCAATATATTTTGAAAGGTTCTTTTGGTAATGTCTGTTCGAACTCGTTTTGCTCCATCTCCAACCGGTTATCTCCATGTCGGCGGTCTTCGCACCGCGTTATATGCGTATCTGTTTGCAAAACAAAATAATGGAACATTCGTTCTTCGTATAGAAGATACCGATCAATCACGTAAAGTGGAAGGTGCAACAGAAAAATTAATTGAAGCTCTTCAATGGGCGGGAATAGACTTTGATGAAGGTCCTGCAAAAAATGGTAGCCATGGTCCCTATGTTCAATCTGAGCGATTAAAGATTTATCACGAACATGCTGAACAACTGTTGAATTCCGGAAAAGCGTATCATTGTTTTTGCACTACTGAACGCCTTGAACAATTGCGGACAAATGGTGCAACGATGTATGACCGACATTGCAGAAACATTCCATTTGATGAAGCGAAGAAAAGAGTTGGAGCCGGTGAACCGAATGTTGTGCGTATGAAAATTCCGGATGAGGGTGAGTTAAAACTTCACGATGAGGTTCGTGGCGATGTAACGTTTGCATATAATACGATCGATGATCAAGTTCTTTTAAAAACAGACGGATTTCCAACATATCATCTTGCCGTTGTTGTGGATGATCATACAATGGAAATCAGCCATGTCATTCGCGGTGAAGAATGGCTGCCGAGTTCACCGAAGCATATTTTACTGTATCAATATTTTGGGTGGGAGATTCCAAAATTTGCACATCTTCCGTTATTGTTAAACGCTGACAAAAGTAAATTAAGTAAGCGTCAAGGTGATGTTGCAGTAGAGGATTACCGTGGGAAAGGCTATTTAAAAGAAGCGTTGGTAAATTTTGTCGCTTTTCTTGGCTGGAATCCGGGGGGCGAGAGGGAAATATTTTCACTAAGCGATTTAGTGAAAGAATTTTCAATTGACCGTGTTGGAAAAGCAGGTGCAGTTTTCAATTTGGAAAAATTGAATTGGATGAATCAACAGCATATTAAACTAAAAACGGATTCAGATCTTCTTCCATTGATCAAACCTCTTCTTAAAGAAAAAGGATGGAAATCCCTTTCTGATGAATATCTGTTAAATGTGATCGGTTTAATGAAAGAACGTGTTGTTGTTATTCCTGATTTTGTGAACGCCTGCAATTATTTTTATGAAGATCCGGCTTCTTATGATGAAACTTCACGAACAAAGAATTGGAAACCGGAATCATCGGCACAGATCGTGCGACTCACAGAAAAAATAAAATTGTTGGAATTGTTTGATGCTCTTTCAATTGAAACAGCACTGAGATCAACTGCTGAAGAATTTAAAGTAGGCGCAGGAAAATTGATCCATCCTTTACGCCTGGTGTTATCCGGAGTTCCAAATGGTCCATCGTTGTTCCATATGGCGGAAGTGTTGGGAAAAGAAACTGTTCTCAGAAGAATTGAGAAAGCTCTCTTTGTTTTGAAATGATTTATTTGCTACTTCATTAATTGATTATCGCTAAATGCTTCAATATATTCATACATTATGAAATCACTCGATATCATAAAATTACATAATGCAGTTTTTTATGCCTATCACGGTGCGTTGACCGACGAAAAGAACCTTGGAGGCAAATTTGAGATTGATGTAGAGTTACATTGTGAGTTATCGAAAGCAAAGGAGACTGATAGTCTAAGTGAGACAGTGAATTATGAGAAAGTCTATTCATTGATGAAGAATGTTGTGACTGAAAAGAAATACAATCTGATCGAAGCATTGGCTCATTCCATTAGTGTTGGTATTCTCGAAAAATTTCCAAGTGTAATAAAAACAATTGTTCGCGTGAGAAAGCCGGGAGCACCGGTTCACGGAGTAGTGGATACTATTGAAGTTCAGATCGAAACAGAACGGTAGTATTATATGAAACATTCTGTCTATCTTGGTCTCGGTTCAAATGTCGGCGATAGAATTGAATTCCTTGCTGCAGCAATCCGTGGTATTTCAGATTTTGAATCAACAGTTGTTGATTCGGTTTCGAATGTGTACAAGACCGAACCAGTTGGGAATATAAAGCAAAATGATTTTTTGAATCTTGCGGTTTCTGTACAAACCGATCTTTCGTATCAACAATTCCATCAAAAGATGAAATGGCTGGAACAGAAGATTGGCAGAACAGATTCTGAACGATGGGGATCACGAGAGATTGATATTGATCTTTTACTGTTTGATTCATTAATTATCAATACTAGTGACTTACGAATTCCCCATGGTGAGATTATTCAGCGCAAATTTGTTTTGCAGCCCTTGTCTGAGATTGCACCAAACAAATTGCACCCGATCGAACACAAAACAATTGAAGAATTACATAATGAAACGACCGATAGCCACAGTGTAATCTATTCTGAATTACACACTTCTCAACTATTCGCATTGATCAATGATTCAATTACAAACCCGACCGTCTGACATACGATATATCGCCATAGAAGGTGTGATCGGTGCAGGTAAAACATCGCTTGCCCGGATGATCACTGAACGACTTCAAGCAAAACTTGTTCTGGAAAAATTTGAAGAAAATCCTTTCTTGACAAAGTTTTACGAAGATCAAGACCACTATGCTTTTCAAACACAGATTTTCTTTTTATTGAGCCGCTATAAACAACAGCAAGAACTTTTTCAAGGAGATCTGTTCTATAATTTTCTCGTCTCAGATTATATCTTCGATAAAGATAAAATATTCGCGTATCTAACATTGCAGGATGATGAACTAAAATTATATGAAACATTGATCTCCACGATCGAAAAGAATATTCCTACACCCGATCTAGTTGTATATCTGCAATCGAGCACGGAACGATTGATGGGAAACATTAAACAGCGCGGGCGTAGTTTCGAAGAGAACATGTCCGGAGAGTATATCAAAGATCTCAATGAGGCATATAATTATTTTTTCTTTCGTTATAAAAGTGCGCCGCTGTTGATCATCAATTCAACCGAGATTGATTTTGTGAATAAACCGGATGATTTTGAAGACCTGCTTGAACAGATATTAAAAACTGATAAAGCTCCGGTTGAATATTATAATCCGAAAACAAGAGGCAAATAATGATGTTCCGTTTTCTTGCATGGCTTGCTCTTTTTTTTATAGTAACAAAAATTGTTGCTCAGGTTTTTCGTGCCATACGGTTAGCACTTACACCAAACAAAGATATAATGAACTTCAATCAACAACCAAAAACAGGGAACAAAAAAACTGTAGAAGATATTCCTTACGAAGAAGTAAAGGATAAACAATGAATCAAATTGAGCAATTCCTGAAACGATTTTTTTTGCAAGTCATCGGTATTCTTCGGTCCGATAGAAAAACTCCTCCACGCGAACTCCCTATTAATCGATTCAAGCGGATACTGATCGTTCGTCAACATGATCAACTCGGAGATCTTTTGATCTCTACGCCGACGATTCGTGCAGTCAGAAAACGATATCCCGAAGCATACATTGCAGTAGTGGTAAGGGAATATAATGCGCCGATCATGTGGGATAATCCGTATGTTGACGAGATTATTGTTTTTCATGAAAAATTAAAACAATGGAATTTCCAAACCCTCCGTACATTTCTCGGTCAACTTCGAAAAGACGGAGGATTTGATATTGCAATTATGCTCAATACAGTTTCTCGATCATTCTCCTCCGATCTGATCGCGTTGATAGGAAGATCAAAATATATTATAGGCCCAAATCATCTAAAACTTGTTCCAGACCTTTCGGAAAAAATTTATAATGTACTGACACCTCGAACCCAAAAAATTCAATTAGAAATTGAACATAATTTGGATATTGTAAAATCTTTCGGAGTGCCTGCGGATGGTTTTGAATACGATTTGAAACTTGACGAAGATGAGCAAAAAGAATCAGATAAAATTTATCATGATTTGAAAATAAACGGAGCAATCATTGTTGGAGTTCATTTTGGCACACTTGATGTTACCAGAAGGTTTCCGTTTGCAAAACTTGCTCGATTGATCGATTGGATCAAAACATCTGATGAAAATGAAGTGGTTCTTATTGTGGGACCGAATGAGTTGAAATTACGACAAGAGATATTAAGGATTATCAAAAGTAAAGTGTTGTATGCTCCAGTGATGCCACTGAGAGTCTCCGCTGCATTTATTAAAAAAATGAACTTATTTATTTGCAATGACACCGGTACACTTCATATCGCATCTGCATTACAGATTCCCACCGTATCATTTCACAGTTTGAATGACCCGGCTGTTTGGAAGCCACCGCACGAAAGACACATTGCGGTTCGCGCTGAGGACAAGAAGATCTCATCAATCACCGTAGATCAAGCGATTGAGGCTGTCAAAATTCAGTTGGATAGAATTAAGACCGCGTATTACTAGAGTCTTGTAATTCGAGGAAATTGTCAGTACGTTTCATCATTATGACACCACAAGAACTCGAAAATGGAATCGTCAAACTTAAAAAAGACCTCAACGCTATAATTCTTGCTCACTACTATCAGGAATCTGAAATTCAAGATCTGGCAGATTTTGTTGGTGATAGTCTTGAATTATCACGGAAAGCAGTTTCCACAACTGCGGATGTGATTGTTTTTTGTGGAGTTCATTTCATGGCTGAGACAGCAAAGATTTTAAATCCGCATAAACCTGTTTTACTGCCCGATCTTCTTGCCGGATGTTCACTTTCTGATGGCTGCCCGCCGAATGCTTTTAAGAAATTCCGTGAAGAACATCCCAATCATTTGGCCATAACGTATATCAATTGCAGTGCGGAGGTGAAAGCATTGAGTGATATCATTTGTACTTCGAGCAATGCAGAAAAGATCGTTAATCAAATTCCAAATGATCAACCGATATTATTTTCGCCTGATAAAAATCTTGGAGCATACATCAATAAAAAGACCGGTCGCAACATGCTGCTGTGGAACGGCAGTTGTATTGTTCACGAGACATTTAGCGAACGTAAATTGATCGGCTTGCAGCTTGAACATCCAACAGCGGAACTGATCGCGCATCCTGAATGTGAAGATCATATTTTAGCACGAGCAAAATTTATTGGTTCCACAAGTGCGTTGTTGAAATATGTCCAAACTTCATCTCATAATAAATTCATTGTTGGAACAGAATTTGGTATTGTTCATCAAATGGAAAAGAGCACAACGGATAAGACATTTCTTCCATTGCCGCCGGAAGAAAATTGCGCCTGCAATGAATGTCCGCACATGAAACGAAATACGCTTGAAAAATTGTATCTCTGCATGAAAAATATGAATCCACAAATTGAAATGAGTTCAGATTTACTATCACGTGCACGCAAACCAATCGAGAGGATGCTCACGATGAGCTGATAAATACAACGAAAGGGACTTCAATGAAAAAATATATTTTTGTATTCCTGCTTCTTCCGCAATTGTTATTTCCACAAAGTGCTTCATTAGTATTTCAACATCCGCAACAAACCTCGAAATATGCTACAGGGATTATTGAAAACGCTAAATTGGTCATTCAACCGTATGGGAGTTATACAAAGAACGATCTTTATTTGACATTTGCTGCCAAAGGAATGACGGTGTTTCAACCGAATGATAGTGTCGAGATCAGATTACAGTTCAATCACATATCCGGTGGAAATTTTACTGATATGTGGTTATGGATTGGAAACGAACCGGTTCGAGCATTGATTGCTGACCGTGCAAAAGCAAAGGCAACCTATGAAGGTATCGTAAAAAGGAGACAGGATCCTGCTTTATTGGAACGGATAAGTGATAATTATTATAAATTAAGTATCTATCCAATGCGTGGAGATTCTTCACGAAAGGTAAAACTTTCATATTTTGTTCCGGGAACTTTAACGGATTCCATCCTTACGACTGCGATTCCGTATTGGATTTTGAGATCATCGAGCTTAATACAATTCAATACTTCAATTATTGTAATAAAAGATTCGGTTTGGAAAAATCCAGTGTTGAAATCAACAATCGAAACTTCTCTGGTTTTAGGCAACGATCCGGAATATGGAGAAGTGTATAAAACATCCATTAGCCCATCAACTCTTTTAAGTTTGCAATCACTGAACGTTGTGTGGAATAATTCGTCTTTGATTAAACCATACCTCGTTGAACGATTCCAAAAAGATACTTCCGGTGTCTATCAGCTCTCGATCCAACCGGGGAAAATATTTGGACTAAACAATATTGGCAGGAAATTCCTTTTTTTGGTGAACTATGATTCCATGAGCGGATCAAGTGCATATTCACGAAATGAAATTGTAAATGATCTGTTGAATACAATCAATACACAATTAACGTCAAAAGATTCATTTAATGTAATCTTTTCCGGTAAAGAGGTTCCACTTAGACTACGAAATAATTGGATATCCACACAAAAAGATACTGTCGCATCATTATTGACATCAATAAAATCGAAATCAAATTTTCTAGATGGTTTTGAACTCTCAAAATTATTTTTTACTGCGGCTCAATTTATCAAGGGAAACGGTGCTGATGGTCATATTATATTGATCAGTTCATCGGAAGAGTATTTTAACAAAATTTCTATTGCTAATGTGTTTGCTGATTCTCTGTTCAAATTAATTCCGTTAAAAACTCAGATACATATTATTGATAACAATCAGTGGTACCATTACCATTATTCTAATGGCAGAGGCTATTACGGGAATCAATATCTCTATGAACTTATTGCAAATAAGTCGTTAGGTTCATTAGTTCGAAAAACCATCTATCCCGGAGCCTATGATAATAACGGGATATACCTCACGCAGTTCATCAATTTGATTCGTGGAAAAATTAATTATCTCGATATGACGGTGACGTTACAAAATGGGATTGCTTATATGAAACAAACATTAGGATATCCACTGATGGCGGTTGCTTCAAGCAATACCATTCGGCAAGCAGGTCTCTTCAAAGGAAGTTTTCCATTGAATGTTGAAATTACAGGTCAATACGATGGGAATTTATTATATAAGAAGGTGACAATTCCGGAATCTGAATTTATTCCAACCGACAGTTCTCTCTATTCTGTATGGGCTAGTTATTTGATCAATAATCTCCGTTCATCTGTAATAACACAAGAGATAAAGCAACAAATTTCAGACCTTAGTATAAAATATCGTGTGTTGAGTGAGTACACAGCATTTCTTGCATTAGAACCCGGACAAGTATTGTGTGATACTTGCGTCTCCAATCCCGGAACTATTGTTACTACTACTGATAAAGAAACTTCCGTCCCTCGATCCTACGAAGTATTACAAGCATATCCAAATCCATTTAACCCATCGACTACTCTAAAGATTCGCTTACCGGAACAGGTGGATGCAGCCAGTTCTTTCCTTAGTATTTATAATACTCTTGGGCAACTTGTAAAACGATTTGACACATCAAAACTGTCCAATAAAGAATTTGCTACACTAATTTGGGATGCAAAGGACGACCAAGGGAAATCGGTTGCGACTGGGATGTATATCGTTATCCTCCAGACTCAAATAGGAAAGCATTCATTGAAATTGATGTTTATTAAATAATGAGTGCGTGTTCTCAATAAAAAATCCCGCTTTGCGCGGGATTTTTATTTTTGTAGAACGAGCAAGGTTTTTGTATATTTTGCTATTAGAAAACAGCATTAATTAGTTGTAGGAGACCTCTACAATGTCCTGCAATGTATAAAAAATAATAAGGAAATTTTCATGGCTACTAAAATTTATATCGAAGACCTTTCAAAACATGTTGGCGAAAGTGTAACGCTTCAAGGGTGGTTATATAATCTCCGTTCAAGTGGAAAAATTAAATTTTTACTCCTTCGCGATGGAACAGGGATTTGTCAAGGGGTGGTTGTGAAAGCTGTCGTTGGCGATGATCTATTTAATCGTGCAGGGGAGCTGACTCAGGAATCATCATTCAAAATGTCCGGAACGATTCGTGCTGAACAACGCGCACCCGGTGGATATGAAATGGATGTAACGAATGTCGAAATTATTTCTATTGCAAAAGAATATCCAATTACTCCAAAAGAACATGGTGTTGAGTTTCTTGCAGACCGTCGTCATCTTTGGCTGCGATCATCACGCCAGCACGCAATCATGCGCATTCGTCATGAGATCATTCGCTCAATCAGAGAATTTTTTGACGGAAGAGGATTCACACTTCTTGATGCACCGATCTTTACTCCTGCTGCGTGTGAAGGAACATCAACGTTGTTTGAAACGGATTATTTCGATCTTGGTAAAGCATACTTAACGCAGTCCGGACAATTGTACGGAGAAGCCGGTGCAATGGCACTTGGTAAAGTATATGTCTTCGGACCGACATTCCGTGCAGAAAAATCAAAAACAAGACGGCATCTTACTGAATTCTGGATGGTGGAGCCGGAAGTTGCCTTCAACGATCTGAATGACAACATGGATCTTGCAGAAGAATTTTTGGAACATGTTGTAACTAGCGTTCTAAAAAATCGAATGCCGGAACTGGTCACGCTCGAACGCAATGTAAAATTTTTAGAAAATGTAAAACGTCCACTGCCAAGAATCTCGTATGATGATGCCGTTGAAATTCTTCACAAAAAAGGAATTGCATTTGAATGGGGGAATGACCTTGGAGCTCCGGATGAGACAGTGATCTCGGAACAATTTGATCGTCCGGTAATGGTTCATCGATATCCTTCCGCAATAAAAGCGTTCTATATGAAACGTGATCCTCTCAATGAAAAACTTGCACTCGCAGTTGATGTGCTTGCACCTGAAGGATATGGTGAGATCATTGGCGGAAGCCAACGTGAAGATGATTATGATGTTCTTCTTGCTCGGCTGAAAGAACATAATCTTCCACAGGAAGCGTTCGATTGGTATTTGGATCTACGACGATATGGCTCTGTGCCACATGCTGGATTTGGACTTGGAATTGAGCGAACGGTTTCTTGGATCTGCGGTCTAGAACATATCCGTGAAACAATTCCATTCCCGAGAATGATCTATCGATTGACACCGTAAAGAAAATATGAAAGATGATTTATGAAGGATGACGTGTTATGAAAGAAAGTCCTCAACAATATATTGAACGGATTTTAAGTAATCTTGAAGGAAAAGATGCATTAAAAGTTCTTAAAACTACACCGAAGAAAATTAAAAAAATGATCACCGGTGTTTCGAAGAAAGTATTGTACAAAAAACCTGCACCTGGTAAATGGTCGATTGCTCAGATTGTTGCTCATCTTGCAGATAGTGAGTTGGTACTGGGATGGAGATATCGTTCGGTTGCAGAACAAAGCGGTGTAACTCTTCAGCCGTACGATCAAGATATTTGGATTGAAAATTCTAATCATGAGAAATCTGATATCAGTTTGATGCTTGAAATGTATTCAATACTTCGCCAAGCAAATCTAAAGTTCCTTTCCGGGCTTTCGCAAAAGAAATTAGAAAACTATGGAATACATTTAGAACGGGGCAAGGAAACGATACGAAATATTATGAATCTGGAAGCAGGACACGATTTGAATCATTTGAAACAGATTGAAAAGATATTGAAAAGCAAATGAGTAGTGAAGTATTGGAGTAGTTCCGATTCCATTTTAACTACTCTCAAGATTTCTTCTCAACTACTTACCATCTCAAATACTCAACTACTTTATGCTAAAAGCAGAACATTTACGGAAACAATTTGAAACCGTCCTTGCGGTTGATGATGTATCGCTGGAAGTGAAAGATGGATCTATCTTCGGGCTTATCGGTCCGAACGGTGCAGGGAAAAGCACAACGATTCGTATGTTATTAAATATTACCAAGCCAGATTCCGGTACGATAACCTATAACAGTAAACCATTTAGTGATTCAATTCGAAATCAAATTGGATATTTACCGGAAGAGCGCGGACTCTATAAAAAGAACGGACTGCTTGATACGATCATCTATTTTTCTACTCTTCGTGGAATTCCTCCAAACGAAGCAAAGAAAAAAGGAATGGAGTGGCTCGAACGATTCAATCTTCAATCATATGCGAAACGCAAGGTTGAAGAACTCTCAAAAGGAAATCAACAAAAGGCCCAATTCATTACAACAATACTTCACAATCCGGATCTTGTGATTCTTGACGAACCATTTTCCGGACTCGATCCGGTGAATCAAATAGTGATGAAAGATATTTTCAACGAATTAAAGCAGCAGGGAAAAGCGATTATTTTTTCAACCCATCAAATGGAAACTGCTGAAAAATTGTGCGATGAGCTCTGCCTAATCAATCGGGGGAGGATCGTTTTGGAAGGAACGATCAAACAGGCGAAACAACGGTTCGGTACCAATTCACTTCACCTTGAGTATGATGGTGACGGAACATTTCTTTCCTCACTTCCATTTGTTAAAAAAGCAACAGTCTATGAAAATTATGCAGAGATTTCATTAAACGGAGACGTTTCTGCAAAAGAGATTCTTTCCGCAATTCTTCCTAACATTGAATTGAGGAAATTTGAATTTGTTGAGCCGTCATTGAATTCAATTTTTTTAGAAGTTGTTGGAACATCTGTTGAAGAAGTAGAAAAAGAAAAAATTGAACTACTCCTAAAACAAAATGTTTTAATTCCTTCTATTAAAAATCCAAATGTGAAGAAGCAACAGATCTCGTTTTTGATTGGATTACTAGTGACTGTTATGGGATTGATAATGTTCATCAGCGGAAAAGATTCGGGAATGTTGTCCGGTATTGGCGTATTAGCAGCTACTGCATCGTTCTTTAAATTACAGAAATTGAAGAAACAACTGAGACAGGAGGCAGGCAATGAATAAAATGCTCGCTGTCGCAAAATGGGAGTTCATCGAAAAAGTACGGACCAAGGCGTTCATCATTGGCCTTTTTATGACTCCTATTATTATGTCGATGTTTACCGTTCTTCCAACCTTGCTTGCAGATAAAGGTGATGAAAAGACCAAGAAAATTGGAATCATCGATGAAACTCATTCTCTTACAAAATTAATCGATGCACGATTGGGTGAGAAACATAAACTCAAAGACGGTTCGCCTAATTACATGCTGCTTGAAATAATAGATGATAATTCTGAAACTGCCCATTTGAAGATATTAGCAACTGCTCAAATCGTGACCAATGAGATCGAAGGATATTTTATTTTACCAAAAGATGTTTTTGAGAAGGGAAAGATCGAATATCGTGCTGAGAATGTTGGGAATGCCCGTGATCAAAATCGCTTCTCAAAGATTCTTGAAGATATCATCATTGAACAACGATTGAAGGCTAACGGTTATGATGCTCCAACGATCAAGAAATTAATGACGGAAATTGACATTAAAACGTTTAAAGTTTCAAGAAAAGGTGAAGAAAAAGAATCAGGATTTTTAGAAACATTTTTCACCGGATATATCTTTATTATGCTGTTGATGTTCCTGGTCCTCACAACGGGGCAGATGATGATCAGAAGTTTGATTGAAGAAAAAGGAAATCGTATTGTAGAAGTTCTTGTTTCATCGTGTTCATCTCAACAATTAATGTCCGGAAAGATCATTGGCCTTTCGACACTGGGATTGTCGACTGTTGCATTTTGGGCATTAATCTTGATGGGTGTGAATTTTGCAACGCCTGTTCCGTTTGTTGCAATTGACAATCTTATTCTTCTTCTGATATATTTTATTTTTGGTTATTATATGTATGTTGCGATTTTTATTATAGCCGGTTCAACAGTTTCAACGGAACAAGAAGCACAGCAGATGACCGGTTATATCACGATATTCCTTGTAATGCCGATCGTATTTGCTGTTCCATTAATGTTAAATCCGGATTCAATGCTGGTAAAAATATTATCACAAGTCCCATTACTTACTCCGACAATGATGGCGCTTCGGCTTTCAATTCAGGCGCCTCAATGGTGGGAAATTGCATTATCACTCGTAACACTATCATTAACGATCTATGGTATGATGTGGGTTGCAGGGAAAGTATTTCGTATCGGGATTTTGGTGACGGGGAAGAAACCGAGTTTCAAAGAGATCTATGGCTGGTTAAAAACTGATTAAAAATAATAAAGGAAAGACAATGAAAAGAAATGTAATGATTTTTTTATTGGCACTATTTTTTTTAACGAACACCGTGGTTCAAGCTCAAGTTGCTGTCTCTGATGTTAAAGGAGAGGCGTTCGGAAGAAGTATCCATGGTTTAGGTTTTTCCGGTGGTCCGGCTTCCGGAATCGGTTTTAGTTATCGATATCATACCGCTGGCAAGACTTCATTGCAGGCAGTGTTGGGAGTGTTTAAACCAAAAAATACTGATACGTTCTATTCTTTTGGGGCGGAATACCAACACGATCTTACACGTAGTAACTCTGCTCGTTTTTTCTTTGGTACGGCTTTAAGTTATAATTATAACGGATCAGGAATCAATAATTATACCGCTCCATTTCGTTTTGGTGTCGGACTTGGCGGTGAGTTTCTTTTGCAGGATGCCGTTCATTTTACATTTCAAGGACTGTTCACATATTTTTCCGATGGAACGATCCTTCCGTTACCGCAGTTGGCAATTCATTATTACTTCTATTGAGTTATTTTTTGACTACAAATTATTCTCTTTCAATGTAATAAAAAACCCAAGCTGTATGCTTGGGTTTTTTATAGCTAAAACTGAATTCAGGATTATTTTAGAAGCGTCATCTTCTTTGTTTCTATAAAGTTACCCGATTTTAATGTATAGAAGTATGCTCCCGAGGATAGTCCGTCAGCATTGAACACAACTTCGTGTGTTCCTGCTCCAAGTTTTTCATTTACTAAAGAACCCACCTGTTGACCAATTGAATTTGTAATAAATAGTTCAACACGATCTTCAGTTTTTAACGAAAAACGAATTGTGCTTGTCGGATTAAATGGATTTGGGAAATTTTGTTCCAACGAAAATTTATTGGGTGTTAACTCAGATATTTGTTTAACACTCACAGTAACTACTTTGCTCTCAAGAATAATAATTGATGGATCAGCTTTGCCGGCACGAGTTTTTGTATTTACAATAATGATTTCTCCTTTGCCATCGCCATCCATATCTTTTGTCATCAAAACATTAGGGAAAGCGAACGTTGAGTCGTTTGGTGCTGAATATAACGTATCAAATTTATATCCTTTTACGCTGTCAAATGGCATTCCCTTTATATGACTTAGCAAATAAACACTTCTTGAACTGCCATAATCACCAATCGCAAAATCAACTTCTCCGTTACCATCAACATCTCCGATACTTGCACCTTGGAAGTTTGCACTACCGAATGCCGGAGTTATCATTTTTTCACTGGAAGTGTCTAAACTTGCCAGATTATTTGTATTTGGCAAATAGAACACGGCACTTGGTGGACTGACTTGACCGGCCAGAAACATTTCTAATTTCCCATCATGGTTGGCATCATAAAATCCCACACTATTTTGTTCACCGTAGTCATCAGGTGCAGTTGCTTGATTCACGTCTGCTTTTAATACATACGTATCTTTTGCTGTTGCTTCATAAACCGCATACGCCACCATATCCCATGTAAATCCCCAAATTTCTTTTTTTCCATTTCCATCAAAATCTACTACATGATTATTGTGATAATATCCACCATTAAATGTTCCAAGTGTGTCAATAAATTCAAGTTCAAAAGAACTAAAACCGGGACTAACATCCCCGAGTAAGTGATAAATTAAAAGAGGTCGTAAACTCGCATTTCCAGATCCTCCGCCGTATGCTCTGCGTGCACTAAGGATCATCTCAACATCTCCATCATTATCAACATCGTTCGCAACAATGCTGGTAATTGCGTAATAATACTTGGCTGGAAATCCTAATCCGGAAGTCATGGTCGGATCTTTTGGAAAATTTTTTGTAACCGGATCGTATTCGTATATAAAAATGATATCAGGATTTGGGTTTGGACTTGTTCGTGCATCTGATGGCAGGCCAAAAATAATTTCTTGATTTCCGTCTTTGTCGAAATCCGAAACCGTTAAACATGGCCACGATCCTTTTGCAGTATTTTGACTTGGAATTTTAGCCGACCATACAAGATCGTATTTATCATTTGCAGTTGCTTCGAAGCGTAAGATACGGGCGGAAGTTGTATCCAACGATGTTGTTGTAGGGTCTACAATGACAAGGAATTCTTTCTTTCCATTTTTATCAAGATCATACGGTCCATATGCACGCCATGCTGCAACACTATCCGGCCAAATGTTGCCGGCAAAATCGGAAGGTTTAATTATTTTTGACACCGTAAAATTTGAATTAATTATCTGACCAATTGCCATAGATGACAATAAGAGACAAGTTGCCACAATCAATGATGTGGTAAATATTTTCTTCATAACAATTCCTCCAAATAGTAATTAGGTTCGGGCATTAATCCCTCTGCAAAAAACAAAAAATGGAGATTAAAGTCAAGGTGTGGTCGGAGTAGATAATCTCTGTATTTGTTGACATCAATGGTTACTCTGCATATATTACACAACAAAAAAATATTCCCATCGTTATATTCTCACACTTATTCAATATTGGTAAGGTCATTGCATGAGATTTGGTAAGACTCGTTTTTTTATTTTCTTTTCTCTAATCGCTTTTCACCTATCAATCGTTGTAGCAGGAACCACTGGAAAAATTGTTGGAAGAATTTTAGATGAAAAATCCGGCGAACCGGTCATTGGAGCTACTGTACTAATCGTTGGCACTTCTACGGGAGCTGCCAGTGATGTTGAAGGAAATTTTGTAATTACCAACCTCACTCCTGGTTCTTATTCTATTGCTATTTCTGCAATTGGATATCGAAAAAAAATCGTTCAAAAAGTACAAGTGAATGTCGATTTTACAACAAGCATTAATGAAAAACTTTCTTCCGAACTTATTGATCTCGATGCAGTTATCGTTATAGCTGAAAGACCGCTTGTTCGCCGCGATCTTACATCATCGCAAACAAGTGTTGATGCTGGACAGATAAAAACATTACCGGTGGAAAGTGTTGCTGGAATTCTCTCGACACAAGCAGGAGTTGTGCAAGGCGCAGATGGCGCACTTCATTTTCGAGGCGGAAGAGCGGAAGAAGTATCATATACGATCAACGGTGTATCGGTTAACAATCCATTCACAAATTCCAACAGTCTAACAATTGCAACTAATGCTATACAAGAACTTTCTGTTGTACAGGGAACATTTAATGCAGAATATGGAAACGCGTTGAGCGGTGTTGTTGAAACAGGATTGAAAGAAGGGGGAGAAAAGTATTCCGGACAAATTTCAGTATATGGTGGAGATCGATATTCTTCTCATTCAAATATTTTTATGAATATTGAAAATTTCAATCCTCTCAGTCATTATGTTACTGAAGGAACAATTGGCGGTCCGATTCCATTTACAGAAGGAATCATTTCATTCTTTTCATCGGTTCGATTTAATGATGAGAATGGGTGGTTGTTCGGTAAACGCGAACATCTTCCTTCTGATAGACCGGATTTTACATCGGGCCGATGGGTAATTCCAATGGAAGGTAATGGTGAAATTGTTCCAATGAATTCAAGTGAATCATGGACAGTTACAAATAGATTTTCTGTAAAGCTGAGTGGAACAAGTAAGATTGGTTATGATGTCGTATTCAATGAAGCGCGATATAAAGGGTACAGTCACGTTTTTAAATATAATCCGGATGGGACATACAATAATTTTGAAAACGATATTCTTCATGCATTTGAGTTTTCTGATGTTTATGGAGGTGAAACAACGGTACGAATTAAAGGAGCATATAGTAGAAATACATATCAGCAATACCGCTTTAGAGACCTTGAATATACAAGTTATGAACCGACCGAAAATCTGAATCGTCCGATCGGCACGACATTTTATTTTGGCGGTTCAGGAAATAATCGGTTCGATCAGAAAGCGGAAACGTATTCCGGTAAGATCGATCTTTCTTCAGTTTTATCTTTGCAAAATGAAATGAAGATGGGAGTTGAGGCGCGTTTTCCGCAGATGTTTCAACATAGCTTCACCGTGCTTCGTGATACGGGAAATTTCAAAGTTCCAACAGTACCATTAACTACTAATTACAACAACGATTCGTATGCACGTTTCCCTCGTCAGTATTCCGGTTATGTTCAAAATAAAATGGAATTTAAAAGTATCGTTCTTAATCTTGGATTGAGATTCGATTATTTTATACCAAACGCAAAGTATATCAAAAATATTTTCTATCCCCAAGGGGAGAAAGTTGAAGCTCCTTCAAAATCAATGATCAGTCCGCGTCTTGGTGTTTCATATCCCGTTACCGATCGAGGTATCATCCATTTTTCGTACGGACACTTCTATCAAATGCCTCAGTTACGCAGATTGTATACAAATCCGGATTTTAAATTAAATGTTAACGCCAACGCAACAACATTTGGAAATGCTAATTTGAATCCAGAACAAACAATTACGTATGAAGTGGGATTACAGCAACAATTAACGGACAATCTTGCGTTCAATATAACCGGTTTTTTTAAAGATGTGAGAGATCTTTTTGCTGTTCAAACAATTCGTATCTCCGGTTCGGAAACATTCAGTATGTATGTCAACAAAGACTATGCTAACATCAAAGGATTTACTTTTGCGTTGATCAAACGAAAGTCTTCAGCAGATATGTTTTCTGCATCAATAGATTATACATTGCAAATTGCAGAAGGAAATGATGTGAGTGCGGATGCATTTTTTTTGGATCAGCAATCTGGACGTGAAAGTGAAAAAGTTGTCGTCCCGTTGGATTGGGATCAAGAACATACCTTGAATGGGACGTTTACAATTAGTGATCAAAATAATTGGAATATTGGTGTCATTGCAAAACTCGGCACTGGTCTTCCATACACTCCTTTTGTAAGCGATAATCAAGTAACGTTGGAGCGAAATGCCGGACGAAAACCAATGCAAATGTCCGTCGATCTATTTGCGGATAAAGTATTTGGGTTTGATGGATATGAATTCGGAATCTTTGTTAAAATTTATAATCTCTTCGACAGACTAAATGAGGTCAGTGTATTTGAAGATACCGGAAGATCGACTTACACATTGGCTCCAAAACGCGGAGAAGGTGCCGTGATCGATAGAAATTATGGAGTCATCAACGGTGTACATTCAATGGCAGATTTTTATAATGATCCAACCTCATATTCACCCCCGAGAGAAGTTCGGTTTGGTGTTTCATTGAACTTTTAATATTGACTTTTCAGGTTTATTGCTATGAAAAAAAATAGTGTCACCAATTTTATTCTCTTCATCACTTTTGCGGGTATTGCAGCAGTTGCTCAGCAAAAAGATTCACGATTCGTTGAAACTGATCGATTGTCTAGAGCATTGCGTGCACAAGAACTGAAACGTACTTCGCATGTGATCCTTACGCGATTTGAACAACTGAAGAATGATGTGAATGCTCGTTTAAATAAATCAGCGGATATCTTCACTGATGCAAAATATTTTTTGATGAACGGAAATCAGATTGTTGGTAATATTTACGATTATGGCGGAATTGCTCCCGGCGATGGTTTGCTCCGTAATGTGAACAATATGGTTTGGCGCAAGTTAGGCGATATTTACCAGTTTGCACCGTTTGTTGCAGCAGAAGTTATTGACGGAAAAGGTGTTAAAGTTCAAATTTCTTCAGATGCAATAAATGATATTCAAGCAAAAGATTTCAATCCTTTTGATTCGCAAAAAATATTTGGATGGAGACCTCTTCCTGAATATGTTCAAGCGGGTTCTCCGGTGATGGCATCGAATCCCGCACCAGATCTTTCACCACGGGACGGCAAACCGGACAGCTGGCCTCAATCGTGGTATAATCCTTTCAAAGGCCAATATGTGTGGCCGGGATATTTGCGACAGGATGTTTCGAATGCAGATCTTGAAGTATTGTGGGGAATGGATGATAAGAATAATAATGAGTTCTCATATATTCCGGTGCCGACAGATTCTTCAATTCGCGGACTGGGTGTGAAATTAGAAGCTCGTGCGTTACAGTGGAGTAATTCATTGGCACAGAATTGTATCTTTTTTATTTATACTGCTCAGAATTATTCTGAGAAGGATCTGGACCAAGTATATTTTGGAATGTATGGCGATGTTGACGTTGGTGGAGCAGGTGGCTCAGAGAATACGGATGACTTAGGATTTTTCATCTCTCCATTTGATTCGATTACGAAAGGGACAGGAATTCCTGTTCCTTTGTTCTCTCGAAGTCTTGTCTATTTGTGGGATTATGATGGTAAAGGATATTTGAATTTACCGACGCATTATACTGGATGTAAATTTCTTGAAAGTCCCGGTAATGCAAATGACGGAAAAGATAATGATGCTGATGGAATTCCAAATGCTCTCGGTAATGGTAATTTCGATGAAAGTCAAACGGATGGAGTTGATAACGACCATGATTGGAATCCGTTGTACGATGACGTAGGAATCGATGGTGTCCCCAATACACAAGATGAAGGAGAATCAGACGGAGTTCCAACGGCAGGAAAGAGAAAAATAGATGGTACATTGGATCCGTTATATCCAGGAGAACCGCATTTTGAATTGACCGACCTTGATGAATCAGATCAGATAGGATTAACGGCATTCAAAAGCTGGCAATGGACGACAGTAAAATTTAGAGATGATCAAGTAGTTTGGGGAATCCTTGAAAACGGATTCAATGATACTATACCAAATCTCACCGATATTAATTTCTTATACGGAACCGGAAAGATTTCTTTGAAGAAAAAAAATACCGACGGTTCGATCAAGCGATTCTCCATTGCACTTTTAATGGGAACCGATTTGAACGATCTATTGATCACTGCTCGAACTGTGCAAGTGATATATAATCAGAATTATCAATTCATCCGTCCGCCTGATAAACCGATCGTTACAGCAGTTCCCGGAGATAAAAAGGTGACATTATACTGGGACAATTATGCCGAACAAAGTGTTGATCCAATTCTTGGAAAAGATTTTGAGGGATATGTCGTATATCGAAGTACCAATCCTCAATTTAGCGACATTAATACAATCACCGATGGATTCGGATCACCTATTTTGTACGATCCGTTGAAAACATTAGGCGGTAAAGTTGCGAAGTTTGATGTTGCTGTTAGACCTGAACCATTCTTTGAGTCAGATACCTCGCATACTAAGAATGGAAAATATGATGTTGGCGAAAAATTTATTGATGTGAACCTCAATGGCGTGCGCGATTCAATTGATGTTGAAGATTTTTACAAAGGATTTTCAGTGATACCATATGACCAACGCGGCATTGCTTATTATTTAGGTGATAATAACGGCTTGAGGCATTCCTTCGTTGACTCGAACAATGTTATCAACGGACAAACATATTATTACGCAGTTGTATCCTATGATCACGGTGATATAACCACATATCCGCCGACCGAAAGTACAAAACGTATCAATATCGATCCGATCACATCACAATTGATTTTTGATGTGAATACTGTTGGTGTTATTCCCGGACCGCGCGTCAACGGATTTCTCCCTTCGAAATTCGTTTCGTCTGACAAGATCGATCATCTAAAAGGAATTGCAACAGGAAATCTTCTGCTGGACATGGTCGATGAATTAAGCGTGAAAGATAACATTACCTATGATATCAATTTCAAAGATACATTGATCCAAGATAATGTTAAGACAGCGAAATTAAATTATCAAATTCTCCGCGTTACACCAATATCGAATGAGATATTTCTATTTGATACGAACAATGTCAAGATAGGCACGTTGAATATTTTACGTGATAGTTTTCTTAAAGTGACGAATACATCAACTGGTCTATTGTACACTGAAGGGATTGATTACACGATCGATACTGCTCGTGGCTTCATTCGTAAAAAATCAACCGGAGCGATGGCGCAAAAGACAGGACCATTTACGATCACCTATCGTTATTATCCACAGCCGCCAAGCACATATTTTGCGAACGAGGAAGCCAACGTAGTATTTGATGGACTAAAATTATATGTCAACAATGAAACGCTCGATCGTGATACGCTTCGCAGTGGATTTGTTATTGACAATAAGACTATAAATTTCAAGATTATTTCCCCATCGCTCGGCGTAAAACGAATTGCACCGCTTGATATTCAATTGCAATTCACCAGCAATGATACTGATGCGACCGGAAAATATATCAATCCGGGTGATACGTTATATTCGGCATCTCCATTCCAAAAGAAGATTATTGCTCCATTCAGAATAAAGAATATAACAAAGGATTCAGTATTAGCATTGATAAAGATTGAAGCAATCTGCAGTGAACAAGGTAGTTTCTCCACACGAAACAATAATCGATGGGATTGGGGGGAAGCAATTGTTGTCCTAACACCAGTACCATATCGGGTTCTTGCAAATAATACGATGTATGAAGTTCAACTATCTCCGAGAGTGCCAGCTGCGAAAAAATTTTCGAGTGATGTTCTTAATGTGCTAACAAACAAACCATTTACATCAACCGATAAATTCACATTTACAACGAAGGCAGCTCAGTTCAGTCCGCAATTAGCTTCAACACAATTGGATCAGATCAAAGTTGTTCCAAATCCCTACGTAGCGGTGAATGATATCGAACCTACAGAACGATTGCCAGGGACAACTCGCGGAAGCCGAAGAATTTATTTTGAGCATCTTCCGAGAGAATGCTCTATCAGAATTTATACGATCTCGGGTGAATTGGTGAAGGAACTGTCGCATTCTTCAGGGATTGATAATGGAAGAGAGTATTGGGATCTATTGAATCGTGACAATCTTGGAATTTCTTATGGTGTTTACATTGCACACATTGATGCAAAAGGGATCGGTGAAAAAATTCTCAAATTTGCTGTTATTAAATAAAACAGGATTATGATAAAAAATATCCAACTGATTTTCATTCTTTGTGTTTGTGTGAGTATGCTTTTCTCGCAAAATGTAACAATAACAAAGACAGGAACGACAGCTGCTTCTTTTTTGAAGATAGGTGTTGGTGCGCGAACGATAGGAATGGGAGGCGCATTTACTGCAGTAGCGAACGATCTTTCAGCAATATATTGGAACCCTGCCGGTTTGGGAAGATTATCTTCTACTGAAGCGGCGTTCAATCATATCGATTGGATCGCAGATATTAAATACGATGCAGCCTCGGCAGCAATTATCATTGACAACATCGGAACGATAGGATTGAGCTTTTCAACAATGAATGTCGGCGAGATGGATGTTACAACAACTGAATTACCTGAAGGTACAGGGGAGCGATTTTCAGCCGGTGGAACATTGATTGGTATATCATACGGGAAAAATTTAACCGATAAATTTTCAATCGGGTTTAACTTTAAATACATTCGTGAAGACATTTGGAACATGAGAGCACAGACTGTTGCATTGGACATCGGCACATTATATACTACAGATATATTGAATGGATTGAATATTGGAGCTAGCATGTCGAACTTTGGGTCGAAAATGAGATTGTTCGGAAGGGATAATCGTGTTTTAATTAAGACCGGTTCCGGCGGACAAAACATCGTAAATGCAGAATATGAATTGGGCAGCTACGATCTTCCGTTGATCTTTCGAGTTGGGCTCGCAACGGATATGGTGAAGGGGGAGAACAATCGATTGACAGTTGCTGTTGATGCCGTGCATCCTAATGATAATACTGAATATATGAATAGCGGTTTGGAATATTCATGGGCTGAAATAATTTCGATTCGAGGCGGTTGGAAATCAGCATTTGAACGAGGGAGCGAACAAGGTTTAACACTTGGAATTGGACTTCAATACTCACTTTCTACTCCGATCAATTTTGTAATGGATTATGCCTATCAAGATTTCGGCAGGTTAAAAGAGGTACATTATTTTTCATTTGGATTAAAGTTTTAGAAACGCTAATATATACAACATAATTTTTAAAAATTACTTGTGTCATTCCTTGACACCAAAATCACCATTGACTATATTCAGAAGCCATATTTATTTTTCACCTTCACTAATAACGGATCGTGTTTATGATGCAACACTACCGCTTTGTTTACCTTTGTCTCTCTATTCTCATCACATGTTCTCTTCTTGTCGCTGGTACTACCGGTAAGATATCCGGTAAGGTAACCGACTCAAAAACCAAAGATGGTATTCCGTCTGCCGTGGTAACAATTATCGGTACGACGTTAGGTGCAGCGACTGATGCTGATGGAAGTTTTGTGATTGTCAATGTTCCGCCAGGAACGTATTCTGTTTCGGTGAGTTACATAGGGTACCAGCCTGTTCGAATAAATAATATTGGTGTGAATGTGGACTACACTTCGACTCTAAACATTCAATTGAAAGAATCAACAGTAGAATTGAATGAGTTTGTTGTTGAAGGTGAACGAAATCCATTGGTGCGGCAAGATCAAACAAATCCTGTTGCCGCAATTACTGCTGAAAATATGCAATCACTTCCCGTAACAACAATTTCAGAAGTTATCGGATTGCAAGCCGGTGTTGTTACCTCTGATGATGGATCGTTGCATGTTCGAGGCGGCCGATCGAATGAAATTTCATTTACGTTGAATGGTATTTCCGTGAATGATCCATACAATAATTTAAGCTCAATTGGTGTCGCAACGAATGCTGTGCAGGAAGTAACTGTTTCAACTGGGACATTCAGTGCTGAATATGGAAATGCATTAAGCGGTATCGTTAATTATGTTACGAAAGAAGGTGGATCTAAAAATTCAGGAAGTTTAAGGTTTTTAACCGGAGATTATTACAGCACACGCACGGATGTTTTCCCACATATTGATAAATTTCAACCATTGAATAATGGTCGCGTGGAAGCAACACTCGGCGGTCCTACCGTATTGGATGAATTATCTTTTTATTTATCCGGTGTATACGACAGAACAAATGGTTATTTATACGGGAATAGAATTTACACACCTAAAGACATGTACGTAACACGCGATGAGTTTACACGACGGTTTCAGATTCTAGGCAGAAATGGTGTTCCAATAAATGATCCGAATAATCCGGGGTATCCATATTTTGCAGACGATTCTCGATTAGGGTCTAATAGTTCACCGTACTATTTTAATCCGTTAGGAAATCAGATTTCATATATCAATATTGGCGATTCTATATTCATCCCGAATTTCAACAGAATTGGAAAACCGAGCGGTGATAGTGCGTTGGTTCCATTGAATACCAGTCAATCGTATAATATTCAAGGGAATTTATTGTTTCGGTTATCGTCAACAATGAGATTGAAATACGAATTTGTGTACGACAATGGGAAAAGTCAGTCTGCATCATATTATGGATATCGCTATAATCCGGATGGTCGCCCGACAAGTTACAGTAATGGACTGGTACAAGCGTTGGATTGGACTCATACACTAAGCAATTCTGTATTCTATACTGTAAAAGCATCCTACAACTCTTCTCACGACAAAACATACACCTTTGAAGACATTAATGATCCACGATATTTACCGGGATTTTATCAAACATCATTGCCCATTGTTGGTTTCTTAACCGGTGGAACTTCACTTGGAAGATCGTTTAGAAATTCTGAAGCGGTTGGGGCAAAAGTAGATCTTCAGGCTCAATTGTTTAATGTGCACGAAGTAAAAATGGGGGCAGAATTGAGGCTGCATTCAATTAATGTTGAATCATACACATTGCAATTTGATTATAAGCAAAATGACTCAACGCGAGCGATCCTCAGTGATTTCCAAAAATTGTATTATGCTGACACCTTGAAATATTCCGCAAAAATTCCTGATGTAAACTCTGGCTATCTCAATTACACAAAAAAACCAACCCAGTTTTCACTGTACATTCAGGATAAAATTGAGTTAGAAAAATCATTTATTTTGAATGCCGGCATTCGTTACGAATATTTTGATCCGGGGTCAAAATATAATCCAAATCTCAGTGATGCTATTTCTGCACGCGATACAACATTTTTAGTTCGCGATTTAAAAAGTGCCAGCGTAAAACATACATTAAGCCCGCGTGTAAGCATCGCTTATCCGATCACTGATCAAGGTGTTATTCGTTTCTCATACGGCCATTTTTATCAACTCGGAAATTTATCTTCGCTCTATACAAATACAAACTTTAGAGTCGCAGGTTCACAGCCGGTTTTTGGCAATGCGGATGTCAAACCGCAGAGAAGTGTCCAATATGAAATAGGATTGCAGCAAGGGTTAACACCGGATCTTCGTTTAGAGGTTGTTGGTTTTTATAAAGATGTTCGTGATTATATATTTACACAGATTGTTGTGACTGCAAAAGGTGATATTCGTTACGAAGTGTTGACAAACCTAGATTATTCAAACGCACGCGGATTAACAGTTTCACTCTTTCAACGGAGGGCACCCGGAAGTTTGTTCTCTTCTTCCATTGACTATACTTTTTCCGTTGCTGAAGGGAATAGAACTGAACCACGCGATGATTTCTTCTATAGTGAAAAATCCGGCAAAAGTGCAGAAACATTTCTTGTTCCATTAAGTTTTGACAGAACCCATACATTATCGTCATCATTTAATTTGAGTGAGCCGAATGATTATAGTGTAAGTACAATTATCCGTATGCAATCCGGATCTCCGTATACCGCAAGTATTCCTGCAAGTCTTGCGACACAATCCTCCAACTTTATTCAAAATAGTTCTTCCAAACCTTTTCAATGGTCAGTTGATCTGAAAATGGAAAAATATTTTTCATTCGGCGGTTTGCGATATTCAGTCTTTCTCAATATCGATAATCTATTTGATATTGAAAATGAGACTGATGTTTATTCCAACAGCGGCAAAGCATTGTATAATGCAAATATTGTGGCCAATCCTTCCGAGTTCAATCAGCTTCGTACAAGAATTAACCGCGGTGATGTTGGATTGATTCCGATTTCTGCTGTTGATGGATACTATAATAATCCACAAAACGTCAGTCGTCCACGGTTAACGCGTTTAGGAGTTTCAGTACTTTTTTAAATTGAATATGAACAAGGAAATTTATCTTATGAAGAAATATTTTATTCTCTCATTTTTGTTAATGAGCGTTACAATCACATTTGCGCAAACTAAAAAAATTGACTTTCGGACTGTTGATATAAAATATCTCAATCAACAGCAAAAAATGGATTTTCAACGATGGCGTGATGAACAGTTTCGTATGATGAAGTCTTCCGGACTTCAATCTGAAGTAAAAAGTCTTGTCATCCAAGGAAATAAGATCAGATCTATCATTTATAACACTGGTGCGATAAGCAATCCGGGTGTTCAGGGAAATGTTCTTGATCTTGTTTGGAATGGACTTGGATATGGTTATGAATTTGGTCCGCTTATTGGTTCAATGGTGCCAGTTGTTAGTAGTAATCCTTTCGATTCTGCAAAAATTGTTATTGATGGTTTTGGAGGTTCCAGTAAGAGTACTGCTGACGGAGATTTTGCACCGGATGGAATTACAAAATGGGGATGGCTCCCTTCCTACGGATATTCAGCCTCCGGACAAAATGATATTGCAAGTTGGGGAGCGCGAACATCAGATCTACGTATTAGACCGAAATCATGGCCGGAAAATTGGTATAATTCTATCCTTGGTGAATATATCTATCCTTCCTTTCTTGGAGGAAATTCTTCAGTACCAGACGAAGAAGTGTATTACGTTGTTGATGATTCAACTGATGCGGAGTTCCAATATTTTCCAATGGTTGCTATTCCGGAACATCGTGGACTTGGTACAGATCTAGAAGTCCGCACAATGCAATTTTCCAATCCTCTTGCAGAAGATATTATTTTCTTGGTATATACTGCGGAAAATGATGTCCGTTCAAAACCATTATCCAAAGTATTTTTTGGAATGTTTGGAGATCCGCATATCGGAGGAAACAATGATTATTCCGATGATGCGGCTGAATTTATTGGCGCAAGAGCAATTGGCATTCCGGCATTTGATAATCGACTTATTGCTGATGGAAAATTGACCACACCACTATCACGAAATATTGTTTACAGTTGGGATCCTGATGGAAAGAGTCAAATTTCTACAATTGCCCCGGGATATTTTGGATATAAATTTTTAGAAAGCCCGAATAACAGTACGGATGGAATTGATAATGATGATGATGGTCTAGTGGATGAAAGTCCAACAAATGGGAAGGGAACATATATTGATGGCATTAATTTTCCATTGACATCCGGAATTAAGGATACGGTAAAATATAAAGCATTATTTGGAACACCAAAACCTCGTTGGTCTGGTGATGAAAATGGTGATTGGAATAAAGAAACTGATGATGTTGGTATCGATGGTATTTTTGGAACGGGTGATGTTGGAGAAGGAAATGGAGAACCGGACCAGTCCTTTGGTGCTGATGGAAAATGGCTTGGTTCTGAGCCGAATTTTGGATTGCGCGACGTTAATGAATCTGATCAGATCGGTTTAAGAAGTTTTTGGTCGTTAGAATTTGGGGGAAATAATCGTCCAAAGAACGATAATTTAATGTACGATAAAATTTCTTCCCAGTTTGATACTTCTGCACTTGGAAATCTTTACACAACAAATCAATTAGTTGGAGATTTTATATTCTTGTATGGTTCCGGTCCGTTTGATATGCCTCCCGGACATCGTGAACGATTTTCGATTGCATTGCTGATGGGAACAGATCTTAAAGATCTTCTGCTCAATTCTGAAACTGCTCAATTGGTGATGCAGGCAAATTATCGGTTTGCTCAACCTCCGCCAAAACCAAAAGTTACTGCGGTTGCCGGTGATGGAAAGGTAACCTTGTATTGGGGGACAAATTCTGAAAATACTTCTGATCCTTTCACGGGGAAAAAAGATTTTGAAGGATATAAAATTTACCGAAGCCGTGATTACACCTTCAAAGATGTTTTTTCTATTACTGATGGCAATGGATATCCGTTCCTTGGTAAAGCGCTGTACGATGATAAAGCACGAAAATCTGCGCAATGGCATCGTCCGTGGACACAGGCTGAACAGGATAAATATGTCGGCGGATTTATGCCGACAGAGTATCGTGGTCGTTTCATAAAATATTATATGGGTGAGCCAAGTGATGTTTCAGGGCTAAGTCATGAATATGTCGATTCAACCGTCACCAATGGTATAACCTATTACTATGCCGTTGTTGCATTTGATCATGGTGATGACAGCTTGCAGCTCCCACCGTCGGAATCTCAATCAATCATCCAACGGGATGCGGTAACTCAGGAATTTAAATTTGATGTTAACACAATGGCGGTGGTTCCCAATGCATTAGGGAAAGGAATTGTTAGTTCTCTTGTTGATATCCAAAATGGTGCAACGTTGACCCGCAGGAAAGGAACTGGGACTGGAAAAATTTCATTCAAAGTACTTGATGAACCTCAGTTACGTAACAGTGAGTATAGAATTAAATTTGATACGATCACTGATAATTCGGTAAGGAAATTCACTTACAGTATTAAAAAGAATACTTTAACGTTTGAGAAATTTATTGGTAACGAAAACCTATTTGTTAATCTCCAAAATAGAAATATTGTTTCATCATCTGTAAGAGTATTCAATGGTTCGGATTCCAACTCAACTCAAATTCCAAACGTTTCTATTTTTGTTGATTCTGTCGGCGGTAGGATTCGCGCCACCACAACAGGTATTTTATCAAAAACAAAAACATATTCTGTTGTTTATCAATATTATCCAATTGCATTTAGTACGTTATTCAATACAGAAGATGCAAATCCGGTGTTTGATGGTATTCGTGCATTTGTGACTACTGATCCGTTGGCGTTAGATGCGGCAAATAGTTTTTTCCTTCCGAATAAACCCGTTGGTTTAGCTGTTCAGCTTGCGGCACCGACAGTGGGAACAATAAAATATGCTCCTCTTGATATTCGAATTGATTTTACAATATCTCTTGCCGATACAAATGCTTCGGGAAATTATGTCAGTCCGCCCGATAGTTTTGGAACAACAAATCCTGCTGTAAAAACAGTCAAAGTTCCATTCCGTGTTTTGAATGCGACCGATACAATTCCACTGCAGGTGTTGATAAAAGATGGAGGTACTCCTCCGGCAAAATTAGGACGATGGGATATTGGTGAAGAGATAATAATTTTAACACCTCTTCCATATAGAACAGCATCTAGTAACACTATGATGGGAATTACATTCAAAAAACAAAACTCGAATTCCACTCCCGCAATACTTAGCGGAACATCATACACCGCAGTAATGAAAAAACCATTCACCAATAACGATGAATATTTATTGACAACAAAAGAATTAACGTATGATCCGAACAAAGCCGATACTCAACTTGATAAGATCATCGTCGTTCCTAATCCGTATGTTATCTCAAGTCAATTTGAAATTCCTTCTAATCGACCTGACCTAAGAGCGGATCGGGCAATTCAATTCAGAAATTTGCCAAAAGAATGCACCATTCGTATTTATACAATTGTTGGAGAATTAGTCCAAACACTTCATAAAAATGATAATTCTAATTTTATAAATTGGGATTTATTATCCTCTGAAAGTGCAAGGATCGGTTATGGATTGTATATCTATCATATAGAAACACGAACGGGCGGCACAAAAATTGGTCGTATAGGAATCATTAAGTAATTCAATATAATTGGAGAATCATCAATGAATATGTCTATTCGGTTGTTTGCGGCATTTACCGTTGTTCTGTTGATTGTTGAAACAAGTTACAGTCAGCCTGAACGTCAAACGACCAAAGTGGGAACAACGGTTGCTCAATTTCTAAAGATCCCTGCAGGGGCACGATCGATCGGAATGGGCGGCAGTGCAGCAGCAGTAGAAGGGGACATATATTCCATCTATTGGAATCCCGGTGCACTTGCAAAAATGAGAACACCCGGTGAAGCATCATTCAATCAGGCACGATGGATCGCGGATATTGATTATAGTTTTGTTGCCGCAGGACTAACCATCGATGGATTTGGAACTCTTGGTCTATCAGTAACTTCTGTTACTACACCGGAAGAAGTTGTTCGAACAGAGATCAATCCAGAAGGTGACGGACGACGTTGGAAATATAATGCATTATCAATGGGACTTTCATTTGCCCGATCGCTAACGGATAGATTTTCCATTGGATTTACAGCAAAATATATACACGAAGGCATTTGGGATATGGCGTCACAAGGTTTTGCTTTTGATGTCGGAACAATTTATACAACAAACTTTAACGATCTAAAAATTGGAGCTAGTATTTCAAATTTCGGTTCCAAAATGAGATTGGATGGTCATAATATTTCGTTCAATAATTTCCCAACCGGTGAACAAGGACAAGGTCCGCAGAATGTTGAGTCTATTTACAAAACAGATTCCTACGATATTCCATTGACATTCAGAATTGGTCTTGCAATGGATATCATTCGATTGGAAAATATTCGACTTACCGGTGCAATTGATGCAACACATCCGAATGACAACGCAGAATACATCAATACCGGAGTTGAATTTGCGTTTAACGAAATGGTTTTTGCACGGGCAGGATACAAATCTTTGCTTCTTGATCAAACTGAAGAAGGATTAACATGGGGATTTGGTGTGAACTTTCCTGTGACCAACACAACAGGCGTTAAAGTTGATTATGCTTTTGCGGATTTCGGTCGTTTGAAAGATGTACAATATTTAACTGTTAGCATAACTTATTGAAATAATAAATGTTGTTAACATAAAAAACCCGTCCTGATATTATCGGGACGGGTTTTTTATTGCTTGTCTCAGATTGGAGACGATGTCCTTATTTCACTAACATCATTTTAACGTTCTTTTCAATATTGCCTGCAGTCATCTTTGCTATATATGCGCCCGACGCTACTGTTTTTCCAGCTTGATCTTTTCCATTCCAAGAAATGTTGTATGTTCCTTTTGAATAATCTTGATCGTTTGCAAGTGTTACAACCTCTTTGCCAAGCATATCATAGACTCGCAAGGTCACTTTCTTTGCCAACGGAAGAACGAAACTGATTGTTGTTGTAGGATTGAAAGGATTTGGATAATTCTGCAGCAATTGATAGTCATCGGGTGTGATAATCGTAAGATCTCGATTTTCTACCGAACCGACTATATCTGCTTCAAGGATTCTGAATCCCCATTTTTTAGGATTGGATATTTTTTTTGTTGAATCAACAAGATATTTTACACTGTCTTTATTCCAATGTCTCCATGTGTATGTAACAGTGTCAACAATTGCTTGATAGGGCAAAACAATTTCTTGTTTCCCATCCCCATCAAGATCTACTGGTCTGGTCATTTTTGAAACAAATCCTTCTCCGGAACCGACAGTTTTTATTGTATCTTTCTTTGTTAGTGAATCAGAATAAACAATTGTTCCATAGTTATTATCTTCACCTTTGTAATATACTTTACGGGTATAACTATTAGAATCTCGTACTGAACCGGTACCTTTGTATTCAATTGCAACAACATTGCTCGGATACGATGAACCAATAATTATTTCTTGTTTACCGTTCCTGTCAAGATCACCTACAACGCCGGTAAAGCTTGACATCGGATCACCTGATAACGTTTTTGATACACCGCTCCAAATTTTAACGGCATGTGTTGAATCAGCTTTTTGTATATCGTCAGTTTTATTATAGTCTATTACAAATAATGCACCGTCATTGTCACTTCCGCCACCATATAATGGTAAATAAACTTCATCATTTTTATCTTTATCAAGGTCGGCAACAATTCCGCCAAATAATGCAACATGATCAAAAGCAGGTGTTATTGCGTAATATTCGTTTCCGTTTGTAGTTCCCACTGAATTTGGAATCACGTACGTGTCGGGGGCTGTTGCTTTGATCACCCAATAGTCGCAGAAGTTCCAATTATGGCACACAAGTTCTTTCTTTCCATCGCCGTTAAGATCTGCCGGATGGATCGCATATGGTGAACCGCCGCCGAAACTTGTACTAGCAATTAGATTACTTGCTCCTTCAATTTGAAAACTTGCAAATCCCTGATTCTCAAAATCCCACTGACCACTTGCGGAAATAATGAGAAAATCATCGTTGGTGGTGCTTGCTAAGTTTTTCGGAGTGATGAGTTCTTGTTTTCCGTCGCCGTCAACATCAGCGATTTCAAATTGTTCAACAGTGGTTTGTAATCCGCCTTCAACAGGTAAACCGGCTTTTACACCGAATGAAGATCCATAGGCAACTGTTTGTGGAATAACAGCCGATGGGATTGTGCCGAATTTATGACTTCCATTCACACCATCCCATTCAAAGATTAAAAATCCGCCTGCAGTGCCTGGACGATTAAAAATGATTTCACCCTTTCCATCACCATCAAGATCTCCGGAACGTATTGTGCGAGGAGTAGAACCACCACCAATACCGTACGGTTGTCCTGCAATAAGATCCAATCGTGGTGAAGACCAAATCCATTCGAGTGTGTCATTTCCAGCTGCTTGAAAAACGTGAACCCTTCCGGTTTTAGTATAGTCAGTTACAATAATTTCCGGTTTACCATCTTTATCTAGATCAGGAGCAACCCAGGCACCACGCAATCCAATATCTCCAAAGAATGCACTATCTGGTTTTACTGTGGTACTTTTAGGAATAAATTTTGCTCCAAGGTGCACCTGAGAGTATAACAGTGCTGATGTTACCAGAGACAGTAAAAGTATGGTAAGATTTTTTTTCATTGTATTGCTCCTGTATAATGAGAAATATTTGAATTATGACTATTGAAAGGCTTACTTCTTCCACAAAATAGTAAATCTGGTTCCATGAATCAAGAATCAATTTTATAAAAATGTTAGAAAGTAATTGTGGTCCTTTTTGAAGTTATATGCTTATTTGGTATTTTAAACCATTATATCTATCTAAGAAGCAAAACACATACGTGAATATCCTTCAAAAATTTAATATTGCATCGACCATTCTTATCATTAAACCGCGGGGAATTGGTGATGTTCTGCTTGCTAC
This sequence comes from uncultured Chitinophagaceae bacterium, assembly GCA_964355925.1. Taxonomy (GTDB): domain Bacteria; phylum Bacteroidota; class Ignavibacteria; order UBA10030; family UBA8401; genus UBA8401. Next base: position 95,818 of record CAYHFN010000001.1, read on the forward strand.
ACCAGTCATTGAGAATATTAAATCAAAATTTCCGCAGGTTCAGATAGATTTTCTTTGTGAAAATTTTTCAGCAGATGCAGTAATAGGAAATCCTTTTTTACGAAATATAATTACGTTTAACAAAAAACAAGATTCCACAGTTTCGATTATAAAACGAATAAGAAAGTACAATTACGATATTGTGATTGATCTGTATGGGAATCCACGGACGGCATTGATTACACGATGGAGCGGAGCAAGAACACGTATCGGATTTCCATTTCGAGGTCGTGCGTATGCATATACGGATCTGGTTACACCACGAGGCGGTAAGGTCCATAATGTAGAATTCAATTTAGATGTTCTTAAGCATGTTGAGATTCCGATTACCTCACGGCGACCGTTATTTCCACTATTGAATATTGAAAAACAATTTGCCGAAGATTTTTTTTCCCAAAACGGATTGCCCTCGAAAACTGTGATAGGGATAAATGCAAGCGGTGGTTGGTATACAAAGAAATGGGATTTGAATTCATATGCAAGCCTGATCAATAAAATATTGCAAAACGAACAATGTAATGTATTATTGTTCTGGGGTCCCGGAGAATATAATGACGCAATTGCAATTCAAAAGATCGTAAAAAAAACAACTCATATTATACCGAAAACAACGCTCAAAGAAATGGGTGCATTACTTCAACGATGTTCTTATTTTATCAGCAATGATGCCGGTCCGATGCATATTGCGGCATCGCTCGATGTTCCGACTCTTGGAATCTATGGCCCTACAAACCCGCATTTACAAGGCCCATACGGAGAGCAAAATGGGTGGGTTAGAAATGAACAATTAGATTGTCTTGAATGTAATCTTACCAAATGTCCAATTGGAAATGTGTGTATGACAGAACTTTCTGTTGATGTAGTCTATTCTGCATTTCAACAACTCATAACAAAAAATAAAAAATAGTATGGCGAAGAAATTGCAAAAGAAAACAAAAGCTGTAAAGAAATTGAGTATACCTGATTGTAAACGATTTACAGGATACAAACCATGTTTTCCTGGAACCGCTTGTTACAAGGAATGTGTAGACCATGAGCCAATGGGAAAGAAAATTCTCATTGTTAATCTTGATGCAATGGGTGCTGTTGTTCAAACCACTTCAATATTGCCGGCTATTAAAAAAAAATATCCAAATAGTCACATCTCGTGGATCACATTAAAGAATGCTTATCGATTGTTGGATAACAATCCATTTTTGGATGCGGTGTATGTATGGGAACCGGAAAATTGGCTTATTCTTCAGCAAATGGATTTTGATATTGTTTACCAAACTGATAAAACAAAACGATCCTGTGCATTTGGCAACACATTGAAAGCTAAGGAAAAGATCGGTTTTGGTCTGAATAAGAATGGAAAAATTGTTCCTCTCAATAAAGAGGCTGAATATAGTTATATCTTAGGACTTGATGATGATCTGAAATTCAAAAAAAATGAAAAGTATGGGACTCAGATTCTTCAAGAATCAATGAAATTAAAATATCAACGTGACGAATATGTATTTGAACTTTCAGAAGATGAAAGAAAATTTTGCGAACAATACAAAACAGAAAATAATCTTAAAAAAAACGAACTGATCGTCGGTTTTAATACAGGGTGTTCGTATCTCTATCAAAATAAAAAAATGACGATTGATCAACACGAAATGTTGATCAATTCTATGTATTCGATTCCTGGTGTTCGGCTTGTTCTTGTGGGTGGTCCGGAAGATACAGAGCGAAATGCTGAAATAGTGAGAAGAGTCGGTGATAAAGTTCTCAACACTCCTACGACAGAAGGAGTGCGCCGTGGAATATGTTACGAAAATATCTGCGATGTGATCATCACCGGCGATTCTTTTGGTATGCACGTCGCAATTGGATTAAAAAAATATGTGATTGCATGGTTTGGCTTAAGCTGCTGGAATGAGATCGATTTATATGATCGTGGAATTAAACTGATTCCTGAAGGTCTATTCTGCTCACCGTGCTGGAAGAAAGAATGTCCATATAATTTGGAATGTATTCAGATGATCGATTTGAATAGAATTACAACAGAAGTTAAACGACTTGCGGTGAAACGATAAGAGAGAATTGTATATAACAGAGCCGAAGGATAATTTCTTCGGCTCTTTCACAGTTTAGTTTTTCGCACCTTTTTCGATCAGATAATCAGCGAATTTTTTCTTTTCGTAGTAATTCTCGCCGATAAAACTCAACACGTGGATAAACCTATCCGGTTCTGCATATCCCGGAAGCATTGTGATTGGCTGACCATCGCTTTTGAGAAATACTGTAGCAGGGTATCCATTAACACCCATTCCTTGAGCGAATTCAGCAGGACTGATCGACTTACCTTCGTATGAGATTTTTTCATTCCCCTCTGCATTCAATTTTATCAGCACATAATATTTCGAGAGATATTCAGATACCCTTTTATCAGCGTATGTATCGGAATCCATTTTCTTACACCAACTACACCAGTCGGTATAGACATCAACCAATATTTTCTTTCCACTTTTTTTTGCTTCAATAATTCCAGCATTGAATTTATTCCATTGCGGTTCATTCGAATATGAAACGGAAGTGATAAGAAGAACGCAAAAAACTAGCAATATTTTTTTCATACAATCCTTTTATGTTTTGGTATATCTTTAAACAGGAAATTGTTTTGTTACGTTCCTCTAAATTACCACATTTTAATAACATTTTTGATCTGGGCAACCACACTTTCAACGGTGATTTCATCGAGAAAACAAATTTTTGGATCACCAGGACATCGATCTTGGCAATATCCTTTGGGGGGTAATATTGTTTCCGATCTGTTTCCTAACGATCCCCATAATTTCGGTGAACAAGCAGTAAGAGGACAGAACATTGTTACTGTTGGAATTTTTAATGCAGCAGCAATGTGCTGTGTTCCCGTACTTGATGAAACAAGAACCGAACAAAAACTGCATAGTGCAATCAATTCTCGCAGATCATTTCCGGAATAGATCAAATTTTTGTCTTTGAATTGGCTAAAGTGCCTTTCAAGTTCCTCGTTACGAATTCCAATATTAATGAATAGCTGATAATCAGATGGAAGAGTATTGATAAGATCAACATAACGGTTCGGAGTCCAATTCGGGACGGATCTGTTCGAACTAGGGTTTATTCCGATAATCGGTTTTGAGATGTCGAAACCAGCTTTGATAAGAATTTGTTTTGCTTGTTCCCGTTCTACTGATGTAATAAATAGTTCAGGTCTAATATCGTCATTGATTACGCCGATCTTTCTGCCAAGATCCATAATATAATCTGCTTCATGACGAATAGGGATATACTTATTTCTGCTGACAGTATTCATTGCGGTGATGATCTGATATAATTTTCCACCAACTCCAATTCTTCTCTTTATACCGGATAGGAACATCATCCATGCGTGACGCTCACGAGGCAGAGGCATCAAACCAGTGTCAAAATCAAACTTCCGGATAGTAATAATCTGATTCCAAAATCCTGACCTTCCAGAATCTTTTCCTTGTGGATCGTCAGTGATCAGGATATCAATATGAGGATTATGTTGAAGGAGAACTCCTGAAACAGAATTTACCATCACACCAATAAAAGAATCAGGAAAAGATTCTTTAACAGCGCGGATGAGTGGAGTAGTCAAAACGACATCGCCGATACGATCAGGTCGAATGATGAGAATACGACGTGGTTTCATTTCAGAACGGTTTTATATACTGCGAGAGTTTTTTCCGCAACACTGCTCCACAAAAATTCTTTTTTGATGAGTTCTTTAAGAATTGGGTTTTTCTTTTCATTTAAGGATTTAATTATTCCGGCATTAATGGATTCAACTGAATATGGCTCGACATATTGGGCCATAGCGCCAAAATAGTCTTTCGTCCCTCCATGCGGAGTGATAACTATTTTTGCTCCAGCGAGTGCGGCCTCTAATGCTGCAATTCCCGGAGTTTCAAATAACGATGGAAGAACAAATACATTCGCTGCTGCATATGCAGAAGCAAGCATTTCTGAATTATTGTCAATGCCGGGAATAATAAGAATATTCTTTGATTGTTTTGCTTCTTCAATACATTGTTTAGCATATGGACTGTCTGTGATCTTCCCAATGATAACAGCGGGATGATCAATATTTCTCAATGCACGGATCAAATTCAGGACATTCTTTCGCACTGGTCCAATGTGTCCGACGTTCAAAATAAAATTATCGATTCCGTATTTTTTTTTGAAGATGGTTGGATCTCCAAATTCGAAATGGGGATCAACACCATTAGGGACCATTGTAATTATTTTGTTATTGATACCTAATCCATCACTGATCAATTGTGCTTCATCGTTTGTGTTTGGAAGGACAGCTTTAGACCATTCACAGATCTGTCGAGTAAATTCAAAATTCGTCCAGATCCCGGATCTCAATTTCTTTAAAAATTTATTCGCGACAATTGTTGACCGGATTGCAATGGGAGAGCGTTGCGTAAAAAAGATTGAGGAAGTTACAAAAGGAATATCAAAACTATGTAATGTCGATGCGAGATGGAATGTTCCTAAATTTGCAGAGAATAGATGAACTAACTCGATATCCTTTTTGTCAAGATTATTCCAGGGATTCAACAACGTAACATCAACTCCAAGTTTTTCAAGTTCAGATTTTGTTTGTAAGATCTGAACTCGAGGTCCACCGTGCAAAAGTGACAGTGATTCATATGTGGCAAGTGTAATTTTCATTCAGTTATTTTTATCCACCTATCGAGTGCATTTTGCAGAATATGACGAACATCGAAAGCACGTGAGCGCATTAAATTATTTGTTAATGGTATTTTGTCAATCGGAGATACGAATTTCAATTGATCAAGATCTGTAATCTCATTTAAAACTGATATTGATTCATTTCCGTTAGGAAGAATTATTCTAAAATACTCATCATCAGAAATTCGATTAATAGAAGACAATCTAGTATGGTCGTATCTCCATTGTGGGAGTTCAGAATCTCTTTTTCTCCACCATGCTGCATAGTCTGAATATGAAATTGCTTGTATTTTCTTTCCTTGAATGTAATTAAAAATTTCTTCAAAGACATTATTGTGTGTGTGTGTTGGATGATGATACAAACATATCGGCTCTTTCAGTGTAATATTGATATCGACAATATTTTTGAAATATGATATCATTTGATTGTCCGTCATATGCGCACGAAGCATCGACCCAATGCAGATTGGATGGATCGGTAATTGCGGTACGAGAGAAAAGTTTCCGGAATGGAAAGGAAAAGAAGGGAGGTTGTCATAATCGAAACCAAACTCAGAAGAATACTGAAATTCTAACTCTTCGATTGTTTCCGCCAATGTTTCGTTCCACATTCCAGTTGGAGCTGAAAATCCATTCGCATCCATCCCATTCTGCTTCAGTATTTTCTTAGCTTTTGAAAAATTATCAAAATTTATTTCTTTATCGTGAGAAATTGTATGAGCGTAACAATGAACCCCTATTTCCTGTGAAACGAATTTCTTAAAGTACGCTAGCCACAATTCGTGGCTTTTAACATCTAAAAACCAAGTGGTTGGAATAGAATATCGGTCGCTTAACTGATAAATCTCTTCGATCTGCTCCTGCGTTCCTTTATCAGAATCTATTCTAAAAGTAAAGATCGTCGGTTCGCCATTTGGATAGTACCACTTATGAATAAAAGGAATGCGTTGAATCTGGTGCAAGTGAACGAGAAGAGAAAATACCAATTGGCGGAACGTTCCTTTTGTCTTTCGTGAGACGATTTCATTGGGCATTCGTAACGAATCCGCAGGAAAATTCTTCCGTTGTACATATGATGATAATAAGATATTGCAAGGAATACCAAAAAATGCTTTGAAGCCATTCCCAATTGATTCTATCTCAACGATATCATTGTTTGAAAAAAAATAACATTGTTCGTTGATATCAAGAATTCCATTCGTAGTATACGAAGCGTTTTGCGTAGGGGGAAGTGATGACACATATTTTTTCTTTAATGCTTTTGTATAATTATTTTGTATCGCAATGGAAGAATACAATACTGTCCCGCCATCAGCGACATAGGAATTGATGGTTGAACTAATTGACGGATTGATCTCTTCATTCACAATGATAACGGAAAAGTGTTCAATCAAACTTTCTTCCAAAGTAATAACTTTCCAAGGAATGCCGATCTGACGCAAGAGCAATTCCCACGCAGGCTCGTATCGGATCAACCCGATTTGTACTATGACAGGTTTAATTCTCATTGGTCAGTGATGAAATATACCGTAATATATTTTCTTCTCTTGTAATACTATTGTAGTGTTGAATTATTCGATCACGCGGGTTGTCGCTGTTTTCACTTTCTAATGCTTGCAGTAGGGCTTTTCTTGCTCCGGTAACATCGCCATATTCTACAACAATTCCGGTTTTCCCGATAGCATCAGGAATTCCGCCAATATTAGTTCCTACAGGAAAACAGCCGCACAACATTGCTTCGCATAACGTATTCGGCAGTCCTTCACGCATGGAAGGTTGAAAAAAAACTTTTGCACGCTGATAAGATTTGAGTAAATCCGATTGTTCCATTGATTCATAATATTTTAGGTTTATCGGGATTTGTAATTGAACAGCAATTTCTTTTTTTAAACCGATCAGGATAAAAGAAGTATTTTGCATTGTCTCTGCTACATGGATCAAAAAATCAATGCCTTTTATTTTTATCCGTGTCATATTATTACAATTCGCTACAACGAGAACAATATTTTCCTTTTGTGTTCCTGGTCTCCAACGATTGGAATCATATCCTGTGGGAAGAATATGAATGTTATTTCCGTTGTATCCTGCAAGCCGAACAGCATCATTCTTTAAAGATCCATCAACCGCCAAAACGAGGTCAGCATTTGTAATGCCATATCGCACAATAATAGATCTCCACCAACTATTCCATATTCCATAATTAAATTCCGGAAATTTGGCGACATCAACACCGCCCAGAATGATAATTGATTTTTTGTTAAAAACTTTAGTGAAGAAAACCAGAACAGATGAATAGACCGATGCAAACCAAGAGAATGAAATATCATTTGATCTAATTGCAGAGAAATAAGTAAAAAATGTTTTTATTCCGGAGGAAATTACTTCTGTAACAGTGAAATGAGTTTTTAAGATCGTTAGATCTTCTTGTATGAATGGAGTGGTGAATGTTGCAGTGAACAGTATGTTTGCTTTTTTGTCCACCAAGCGTGATCAAAGATAAAAACTAAGTGAGAATAAATGGTTTGTGGTGAATGCACCATTGTTTGGAACAAATGCATAATCAAATCTTAGTATACCATACAGAACGCCAATTCCACCCGAAAAGCTTTTGGTCTCATATCCTGTTTGGTATCCTGCACGAAGAGAAAACAAAGAATTATATATTGCTTCAGCACCACCATGGATATGAGTGCCATTATCGTTAATGGTCTTAACGATATCGCTTGCCGCCAACAATGAAATATCAGATGAAAGGGGAGTGTGGTATGAAGCGCCTACTCGCAACGTTGCCGGTAACAGGGAATGCTCCGAACGTAAAATTCCCATATGTCCAAAATTTGTAGCACTAAAACCTATATTGATGTTTTCATCAAACGTAAATAATAATCCTCCATCGAATGCATAACCGCTTGCTTCGTCCACAAAGATCTTTTCATATAGTAACTTCCCGGTAAAACCAAGGAAGAGATCGTTCGATAGATTTATCGCGGCACCGACTCCGAGCATTCCATTTCTAGCATCGAATGTTCCTTCAGATTCACCCGGTTGTTGTCGCACTTCAATTCCATTGACAGATGTTGTTAATGCAGAAAAAGCGATCGTAATATCGTTACCGGGAATTGTTGCTCCAAGATATTCTGTTGTTGTCTCGGCAAATCCATTCCTATGACTTATTGTTAATTGTGACCTATCAGTAGAACGAATAGAAGAAGGATTATAATAAAATGATGAATGGTCATTTGATATTGCTGTAACGGCTTCACCCATTCCCGATGAACGAGCATTAGCACTTAATTTTAAAAATGAAAGACCGGTTTGTATGTTCTGCGAAAAAAGCAATGTAGAACTTGCAGTGATAAAAAATAAAAGTTTAGAAAAGTTTATCATAACTTGATCGATAGAGAAATTATGTGCATTGAAGAAACACCATACGGCTCGACAATATACGCATAGTTAAATGAAGGTTTCCAATCGGAATAATCAGTGCGAACCGTGAATCCGAAGGATGGATGGGCTTGGTCACGCTGTTTTAGATTCCATCCATCAATTCCTCCGCGGATAGTGACCATATCGATCGGGGTATATTCACCTCCAATACGAATGATTGTTGATGAAACAGTATTCTCTTCAATTTGAGGAGAAATATTTTTAATTTCAATCGAACGATTTTCAACTTCTGCCGAGATCAATCCTACGTTATCTTCCACCATATACGAAAGTCCGATCGTCTTTCGTGTTGGGAATTTATCAATTGTAGAATTTCCAAGCTGATTGTATAAAGGGGCGGTGTCCCACCGGTATTTAGAGTTTACATCCTTAAACGTTCCTGCAATGGAAATATTTTTTGTAATTGGATAAATGACACCAAAATCAAATCCAACTGTCGTTGTTGATAATTCTTTAAAGAGAGAATAGTAATATAATTTTGTCGTCAGTCCAATGGTGATTGCTCGAATACGCAACGCAAACGAGAGTGAGAATTGGTTTTCGGAGGTTGAATATGTTTCAGTTTTAAATCCATCTCCATCTCTGCCGTCGATATTCGAAACGCCTGAGTTTATAACTCCAAAAGCAATACCGGCATTGGTATCAAGAGGCATTGAATAGAATAACATATTGAGATTTCGATCTAAAGATAAAATCCCATATGATAGAGAGATAGTTTGTTGTTTCAAAAATGCAACAGTTGCCGGATTGTAATACCCTGAATTTTCACCTGACCTCACTGCCGTCATTGCATTTCCCATTCCTATACCTCGTGCACCAAATCCCATTCTAGAAAATGCTCCGGCAGTCCCTTCAAGTTGCGCTGTCGCAATTGTAGAAAAAATGGAAATAATTGTAAATATTATTTTTAATTTATTGAATGACAAGAAATTTTCCCCAGCGTGGTTCGTCGTTGTCGATCACTATTTGATAAAAATAAACTCCGTTTGTTACAAATGATCCGTCGTGTTTCTTTCCGTTCCACAGTTCATCGTGTTCACGGTTAGCTTCTCGAACAGCATTTTGAACAGGCGTGTTGACAAGGTTCATTCCAAAGTCAAAAATTCTAAGAGTTACATTCGCCGATGTAGATTTTCCGGTTGAATAATGTATCCGAACGATTTCATCATCAGGAGCAAATGGATTAGGATAGGCATAGGTCTCCGTTTGCGATGGCAGTTGCTGAGAAGCATGAGAAATCGTCCAATTATTTCCAAAGTCAGTGGTTAAACTATCAATTGTATTTACTAGACCATCGCTCCCACCGAACCAAATGGTTTTTCCAGAAGAACCTGCAGAAAAAAATTTGGATTGTGTATACCGCTGGCGAGTAACGTTATCGTAGATTGTTCCTGTTTGGGTCCAAGAAATACCAAAATCACTTGATCGAAAAATACCATTGTCTGTTGGTGCGTAAACAATTGAATCTTTAAAACCAAAGTTATGTGCAAACTCTCCAAGCAATGATTGTTTCCAAGTAAGGCCACCATCTTCAGAAAAACTCACCCCTTTTTTTTCCGTATTATCAGATGCACTTATAGTCGCTGCCCAAATGATAATTTTTTTTGTGTTCATCGTTTGTTTTCCTAATGCAACTACAAAATTTCCTGAAATTGGATTCACTTGAGTTTGCTTGCTGAATTTTATCCACGACGAACCATTGTTTGTTGTTTTATTGATTCCTCCAGCAGTACCGATCCAAATGGTTGAATCATTCTCTGCTAAAACAGAGAACGCACGATGATTTAAATTATTTTGAAGACCAAGTGCTCCGCCGGAAGGTGAGAGATCAAAAACTAAAGAATCGTTTGGGCCGATGGATGTGATATTGTCCGGCGGAATTATTACTCGGTGCCATGTATTTCCATTGTCTGAAGTTCTGCGTGCCATTCCTGCAAAAGAACATATCCAAACTGAGTTCCCTGAAATTGCAATATCATATGTGATATTATTAATTGCAGTTGTAATTCCTAAAGCACGGATCAAGCTTTTTGAATTATAGAATAGCGTATCAATATTATTCAGGTCAATTGGCTGAGCAATCACTTTCCATGTTGTTCCGCCGTCGGAAGAATGTCGAAGTCCGCTCCCTTCTGGCAAGGACTGTCCGTCTCTATCCACTGAATGTGCTGTTGCAACCCATACATCTTTTCCTCGTACTGCTATTGCGGAAATATCTTCTTTGCCAAACTCAGGAGTATTATAATAATTTTTCCAACTTTTCCCGCCATCAATTGACCTGCTCAGTCCTTTCCCCGTACCAAGCCAAATGGTATCGTTAACAATAACAATATCTGTAATTGTATTACTTAACTGAGAAGAAACTATGACGGTTGAATGTGTAAATTGGAATGATTTATCAGATAAAATATGGGATTGTGCAAAAAGCATTTCGCAATACAAAAACCAACTCAACAATAGGACGAATCGTTTCATTGTATAAAAATTCTTTTGCGAATAATATTGGAAAAAATACCGGATTGATCTCGTGCAGCAAATATAAAGTCGCGGAACGTATTTCGTTGTGTTGAGTTGAAAATGGGAATCAGTATAGAATATATACCATCATTTGCCGTACTATCTCCACTTGTAAGTCCAAATTGAGAGAGTAAAATTTTCCCACCATCGTCAGATAAAAAATATGTTCCAGCCGTTGTCGAATCCGGACGCTGTGAAGTCAAGATTACATTTACAATGTCATTCAATCCTTCTGGATCAGAAACACCAAGTGTCAATCGAATGATGTTTACACTATCTACAGTATTTGGAACTCTAACGGTATCTGGTGAAGAGAGATTAAATATACTTGGCGGATTATTGGTAGATAAAATAATTTTCAAAGGCAAATTTAATGTATTACTGATAAATCCTTCTTTATCAATCGTTGAGAACTGAAACGTATAAATACCAATGATTGATTTTGGAAGAGTCAAGGTAATTGCAGAATTGAATTTTCCGTCTCCGGCATTCACATCGGGAAAAACTCCATTGTCGTTTAATGTTCCTGATACGAATAATTTTCCTGAAGGAGAAAGTATATTATAATTGACAGATACAATATCACTCAATCCATTTTTATCAGTTACATAAACATAGCCATTTATTGAAATATCAACGGTTGATCCTGTTACAATAAGTTTTCCAAAATCAACATTTGAAGGTGCAATACTGGACTCTACTATAGTAGGAGGTATCTTGGTATCGATCACAGTACTGCTTTCAGGAAGATCGCATCCGGCAATCACTGCAAAAGAAAAAACATATAGTAAAATATAATTTTGTTTCATATCAAAAAAAAACCGAGGCTTTATCCTCGGTTAAGAATAAAGCATTCTGCAATTAAAAAGTTGTTCGTTAGTAATGTAATCGTTGAATCAGTAGTATCGAACTTTTTCTATGCGGAATGCTCTTTTATTGTTGTTAAAATCTAAATAATGATACTGAAAAATGAACAGAGAGTCAATTGAAAATCACATTGTGAACGGTGATGGTGCAAAGCAAACGACCAAGATTCCAAATGTAAACCAGCCGATTATCTTTCTTTTTGTATCCAATGCTGTCTCATCTTCAACTGGCGGGTGATAAAGTTTTACAAAAAAGAACAATATTATCGTCCAAAAGATCCAACCTGACCAACCGATAGATGATTCAATTCCGATGAAGGGGAGAAATCCTAATGCTCCGATTGAAAAGATAATTCCAAAGGCTACATTAGAAACTACTTTGTGCCGATCTCCAAACATTGCGTATGAAAGATGTCCGCCATCTAATTGACCAACAGGAATCAAATTCATTGCTGTGACAAAAAAACCAAACCATCCTGTGCACAAGAAAGGGTAATGATACATTTCTGACATTGGAGGTATAAAATCATTGGAACTATTGGGAATTATGATCGCTAAGAAATCATAGAGCAGTGAATGCCCGAACGCAAGACCAATACCTTGGTCTGGAATTTTGAAGTAATCCGGATGGATCTTTAATATGAACTCTTTTCCGGGAAGATGAGTGAATCCAAAGATTAAAATTCCAAGTGTAGCAATAAATCCGGCAATTGGTCCAGCAACACCAATATCAAACAATACTTTTTTTGAAGGGATTGCCGATTGAGTCTTTATAACCGCACCAAATGTTCCAAAGTTCAAAAAGCCCGGAAGAGATGGAGTAGGAATAAAGAATGGGAGTGTTGCATCGACACCATGATATCGTGCTGCAAAATAATGTCCGAACTCATGACATGTTAAAATAAAAAGGATTGAAAGAGAATATGGGAATCCAGAAGTGAAATTATAAAGATCATATGGATCTATATTGAGCCATGCAACACCGGCAACAGTTGTTGTGAAGAACGTTGCAATGAATAAACTGAGATGCAGAAGAGTTTTTCGAAATGTCATAGTTAAAAATCCATGGTGAATCCAAAACCGGAATATTCATCCTTACGGTCAAAGTATTCACCTTGAATACTGTTTCCCGAATGGTAAATAAAAAATATTTTTGTTCCACGTCCATTCCAATTACCGATCTTTATTCCAAGGTGTAATTCGTGTCTTGGACGTAAACCGGTCGCACTAAATTGATACGCTGTATATCCATTGAATAGTGATAGAAGTTGTTGATGATATTCTCCTCCGATATATCCGGTAACAAACGGCAGTGTTGTTGGATCGACATGCCATAGATAAATAATTCCGCTGTAAACACGGAAATTATTTAACGGAATATATCCAAATGTCAGCTCAAAAAATTCTCGGCTAAAGATACGTGGATCTAAACCATCTTTCCATATCCTTGTATATCCGTCAAAATGTCCGTCAGCAAAATGTGCACTAATGTGACTTAGTCGTAACCGTGAGGATAAAATACCGGCTCTTGTTGTATCAATAAAATTAAGATTGAAGCCAAAAAAATAATCTACAGCATCAACTGGAAAATGAAAATTCTTTTCACCGCGAAGAAGGGTATACGTAAAAAAATCTGATCCGATTGATAAATGTTTTTTTGGGTCATCAAAAGTATATTGTATCAGATCAACAGAATTTCCAATATCAAGTCTCAGACGCGCTTCATTTGTATGCCAGATCATACCAATGCGAGGTTCGAATGTATTGGCAATAAGCGGTTTAAAGAGCAACGGAGCAGATGTAAATGAAAATCCTGACTCTAAAGAATACGCAGCAGAACATAAAGCTATAGAGATTAAAATTATTTTTTTCATTTCGGTTGGATCCAAATCGGGTTGGTGTAACAAAATCCTTCACGGTCAATTCCATGAGCGTTGTGTGTTGTTAATTCAGATCTAATATATGAAAATTTCTCAGCGCGATGCCAATCACTGATCGTATGAATAGAAAATGGATTATTAAATTCTTTTATTTCAAATAATTTTTTTTCATTCTCACCGATCACTCCATAGAATATCGTGATGGATGAAAACATTCCAAATTCGTCAGTAGTCTCACCATGCAGTTTTACTACAAATTTATTTCCTGTTACTGTTTCGCCGATCCTTCCAATGTCTGGTGAATCGGTCTCAATTTCGATGACCAAAAGTGGTCCATTAGTAACAACTGTTCTACCTTTGCCGATCGCATCAATAATAGCGGCCTCCGAAATTTCGTGAGTAAAAAGTGCAGTCTTCATTTTTCCAAAGATCTGATTTTCATTCTCACGAAAGGAAAGCATCGGGATGCTTATTTGAACAAAGCGATTGAAATTTCCATGTGCATCGTTCCCTGCAAGGAGGAATTTTTTTTCTCCTCGTTTCAATATCCATTTCCAAATATCCATTCCCCTGAAAAACGCTTCAGACTTTTCTCCGTTCAAGATTTGTATACCGTTAAGTTCTTTTTCAGCCATATCTTTTACTGCCCATTCTCCGCGTTTTAATAATAGTCGTTGTAAAAAAGGGACTTCTTCAGTTGGGTGGGAAGCATATGTTACAACATTCTTCTCTTTGAGGGTAAGAATTTCTTGGATTGTGAATTCACTTTGTGTTTTGAACCATTTCTCACCACCATCACCTGATCCATGAAAGAATTTTCTGTTCCCGAACAATAAAAAATGAACGTTACTGTTATTCGAATTTGTGCATGAGACTTCTTCACCTCGAAGAACCGCAAAATCAGTTTCGCGTGAGTTTACTCTATCAATTTCAAATTGCAGTTTTTTCCATTTTGGAAGATTCGGATCGTTCAAAAGATAATTATCGAGCCTGTCATCAAGATCATATGAATGATCCGTTACACCAAAGAATGAAAGTCCCATTGCTCTGCATAATTTAGGTGCTGAGGAAATAGGTGAACCAAATTCAACTTGATCTTCGGTATATGTTGAATGTGTATGTGCATCTCCATAAACCCAATTGTTAATGGCAGGCAAATGTGTCTTTGACCGAAAGAACTTTAGCGGTGATTTAGATGTGAATCGATGATTGTTATTTCGAGTGACGCGCAGTTTGCCGTTCTGTTTCGTAACGATCTCAACATCGGCAAATATCAGTCCGAAAGTTGAAGAAAGGATTCCCCGGAATGGGATATCAATGATTTTATTCCAATAGTGAGTGGAGAGGTAAATTTCCGGCAAATATTCAAATGTATTTGAATATATTTTTTTTGCGTGCTGAGTGAGCGTAACTTTAACTGATAATAATTTTATTGGATAAATATGAGCATCCTTCACAAGAATCATGATCGGATAAGGTTTATCGGGATCTAAACGATGCGGAGCATCAGCAATTATTTCAGGTTCAGATTTTTTATATAAACTGAAAAAATATTTGAAACGGTAATGAGTTTCAGCGTACAGAAAGAATGGAAAAAAGAACATTAGGATATTGAATTTAACAAATGATCGATTCTCTGCTGCAAGACTGAATAATCATTCTGCAATTGGGAGAATCCTGAATATGAATTAAATTGTTTTAAAGCTTGTTGCAAGGAAAAATCGCATTGAAGTTCAGAATAACAAATACGCTGTTCTTTCAAACGGTTTGCCAAATATTCTTGTTCTGTTTGTTGAGGTGTTGGAATAAAAATTGCATTCGCACCTAGAAACGATAAATCCATAATGGTACTGTATCCTGGTCGAGAGATAACAATATGTGCAGATGCAATCGCTTGAGATAATTCAGATGAGGTTAATGAACTGACAACAGTTATTGTATCTGAAAGTTTCAATTTGAAATTCTTTTCTGGTGTCCCTTTAACGATCAATGATCGAAGGGACGTCTCTTTAAGTTGAGATGTTATCATTTCTTCAAATACAGAGCGTTGTGGCTCTGGACCTGATAAAATCACCAGCGCATCCAATTCTTTTCTCATCCCATCTAATTTTACCAATCGTGAAATGGGACCGATAAAAAAGGCATTCTTTGGTAACCGTGAAGAGTGCGAAAGATCGCCACTGAGATTTTGTTCAGAAGCAAAATCTGGAATCCATACCTCATTGAAATTTTTGATCAATTGCCTATTTTCAAAATCAACAATTCCTTGTCCCCATTGGATAAAATCTGAAAGCAAAATACGAAGTTGGTGGACAACATAGATAGAAGGAATTGATTTTGAATATGCTCCCCATCGATTATCTGAAATCACTGCATCGATCGCATAATCGTTAATGATTTTCGCTAAGAATTTATGTTCTGCATGGATTCCCCGAAATAGTTTCGGAAGTTGGCGGAACATCGTCCATGCCATATTTTCACTGACAGGATAATCAAGAGTATATCCAGGATAACGAATATGTTCAAGATCGGGAAATTCCTTTTTTAACAGTTCAGCCGGACGATTATCTGATGCAATAACTACAGTGGCATTTTTTGCGATCAATTCATGGATGATTGGAACACAACGAGTTGCATGGCCAAGACCCCAGTCTAACGGAGCGATCAGAATCCTTTTCTTCTTCATTGAATCGCTCCAAATTCAAATCCGTGTTGTTTAATTTTTGGAATGACGTCTTCAAGAATAGAAATAATTTTATTTTGCGTCAGATCATTATCGTGAAAAACAAGAATGGATCCAGTAGTAAGATTTTTTAAAGTGTTATTAACAACACGTTCAGTTGTCCAATCATAAAAATCGCCGGTTAAACAACTCCACATAATCAACAAGAGTCCAAATTCACGCGCTACAGCAATAGTATTCCATGAAAAAAAACCAAATGGAGGGCGAAATAAACGTATTTTTTGAGGTACCAATTGGGTCAATAATTGTAAAGTTTGTTCTATTTCATTTTTTGTTCGTTTCTTTGAAAATGAAAGTAACCGAGAGTGGTTGTATGCGTGAATTCCAATAGAATGTCCTTCCGTTGAGATACGCCTTACGATTTCTTCTCGTCCGACGATATTCTTACCGGAAAGAAAGAATGTTGCACGAACTGAATGCTTTTTTAATGTATCCAAAATTTTAGGAGTGATCGAATGCGGTCCGTCATCAAATGTTATAAAAACTTTCTTTCCGGGCATTCTCCACACCATAGAAGGGAAGAGCATTCGATGTAGTATTCCGGTATGTATAAACATCTATGCACTTTCTTTCGTTAGTGTCTGTTCTTTCCACCTAAATGAAAAGAAATATCCTCCTATTGTTGCAATTATAACAAAGGGAATATGGATCAGAGCAGTTGGAAGAAAAAATTTCATGGTGCTGTTCGTTCGAGTAATATTTGTAAAGCGATTCATGATCAAATAATCAATCGAAAATTTTCCAACAACAACAAGCCAAGGAATGATATTCCACTCAATTAACGTTAATGGAATTGTTATCGCTAGTCCGACAAACATAATGAATGTGCAAATCATAAAAAACATCATAGTGGAAGGATAATATGCTGTTTGGCCGACCCATCGCATTCGTTGGTGCAGAACTTCTTTCCATGTTGAGACTGCTTGTGTTGAAATAGTTGCAGATTCCTCAAAAGCAAATCGCGGTTTCCATTTTTTTGTTGCAACAATTTTTTGCGCAAGAAGAGAATCGTCTCCCGTATTAATATGAGTCAAAGTCTTAAATCCTCCCGCTTCGTCGAACGCTTCTATTCTAAATGCCATATTGCTGCCATTACTTACAAGAACTCGCTTCATTCCAATTGCACCGGCTGCGATTGCCGTATACGAAATAAAATCCAAAAACTGGATCCCCCAAAATAGTGATGAGAGTTGTTTATTCTTTGAATAGACAGTTAATCCTGTAACGATTCCGACATTCGCTTCAAAATACGAATTGATTGTAGAAATCCAATCCGGTGTTGCAATGCAATCTGCATCCGTTGTAACAATGATCTCACTTGAAGAATGCTGGATACCGCTTGTTAGAGCTCTTATCTTTGGTGATCGAATGACCGAAGCATCATCAGTTGAAAGTAACGTAACTTTAAATCCGGATTGGAGTGAAATATTTTTTATTACTTTTGCCGTAGCATCTGTCGATCGGTCATCGATAACAATAATCGAAAACTTTTCCCGTGGATAATTCTGAAGAAACAATGCTTGTAAACATTCTCCGATATTTTTTTCTTCGTTTCGTGCTGGAATGATTATAGTTATTGTATGCTCAATTTTGTTTGTTCCTTTGGTCAACTTCGTAAGTCCATTATAGAATGAAAATATTTGTCTCATGTAGATAAGCAAAAGAAGACAGAGGAAATACGAAATATTTTCAATAAAAAAATGCATTATTTCCTTTTTAATTTCAACACCAACAAAGCGCCAATAGCAGTTGGAACGATGACATTGGCAAATGACATAATAATTGATGCATTAAATGCAATTGCTGTATTGAGACCCATAGTTCGAAAGAAAAAAACAGCCGTACTTTCACGAACGCCTAAATCTCCAAATGAAATCGGTAGGATAATTGCTTTAACAAAAAGAACAGATGCAATGCATATTAACGCATCGGTCAGTGAAACAGAACCAAAAGCATTTGCAAGAAAAAAATACTCTAGTAATATGATGATATACAAAAACAGAGTAAGGGAAGATAATACCCAGGCGTTCCTATTGTGAAATATATTCTCTATAAGTTCAATCATTTCATAAAAACGATGTTCTCGAACCTTAGCCGGAAGCTGTGTTAGTAGTTCTTTGATCTTTTCAGGGTACAGAAAAATGACGATGACAACGGCAAAAAAGGATGTGATAAGATATCGATACCATGAATTCCAAATGTCAGCATAATAGGTTGAAATAAACATTGCTATGCCGGTGCCACCAACAATTACTGTAAGCGCAGAAAAATATAATTTATCAACAACTGTAATTGCTATGATATGAGATTTTTTGACATTCGGATGACTTGCAATTCGTCCTGCAAATTCTCCAATCTGTGCGGGAGTGAAAAATCCTGCCATAAATCCTACAAAAAAAGAAGTAAATGCTTCTTTATTGGAAATTTCTTTTGTAACAAGGCGTAAGAGATACCGCCAGCGATAAAAATGAATAACCAATTGAAAAGTTGCAAGTGATAACCCGAATGTAAGATAATAAGGATTTGCGTTCCTGAATGATTCGACAATTGCGTTAACATCTAAATAATAAATAAGACCGCACAGTAACGCTATTGAAATAATGATCTTTAAGGTTGTTGAAACAAAAGGGTTTTGAAAAAAATCTTTCATCGATTGGATGTTCCTTTCCAATCAAATGTTTTTAGAAATCCTAACGGCGCAATAAAAAAAGAGTAGAGAACTAAAAGAGAGTCATGAATTATAAATTCAATAAAAGAAAATTCTTCACGGAAAACATTTTTACCTTCTGTAATATACAGTGCATCAACGTTGAATTTGATCAGTAATGCAATCAGTGAAATAAATGGCACATAGAAGAAACCGATAACGATGCTAAGATGAAAAAGATGGACAAACGAAAACGCCAGTTTAATTTGCGGCGAATAATATTTACTTGCTGAAACATGTCTTGTTCGTTGATTGACAAACTGAGAAAACAATTGCGGTGGTGTTGTGGAAACATAACTATCCGGAGAGATTAGATACCGAATGTTCCAATCAGTATTCTTTTGCACCAATTGTAAAAAAAGATCATCGTCGCCACTGATAGATTTTTTGATTTTATCGAATCCGCCGATTTCGGTGTAGATTGTTTTACGGTATGAAAAATTTCTTCCCGTACACATAAATGCTTTTTTCCATTCAATTGCAGAAGCCGCAATCAATGAATTTATAAATTCTTCATATCGCAAAAAAGAATTTGCAAGTATTTTGGTGTAAGGACTATATCCTGCAACAACACCTACATCAGGCGTATATTGTTTTGAGATTTCATTCAACCAATGTGGAGGAACGACACAATCAGCATCAGTAAATGCGAGAATCTCAAATGATGATTGATCAATTCCTGTACGCAATGCATTTTTCTTATCCGGCATATCGGTCTTGTTTGATTCTATGGTGATTAAACGAACTTGAGAATGCAAGAGAGTGAATCTTTCAACGATTGAAGCAGTTGAATCAATCGACCGATCGTTTACTACTATTATCTCGAATTTATTGGGGGGATAATCTTGATTGACAAGTGAGTGGACTAAGTTTCCGATTGAAGATTCTTCGTTTCGCGCGGCAATAATTACAGAGATTGAATGTTGTTCTTGCTGGGTTTGGTGCTTAAAAAGTTTGGTCATTCCAATCCAAAGAAACAAATACATTGTTCCATAGATTATGCAGAAAATGATAAGTGACCAGGAAAGCATTGATTCTATCATGTGTTAAAATAAAGAAAATGAAGGGGAAGTCCAAAAAGGGATTTCATAATGTAGGCCTATTATTTAATTGATAAAGAAATTGCGAATGTTTCTTGCTTATGCACTGTTCATCCTCTATATTCAACAAGAAAAATAGGGAGTGTATGAAAAAACTTGTCATAGGAATTGCCGGTGGTACCGGTTCAGGAAAAACTTCTGTAACAAATAAAATCCTCGAACGGATTCACCACACACAAAACGTTGTTGTAATACAACACGACTCATATTATCGTGATTTAACTTCCTACAAAGGAATAACACCTGACCTTATAAATTTTGACCATCCAGATTCACTTGAAACTTCATTACTTATTGAACATATCAAAGATTTGCGGAAAGAGATTCCAATAGAACAACCGTTGTATAATTTTACGACTCATTCAAGAATGAAAGAAACACGGCATCTTGAACCAAAAGATATAATTATTATTGAAGGAATTCTTATTTTTGCCTCATCCGAACTTCGGGAATTGATGGATATAAAAATTTTTATTGATACTGATGCTGATGAGCGTTTACTTCGTCGATTACGACGTGATATTCTGGAACGTGGTCGTTCGATTGATTCAGTCATGAAGCAGTATGTTACCACCGTTAAACCAATGCATTTGGAATTTGTTGAACCAAGTAAACGTTATGCTGATGTTATTATTCCGCTTGGCAGTGAGAATTTAGTGGGAATTGATATGGTTGCAGTAAAGATCGAAACAATGCTAAAATAAGGTGTTTTAAGTATTAAATTATACAGTTTTTTTATAATTATACATCGCAGGTTAAGAAAAAATAACCTTTCAAAAATTTCTTTTTACTTTTCTAAAAATAATCTATCTTCATTTGGACTTTTCATTGAATGATAACAGCGGAGAATCGTTATTAGGAATAAAATCTCACATACGGAAACAACTGCAAATTCATCGTATAAAAAAACAACTCTTGCAAATGGAATTCGTGTTGTCAGCGAAGAAATCCCCACTGTAAAATCTGCTTCAATCGGAATTTGGATCAATACCGGCTCTCGCAATGAATCAACTGAAAATAATGGGATATCTCATTTTATTGAACACATGATGTTCAAAGGAACCGAGAAGCGAAATTTTAAACAGATCGCACAAAGTTTAGAATCTGTAGGCGGATACATGAATGCTTTTACGACAAAAGAGCATACATGCTATTATGCACGAGTGCTTGATGAATATATTGAAAATGCGGTTGATGTGTTATCTGATATTGTGCAACATTCGACGTTTCCTGAAAAAGAAATGGAAAAAGAAAAGACAGTAATATTGGAAGAGATCAAACGGTCCGAAGATGATCCTGATGATCTTGTGCAGGAATATTTTGAGAAACATCTTTTTAAAAATCATCCTTTTGCCCAACCGATTATTGGAACTGCTGAAAATGTTTCGAATTTTACCAGGGATAATCTTTATGATTATTCACAAAAATTCTACACGAATGGAAATATCATTCTAGCTGCCGCCGGGAATTTTAAACACGAACAGTTAGTTGAATTAGCAAAGAAATATTTGACGTATAGAAAAACCAACAGTGAAAAATTTAAAACATATCAATCGGTTCAACCTAAAAAATATTTGCATGAATATAGTAAACCAATTCAACAGGCGCATTTGTGTACGGGAACAATTGCATTTAATGTTCACAATAAAATGCGCTATCCTGCTTTGGTAATGAATTCAATTCTTGGCGATGGAATGAGTTCGCGTTTGTTTCAACAAATTCGTGAACGACATGGACTTGCCTACAGCGTCTATTCATTTATCGGATTGATGAATGATACTGGATCGTTCGGAATTTATGTTGGGACAGATAAAAAATCCGTACCGAAGGCATTAGAACTTTCCTATAACGAACTGGAAAAGATGAAAACCAAACCGTTAACAAAACCGGAAATTCAACGTGCAAAAGCTCAGCTCAAAGGAAGTATGTTAATGAGCCTGGAGAGCACATCAAACAGAATGATGCGTTTAGGAAATGGCGAATTATATTATGGAGAATATACACCGCTTAATTCTATAGTCAACAGTATCGACTCCGTTACAGTTGAACAGGTGCTGACTGTTTCAAAACAATTATTTGATGTAGAAAAGTTTACCACCGTGATTCTTTCTCCAAATGGGAAAGAAAATTTAAATTAAACAAGAACAAAACTAAATTCTAAAATAAATTACTAAACCTATTTACTAAAATGTGAGATGATATCATGATTATCGGAATTCCAAAAGAGATAAAAACAAATGAAAATCGTGTCGGACTTGTTCCTGTTGGTGTAGAAACGCTTCGTCAATTCGGTCATACGGTCATTGTTGAAACCAAAGCAGGTGTGGGAAGCGGTTTTGAAGATTCTGCATACATCGATGCTGGTGCAAAAATTGCAAAGAATGCAAAAGAAGTGTACCACAAAGCTGATATGATCATTAAAGTAAAAGAGCCGATCAAATCCGAATACAATCAAATTCGACGCGATCAGATCGTGTTCACGTATTTTCATTTTGCAGCGAGCAAAGAACTTACGGCAGCCATGATAAAATCTCAGGCTGTATGTATCGCTTATGAAACAGTTCAAAAAGATGATGGTTCATTGCCGCTTTTAATTCCGATGAGTGAGGTTGCAGGTCGAATGGCACCTCAGGAAGGCGCAAAATATTTGGAACGCACAATGGGCGGAAGAGGAATTCTGCTTGGTGGCGTACCTGGAACTGAACCAGCAAATGTTATCGTTCTTGGCGGCGGAATTGTTGGAACACAAGCAGCGAAGATTGCAGCAGGTTTTGGTGCGAAAGTTACAATTCTGGATAATAATCTCTATCGCTTGCGTCAGCTTGATGATATTATGCCGAAGAATGTTACTACAATGATGAGCAATCCGTACAATATTCGAAAAGTAATTCAAACGGCAGATCTTGTGATTGGTGCTGTACTAATCACTGGAGCGAAAGCACCGAAGTTGATCCGCAAAGAAATGTTGAAGACTATGAAACCCGGTTCAGTGATTGTTGACGTTGCGGTCGATCAAGGGGGATGTATTGAAACCACCAAAGCAACAACCCACGAAGATCCGACATTTGTTGTTGATGGAGTGATCCATTATTGCGTAGCAAATATGCCTGGTGCGGTTCCGTTTACTTCAACTATTGCTTTGACGAACGCAACCCTTCCGTATGCTGTAGAACTTGCAAACAAAGGATGGGAGAAGGCAATTCAGAACAACAAGGAATTAAAATTTGGATTGAACATGGTTGATGGTCTGGTAACATACAAAGGTGTGGCAGATGCGTTCAATATGAAATATACACCGGTTGATACTATTCTTCGTTAGATAAATTTTTTTCTCATTAGATGCCATCGTGTTTTGCGATGGCATTTCTATTTTTAGTAATATTCCACTTCCATTCTTGAACTTTTTTCAATACATTATGTTAGAAAATGTATAGAAATATATCACTATCATCGTAAAATAAATTTCTAATATTGTAGAATAATGCCAAACGTAAAGATCACTCTCGACGGAACTCAATACGAAATAGACAGCAAAAAAACAATCATTGAAGCTGCGAAAGAAAACAGCATCTCCATTCCGCATTTTTGTTGGCACTCAAAACTTTCTCCTTCGGGAAATTGTCGTATTTGTTTGGTGGAAGTAGAAAAGATGCCGAAACTGGCAATTGCATGCATGACCAATGTGACTGATGGGATGGTGGTAAATACAAAGAATGAACGAGTCATCAATGCAAGAGAAGCGGTGATGGAATTTATTCTCATCAATCATCCGCTTGATTGCCCAATCTGCGATGAAGCCGGGGAATGTAAACTTCAAGATTATGCTTACAAGTACAGTAAGGGATTCAGTCGATTTGTAGAAAATAAAGTTCACAAAGAGAAACGAGTTGATATTGGTCCCCGAGTGATGTTTGATGCTGAACGTTGTATCTCTTGTTCGCGATGTATTAGATTCTGTGATGAAGTTGCAGGCGTACATCAACTACAGTTTGTAAATCGTGGCGATCGTGTCACGATCGAAACATTTCCCGGTGAATCATTGGACAATCCATATTCAATGAATGTTGTGGATATTTGTCCAGTTGGCGCGTTGACTAATAAAGATTTCCGTTTCAAATCTCGTGTGTGGGAAATGTCATTCACGAATTCTGTTTGTAACGGATGTGCTCGCGGATGTAATATAGAAGTCGGTGTTCGCAATAACGAAATTCTTCGATTGAATCCACGAACGAATGACGACGTGAACAGTGCATGGATGTGCGATCACGGCCGATTGGAAACGTGGAAGCATGTAAATGCAGAAAATCGGATCAAATCTCCAAAGATCAGAAAAGATGGTCAGTTGGTTGAAGTTGGCTGGGATGAAGCTATTGCTAAAGTAGCGTCGGAATTAAAGTCGTTTAATAAAAATGAAATTGCAGTTTTGGGTTCCGCTTTTGCAACGAATGAAGATAATTATATTTTTGCAAAATTTGCGAAAGAAGTTCTTGGCACGCGAAATATTGATTTCGGACAACACAACGAAGGTGTTGATGATACCGTGTTGATCAGAGCAGATAAAACCCCAAATGCTGCGGGAGCTGCCGCTGTTGGAATTGTTCCTCAAGAAAATGGAATGGGTTTTGATCAAATAATTTCTGCAATCAAAGCGGGAAAAATAAAAGCATTATATTGTCTTGAAGATGATATTGCTTCGATTCCAGGTGTTGAAGAAGCATTGTCGAATCTGGAATTCTTTGCTGTTCATGCGACAAATCACAGTAAGACCACGCAATACGCTCACGTTGTTCTTGCGGCTTCAACGTACGTTGAAAAGAATGGAACGATGACGAATTTTCAACATCGCGTTCAACGGATAAGACCGGCTGTAACTACCTTAGAGCAGGATCGAGCGTTAGATAATTTTGAAATGAGTCGATGGGATAAATTTGCAGCTCATAATGATAAATGGGGAAAAGGTCCGCGACGAGATTCACGTCCTTCATGGAAGATTGTTGCAAGTATTGCAGGTGTCATGGGTACAAAATATAAGTTCAATAATGCGGATGATGTTTTTAATGAAATCTGTCAGAAAATTGATAGTTTCAAAGGTCTGTCATATCTAAAAATTGGTAAAAAAGGGGCATCATTAAAACCCAGCCTTGTCAAGGGTAGATAAAAATTTGCATACTGTTGACAAAGTTCTTTATACAGTTTAATTAAAAAAGAGATTATGGAAATTTCATTTTTTGTTGAATCATTGTTGAAAATTCTTTTTCTAGTTCTAGTTGTATTGCTTCCATTGGTTTCTTTTTTGGGAGTAATGTTAGAACGAAAGCTCAGTGCATGGATCCAAAATCGACATGGACCAAATCGTATCGGTCCTTTTGGATTGTTACAGGTGATTGCAGATATTCCAAAATTATTCTTCAAAGAGAATATTGTTCCAGCTGCTGCTAACAGATTTGTTCATTCGTTAGGACCGCTTATTTCATTAACGATTGGATTTTCGCTTTTTGCAGTTATTCCTTTCGGCGATGTTCTCCCGATTACAATCGATGGAGTTGTGCATAATATTAGATTGCAGATTGCTGACGTGAATATCGGGATATTATATATCCTTGCATTGTCATCTTTGGCAGTGTATGGAATTACGTTAAGTGGCTGGGCATCAAATAATAAATATTCATTGCTCGGGGGAATTCGTTCTTCAGCACAGATGATCAGTTATGAACTTTCTCTTGGGTTGTCCATTGTTGCAATTGTTATGTTGAACAATTCATTACGGCTTGATGAGATGGTAAGAGCTCAAAGCGGATATTATCTTTTCGGATTTTTGCCGAACTGGAATATTTTTGTTCAACCGCTTGGCTTTATAATATTTTTCGTTGCATTGTTCGCAGAGACCAATCGACTTCCGTTCGATCTACCTGAAGCAGAACCGGAGTTGGTTGCAGGATATCATACAGAGTACACAGGAATGAAATTTGGAATGTTTATGCTTTCAGAATATCTTGCAATGTTCTCAGCTGCTGCGCTGATTACAACACTATATCTTGGCGGTTATCAAATTCCGTATATTGAGCACTTAAATTTTTCTCCATTGACTGTTAGTTTGCTTCAAGTTGGTTCATTCTTTATAAAGTTCGCAGCAATCGTAGTCTTTTTTATTATCGTTCGATGGTCAATGCCTCGCTTCCGATATGATCAGTTGATGAATTTGGGATGGAAGGTTATGCTTCCGCTGTCGCTGTTGAACATTGCTGTTACCGGATTGTTTATTCTTAAACCTTTGCATACTTGGTTCAAATAATATGAACAACGAAAAATATTTAGAAAAAAGTGAACCTGTCCGAGTAAAAGACCTTACGTTTTTGCAAAGAACATATGTTGCAGAAATTTTGAAGGGAATGTTTGCTGCTTGCAAACAGATATTTAAACCTAGTTTCACGATCCAATATCCTGAAGAAAAAGTAGTACATGCATCATCATTTCGCGGACGACCTGTTTTGGTGGAAGAAAATGGAGTTGAACGTTGTGTTGCGTGCGGTTTATGCAGTCGAGTCTGTCCGGCTCTTGCAATTGATGTTCAATCTGCTCCAACAGAACTTGCTAAAGAACGATATCCGGAAAAGTTTGAAATTAATATGACACGCTGCATCTTCTGCGGATTCTGTGAAGAGGTCTGTCCTGAAGAAGCCATTATTATGAGCAATGAATATGAACTTGCATTCTCAAGTCAGCAAGAATCAATCTTTGGTAAGGACAAACTATTAAAATCTGTGGAAGAAATGAAACCCCGTTTGGATTTCTTACGAGATCATCGATAATTCAAAAATAGTTTTATAGATATAAGAATGCGCCAGAACTTTATTATGGCGCATTCTTATATTACATATGTTGAATTCCTTCCTTGTATCTTATACTCAAGCTAGATATATTTCCAGCCAGTCGAATATTGATATTTAAGGATTCTATGCTAACGACAGTCCTTTCTGCGGCTACATACGGTATAAACGCATACTTAATAGAGATTGAAACAAACATTGAAAATACTGTTCCTAATTTTTTCATGGTTGGTCTTCCCGATAACGCCGTAAAAGAATCCCGTGAACGGGTTGCAACGGCAATTAAAAATTCGGCTTTTACCTATCCAAACAAACGTATTACCATTAATCTTGCTCCGGCTGATGTAAAAAAAGAAGGATCATCATACGATCTACCGATTGCTATTGGTATGCTGGCTTCAAGCGGACAGGTGAGTGAAACACGATTAAAAGATTTTATAATTCTTGGCGAACTTTCTCTTGAAGGAACACTCAGACCAATTCATGGCGCACTACCAATGACGGTTGAGTTAAAGAAAAAAGGAATCCAGGGTATCATTCTTCCAAAGCAAAATGCAAACGAAGCGGCAATGGTTGAAGGTATCGATGTGTATGGTGTTGAAACATTAACTGAAGCAGTAGAGTTGCTCGAAGGAAAATCGGATATTACTCCGTTGCGTTTGGATCTTCATGAAATATTTGCTGTTGAACAAAAGTATCATCAAGATTTTTCTGATGTTAAAGGACAAGAGAATGTAAAACGCGCATTAGAAGTTGCAGC
Source organism: uncultured Chitinophagaceae bacterium (assembly GCA_964355925.1). GTDB lineage: Bacteria > Bacteroidota > Ignavibacteria > UBA10030 > UBA8401 > UBA8401. Next base: position 123,441 of record CAYHFN010000001.1, read on the forward strand.
AGCAGGTGGACATAATATTATTATGATCGGTCCGCCCGGTTCTGGAAAAACGATGATCGCTCGGAGATTGCCGAGTATTCTGCCCCCAATGACATTTGAAGAGAGTATCGAAACTACAAAGATCCATTCAGTCTCTGGAATGTTGCCGCCGGGTTCTGCACTTGTTTCACAACGGCCGTTTCGTTCGCCTCATCATACAATTTCGGATAGCGCGCTTGTTGGAGGGGGAACAATCCCACGCCCCGGAGAAATTTCTCTTTCGCACCATGGTGTTTTATTTCTTGACGAGCTGCCTGAATTTGCACGCAATGTTTTGGAAGTGTTGCGTCAACCGCTTGAAGATGGAAAGGTCACCATCAGCCGTTCAAAAATGTCGTTAGATTTTCCCGCAAATTTTATGCTCGTCTGCGCGATGAATCCCTGTCCGTGTGGAAATTTTGGGAACCCGAACCATGAATGCACATGCACGCCTATGATGATTCAAAAGTATATGGCAAAGATTTCCGGACCATTGATGGACAGAATTGATATCCACATTGAAGTTCCGGCGGTGAAAGTTACAGAACTTGCTCAAAAAAAACCGGGAGAACCGTCTCAATCTATTCGTGAACGTGTAATTCTTGCAAGAGATATACAATTAAAACGATTTGAGAAACAGAAAAATTTGTATTCTAACGCAAGTATGCAGTCAAAGGAAATTCGTGAATATTGTAAAATAGATTCCTCAGGAGAGGAATTGCTAAAAATGGCGATGACAAAACTTGGTCTATCAGCACGTGCGTATGATCGCATCTTAAAAGTATCACGGACAATTGCGGATCTTGCAGGAAGTGTCGATATTCGAACGGAACATTTAAGTGAAGCCATTCAATATCGCAGTTTAGATAGAAACTTGTGGATGTAAATTTTTACAGAAAGCAGAAAATAGTATGCACATCCTTGCTAAAATCTTTATCGTTCTTGTTGCACTAGAGCACATTTATATTCTCTGGATTGAAATGTTTATGTGGGCGAAACCTCTAGGGCGAAAAGTTTTTTCCGCATTTCCATCTGATTTGTTTGAGAAAACAAAATCGCTTGCAGCAAATCAAGGTCTCTATAATGGTTTTCTTGCTGCGGGATTGATTTGGTCGCTTTTTATTAAAGATCCAATATGGTCTAAAAATGTGGCGATCTTTTTTACTGTATGTGTTTCTATTGCAGGGATGTATGGAGCAGTGAGTGCAATGAAAAAAATATTTTTTACACAAGCATTACCGGCTTTAATTACGCTTATGTTAATTCTTTTATTATAAAGGACCAGAATCTTATTCTTTTAGATGTTTAACAATTGTAACAATTAACTTGCTGTTGTATTTTTATTCATAACTTCCTTCATAAATTTTCGTAAATTCACATCAATATTATGGTTGCATTCTATTTTGTTCATTCAAATTATATCAACGTATTCATCAATAACCCAGGAGATACTATGAAACTGTTAGGACTAATCGGATTGGTTGCAGTTTTTGCAATCATTTCTTTATCGGAAGTTGAAGCACAAACAAAAAGTATGGTATCAGATATCAATATTTCATACGAAAAATTCACGCTCAATAATGGACTTACTGTTCTTGTTCACGAGGATCATAAAGCACCAATTGTTGCAGTGAATGTTTGGTATCACGTTGGGTCGAAAAATGAAAAGCCGGGGAAAAGTGGCTTCGCACATTTATTTGAACATCTAATGTTCAATGGGTCTGAAAATTTTGACACTGACTATTTCCAAGCTTTGGAAAGAATCGGGGCAACCGATTTGAATGGAACAACAAGCAATGACAGGACGAATTATTTCCAAAATGTCCCTACTCCGGCGTTAGATATCGTTCTATGGATGGAATCAGATCGGATGGGACATTTAACCGGTGCTATAAGTCAAGCAAAATTAGATGAACAACGTGGAGTTGTTCAAAATGAAAAACGGCAGGGTGACAATCAACCATATTCTATTGCTGATGAACTGACAACAAAAGCAACGTATCCGGCTGGGCATCCATATTCATGGACTGTTATAGGATCTTTGGAAGATTTGAATGCTGCTTCGCTCGAAGATGTAAAAGAATGGTTCCGTAGTTATTATGGAACTGCAAATGCAGTTATTGTGCTTGCCGGTGATATTGATCTGAAAACCGCCAAAGAAAAGATGCAGAAATATTTTGGCGATATTCCGTCCGGTCCGCCGGTAGCAAAATACGATGAAAGTATTGCAAAGAGAACAGGTACAATTCGGCAACGTGCTGAAGATCGTGTTCCGCAGGCTCGTTTGTTCAAAGTGTGGAACACTCCAAAATATGCATCAGCGGAAAATACCTATCTCGACTTGTTTGCAGATATTCTTGCATCAGGAAAAACTTCAAGATTGTACAAACGTCTTGTGTACGATGAACAAATTGCAACGAATGTATCTGCGTATGTTGACTCACGAGAAATAGGAGGTCAATTTAATATCGACGCAACAGCAAAGCCAGGTGTCGATCTCGCAAAAGTTGAAAAGGCGATAAGCGAAGAACTAAAATCGTTGCTTGAAAAAGGTCCTACAGAAAAAGAATTACAACGAGTGAAAACTCAATCGATCGCTGGTTTTGTTCGCGGGATAGAACGTATTGGTGGTTTTGGTGGAAAATCTGATATCCTCGCAATGTCGGAAGTATTTGCCGGCTCACCGGATTATTACAAAACATATTTGAATAATTTGAATGATGCTACAATTCAAAATGTCGTTACAACTGCAAATAAATGGTTAACGGATGGAGAATATGTTCTTGAAATTCATCCTTTCCCACAATTCAAGAATGATCAAACAGATTCAACAGTACGGAAAACAATGCCGAAGATGGCAGCAGCAGCTGAAGCGAAATTCCCGAAGATTGAGAAAGCAACTCTTTCAAATGGATTAAAAGTTATTCTTACTGAACGATCTTCTGTTCCAGTTGTAAATTTCTCGTTGCAAGTCGATGCAGGTTTTGCGGCAGATCAATTTTCAATTCCTGGGACAGCAAATTTAGCAATGGATGTTTTGGATGAAGGAACAAAAACCCGAAATGCATTGGCAATTAGCGAAGAACTAGCACTTCTTGGTGCCAATCTCAGTTCAGGTTCAAGTCTAGATAATTCGACAGTACGGATGTCTTCGTTGAAAGCAAATCTTGATGCGTCGTTGAATATTTTTGCAGATGTTATTCTTAACCCTTCATTTCCGGAAGAAGATTTTAAACGATTGCAAAAACAAAAGCTTGCAGGAATACAACGAGAAAAAGTTACACCAATGCAAATGGCACTTCGTGTATTCCCCAAAATCTTGTACGGAACAGAACACGCTTATGGAAATCCTTTAACTGGTTCGGGAACTGAGCAGACAATGGCAAGCATTAAACGCGATGATCTTGTTAAATTCCATAAAACCTGGTTCAAGCCAAACAATGCTACATTGATTGTTGTAGGTGCAACGACGATGAATGAAATAAAATCAAAGCTTGAAAAATTATTCAAGGATTGGAAATCAGGTGATGTTCCAAAAAAGAATATTGCAAAGGTGGAACAGAAATCGAAATCCACAGTGTACATTGTTGATAAACCAGGATCACAGCAATCAATTATTTTTGCCGGTCATGTTTCTCTTCCAAAATCAAATCCGGATGAACTTGCCATTACAATGATGAATGATGCTTTGGGTGGTGCATTCACTTCGCGTGTTAATATGAATCTTCGTGAAGATAAACATTGGTCATACGGCGCCAGTACGTTATTCTATGCTGCTCGCGGTCAACGTCCATTTTTAACGTACGCATCAGTGCAAACTGATAAAACCAAAGAATCAATGGTTGAAGTGGTAAAAGAATTAAAGGATGTCACCGTCAGCCGTCCAATCACTAAAGAGGAATTTGAGAAAGTACAGAAGAATGCAGTTCTTGAACTTTCCGGCTCGTGGGAAACAAACAATGCGGTGCTTGGTTCACTTGCAGATATGGTTTCGTACGGTTACCCGGATGATTATTATATTACGTATTCAAGAAAATTGAATGAACTCAGTTATGATGAAGTAAAAAATTCGGCCAACAAGGCGATTCACCCTGATAATCTAGTATGGGTTATTGTTGGAGACAAAGAAAAGATTGAAAATGGGATCAAAGAATTGAACTATGGCGAAGTAAAATATCTTGATGCTGATGGTAACGATGTATCATCGATTGAACAAAAAGCACCACCAATGGAAAAGAAGAAATAATATTTTAGCGGGATGGGTGTTCGGCCCGTCCCGCTATTTTTTTCAATTTATTTCTATCTATTGACAACCTAAATTAAAATGTTATATTACATATAGTTCTTTTTACATATACAACAAATTCATCAAGAGTGGATGAGGGACTGACCCAGTGACTCCACAGCAACCGATACTTCAAACAGCAGTATGACAGGTGCTAAATTCAGAATCTCTGAAAAGGGAAACGAAGATGAACTAAAAGTCTGAAATCATTTCAAACCTCTTTTAGTTATCTTCTAAAAAGAGGTTTTTTCGTTTTAAATAATATGTCAAACATCTCAAACTTACATCTTTTTTACGCTAGCCGGCCCGTTATGGAGCACCTCTCTCCATATTTCGACGGGAATTTCCTCTGTTGTAGATAATCATATTCCTGTTTCATATACTACAAAAATGCGATTTGGTTTTTCTAAAACGCCAATATTTTATTATCATTATTTTAAGGAATACGACTATGTCTACTAACGGAAAAAAACGTCATTATCGATTTGAAACACTACAATTACACGCTGGTCAGGTGCCAGATCCAACAACAAAATCTCGTGCTGTGCCCATCTATCAAACAACATCATATAATTTTGATAATGCTACGCACGCTGCAAATTTATTTGGACTGAAAGAATTCGGGAATATCTATACTCGAATAATGAATCCGACAACCGCTGTTTTTGAAGAACGAATTGCAGCATTAGAAGGTGGCGTCGCGGCCGTTGCCACTGCATCAGGACAAGCAGCTCAGTTTTTGGCGATCACTACCATTGTTCAAGCCGGGGAGAATATAATTTCTACCAGTAATTTGTATGGTGGAACATATAATCAATTTAAGGTGACACTACCACGATTGGGAATCAATGTAAAATTCACCGATGGAGATGAACCTGAACAGTTCAAAAAATTAATTGATGAAAAAACAAAAGCAATTTATGTTGAAACAATTGGAAATCCGAGATTAAATATTGTCGATATTGAAGCGATTGCAAAGATTGCTCATGAACACGGGATTCCACTGATCGTTGACAATACATTTGGTGCCGGTGGATATTTGTCTCGTCCATTTGATTTTGGGGCAGATATCATCACGCATTCTGCCACGAAATGGATCGGCGGACATGGAACGTCTATCGGAGGAGTTGTTGTTGATTCAGGAAAATTTAATTGGGGGAATGGAAAGTTTCCTATATTTACTGAGCCAAGTCCGAGTTATCATGGATTAAAATTCTGGGATGTGTTTGGAACACCAGGACCGTTTGGCAATATCGCTTTTGCAATTCGCGCGCGCGTTGAAGGATTACGGGATATTGGAGCTTCGATCAGTCCGTTCAATTCTTTCTTACTATTGCAAGGATTAGAAACGCTATCGTTGCGTGTTGAACGTCATAATGAAAACGCTTTGAAACTTGCTCAATGGTTGGAAAAACATCCGCTAGTTGATTGGGTGGCATATCCAGGACTTTCATCGCATCCGTACCATGCAAATGCAAAAAAATATCTCCGTAACGGATTATTTGGATCTGTTTTAGTATTTGGAATTAAAGGCGGAGCGGAAGCAGGGAAACAATTTGTTAATAATGTAAAACTTGCGAGCCTTCTTGCAAATGTTGGTGATGCAAAGACACTAGTAATTCATCCTGCTTCAACAACACATGAGCAATTGAATCAAGAAGAGCAATTACTTTCAGGTGTTACAGCCGATCTTATTCGAGTTTCGGTTGGAATTGAACATATTGAAGATATTATTGAAGATTTTGATGAAGCGCTTCGGGTGGTAAAAAATTCTGAAACTGTTGCAGTATAATTCCTTAATAAGTGACCGTCACCCTTAAGGTGACAGTCACTTTAATTAAATGCAAATAACAACAAAAAATATTGTGACAACAAAAGTTGTTCGCCTTTTTAATGAGACAAATTCGTTGATAATGGATTGTGGTATTTCGTTATCGCCAATTGATGTTGCGTATGAGACTTATGGTGAGTTGAACGCTGAAGGAACAAATGCAATCGTAGTTTGTCATGCGTTGACGGGAAGTGCACATGCAGCAGGATATTCATCCGAAGATCCCAAATCAACCGGCTGGTGGGATTCGTTCATTGGCGTAGGTAAACCGCTCGACACAAAAAAATATTTTATTATTTCATCAAACTTTTTTGGTGGATGCTATGGAACAACTGGTTCCAGTTCAATTAACCCAGTTGCAGGAAAACCATACGGACTTTCCTTTCCGCAGATGACTGTTCGAGATATGGTGAGAGTTCAAAAATCACTCATCGATCATCTTGGAGTTTCGAAATTGAAAACCGTCATCGGCGGATCACTTGGAGGAATGCAGGTTCTAGAATGGGCGTTGATGTATCCTGAAATTGTTGAATCAATTATCCCAATTGCCACCTCTGCCCAGCATTCTCCTTGGGCAATTGGTTTGAATGATGTCGCTCGTCAAGCAATTATGAACGATCCCGAATGGTGTAGCGGAAACTATTATGCTTTTGGGCAACCAGAAAATGGGCTTGCGCTTGCAAGACAAATTGCAATGTTATCATACAGGAGTGAAAAAGAATTTCAACAACGATTTGGCAGAGAACATCAAGCAGAAAATTTGAATCAATTCGACGTTTCCAATTTATTTAAAGTTGAAAGTTATCTCCGATATCAAGGGAAGAAATTAGTTCAACGATTTGATGCTAATACATATCTCTATATTTCAAGAGCGATGGATATGCATGATGTTGCTTTTGAAAGAGGAACGCTTCATGAAGTTCTTCATTCAATTAAAATTCCTTCCATGTTTGTTGGGATTGATTCCGACATTCTGTATCCTGCAATTGAACAAAAAAATATTGCAAAATTAATCCCCAACTCAATCTATCGTGAAATTTCTTCTCCTTATGGTCATGATGCATTTTTAATTGAATTTGACCAAATGGCCAAACATGTACTAGAGTTCTTAAAAAAGGTTACAGCGTAAAAGAATTTAGAAGAAAAAACTAATTTCGATGAGATAGAAATACCCTAATAAAATCAAGAAATCCCGTTTTGAGAATATCAGAACGGGATTTTTTTTGTCCTTTAAATTTCGTATTTTATATGAAATAGAAAGAAAAAATGTCTAAACCCATAGTTGCAATTGTTGGTCGTCCCAACGTCGGAAAATCCACTTTTTTTAATCGTTTAATCGGTGCACAAACTGCTATTGTTGATGATGCGCCTGGTATTACACGCGATCGTCATTATGCTGAGGCAGAGTGGACAGGAAAACCATTTACAATAATTGATACTGGTGGATTTGTTCCGGACTCAGAAGAAGTATTTGAAAAAGCTATAAGAGAACAAACCCAAATTGCTATCGAAGAATCTGACAAAATAATTTTTCTCGTTGACGGAAAAGAAGGCTTAAATTACATTGATAAAGAGCTTGCCAATATTCTCCGCAAGGAAAACAAAAAAGTTCTTCTTGTGGTCAACAAAGTTGACTCAGCAAAAGAGGAAGCAAATTCAGCACAATTTCATTCATTAGGCCTTGGCGAAGTGTACACTATTGGGGCGTTGGGCGGAAGGAAGATCGGTGATTTTCTTGATGTTCTTACGAGAGAATTTGTCATTAATACTGATGACTTAAAAGAAGATTCCCAATTACGCATCGCGATCATCGGAAAGCCGAACGTCGGTAAATCTTCATTGGTAAATGCATTGATCGGGGAAGAACGTTCCATTGTTACGCCGATCGCGGGAACTACGCGAGACCCAATCGATTCTATTTATAACTATAACGGTGAAGAAATATTATTGGTTGATACGGCAGGGTTAATGCGGAGAAGTAAGATTAGAGAGAATGTCGATTTCTATTCAACACTAAGGACATTAAAAGCAATTGATCGTTGTAATCTTGCCATAATATTATTTGATGCAAGTATACCGTTAGAGAAACAAGATTTTCGAATTGTTCAAACTGCTGCCGAGAAAAATATTGGAGTAGTACTTGGTATCAATAAATGGGATTTGGTAGAAGGAAAGAATACAAACTCTACCATTCGTTTTGAAGAATCTTTACGGGAAAAATTACGTCAATATGATTATATCCCCGTGGTATTTATCTCGGCAAAAACTAAACAACGATTACCGAAGTTGCTTGATCTTGCAAAACAAGTACACACAAATCGAGCGATGCGAATTCCAACAAGTTCATTAAATGATGATCTTCTGCCTGATATTCAACATTATCCACCATCAACAAAAACCGGGAAAGATATTAAATTGAACTATGTTACTCAGGTAAAAACATCTCCTCCCGTGTTTGCCTTCTTTGCAAATGAACCGGACCTGGTTTCTGAATCATACAAAGGATATTTACGGAATAGGATTCGACATCATTATGGATTTCAAGGCGTACCGTTGATATTGGTTTTTAAGAGGAAACGTAAATAGAATTATTAGGGATATTTTATGAGCACACTCACTATCATCGATCATCCTCTTATTCAAAGAGATGTTTCCATTCTTCGAGATAAAAATACTCCTAACCATTTATTCCGTAATGTTCTTTCACGAATCGCTGGAATGATGGCCTTTGAAGTAACTCATAATTTTGCACTTAAAAAATATTCCCTTCAAACGCCTCTCGAAAAAACATCTGGTGTTAAATTAAAAGAACATATTGTCATCGTTCCGATTTTGCGCGCTGGACTAGGAATGGTTGATGGTTTTATGAATGTTCTTCCTGAAGCTAAGGTTGGTCATGTTGGTTTGTATAGGGATGAAGAAACATTAGAACCGATTGATTATTATTCAAAATTTCCGAAAACACTTTCTAATAGTCTTGTGTTACTGATCGATCCGATGCTAGCCACCGGAGGAAGTGCAAAAGCAGCACTAACATTCCTAAAGAATAAAGGTGCAAAAAATATCCGATTCGTTTGTCTTGTTGCTTCGCCTGCAGGAATCAAAATTGTTCAAAAAAATCATCCCGATGTTGATATATTTTGTGCCTCGGTAGACAGAGGATTAAATAAAAATGGATATATTCTGCCTGGGTTAGGCGATGCAGGCGATAGAGTGTTTGGAACGGAGTAACCTTGCTAAAAAGATCCATTTACTTTCTGGTTCTCATTCCTTCTGTTGCATCATTTCTTATTTCACAACTTCTTGACGATAAACGTCAACATTCATTAGTGATGCTGGGAATACAATATACACTTCGGCAGGAATACGATTCTGCTGAAACAACATTCCAGTTGATCATTCAAGAATTTCCTAAACATCCTGTCGGTTATTTATATTTAGCTGGAATGCTGCAAGCCAAATACACTGATTACGGTGATTCTTTCAATGAAACACGGTACGATTCATTGCTGAATATCGTTGAGACATTATCCGAACCATTGATAAATAATAAAAGCACTTCAGCATTTGGATATTTTTATACAGGAAGCGCACAGGCATTCCGATCATTTACAAAATCAGAAAATGGAAACTTACCTTCGGGAGTTTATTACGGCTTAAGTGCCGGCAAATCACTTCAACAGTGCTTGGAATCTGATCCGAACTTTACTGAAGCAAAGAACATTCTGGGCTCTTTCTATTATTGGCGGAGCAAATTAGCCTGGATTCCATTCGTTCCGGACAGAAGTGAAGAAGGGATTCAGTTAATCATTGAATCGTTTACGCATCCCTACGAAAAACATCTTGCTTCACATAATTTGATGGTTATCTTTACTGAAGAAAAACGATTTGCAGATGCAGAAAAATACGGGTTAATTATGCTTGCAGAATTTCCCGATAACCGTTTATTCTTATGGAATCTAAAAACAGTTTATGAGCAATGGAATAAAACTGATAAAGTAAAGAGTATTACCGAACGACTATTAATGAGCACGCTGGAAGCCAAAACGACAAATCATTACACTGAAGCTGACTGTCGGTTAAAACTTGCTCAAATAAAGATCAAAGAAAATAATCGTAGCGAAGCAGCAGAAGAACTGCAAAAAATAATCTTACTGCGAAAATATATTGGTAAAACAAAAGGCGATTTAAGGAAAAAAATAAACAAAGCAGAAGCCTTACTCGAAACCCTACAATAAAAAAATGCTTCAAACAAAACACAAAAAGAAATTAGACGACCTGCTGGCTGTATGCCACAAGAATCTTCGTACAGTAAATGATGATCTTATTGCTCGTGCATTTGAGATGAGTCTTGAAGCTCATAAACATGATTTGCGTAGTTCCGGCGAACCGTATTTCGGTCATCCGTATGAAGTGGCAATGGTGCTGGCGAAAGAAATTGCTCTCGATGATATTTCGGTTGTTTCAGCCCTTCTTCATGATGTTGTTGAAGACACTGATATTGATATTAGTGTCATTCGAAAAGAATTTGGTGATACCATAGCAGAAATTGTAGACGGTGCAACTAAAATCAGCAATATTTTCGACAGCCATGAAATCACTCAAGCGGAAAACTATCGCAAGTTATTGTTGTCAATGGTCAATGATATCCGTGTGATGATTGTAAAATTTGCTGATCGTCTGCATAATATGCGCACGCTCGAGTACCTTTCTCCTGAGAAACAACTACGCATTGCAAAAGAAACGTTGGAAATATACGCACCATTTGCACATCGTTTTGGTTTGGCAAAAATTAAATGGGAATTGGAAGATCTTGCATTCAAACATCTGTATCGTAAAGAATATGAAGAGATTGCCCATGGATTGAATTCAAAGCGAAGAGAACGTGAACATTATGTTCGTAAATTCATTGTTCCCATAGAAAACCGGTTGCGTCAGGCAGGCCTTAAATTTGAAGTGGAGGGAAGGCCGAAACATTTTTACAGCATCCATAATAAGATGGTAAAACGTGCGAAGCCGTTGGAAGAAATCTACGATATGTTTGCGGTACGGATTGTTTTGTTCACTCCAGACAACAACGAATGCTTTACTGTTTATGGTATTATTTCGGAAATTTATAAACCTATTCCCGAGCGATTTAAAAACTATATTTCGATCCCAAAAAAAAATGGATATCAATCGCTTCACACAACCGTTGTCGGTCCTGAAGGAAAAATGGTTGAAGTTCAAATTCGTACTCGTCAAATGCACGAAATTGCTGAACGTGGTGTTGCTGCGCATTGGTATTACAAAGAGAATGGTTCGTCAGCACCGCTGGATAAAGAACTTGAAAGCTGGATCAATTGGGTTCGAGAAATGTTTGACCAGAAAAAAGGTGATGGCAATGTTTCTCCTAAGGAACTTATTGAAAGTTTCAAACTTAATCTGTATCAAGATGAAATTTATGTTTTCACACCCAAAGGAGATCTAAAAATCCTACCAAAAGGAGCTACTGCAATCGACTTTGCCTTTGAAATTCATTCTGATATCGGTTTCCATACGATTGGTGCAAAAGTAAACGGTAGAATTATTCCGCTCAATACGATTTTACGAAGCGGTGATCAAGTGGAAGTGATTACATCAAAAAAACAAACTCCGAACTATGATTGGGAAAAATTTGCAATAACGCATAAAGCTAAATCTCATATCAGGCGTTTTATCAACGATGAAGAACATAAATTGACTGTTGAAGGTAAAGAGATTTGGGAAAAGAAAGCAAAGAAATCAAAACTTCATATCAACGATGATGAGTTAACAAAATTCATTCACACTAAACAATTTGATAACTTGCAGGCTTTTTTCCTTGCTATTAAAAAAGAAGAAATTGATACAGATGTTGTTATTGCTGAATTGACTGATACTAAAAAGCGGTCTGATGTTGAAGTTAAAACAGAAGAGACGACTTCTATCTTTAATAAGTTTGTTGATACCGCACGCAGTTTTACCTCAGGAATCTCCATTTTTGGGACGAAAGGGGATATGCTATACAGTTATGCAAAGTGTTGTAGTCCAATTCCCGGAGATGAAATTGTGGGATATGTAACTACCGGAGAAGGGATCAAGATTCATCGTAAGAATTGCAGAAATGTTCAATCGATGTTGAACAATAGTGAAGAACGGATTGTTCTTGTCTCGTGGCCGGAAGCAAATGCCGGTGACTTTATTGCCGGGGTAAAGATTTCGGGAAATGATAGAAGTGGATTGTTGAATGATGTGACGAATGCTATTTCCAATTTCAATAATACGAACATCCGCGGAGTAACAATTAACACAAAAGATTCATTGTTTGATGGGCAATTTATTATGTACGTCAAAGATATTGCACATCTTAACGGCATTATTGAAAGATTGAAACGGATAAAAAGTATAACAAAAGTAGAGCGGTTTGATGAATAATGATTATACGCGATATCTTGGAATAGACTACGGATCTGTGCGTATCGGGCTTGCGTTAAGCGACCCATTAAAAATAATTGCCAGTGGTTTTACAACAATTCAAAATAATGACCGATGTTTGGAAAAGATTCTTACGATTATCAGTGAACAGAATATTGAAAAAATTGTTATTGGTAAACCATTGAACCTAAAAGGAGAGATGGGAACAAAAGCGGAAGAGGTTCTTCAATTTGTTAAAAAATTACAAGAGATAACTTCAATAGAAATTCATCAAATTGACGAACGTTTCACTTCCGTTATGGCTCAAGCATCCATCCTTGCAATGGGTACCCCAAAAAAAAAACGTCAGCAAAATAAAGGCAAAGTTGATGAAGTTGCTTCGGCAATTTTGCTTCAAGGATTTTTGGACACTATAAAGAGATAACGTGGAACAATATACAATTATCATTTTAGAGAAAGTCCATATCCTTATTCGTTGGACGAAAGCAAATAAACTCAGATCAGTTATTATTGGAGTTGGTTTTCTTTTATTTCTGCAATATTTGTTTCTTCCAAATAATAGTCTTCAATCACTTCGTAAGAATAATCCTAAAAAAACTGCAATGATGGTGCAAAGGGAAGTTGAAGCATTTTCCTCGGACAAACTGTTTGCAATTCAGCAACAATGGGTTCCAATTTCACGCATTTCAAAAAATCTTATTAATGCAGTGATCGTCTCCGAAGATGGAATGTTCTACGAGCACGACGGTGTCGATTGGTATGAATTGGAAGAATCAATAATAAAGAATTTAGAAAAAGGTAAAGCCGTAAGAGGAGGAAGTACAATTTCGCAACAACTTTCCAAAAATTTGTACTTATCAACATCAAAAGACCCTGTTCGGAAATTAAAAGAACTGATCATCACATTACGGATGGAACGAACGCTTTCCAAAAGAAGGATATTAGAGATCTATCTTAATGTCATCGAATGGGGAAATGGTGTTTTTGGTGCTGAAGCCGCCGCAAAAAAATTTTTTGGAAAATCTGCATCGCAACTATCGAGAGATGAAGCGGCACAAATGGCCTCAGTCATTCCCAGTCCGAGAAAATATCAACCGAATGTGATGTCTCGTTATATTGTTCGTCGTTCATCAATCATTCTTAATAGAATGTCTGCGCGCGGAATGTAAATGAATATTCACGATCTAAAATTATTGATTGAGGAAGGTGAAGGGTTTGAATTGGAATTCAAGCGAAAGGTTTCCTCTCCGTTGAAGATCGCCAAGACAATGTCATCCTTTTCAAATACTAGTGGCGGGCTAATACTTTTTGGTGTCGATGATGACGGCTCAATCATCGGCGTAGAAAGTGAAAAAACTGAACTCGATCTGATTGACGAAGCCGCAGAATTTTTTTGTGATCCGCCTGTGTCAGTTTCCATTAAGATCATACCGTACAATCATCGTGATGTTATTGTTGCATCAGTTGAAGAAAGTGAAACAAAACCACATTATGTAAAAGATGAAAACAATGAACTGAATGTGTATATCCGAGTAAATGATAATTCTGTGCTCGCAAGCAAAGAAGTAATAAAAGTGTTACGGGATGAACGACCCGATAAAGCACCGTTGACGATCTCCATCGGACAGAATGAAAAACGATTGTTCGAATATCTCGAAAACCATTCGCGAATTTCTGTGACGGAATATTCAGAACTGATCAACGTTTCAATTCGTCGGGCTTCCCGCATACTGACAACGTTGGTTCGCGCTGGGGTTATTAGAATACACACATTAGAAAAAACTGATTACTTTACTCTTGCGTCCGCTGATGAAGTATTCGCAAGCAATCATACAAAACTATTCCGTACGCCACAGCAACGTTAAGAGATTGTTTATTCCCGTACATCGGAATCTCAATTGCCATATCAGCTTGTTCAATAATTTCTTTTGAAACCCCGGTTATTTCATTTCCAAAAACTAGACACAAAGGAAAATCTTGTTTCGTTAAATCATAGTGGGGAACACTTTTGTTGGTCAGTTCCAAGACACAAATTTTTATTTTATGTTCTTTTAACTTGGTTACGGCATCCAATGGGTTTTTGTAATATTCCCAAGGAACAGTATTTGTAGCTCCAAGCGCAGTTTTATCAATTTCTTTTCGTGGTGGGGAAGGTGTAAATCCCGTAAGGAACAATTTACTCAATAAAGCACCATCAGAACTTCTAAAGATTGAACCAACATTGTAAAGACTTCTTATATTGTCAGCCAAAGCAAAAATTGGATTTCGATGAATTGATGAAATATCTTCAATGTTTGTCCTGTTTTTTGAAATTTCTTCGTGACTTAACTTTTGCATAGTGACAACAATTATTTTGGAAAGGAATTCTTAAATCAGTATATTTAAGATCAATGTAAGATAAAAAAAGTATGTTGTGAAGAAAATAATTATTGCGATCGACGGTCCTGCCGCATCGGGAAAAAGTACAACTGCAATACTGGTCGCCGCTCAACTCGGTTATCTTCATATTGATACAGGTGCAATGTACCGCGCAATTACGTTGAAAGTGTTGAGAAATAATATTCCCGTACATGACAAGGAAAAAATTGCCGAACTTACAAAAGTAACATCAGTGCGTCTTGTCTCAAATGGAACTAAGATCAAAGTTGTTTTGGATGGTGAAGAAGTTAGTGAAGAGATTCGATTACCAGAAGTAACGAATAGTGTTAGCCCTGTAAGCACAGTTCCTGAAGTTCGAACTCTAATGGTGATAGAACAAAGAGCCATGGGAAATGACGGCGGTATTGTATTAGAAGGAAGAGACATCGGCACGATTGTTTTTCCAAAGGCTGAGTTGAAGATATTTATGCTTGCTAACGAACGTGAACGGGCTGAACGAAGAAAAAAAGAATTATTTGGAAAAGGTATAGATATAACAATTGATGAACTGGTAAAAGAAATTCTTGAACGTGATAGGATTGACTCCGAACGTTCTGTAAGTCCGCTTCGCAAAGCAGACGATGCAATAGAATTGGATACAACGCAGTTAACAATAGAACAACAAGTTGAATTTATTGTAGCGAAAGCAAAGAAGATCATATCAGAATGAAAGTAACAGTTGATAATAATTCAGGATTTTGTTGGGGTGTTGTTCGCACTGTTGATATTGCTGAACAAGAACTTGCCGAAACCGGTAAGCTTTATTCGCTTGGTGAGATCATCCATAATCCGGTAGAGATTGAACGGTTAGAGAAAAAAGGATTACACACAATTCGTCACGATGATTTGAAGAACTTGAAAGATGCAAAAGTATTGATCCGAGCTCATGGTGAACCGCCCGAAACATTCCGGAAGATGAAGGAGTGGGGCATTGATGTTATTGATGCGACGTGTCCGGTTGTAACAAAAGTGCAGGAACGAATCAGGAAATTTTATGATAAGAAATATCAGATCGTGATCTTTGGGAAAAAAGACCATGCCGAAGTGATTGGTTTGGTTGGTCATACAAATGGAACCGCTATTGTTATTAAGTCTGTTGCGGAAATTGATAAACTCGATTTTTCAACAAAGACAGTTCTTTTTTCTCAAACAACAATGGATAAAGAGACGTTCTATGCAATACGAGATGCTATAAAAGAAAAGATAAAAGCAGAATTTGAAGTCGGAACCTTTGAAGAGATGGCATTAGATTTTCACGCAAAAGATACGATCTGCGGACAAGTATCCGGTCGCGATAAAAAATTGCGTGAATTCTCCAAAAACAATGATGTGATGATTTTTGTTGCAGGGAAAATGAGTTCAAATGGTAAAGTGTTATTTGAAATAGCAAAATCAGAAAACCCTAAGACATATTTCATTGAAAATGAAACCGAGCTGCAGAAGGAATGGTTTAACGGAGTTGAAACGGTCGGAATTAGCGGCGCAACTTCTACACCACAGTGGTTGATGGATAGAGTAAAAAAAGAAATTGAAACGCGTTTCAAATAAATGTAAGGTCATCCAAAATAAACTAATCTATAAACTAAACAGTAATACGATCGTAATTGTTGTGCTAAGTTAAATACCGATGACCGTTTAATGATTCACAAAGATCACGATCTAGTTTTCAGTCCAAAAATATCTTTTTTGGGAAAAGAAAACATGGAGATACATAATGTCACAAAATAAAGAGATAGATGTACTCATCGATGATAAGCCATATTCCGATGAGGAAATGAAAATGCTAACCGAGATGTACGAAGGAACGTTGGGTAAAATTACTCAGGGTGAGATCGTAAAGGGAAAGATCGCTTTCATCGGACACAATGATGTTGTGTTGGATATCGGTTTTAAATCCGAAGGGACTGTTCCGATCGGTGAATTTCCGAACATCAAAGATCTAAAGATCGGTGATGAAGTCGAAGTATTTCTTGAAAGCATCGAAGATAAAGATGGTCAAATGGTTCTTTCACGCAAACGTGCAGACTTTATGCGTGTATGGGAAAAAGTTACAAGATCATATACCTCCGGCGAAGTTGTTCAAGGAAAAATTATCCGCCGTATCAAAGGTGGTCTTGTCGTTGATGTACTTGGAATCGATGCATTCCTACCTGGTTCGCAGATCGATGTTCGTCCGGTACGTGATTTTGATGCATTGCTTGGAAAAGAAATGGACTTCCGTGTGGTGAAAGTAAATCATCCTTCGGAAAATATTGTTGTCAGTCATAAGATTCTTGTTGAAGAAGAACTTTCAGGTCAACGGAAAACAATTCTTTCCGGTCTTGAAAAAGGTCAGATCCTTGAAGGTATCGTTAAAGCAATTGCTGATTTTGGTGTGTTCATCGATCTCGGCGGTGTTGACGGACTTGTCCATATTACAGATCTATCGTGGGGACGTATCAATCATCCTTCCGAAGTAGTAAAGCTCGATCAAACTGTTAACGTTGTTGTTCTTGATTTCGACGGAGAGAAGAAACGTATTTCACTCGGGATGAAACAATTGCAGGCACATCCGTGGGAAAAGATCGACGAACGGTATCCCATCGGTAAAAAAGTGAGCGGAAAAGTTGTTTCGCTTACCGATTACGGCGCGTTCATTGAAATTGAAAAAGGTATCGAAGGCCTTATTCATATTTCCGAAATGAGCTGGACACAACATGTAAAACATCCATCACAGATCGTTTCAATGGGTCAAGTGATCGAAGCGGTTATCCTTTCATTGGATGCAGCAGGAAAGAAAATCTCCCTTGGGATGAAACAACTCGAACCCGATCCGTGGAGTTCGTTGATGGTGAAATATCCAATCGGTTCTAAACACAGCGGTACAGTTCGTAATTTGACGAACTTCGGTGTATTCGTAGAACTTGAACAGGGAATTGACGGTCTTATTCACATTTCTGATTTGTCGTGGACAAAGAAGATCCGCCACCCCGGCGAAATTGTAAAAAAGGGTGATGCAATTGATGTTGTTATCCTTGGTGTCGATGTTGATCAACGTCGCATCTCTCTTGGTCATAAACAATTGAACGATAATCCTTGGGATACGTTTGGAAGCCAATACAAAGTCAATACCGAAGTTGAAGGTAAAGTGGTCCGCATTATTGAAAAAGGTGTGATCGTTGAACTTCCGCTTGGCGTAGATGGTTTTGTTCCACTTTCACAATTATCGCAAACACCGATCAAAAATCTTGCTGAAGCATTTCAAATTGGTGACAAACTTCCGATGTCTGTCATTGAATTTGACGGTGAGAGCAAAAAGATTGTTTTGTCTGTGGTAGAATATCTCCGTGGAAAAGAACAATCGATCGTTGATGATTATGTAGCTGAACATAAACTTCCTCCAATCACTCTAAAGGATGCACTTCCTGTTGAGATGACAGCAGATGAGAAAAAAGCTGCAGATGAAGAAGCTTCATTGAAGTAATCACTGAAACACTAAGTGCCGCTTACTTTATCGGTAAGCGGCATTTCTATTTAAAAAAAATGAGAGCATCATTCTATACGTTGGGTTGTAAACTGAACTATGCTGAAACCGCAGCACTTGAATGTCAGTTTAAAGAACGAGGATTTGAGATCGTTCAATTTACAGAACATTCTGATGTTTGTGTCGTTAATACGTGTTCTGTTACTGAACGTGCAGATCGCGAAGCCCGTCAGATTGTTCGTCGAGCGTTACGTACATCTCCTAACGCATTTGTTGCAGTGATCGGTTGTTATTCTCAACTTGACCCGGAAGTAATTGCATCGATTGATGGTGTAGACATTGTTCTTGGCGCAAGTGAAAAATTCCACATGTTTGATTTCACAGAATCATTTCAGAAATTCTCTTCTCCAAAGATTTTTGTTTCACCGATTGAAACAGTAAATGATTTTGGTCCGGCGTTTTCCGGCGGTGTGGATGATCGCACAAGAGCATTTATGAAAGTGCAAGATGGCTGTGATTTTAATTGTTCGTTCTGCACAATTCCTCTTGCCCGAGGGGGAAGCAGAAGTCAAACTATTGAAGCCTGTATTTCTCAAGCTCGTCAATTGGTCTCGATGGGATATAAGGAAATTATTCTTACCGGAGTGAATGTTGGAGATTTTGGAAAAAATGAGAATTCATCATTTCTCAATTTGCTTCGCGAATTGGATACAGTGGATGGAATCGAAAGAATTAGGGTCAGTTCCGTTGAACCAAATTTATTGAATGATGAATTGGTCGATTTTTGGTTAGGGTCAGAGAAGATTTGCGATCACTTCCATATTCCGTTACAACATGGCACGGATGAAATTCTTCGGGCAATGCGTCG
>CAYHFN010000001.1:142858-168950 GCA_964355925.1 uncultured Chitinophagaceae bacterium
CCAATGTTGATTGAAGGAACCATCGATGATAATATGCTTTCAGGTTATACTGATAATTATGTTAGGGTCAGAGTTCCATACCATCCAACATTAGAAAATTCAATTGCAATGGTTCGTATTAAAGATATTCAAAATGAAGTTTGTGATGGTGAAATAGTAAGCATTAAGTCAAATCAGACAATAATTAATCCTTTGCTTCCAATTGTAAACTCTGCGACATTGTAATAGGAGAGTGAATGAAAACAGTGATACTACTTTAGTCAACTATTATATTCCAACAGAGAGGTAGTATGAAATTATTTATTGCAATAATATTTATCGTTATCGAAAGCAATTCAGGGTTTGCTCAGGAAAATCTTTTTCATCTTCGATCAGAACTTTCAACACCTTTCAATGTTAACGGATTCATTAACGTACAAGAAATTAATCCAACTAATAAAAAATCTGGATTTACAGCGGTGTTGTATTCGTTATTGCTCCCTGGTATGGGAGAGTTATACGTAGACGGATTTGAACAAGGACAATATTCCTTGATTGCTGAAGGTGGTTTATGGTTAACCTACTTTTCTTTTCAACGATATGGAAGCTGGCTTCAAACCGATGCTAGAAATTATGCCGCCAGTCATGCAGGTGCTACTATAAATGGAAAGCAAGATCAATTTTTTGTCGATTTAGGAAATTTTAACGATACCCATGATTATAACGACAAAAAGTTACGTGATAGAGATTTAGAAAAAGTCTACAATATTAATACTGGATATTATTGGAGATGGGATTCGGATTTGAATAGAAAAGAATATCGGGCAATTCGTGTGTCGAGCGAAAGAGTGTTAAATAATTCTCAATTTGTTATTGCAACGATTGTTGTGAATAGATTGATCAGTGCAATTAATGCGGCTCGATTAACACGGCTGTATAATCAACGATCCAATGATAATCTCGGTTCTTGGTGGCTCGAATCATCAATAATTAATGACGGGCTTAAACCTGATGGATTAGCATTGCGGATTGTTCACAGATTTTAATTGAAGCCCCGCAATGCGGGGCTTTTTACTATGATGTCTCGTCCTGAGAAAAGTTGACCATGTGTCAAAATAAATCATGAGGAGCAGGATGAAAACAACAGATGTCAACCTATTTCAGGACGCCTCATGAAACGAAATATTAAATTAATAATTGAGTATGATGGAACCGATTTTGTCGGTTGGCAGCGACAGCCAAATGGAAGAACTGTTCAAGAGGAGATCGAGAATGCCATTCTTAAGATAACTCATGAACAGACTCAAATAATCGGTGCGGGTCGAACCGACAGTGGTGTACACGCAAGAGGTCAGGTGGCGAATTTTTTTCTTTCGAGTTTGATCACGGAAAAAGAGATCCATCGCAGTTTGAATGGTGTTCTTCCGGAAGATATTGCTGTTCACTCTGTGGAAATTGTCGATGAACAATTCTCAGCACGACACAGTGCGAAAGAAAGAGAATACCAATATTTCATTTCAAAAAGATTATCAGCAATTGAAAGAAAATATTGCTGGCAGCTTGGATATATATTGGATATTACAAAGATGAATGAGATTGCATCTTCGATTCTTGGAATACACGATTTTCAATCATTCTCTAAGATCGATACCGAAGTTGATCATTTCAACTCTCAGATATTTGAATCGGTATGGTATGAAAAAGAGGATAAATTCATTTATCGTATCCGTGCCAACAGATTTCTTTATGGAATGGTTCGGGCATTAGTCGGAACGATGGTAAATATTGGAAGAGGATTTACCCAAGTCAGTGAGTTCCAAGAGATTATAAATGCTAAGAATCGTTCAAAAGCCGGTCAAACGGCTCCTGCAAAAGGATTATTTCTTGAGCGGGTTATATATTAATTCAAAAACCGTAAAGAAATCATTGATTTTATTGAATATCAACGTGTTTTGGAGTAAATTCTATACGTGATACAACAAGCAATACATAAGTTGGTTGAAAAAAATAATCTTACAAAGCAGGAAGCGTACGAGTGTGTTATTGAAATTATGTCCGGTAAATCAAGTGAAGTATTGATTTCATCATTCTTGACTGCGTTGAGAATGAAAGGTGAGACAGCTTCGGAAATTTCAGGCTGTGCACAAGCCATGCGCGAGATGGCAACAAAGATCGATTCGAAACATGAAAATCTTATTGATACGTGTGGAACCGGTGGTGACGGGTTAGGGACATTCAATATTTCAACAATTTCAGCGATTATAGCCTCAGCAGCTGGTGCAATTGTTGCAAAGCATGGGAATCGTGCAATTTCAAGTAAATGCGGCAGCGCCGATGTTCTTAAAGCAATCGGGGTCAATATAGAAATTCCTAAAGAAAAAGTTGAACAATGTTTGAATGAGATTGGAATTGCTTTTCTCTTTGCTCCGATGCTTCATGTGGCAATGAAATATACGACTCCTGTTCGACGTGAATTAGGTATGAGAACTGTATTCAACGTTCTTGGACCATTGACCAATCCGGCAGGTGCAAAAAGACAACTGATTGGCGTTTTTCGTCCTATGCTGACCGAATTATTGGCAGAAGTTCTATTTGATCTTGGGACTGAGCGTGCACTTGTTGTTCATGGAATAGGCGGTATGGATGAAATTTCTACAATTGCTGAAACAAGAATGACTGAAATAAATAATGGGAAAATTTCAACGTATACGTTTTCAAATGAATCTGTCGGAATACCTAGTTCATCGCTTTCTGAGATATCGGGTGATAGTATTGAATTAAATGCTCAAATTGTACATTCAATACTAAATGGAGTGAAAGGTCCTCAACGTGACATAGTAGTTTTGAACGCTGCTGCGGCCATTTACCTTTCAGGGATTGCGAAATCAATTCAAGATGGTGTTTCTGTGGCACAAAATACAATTGATACCGGTAAAGCAAAAAAGAAACTTCAACAATTAAGAGAATATACAAACTCATGATGAAGTATCGAAAACTTGGTAGAACAGGACTTGACGTCTCTGTTCTGGGATTTGGCGCTTTGGAAATTGGGAGAAACTGGCCTTATTGGAGAAAAGAAAAATCTGATTTTTCACGTCCAACAGAATCGGACGCTTTAAGGGTTATTCACTCTGCTCTTGATCAAGGAATCAACTTGTTTGATACTGCACCAGCATATTTTGCAAGTGAAGAGATCCTTGGAAAAGCATTCAAAGGAATTCGGAAAAATATTTTGATTGCTTCAAAATGCGGCGAATGGTTCGACGGAGAGAAATCAGTCTACAATTATTCATACTCGGAAACTAAAATATTCATCGAAAATAGTCTACGATTATTACAAACGGATTATATCGACCTTATACAAATTCATAGTGCAAATGTTGATATTATTCGTAACGGCGAAACACTTATAGCAATGAAAGATCTTCAAAAAGAAGGGAAGGTTCGATTCTTAGGATTAAGTACGGATTTCGAAGATGCAGCATTGCTGGCAATTGCGTCAAAGGAATATGATTCAATTCAGGTCAGCTATAGTGCACTAAACCTGTTGATGAAGATAAACGTTTTTCCCCTTGCAGAAGTGAATAGTATCGGAATTATTATTAAAGACGGGATGGCAAGAGGAATGCTGTCATCAAAATATGCTGATGTTGCCGATACTAAGCAAAAAGAAAAAATTGAACAGTTGATAAAGATTGCTGCTCAAAATAACATTTCTCTGTCTGAGCTTGCAGTTTCATATGTCATCTCATCACCAACAGTATCATCAGTAATAATAGGAACAAAAAACGAAGAACATTTATATTCAAATGTTTTAGCTATCCAACGACCGGTGCTTTCACACGATACACTAAATGCAATTGATGAATTGAATTTTTAATGACCGAAGAAAATAAACATAGTTCATTCTTTAAATATCTTTTTAACAATATTTATCAACGAACACAGCCGAAGAAGATCTCGGAGAAAGAAGTTATTCAAGTTCTCGAAGAAGGTGAACGAAGCGGTGCTATTGATAAAGCTGAACATGAATTGATAAAAAGCATTTTAGAATTTACCGACACCACTGTTAAAGAAGTGATGGTGCCAAGAACCGATGTCTTTGCAGTCGACATCGATACTCCACGCGAGAAACTAGTTCAATCATTGATTGATCAGGGATTTACCCGCGTACCAATCTATCGAGAGTCAATTGATCATATTGTCGGTGTTATTTATACCAAAGATCTTATCGGAATGTTCCAGCACCGAGAATTGATTATTTTGCAAGATATCATTCGCCCTGCGTACATGGTTCCTGAGTCAAAAAAGATCAGTGTGCTTTTGAAAGAACTTCAGAAAAATAGACAGCATATGGCGATCGTTATCGATGAGTTTGGTGGTACCGAAGGAATAATCACCATTGAAGATATTGTAGAAGAGATTGTTGGAGATATAAGAGATGAATATGATGAAGAACAAAGCGAAGTGGAAACAACAAGCGATGGTTCGGTTATTGTCAACGGTGGCATCAGTATCAATGATTTTAATGAACGATTTAAGACTGACGTGCCGGAAGATAATCAATATGACACGATCAGCGGTTTTTTACATAAGTTAGTTGAAAGAATTCCGGATTTACATGAAGAAATCAAATATGAAAATATCTCATTTATCGTGATCAAAAAGAATGAACGACGAATCCGCCAGGTGAAGATTAAGATCGCACAGAAAGAGCTGCTACAAAACCATGAATAACAAATTATTGGAAATATTGGAATATAAAAAAAATGAAGTCGCACTACGAAAACAATTATTATCGTTTGATGACATTATAGAAAAAGCATGTCAAGTAGAAGCAACATTAGATTTTGAAGAAGCAATAAAGAATTTTTCTGAAAATGGATTTGCATGTATCGCAGAGATAAAAAAAGCATCGCCCTCAAAGGGATTGATCACAAAAGATTTTCAGCCTTCAAAGATCGCAAGAGAATATAAGGAAGGGGGCGCGGCTGCTCTTTCCGTACTAACTGATGAGAAATATTTTCGGGGTCACTCTGATTATGTGCTTGCCGCCAAGAATGCTTCCTCACTTCCAATTCTCCGGAAGGATTTTATTGTAGACGAATATCAAATCTATGAATCACGAATGATAGGTGCCGATGCGATCTTGCTTATTGTTGCAGCACTTACCGAAACACAACTTAGTTCTTATCTAAGTACTGCAAATGAACTTTCCCTTGCTGTGTTAGTGGAATGCCATACGAAACAAGAGATTGAACATGCGTTGGACGCCGGGGCAACGATTATCGGCATAAATAATCGGGATTTGCAGACATTCACTGTTAATGTTGATCTCTCATATCAACTAATAAATTTCATCCCGAATTCGTGTACGGCTGTCAGCGAAAGCGGTATCAAAAATTTTAATACTATCGAACGTTTATCTCAAACAGGATTTGATGCAGTTCTTGTTGGAGAACATTTAATGACCCAGCCGGATAGAAGAAAAGCTCTCATTGATTTATTGACGCCGCAAGGGAATGTACGATGACGCCGTATTTCATTAAAATATGTGGCATAACTAATTATGACGATGCTGTATCTGTAATTGATGCGGGAGCTACTGCTATTGGGTTTAATTTTTTCCGTCAAAGCAAACGGTACATCAATCCTATTGCAGCAAAAGAAATTGCGCAGAGAATTCGTGGTAAAATATCGATCGTAGGTATTTTCGTCAACGAAGATTTACAATTGGTTAAATCTGTTGCCGCATCAGTTAAATTAACATACTGCCAGTTTCACGGAGATGAAGAGCCGGATTACGTTAATAAATTTCCAAATGCAATAAAATCATTCCGCGTTAATGACTCATTAAAGAATGTTTATTTTGACGATTATAAAGCAGCGGCATTTCTTCTTGACGCATATGATGAAAAAGAAATGGGCGGAACCGGAAAACAATTCAATTGGCTGCTTGCACGAGAAGCAAATGAATTTGGGAAAATTATTCTTGCGGGTGGACTTACCGATGTTAATGTAAGTAACGCAATTGAAATTGTTCAACCGTGGGGAGTAGATGTTAGCAGCGGAGTGGAGATTGAACCCGGAAAAAAGGATAAAAATAAAATTCAACTGTTTGTCCAAAATGCGCGAAATTCATTTGAACAACTAAATTAAGTATGACAACAGAATCAAAACAACGAACGTACCCAAACGTACCTGACGAAAAAGGTCATTTTGGAATCTTTGGCGGTCGGTATATTCCTGAAACATTGCTCCCTGCTTCAGAAGAATTAGATCGTTGGTATAAAAAGCTAAAAGATGATGCTGAATTTCAAAAAGAATTTCAGTATTACTTAAAGTATTTCGTCGGTCGTGAAACTCCGTTATTCTTTGCAGAACGATTGACAAAATATGCTGATGGCGCGAAAATATTTCTGAAGCGGGAAGATCTTTGTCATACCGGTGCGCATAAGATAAATAATACTATCGGACAAATATTAATTGCGCAACGGATGGGGAAGAAACGAATCATTGCTGAAACAGGCGCTGGTCAGCACGGAGTAGCAACTGCAACTGTGTGTGCTTTATTTGGTCTTCAATGTATTGTGTATATGGGTGAAGAGGATATGGAGCGACAGGCTCCGAACGTATATAGAATGAAGCTTCTTGGTGCAGAAGTTCGAAAAGTTTCTTCCGGAAGCAAGACCTTGAAAGATGCGACGAGTGAAGCGATTCGCGATTGGGTGACAAATGTGAATGATACATTTTATATCATTGGCTCTGTGGTAGGCATGCATCCTTATCCAATGATGGTCAGAGATTTTCAATCAGTGATTGGTAAAGAATCTCGCCGACAAATTCTTGAAAGTGAAAATCGATTGCCCGATGCTATTGTTGCGTGTGTTGGCGGTGGAAGCAATGCAATGGGAATATTTTATCCGTTCTTAAATGATGGACAAACCGTAAAATTAATTGGTGTGGAAGCTGCTGGCTATGGTTTAGATTCAGGAAAACATTCTGCAGCTCTTGCAAAAGGAAAACGCGGAGTGCTTCACGGTTCAATGCAATATCTTTTGCAAGATGAAAATGGACAGATTGAAATAGCGCATTCAATTTCGGCCGGTCTTGATTATCCAGGTGTAGGACCAGAACATTGTTTCTTAAAAGATAATGGCTTTGTAGAGTATGTTTCAATCACGGATGATGAAGCGATGGATGCACTTCAATTGGTAGCAAAAAAAGAAGGTATCATTCCCGCTTTGGAATCTTCCCATGCAGTGGCGTATGCTGAAAAACTTGCCAAAACAATGGAAAAAGATCAGATTATTATTGTTAATCTTTCCGGACGAGGTGATAAAGATCTGGGAACGGTGATGAAAGAACTGAAATTATAATTCGATGAAACTTTCAATCATTATTACATCGTGGAATACCGAAAAATTATTGCATGCATGTCTTCGTTCGATCAATTCATTTCCCCCCAAAGTTTCCTTTGAAATAATTGTTGTTGATAATGCATCCAACGATGCGTCAGTTGCAATGGTAGAAAAAGAATTTCCAGATGTTCAATTAATTAGAAGTAAAATTAATTCAGGGTACGCCGGAGGTAACAATATTGGGTTTACAAGTTCCACCGGAGAGTATGTTCTCCTTTTAGGAAGTGATACTGAAGTGTTCGTCGGAACGATACAAACGATGATCGATTTCTTAAATGAACAGAAGGATGTCGGTTTGGTTTCATGCAGATTAGAACTACCAAACGGTGAATTGCAGCATTCATGCAAGAAATTTCCAACAGTTGCCAATGCAATTGCAATGTATTGTTCATTGCATTCATTAAATAGTGAATATTTGATGGCCGCTTTCGATCATGCAACCCTAAAAGAGATTGATCAGCCTGACGCAACGTGTGTAATGCTACGCCGTTCAATAATCGAAGATAAAATATTTGATGAACGATTTTCAATACTGTATAATGATGTTGACTTGTGCCAGAGGATAAAACGAAAAAGATGGAAGATTATTTTTATTCCAAACGCTAAAGTTATCCATCACGGAAGTCAAAGTACAAAACAAGCGCCGCCGAACGTGCGATTAGTGATGTATCAAAATATTCTATTATATTATCAAACGTATTTTGGTATGTATGCTCGATTCATCTTATCGCCTATCCTCGTCTTACGCTATTTATTGGCTACGCATAGTTTTCGAGGACTTAGTTTGCTGTATTCACTCAAGAAAGCAAGTTTATTATGATTGGCGAAGAGATCAAAAAGATAGTATTTCGAGATACTAAAACATTTTACCATTCAATGCCGGACACTGCAGTGGCAAAACAATTAATTTCTTTTGTAAGAAAACATGCCGGCAGGTCAATCTTAGATCTAGGATGTGCGACAGGAAATTACTGTGTAATTCTAAAAAAAATTGGATATGATGTCAAAGGTGCAGATGTGAATCCGAAATATGTGCAGCGAGCACTCGAAAGAGGAATTGATGTTGTTCAAATTAATGGCACGGTACCTTTACCTGATAAATCAGTAGATACTGTTATCTGCTTTGAAGTAATTGAACACGTGCCCGATGTTGATAGTCTATTGAGTGAGGCAAAGCGTATTGCACGAAAAAATGTTATCATTACAACGCCAAATTCTGAAAATGTTACAGAACTGATCCAACAAGGATTGCTTTATGAACATTTTGCGGAATTAGACCATATGAATTTTTTCACTAAAGATTCACTGAAAACGGTTCTTTTAAAATACTTTTCAAAAGTAGATGTTCAAAAAGGAGATGGTATCAATCCATTCGCATTGTTTGGATTTCCTCCGATCCGGTTCATTGGAAAAGTATTGACAAAAGCTGGCATTATAAGACCAAAATATTATTTTCGTTTATTTGCGACATGTGAGTAGTATAAAATATGTAATAAAAATATAATTAAAACTATATTGCTATGAGCATATTAAATGAAATTATAACGGCATATCTTTTTCTCTTTCTTAAAGTATCTTCTAAATTATTATTTTAATGTTCAGACACAGTGATAATTTATGAATAGGTGTCACAACAATTAAGAATTATTTATTATTACATCGTTAGAGGATATCATTATGATCGGCGAAGATATTAGAAAAAAAGTATTCCGTGATACAAAAACATTCTACGCGACTGCTGATGAAACAGTTTACGGTGAACAATTAATTCAATTTGTTAAAGAAAAGGCTGGTAACAAAATATTAGATATTGGTTGCGCAACCGGTAATTACTGTGAGATTCTATCTCGTAATGGTTACGATATGTATGGGGTAGATATTAATAAAGAATATGTTGAAAAAGCTGTTGCAAGAGGCATTAGAGCAACTTGTGTAAGCGATGTGCTGCCATTTGGAGATGCTTCATTTGATTCAGCAATTATGTTTGAAGTGTTAGAGCATTTGACCGATCCAACGCCGGTAATTGCAGAAGCCAGACGTGTTATTAAAAAAAATGTTCTGTTTACTGTTCCCAATTCTGAAGGTATCGCTGATCTTCAATATCGCGGTTTATTGTTTGAACATTTTGCGGATATGGATCACAAAAATTTCTTTACGAAAGAATCATTGTTGAAACTTTTGTCTCCGCATTTTTCCAGTATCAATATTACAGAAGGAGACCCCATTCATCCCAGTATCTTATTCAAGAATAGATTTATACAATTGATAGTAAAGATATTGTACAAATTAGGGATTGCTAATCCTCGATTTTATTTTAGGCTTTATGTTGTTGCAGAACCGTAATTCTACGAATATTCTTTTATGAACGAAACACCTAAAAAGATTATTCAAAATACAGTCGCCAATGCTGCCGGGTTTGTTTATATATTTATTTCAAATATCCTTCTTGTTCCGTTTATACTTCATTCAATAGGTGCTGAAACATACGGAAGTGTGTGGGTTGTGATCGGAGCATTGACTGCTTATATCGGCTTACTTGATTTGGGCACAGGAACTGCTTTTGTAAAATATATTGCTCAATACTATACGAAAAACCTCCATGGAGATATTCTTGAAGCAATCTCTTCCGGTGTTGTGTTGTACTTAGTATTGAGCAGTATAATTGCAGTTATAGTTCTAATATTTGACACGACGTTGCTTTCGTTCGCCGGTGTACCAAACCAGTCTTTGCAAGACGCACAATTTGTTCTTCGAATAAGTGTCGTAATATTCATAATAGTTGGTGTCAGTTCTCCTGTAACAGCCGTTGTTTCTGCATTACAACGGATGGATATTATCTTCTATACAACTATTATTGTTCAAACGTGGACAATAATCTGTACAGTTATAGTTCTCAATCATGGAGAAGGTGTTAAAGGGTTGATATTAGTGAATCTAACATCCTCTTTAATCAACATCGGTATATTAGTTTACTTCGCTAAAAAAGAGCTGTCATTTCTCAAGGTCCTTCCACGGTATATTCGTTGGGAAAAATGTAAAATATTTCTGAATTATGGAATAAATATTCAGATCAGCAAGTTCGGGCAAATTATTATGTTTCAAACAGACAGAGTGTTGACATTGAAGTTTTTTGGGTCTTTGACAACAACATACTATGATATCGGTGCGCGTTTAACAAATTCCGGACGTTCTTTTACCGGAATTCTCATCACTGCTCTTATCCCTGCAGTTTCGTCTATCGATGCCCAAAATAATGGGAAACAGTTATCTGCTTTATATTTACGTGGTACAAAATATCTTATAATTGTGGCAAGTGGTTTTTTTGTTTTCGTTTCATTATTTGCAGAATATATCATAACTGTCTGGCTTGGTGATGGTTTTGTAGCAGCAACAATCATTACCAGAATACTTTCCATTGGTTATTTCTTTAACATTGTTACCGGAGTAGCAAGTTCATTGACTGCCGGATTAGGTAAAACAAATATAGATCGCAATTATGGAATTATAGTCTCGGTTTCAAATATAATATTTGTTCTTGCAGGAGCTGCAATGTTTGGCTCTATTGGTATAGCAATAGGTACCACTATATCATTCATAATTGGTGCCGTATATTTTATAGTAATATTTAATCATAGTATTGGTGAAAAAAATCTAAATATATTTGTAATACTATTTAAGCCAATTATTACTGCAATAGTTTGTGCTATGCCATTATTTTGGATAGCTACAACAATTATGATGCATTATTCACGTCCAGAGCAAGGTTTAATGCTATTGTTCTTTTTTGTCGTTTATGGAACACTATATCTTGTTGGTATCAACTATTTTTCTTTACTAGATGATTATGACAAGGGGATTGTAATTACACTACTAAAAAAGCTAAAGAATACCGTTCGAGGATTTATTAATGGCTCACATTGATCTTTCATTGATAATTATAAATTGGAATACGAAAGACTATCTTTCACAGTGTTTAAAATCGTTCTTTGAAACAAATGATGGCATAACATTTGAAGTTATAGTTGTTGATAATGCTTCATCTGATATGAGCGTTGAAATGGTCAAAACCGAATTTCCTCAAGTTAATGTTATTGCAAATAATATTAATTTCGGATTTGCTTTCGGCGTAAATCAAGGAATAGATCATTCTAATGGAAAATTCATTTTGATCCTTAATCCTGATATCATATTCAAATCAAAAACACTTCTAGCACTCATCGAATGTTTTGATAATGACAAAACAATTGGTGCTCTAATGCCAAAATTAATTAACCTTGATGGCAGCATGCAATATGGATACATCAGACGAAAACCTACTGTTACACAAGTGTTGCTATTCCATACTTTGTTATCACCAATTTCTATGAAAAGTAAATATCTTGTCCAAAATTATTTAGAATCAGTTCTAAAAGGAAATGAAATTGAAGAAGTTGAGCAAATACCAGGGGCGTTCACGCTAATACGGCGTGAAGTCATCGAAACAGTAGGGGTAATGGATACTTCATTCAAACTATTTTATGAGGATGTCGATTGGTCATATCGTATAAGTATGGCTAAGTGGAAATTGGTAATGGTGCACAATGTTGAAGCAATTCACATTGGCGGTAGAAGTTTTGTAGGTCCTAAGAATGAATGGATATTTGCAAGATTCAATTTAAGCTTAATACATTTTGTTGAAAAGCATCACCATTGGAGTATTGCCTTTTCAATTAAAACGATATTATTTCTCAATTCATTTATTGTTTTCATTACAAGAATAGTACTTTTAGCGTTTAATTATGGACGGTCACGAGAGATTCAAATGGTTAGCTACCGTCGTCATAAGATGTTCCTTCAGGCATTTATTCAAACGGTGATCTTAAGACGGGATATTCCTTTACATGCCACTCATTAGTATAATAATTCCAAATTATAACGGTGCCGAACATTTAGAGGTATGTTTGAAATCGATTTCACTTCAAACAATTTCTGATTATGAACTAATTGTCGTTGATAATGGATCAACAGATAACTCAATATCTCTTATACATTCTCAATCACAAGAGATAGCTGTTTATCAATTAAATGAAAATAAAGGTTTTGCAGCTGCTGTGAATTATGGAATTACTAAATCCAACGGACGCTATATTGCATTACTAAATAATGATATCGAATTAGATACCAATTGGTTGTCGAAACTTGTTGAAGTACTAGAGTCAAATAATGAACTTGGTTCAGTTGCATGCAAAATGTTGAACTATTTTGACAGATCTACCATTGATGCGGCCGGCGATGTTTTAACAAAGGCAGGCAATATTATAGGAAGAGGTTTTGGTGAGAAAGATATTGGACAATATAACACTATAAATTATGTTTTTGGTGCATGTGCCGGAGCAGGGATGTATCGCCGAAAAGTATTTGACGACGTTGGATTTTACGACGAAGATTATTTTGCTTGGTTTGAAGATGCAGATCATAGTTTTCGTTCTCAAATGTTTGGTTATAAATGTCAATATGTCCCGACAGCTATTTGTTATCATAAGAGAGGTGCAACTGCAAAGAAAATGTCTGATCTCTCTGTTCGACTGCATGCACGGAATCATTTGTACTATCTTTTAATAAATATCCCTGCTAATATATTCTGGAGAAATCTATTGTATATCGTCTCAAGCAGAATATTTAATTGGATTACTATAATTCTTAAGGGAGACGGTAAAGCAATTCTATGGGCATTCAGCAATGTCTATTTTGAATTTCCCAAACTGTATGCAAAAAGAAAACGAATTCAAAATTCAAGAAATGTTTCTATCATATATCTACGATCACTCATTGTTCACTAATGCACAATATCCAACAATTAGTCTCAATTATCATTGTTAATCACAATGGTAAACATTTCCTAAAAGAGTGTATAATTTCTGTGTTACATCAAAATTATCCCACTTTTGAGATAATTGTTGTCGACAATGGTTCTAATGATGGTAGTATTGAATTCATCAATAATAATTTTCCAACAATACGAATAATTAAATGTGAAATTAATTTAGGCTTTGCTGGGGGAAATAATATTGGAGTTAAAAATGCAAAAGGTGAATTGGTCGTTCTATTGAACAATGATACCGTTGTTCATAATGGATGGCTTAAAGGTTTAGTAAATGCTGTCGCGGATAAAAAT
This sequence comes from uncultured Chitinophagaceae bacterium, assembly GCA_964355925.1. Lineage (GTDB taxonomy): Bacteria > Bacteroidota > Ignavibacteria > UBA10030 > UBA8401 > UBA8401. The sequence goes on from CAYHFN010000001.1 coordinate 156,413, forward strand.
GTTGTCACAGCATCATCATTGATTAAGACTGATGGAATACCTGATAAATATTACGAAAAGAATGGATCGATCAATTTTCTTGGCCATAATATCATGAGAATATTTGATGAGCCTACCGATATATTTTTTGCCGGTGGGGCATCAATGATCTTTAAAAAAGATATTATTGGAGTTCCTTTCGATGAAGATTATTTCGTATATGGTGAGGATGTCTATCTTGGAATGCGAACGAGATTTTTGGGATATCAAGTGAAACACACTAATGATTCAGTAATTGATCATTATGGAAATGGAACGTCAAAATCTCAAAAGGGTAATTTTCTAACATTTTACCAGGAACGAAATCGATTATTGAATACTTTTCTTTTTTTTACGCCTAAAACAATTCTTAAAGTAGTACCATTTATTGCCGTTAATTGCATTGTAAAATGTTTTGCATCCTTGCTGGGTATGAAGTATTCAATGAGCGGATTATTAAAAGCATATGCGTGGTTCGTCTTTCATATTCCAATGATTGTCAATAAAAGAAGGGCACTTCAAACAGAACGAAAAGTTGAAGAGAGGGAAGTTATTCGATATATGACCGGAAAGTTGACAAATGGTGAGTCGCTCATTGGGAAAATGATCAATTCAATTTCTCTTTTCTATTGTCGTATTGTAAATCTTCGTGTAATAGAATTATCCAAATGAATTCGAGTATAATTATTGTTAATTACAACGGACTTGGTTATACACGTCGGTGTATTGAATCGTTATTCCGTTTTCATAACCCTGATTCGATTGAAGTAATCGTTATTGACAATAATTCATCAGATGGATCTCAAACAGAGTTGCCCATTCTATTTCCATCAATTAAATTTATATCGCTATCTGAAAACAGAGGCTTTGGTGCAGCAAACAACGCCGGTGCAAAGGTTGCAAAAGGAAATATCCTTTTTTTTGTAAACAATGATACGTTGTTTACGGATGAAACAATTGGCAAACTCTACGATATTCTTTCTTCAAAGAATGACTATGGAATAGTTGGTCCAAAATTATTAAATGAAGACCGATCATTTCAACTTTCTTTTGGAAAATTCCCGACTCTTGGCAACGAACATGAGGCAAAGAGAACATCAAATGATTTATGGTTACAGTCTAAAGAAGAAATATCTTCCTATCAGCCGATAAAGAAAGATTGGGTGACGGGTGCTGCTTTTATGATCAAGCGAGAATCGTTTGAGGCTGTTGGAGGATTTGATGAACAATATTTTATGTATTTTGAAGATATTGATCTATGTCGAAGAGTCAGTGCAGCAGGATTTATGTCCATCTATGTCCCTTCCATTAATTTGATCCATTTAGGAGGGAGAAGTTACGAAAACAAAGATGAACAGATAGTTTTTGAATATCGCCGCAGTCAATTACGATACTATGACAAACACAATTCATTGTTGCAGCGATTTATAGTGAGAATATATATCATAATTAAATTTCTCCCAAAAATGTTCACTAAATCAGAAAGCACTCTAGCTAGCAATATTCTAAAACTAGTATTATCGACCGACATAAATAGGTGATGAAAAAATGCGAATAGGGATCGATATACGAAAATATTTTGATTATGGTATCGGGACGTATATTCAAAACCTCGTTACAATATACCAGGATAAACCAAATCTCAATTGTGTTTATTTTGCACAGGATGATTTAATATCATCAATTTCAAATTCGTTGCATGGTGAATTTATTTCAGATAATTCATCAAAATATTCTCTGCAAGAGCTATATTCCGTTTCAATTAAAGCGAATTCTCAACATATAGATTTGTTTCATGCTCCTCATTATACGCTTCCAATAAATTTAAAAATGCCAAGTATTGTAACAGTTCATGATATAATTCATCTACGGTTAAAAGAATATTTCTCTTTTGCGAAACGGTCGTACGCGTATATGATGATCAGACATGCTTGTTCAGCATCATCTGCAATTATTGTAGATTCAGAATATGGAAAAAAAGAATTATTAGAGGTCTTGCCTCTCAAAGAAGGAAAGATACACGTTGTTCCTCTTGGCGTGAATCAGTTATACTTCGGCAAAGTTATGGAAGAAGAGAAAGAAACATTCCGAAAAAAATATGCCATAACAAAGCCTTATCTTCTCTATACCGGAAGTCTTAAACCACACAAAAATATTCCGACATTATTGAGAGCTTTCAAAAGATTATTGAATGGACATGAAATACAACTAGTATTTATCGGAGAGATGCTAAATAATTATCCTCAGTTAACACATTATGTCCATGAAAATAATTTACGTGAATCGGTGATTGATCTTGGAAGAATTGACCAAATGGAACTGAAAGTTGCATATCAATCTGCCTCTGCAGTAGTACTTCCATCATTCTATGAAGGATTTGGATTTTCAATGGTAGAGGCAATGGCTTCAGGTGTTCCAGCGATTGGGGCAAGGGCGACTTCAATTACAGAAGTTGTGGGAGATGCAGGATTATTATTTGATCCTTTAGATGAGACAGAATTGGTAACACAATTAGATTTTGTTCTATCGAATAAAAAACTTAGATCAGAATTGATTGTAAAAGGAATAGAACGTGCGAAACAGTTTGCCTGGAAAAAGTGCGCAGAAGAAACATTACAGATCTATAACAAGGTGATAAAATGAACATTGGTATATTTGGAGGAACATTCAATCCGCCACATGTAGGTCATTTGATCGTTGCAGAACAAGTAATTGCCGAACTTAATTTAGATAAGATTATTTTCATACCATCATTCATTTCTCCGCACAAACAGAAAGGAGAGTCTGATGTTGCTGAACATAGATTATCAATGACAGAACTTGCAATATCCGGTAACCCAAAATTCGAATGCTCGGACATTGAAATTGTAAAGAAAGAAACTTCTTATTCAATCCATACACTCGAGCAATTGAAACGAGAGAATGCTGCTGATATATTTTGTCTTATCATTGGAATGGATAACTATCTCACGTTTCAATTATGGAAAGAACCACACCGGATTCTGGAATTGATAACGCTTGTCGTTTTGAATCGTCCAGGATACCCAAAACAGGTCAATGAAGTTTTTGGAACCAAGAATACGGTCTTTGTTGATGTACCAAATGTTGATATCTCTTCTTCCGAGATCCGTCAAAAAGTAAAGAGTAAGAAATCTATTCATTATCTTGTCCCAAAAAAAGTTGAAGAATATATCTCTTCTAATGAGCTTTTCCGATAAAAATTCTTCTTGACAAGCATTTTCAAATGGTGTATATTTTAACAGTATTCATTATTACACTATAAGAGGCTTGTATGCCACCATCACAACGTCCGCCAACTAAAGCACAAAATAAGGTTCTTTCCCTCGTTCGTGATTATATCGAGGATAATCACTATCCGCCGACACTTGCTGAACTTGCCGAAACACTATCCGTGAATATCAATGCGGTTCGGTGTCATTTGCTTGCGTTGGATAAGAAAAAAGCGTTACGTTATGTCCCAAATATTTCACGCGGGATTGAATTATTGAACACAAAACCAAAGGGAATGCCTATCTATGGCTATGTACCGGCAGGTGTTCCTTTTATGTCGCAGGAAAATATTGTTGATACATTTGAGATCAAAAAATATATCTCTTCATCTGATGATGTGTTTGGACTTTATGTCCGAGGTGATAGTATGATCGATGCCAATCTTGAAACTGACGATCTTTTATTTGTTGATCCGAAGGTTGAAGCGCGCAATGGAAGAATGGTTGTTGCATTGGTAGAAGGAGAACCAACGGTAAAATGGTTTGAACGCGATGGAAATTCTATTCGACTTGTTCCGGCAAATAAAAAATACAAACCAATAGAGATCAGTAAATTTGACCAAAATTTTAGAATTGTTGGTGTTGTCGTAGGGATGATTCGTTCGATCGATAAAAAGAGGATTGATGATTCAGCAAAGTTTAAGAAAGCTTCGTAGAATCTTCTTTTGAAAATAAAAATCCCGTCTCGATATATTATCTGGACGGGATTTTTATTTGTGGACAGAACCGGGATTGAACCGGTGACACACGGCTTTTCAGGCCGTTGCTCTACCAACTGAGCTACCTGTCCAAAAGTTTCCACACGTAGCAAGCGTATAATGTTCGTGATGCTAAGTTTTTTAAACTTTTAGGATCCCACTGTTGTAAAGCGGAATCGAACCTTAAGATGTTACTAATATACAAATTTTTTTGATTTTTCCAAAAGAGAAAAATCAAAAAAAAATCCCTGAAGTTGTGAAATTTCAGGGATGGTAAGTGAAAATACTTAAATGAACAACGGAGCCATTACAAGAGTAATGGTAGATAATAATTTTATTAACACGTGAAGCGAAGGACCAGCCGTATCTTTGAACGGATCGCCAACGGTATCGCCAACAACGGTTGCTTTATGCCAGTCAGTTCCTTTTTGGCTTTCCACTTCAACAAATTTCTTTGCATTGTCCCATGCGCCTCCGCCATTATTTAAGAAGAGTGCCATAAGGATACCGGTGATCGTACCAACCATTAAAAACCCGCCAACAACTTCTGCGCCACTTGCACCATGTTCTGGGCTTCCTGTTGCAATAAATAACCATTTAAAAAGTATTCCAACAGTGATAGGCATTGCTACAACCAAAACTCCAGGAAGAATCATTTCTTTTAAAGCAGATTGAGTAACGATATCAACACATTGACCGTAGTCTGGTTTAGATGTACCTAACATAATGCCGGGATTATTTTTGAATTGATCCCGTACATTATTAATTACAGCATAAGCAGCTCGTCCAACTGCCTTGATTGCAAGAGAAGAAAAAAGAAATACGAGCATTGCACCGAGCATTGCTCCAACAAATACCGCTGGTTTTGAAAGATCAATATGGGTCAAGGAAAATCCATAATTTCGAACTTCATCAAAATAAGCGGAGAAGAGAAGGAATGCAGCAAGTGCAGCAGATCCTACGGCATATCCTTTCGTCAGAGCTTTTGTTGTATTGCCAACGGAATCAAGACGGTCAGTTTTGCGACGAATTTCTTCAGGTTGATGCGACATTTCAACAATTCCGCCTGCGTTATCTGTTATTGGTCCGAATGTATCCATCGCCAGGATATACGCCGCAGTACCAAGCATACCCATTGTAGCAACAGCAGTTCCAAACAATCCTGCATCTTTCAATCCCGATGTTTCCCCTAAAAAGTAGGAAGAAATAAGTGCGGCCCCAATAACAAGAACAGGATAACCTGTCGATTCCATTCCAACGGCAATACCAGCGATGATATTTGTTGCCGGTCCAGTTTTAGAGGCTTCCGCAATTGATTGTACAGGGCGATATTTATACTCTGTATAATATTGAGTAATGAAAACGAAAGCCAGTGAAGTCAAAACGCCAATGACACCGGCGATGAAAAAATTAAAATAGTATGCTTCACCGAGTAACCATTTTGAAGCTACAAAAAATCCAACCATCGCTAATGCTGCGGTAATATAAAAACCGCGGTTTAGCGCATTCATTGGATCTTCTTTTTCATTCGTCTTAACCATCATTACGCCGACAATTGATGCTAAAATGCCAAATGCACGAGCAACAAGCGGGAAGAGAAGAACGCCAAGCAATGTTAACCCACTTGATTCAAATGTAGCGGCATTAGATCGATATAAACCGGCAGCGAGAATCATTGCGCCGATATTTTCAGCAGCTGTAGATTCAAAAAGATCTGCGCCGCGACCTGCACAATCTCCAACATTATCTCCAACGAGGTCTGCAATTACCGCGGGATTTCGTGGATCATCTTCAGGTATTCCTGCTTCAACTTTTCCAACAAGGTCAGCTCCAACATCTGCTGCTTTTGTATAAATTCCGCCTCCGAGTTGAGCAAATAATGCAACGAATGAAGCACCGAATCCATAACCGACAATGAGCAACGGAATTTTTGAAACATCGGATACAATTCCTAATTTGTCGACAATTGCAAATAGTCCGGAAACTCCAAGAAGGCTCAGTGCTACTACGAAGAACCCTGAAACTGCTCCTCCACGAAGAGCTGTCTGTAATGCACCGTTCATACTTTTTGTCGCGGCAGCAGCTGTACGAATATTTGTACGGATTGCAACCCACATTCCCATATATCCTGCTGCTACGGAACAAGCTGCTCCAAGTGCGAATGACAAAGTCGTCCAAAGCGCAAGCATGCCTGCTGATGCAGGATCGTGTACATTCGGTGTACGGACGAACGCATAAAGTATATATATGAGTGCAGCGAGTGCAATAGAAAGATATGCAATGGTCCTATTCTGACGACGCAAAAATGCTTCCGCTCCTGCTTTAATCGCATTTGAAATTTCTTGCATTGCAGCTGTTCCAGTATCGCGTTTCAACACGTCACGAATCAGATACATGGCGAATAGTAGACCAATTACACTGATTCCTAGAATTAACGATAGTTCCATAAATTCCTAATATTTTGTTTTGAAAAGTTGGTGAATTATGATGATTTAAGGGCTAAATATACAATTTTAATTCTTAAGAGCAATGGAGTGTTTTAGTTTTTTTTCGATAAATGGAATTTAGATTTAATAAAAAAATATAAGCCATATAACAATTAATACCGGTAGTAAAAAAGGAATTGAATAGTGTGTTATATAACGAATAAAAGATGGAGTAGGCACGTTATAATGGTCGGCGATGGATTTGACCATAAAATTTGGTCCATTTCCTATGTAAGTATTGGCACCAAAAAAGACTGCACCAATACTTATTGCAATAAGGTAGGAGGAAAATGTCGGATGAAGAAGTAAATCAGCAATTGGAAGTGAATTTGTATTCACATTTCCTTCGGCTACACTAAAAAAACTTAGGTACGTTGGAGCATTATCCAAAAAACTAGACAATAAACCGGTATTCCAATAAAAAAAGCTTGGAGTTAGCGACGTCATTGTTTGGGCTTGCACACGTAATAATTCTAACGCAGGGATCATTGTAGCAAAAATTCCTGCAAATAATATTGCCACTTCCTGGATCGGGTGAAACGAAAAATGATTTGCTGAATGAATTGTTTTTTTAGTGGTAAAATATGAAGCAATTGCGGCTACAATAATAACTCCTTCCCGCAAGAACAATGGTGATTTGATGAAAACCGCAAGAAGAATGATCCCTAAGAAAAGAAAATTAATGAGACCGTCAACCTTCCAAACATCAGTACGTTCAATTTCTTTAATGACGGATTGTTTTTGTGATTTAAAATTTTTGCGGTCAATGAAGTAAAAAATTAATAACAACAACCCGATTGCGGTGAGCCAAATTGGAAATGCTCTTGGTGTGATCCACCAGAAGGGAATTCCTTTAAGATATCCAAGAAATAATGGTGGATCGCCGATCGGAGTAAGTGATCCGCCAACATTCGACACGATAAAAATAAAAAAAACAATATGGTACGGTTGAATTCGAGCCTTATTCATTTTAATCCACGGACGGATAAGAAGCATCGATGCACCGGTTGTTCCCAGAAGATTTGCGAGAATTGCACCGACAAGCAACAATAGAACATTCTCCTTAGGATTCGTTAAATCTTTTGTGGAAATATGAATCCCGCCGGAAACGATATACAGTGCACCGATCAAAACAATAAAACTTATATATTCAGTGATTGTATGAACAACAATTTCATTTGAATTAAGGTAGAAAACATAATAAACAAGAACGATTGTACCCAGTGAAAAAGAAACTTTTGGATAATGCTTACTCCACCAGTCAGAGAAGAACAATGGCGCTACTGCAATAAGCAGAAGTAGCAGTGCAAAAGGGAGAACAAGAAAATATGTCACGATCAGTCTTTCTGGATATCAGTTTTTGACAATGAATTTTTTCCAAACAAAGTACACCGGAATTCCTGATGCGACAATCCCTAAGCCAGGCCAAGTGAATGTTGGTTTGTAAATAAGTAAAATTGCACAAATGAGTGTTGCAAGTGCAATATAAATTGCGGGAATCAATGGATAACCAAATGCTTTGTAAGGGCGTTCTACATTTGGTTGTTTCCTGCGAAGAATAAAAATTCCGCCAACAGTTAAAATATAAAATATCAACACTGCAAAAATAACATAATCAAGCAGATCGCCGTAACTTCCTGAAAGGCAAAGTAAACTTGCCCATACCGCTTGAACAACTAATGCCCACGCGGGAACTGAGTGTGAATTTAATTCACCGGCTTTTTTAAAAAATAATTTATCTTTAGCCATGGCATAATACACTCTCGCGCCGGAAAGTATGAGTCCATTGTTACAGCCAAATGTAGAGATCATTATCAAGATAGCCATACCAACGGCTGCGGTTTCTCCGTAGATCACTGCAATCGTTGCGGTACCAACTCTGTCCGATGTAGCAAACTGAATACCTCGGCCGATTACATCTGGTGCATCAGGATTCCCAACAACCGGAAGTACAACGAGATACGCAATGTTTGCAAGAATGTAGAGAACGGTGACGATTCCAGTACCAATTGCTAAACTGAGAGGAATATTTTTCTTTGGATTTATCACTTCTCCGGCTGTAAAGGTAATATTATTCCATGCGTCGCTTGAGAAAAGAGAGCCGACCATTGCTACACCTATTGCGGCAATAAGTTTCCATCCCATCAACGATTCAACAGAAATTATTTTTCCATCTTTTACCGTCGTCCAGCTTGCACCCCAAAAGTTTGAAAAATTTGCAGAGATCGCTTCAGCATTACGGGCGATAAATATTCCAAGAAAGATCACTGCGATCAACGCCAATGTTTTTGCAAACGTAAAAATATTCTGAACAATTTTACCTTCTTGAATTCCTGTAAGATTAATTGCAGTTAACACTATAATGCTGACAATTGCTAAAATTTGTGCAGCACTGATATTAAATCCTATTAACGAAAAAAGAATATGTTGTTCACTGAACCATGGAAACAACACTGCGGTAAATTTAGCAAACGCTACCCCAACAGCGGCAATTGTTCCCGTTTGAATGACAGTGAAGACCGTCCAACCATATAAAAATCCAACCAAGGGATTGTACGCCTCCCGGAGATAAACGTATTGACCGCCGGCGTGTGGCATCATGCCCGCTAATTCACCGTAACTAAGTGCTGCCGTGAGAGTGATAAATCCGGTGATTAACCAAACGATCAGCAGCATTCCCGGAGAACCTACAGTTCGGGCAATATCAGCACTGACAATAAAAATACCGGAGCCGATCATTGAACCGATAACGATCATTGTGGAATCGAGGAGTCCTAAACTTTGTTTGAATTCTTTTTGTGGAGTAGTCATAATTTATGCGCATTTTGTGTTGGATAAAAAATATGCCCGCTTGTTATTTTTAAAAATACTAAGCGGGCATCTATAACCATTGACAGTACAATCGACTTATTGTTTTTGTAATCTACTATGTTTTATGCTATAGGCAAAATAGATCACTAATCCGATAATGAGCCATATACCTAGACGAACCCAGTTTTCCAGACCCAAACCAAAAATCATTGCTCCGCATACAATGATACCCAAAATTGGAATAAGCGGAACAAGAGGCGTTTTAAATCCGCGAACCATATCCGGATTTTTAACGCGCATAATCCAAACACCTGCGCATACGAGAACAAAAGCAAACAATGTTCCAATACTTGTCATATCTCCCGCGACACTCCCTGGAATAAATGCGGCAAACAGTCCGACAAAAAGAAAAAAGACAATATTAGATTTATAAGGCGTTTTATATTTTGGGTGAATGTCTGAGAATATTTTTGGGACTAAACCATCTTTCGACATTGAAAAAAACACACGTGTTTGTCCGAGCAGCATAACAAGAATAACTGAGGAGAATCCTGCAAGGATTGCTACGGTGATCAATAGAGCAAGCCATTCAAATCCCGGCATATAATGTAAAATCGCATATGCAACAGATGCTTCTTTTCCAGCAACTCTGAAATCTGTATACGGCGCAACTCCAGTCAGTACATACGAAAAAAGAATATATAAAATAGTACACACAACAAGCGATGCCAAAATACCGATCGGCATATCGCGCGCCGGATTTTTCGCTTCTTGTGCTGCCGTAGAAACAGCATCAAAACCAATGAAAGCAAAAAAGACAACTCCCGCTCCCCCAAGTATCCCCATGATTCCGCCAAAATTAATATTAGCACCAAGGTGAGATTTAATAACGGTTGCTTCAGGTATCATTGGTGTATGATTCATCGGATTAATATATGCCCAACCAAATCCTATGAACAAAAGTACAATTGACACTTTTATAACAACAATAATTCCATTCACAAATGCTGATTCTTGAGTTCCTCGAATAAGTAGCATCGTGATCAATATTAAAATCAATATTGCCGGAAGATTTATCATCCCGCTTATTCCATCGGGCGAGGCCTCAAAAGGAGAGTGGCTCCATTGATACGGAATTTGCATTCCCCAATGTCCCAAAAGTTTGTTAAGATATTCAGACCATGCTATTGCAACAGTTGCAGCACCAAATGCATATTCTAAAATTAAATCCCACCCGATGATCCACGCAACAAATTCACCCATTGTTGCATACGAATATGTGTATGCGCTTCCGGCAATAGGAATAGACGATGCAAATTCAGCATAACATAATCCTGCAAACGCACAGCCAATAGCGGCAACAATATAGGAAATAGTGACGGCCGGTCCTGCATGTTCTGCAGCAGCTGCAGCAGTGCGAACAAATAATCCTGCGCCGATAATCGCACCGATCCCAAGCAACGTTAAATTCACCGGACCAAGTGTTCGTTTCAATGAATGTTCTGATTCTTGCGAATCAGACATCAAGTCTTTTAATGGTTTTACAACAAACAGTTTTGATGCCATTAGTTTACTCCTATTGGTTAAGAATTATTATTAGATACGGAAACCGAATTAAGAAATCAAGGTGAATTTTTATACGACATTACCAATGCGATAAGGGCAAAAATTGCTCCAATAATAAATGGATAGGAAATATTTTGCTCAAACAATGCTCCTGCTGCAATCGGACTGACCACCATTGCTCCGGTCATAATAGAAGTAATAATTCCCATCACTTCTCCTTTCATTGTTGGATCTACTTTTTGAAGTGCACTGTTGGCAACAACAATTCGGTATATGGCTTGGCTCGTTCCGAAAAAAGGGAGTGAAGCCAAGAATAAATAAATATTTTGTGTAGCGGTAAGTAATAATCCGATAACAGCAAAGATTAGCATTATCTGTTCGAGACTTTTATTAGTAAAGCGTTTTGTCCAAAATGTATTTAATAATAATAGTTGGTTTAGAGCAATTATTACTCCTATCAGCGTGAACATTATTCCGGTTTGAAAAGAATTATAATTGAATGCTTTTTGAACAAATAACGCAAATATGGTTTGAACGATAACCACGGATATGCAAAATAAAAACCATTTAGTGTAGAGCGGACGTAACGGAAGATTTCGATAGGCATCAAGAATTCGTTTGAAAGGATTGTAGTGAAGTTTTTCCGTATTTCGATTATGATTTGATTCTTTTAGAAAGAAGAATGCTGAGATTCCGTTGACCAATGCCATTCCGCCGGCGAAATAAAATGGAAATGCGTGAGAGACTTTGCTTAATACACCTCCAACCATCGGACCGAGAATAAATCCAATACCAAACGTTGCGCCGATGATCCCAAGATTCTTCACTCTTTCTTTTTCATCATTCTTCGAAATATCGATGAGGTAACTTTGTGCCGTGGTAAAATTACCTGCGGCAATCCCATCAATGATCCTTCCTAAGAATAAAAAAGGAATTGAAACTGCACTTGCAAAGACAAACCATCCTATCGATGTAGAAAAAATTGAGAGAAGCAAAACGGGACGTCTTCCTATTCTGTCCGAAAGAGCGCCGAGCAGAGGAGAACTTAAAAAAGCACACAATGAAAACACAGAAAATAATACAGTGATCGTTAATGCACTGGCACCAAATTCGGTCAAATAAAATGGAAGAATAGGTATGACGATTCCAAAACCGAGCACATCCACGAAAACCGTTGAAAGGATAATTATTTTTTGTCTGTTCATAGTGAAAGATACTGAATAATTGTATATTCACAAAAACTTATGACTGCCGAAGAAGTTCTTCACTGTTTACAATTATTGGGAAACAAGAAAAATATTGATGGAATGAAACGCTTTAATATTTCATCCGCAAAAGCATTTGGTGTAACTGTTCCCAACATTCGAGTATTAGCAAAACAATTAGGAAAAGACCATCACCTTGCATTTCAGCTTTGGAACAACGGAGCTCATGAAGCTCGTATCCTTGCAACGTTAATTGCTGATCCTGAATCTGCCAATCTCAAATTATTGGATCAATGGACATCTGATGTTGAGAATTGGGCTCAATGTGATGCATGCTGTACCGAATTTTTTCAGAAAACAAAATATGCACAAATTCTTCCGTTTCGCTGGTCCAAAAACAGAAAGGAATTTGTGCGAAGAGCAGGGATAGTGATGATAGCATCAATGGCAGTTCATCATAAAGA
>CAYHFN010000001.1:169050-174148 GCA_964355925.1 uncultured Chitinophagaceae bacterium
ATGGATCGACGAGCATTCATCTCCAATATAGGGAAAGGACTAGGACTTGCGACCCTTTCATCATCATATTTAATGGGTATGGAAGAAAATCTTGGAAAATTGGTGAAAGAGATAGACCATCTTTCACCGGAGGAAGCCGCTATAGATGAAGATTTCTGGTTCCAAATCCAGCAATCATTTGCTGTCTCACGTGGAAACATCAATCTAAACAACGGAGGTGTTTCTCCTTCGCCACGAATAGTCACCGAGGCTCTTGTCCGATATCTTTGGCAGCAAGAGGATGCAACAGCATACACTATGTGGCAAATTATGCAGCCTCAATTAGAAACAATACGAACAGGTTTGGCTGAAATGTTTGGGTGTGATAGGGAAGAGATTGCGATCACTCGTAATGCATCGGAATCGCTGGAAATTCTATTGATGGGTATGGATCTTAAAAGTGGTGATGAAATATTGACCTCATCTCAAGATTACCCAAGAATGCTTACTACATTAAGACAAAGAGAGCAACGCGAAGGATTAATTCTTAAAACGATAAAGATCCCTGTACCGGCAAATTCAAAAGATGAAGTAATTGATGCATTTGCAAGAGGAATTTCTTCTAAAACTAAATTGATTCTTGTCTCTCACCAAATTAATTTAACCGGACAAATAATACCTGTAAAAGAGATCTGTAACTTGGCAAAATCCAAAGGAATTGAAGTAATTGTGGATGGAGCGCATTCTTTTTCACAATTTGAGTTCAAACAAAAGGATTTGAATTGCGATTATTTTGGAACAAGTTTGCATAAATGGCTTTATGCTCCAAAGGGGACAGGTATGTTGTTCATAAAAAAGGAGAAGATCAGTAAAATATGGCCATTAATGGCTGCCGATGTTAAACAAGCAACTGATATTCGAAAATTTGAAGAAATAGGGACAAATTCAATCGCAATTAAATTAGCAATTGGGGAAGCTATTGCATATACAAATGGAATTGGTCTGAAAAGGAAGGAAGCCCGGCTTCGATTTTTAAGCAGATACTGGATGAATATCTTAAAAAGTGAAAAAAACATATATTTTAATACATCATTTGATGATTCACTGTCTTGCGCAATTGGGAATTTTAGTATTAACGGTGTTGACCCATCTGAAATTGGTGCTTTTCTTCATTCAAAACACAAAATATTTACAACTCCTATAATTCATGACGAATTTAAGGGAATTCGTATAACCCCTAATCTTTATACAACAACTCAAGAATTAGATCGATTCTGCAATATAATCAGAGAAATTTCTAAAACAGGCATTCCAAAATAGTTAAATCGTTTCTAAATAGCTGTATATTCCTCACAATAAATGCTATTTTTTTATAGGTACCCATTTGCAATAGATAGAATTTTCTGAGAAATTTTGCCCACAAATCTGTAACCCATCAATATATTAATATAAATTATTAGAATATTCTAATACAAAAATGGTGAATATTTTTCATTATTAGAACATTCTAATTTACTTAGTAAATATTAAAATGTAACCTATCTTAATAAATATAATACTTATTAGAGAATTATAATATGACATTAGACAAGCATATGAATGATTAAAAAACTCTAATTCATTCAATGTTGCAGGCTTTTTCTTATATCCTTATATTTATACAAGAAATAGTTCAAACCGCTCACAAAGAAATTAACGAAAATTGTAGAAAGTATAAGCGAGGATTTTATGAGTGAAATTTTATTTAACACCAACGATGCAGCCAACATGTTACGAGTTGATAAGTCCACGATTAAGCGTTGGACTGACGAAGGAAAATTAAAATGTGTTCGTACACCGGGCGGTCATCGCAAATTTAATTCAGAAGATCTATACAATTTTATGTCTCAATTTAATTTGGGAAATGCGTCGCGACAAGCGCTTCCACAATTTGTGAGTGATGAATTTGTCATCAGAAGTATTGTGGAAAAGAAAGAATACAACATTCTTCATTCAGTCTGTTTCTCTGCAGCGATCAAAGGAAAAAAAGATGAACTGATTTCATTGTGCAACCAAGTGTATAGCGCAGGTTTGCCGTTAGCATTAATGTTCGATCAGATCTTAATGCCGACGATTAAAAAAATTGAATTATTGTTTGCACAAAATAAACTGACGATCAGCGAATATCATCTTGCACACAATGTTATCTCATCTGCGATCGTTCAATTGTGTGATAGTTTGGAAAAACGAGAACAGAATTTTAAAATAGTTGTCTGTGCATCAATCGAAACCGGAAAGAATGACATCGAAGTAAAAGCATTGAATACATTGCTCGAAGTTGAAGGATACACTGTATTGAATCTTGGAACCGGAGTAACTGCCGAAGAATTGAATCAGTTTCTTACACGCACAAAACCATTTGCACTTTTTCTTTACTCATTCAATTCAGCGAACAGTGAAATGCTTCACGCCGAAGTTATAAAGATTGCAGCATCAGCAAAAATGAATGGGACATATTGTGTAATTGGCGGCGCAGATTTTAATAACGAAATGATGAACAGTATTGATGGACTGAATATCTGTTCATCGTTTATGGATTTTGACTTGATACAATTTAGATCAGTAAAAGAATTTGAAAAATTAAACAAATAATAAACAACACATCAAAACAATAAAAAAGGAAAAAATTATGTATAACAAACCACCATGAACAGAAAAAAAAGATTAGCAGCAAAGTTTAGAAACAGATTTACAGAAACAAAATTTTAATACTAACTAATTTTTACAAACAACATAATAGGAGATACACATATGAAGAACAATAAAATGTTCTCTCGACTTGGAGCAGCAATGGTAGCAATACTGTTGTTCTCTTCTGTACAGTTTTCAAATGCAATAGGTACTGTTGCTGGTACTGCAATACCAAACTCAGCAAGCGTTTCATTTTTCGATGGTACAAATTCAAAGAACAAAACTTCAAACACAGTAACGATGTATGTAGGCCATAAAGTTGGTGGTTCATTTTCATCTCCGACTGGTTCTATAACTACGTATGACAATCTTACGTACTATTATCCTGTTTCTTTCACAAACACAAGTAACCGCGCAACACCCTATACCGTTTCTTTTAATGCTCCTACGAACTATACATTAAGTTTAGTGGGTGATGCGAATGGTAACGGTATATTTGATGGTGGGGATACAACATTTACACAAAGCATTGATTCTTTAGCTATTGGTGCAACACATAATTTATTAATTAAAGCAGAAATTACAACTCTTGCAGATCTCAATTCGCAAAATATTGTAATGACATTCACAAATGCTGGCGTTAATCATGCTGCTAACAATATTGTTGTCGCAAATCCTGCGTTTGCAACAACATTTACACTTACCTCACTAATTAATAAAGCAGAATTGACGTTTGCAGTAGGTGGAGTAGCACCTTCACCACTTATTCCTGGTGCACTATTTAACTTTGGAATAACAATTGGTAATACTGGTTCTGTAAAACCCTATGGTATCAATACTGCAAATAATAATTCAACCGGTGATTCAGTTCAATTAACATATACAGTACCGACAAATTTTACATTTAATGGTGCACGTGTAGGATCCTTTGCGATATCTCCAAGTGGTACAGCGAAATATTTGTATGAAGCTCCTCTTATGACGATTACAATTGATACAGCGTTATTAGTAAATGGTGCTTCACTTGTCTTTACTTTACCAGTTACAATAGATCAAACTCAGAATACCGGAACTGGTCCTGCTCCGGGTGCAACCGCAGCAACGATTCCTGCTAATTTTGGCACACTTTTAAATAATAACCCGCAAAATTCGGTACCAGTAACTGCAACAACCGGCGGAACAGTATTTGCAGTTGGAGCTGTCGTTGCAACCTCTAATGGTGGAAAATTCACTTTAACACCTGCCAATGCAAATGCATCCTCAAGTGAAACAATTGAATACATCTACACATTAAAAAACATGGGTAACGTTGCATCAACCTATACTCTTGCTGATGCACAAAATGGTGGAACATTTAACACTAATCATTTGATCGCATTAACTACAAATGGAACAGATCTAACAACAAATCCTACCGGAAGTGTTGCTCCTGGTTCTACAATTCAAATCTATGTCCGTGTAACGGTACCTGGCGGTGCTGTTCCAACCAATACTATTATCCGGGATATAACAATAACACCTGTTGCTTCTGGAACATTGTATACTGGAAATATTTCAGGTGATTATATCCATACAGTAACAACAACTGTTATTGCTGCAACATTTAATATCACTCTTGCAGCAGAAAGTATTGTTGGCTTAGGCACAACAACAAACCCAGCTCCTGGTGATGTAATTACATTTGCATTAACAATTGCAAATACCAGCAATACCATCAATTCAACAAGTGTAGTTATATCGAATTTGATTCCTACAAACATGACGTTTGTAACTCTTGGTTTTGTAACTTCGGGAATTACAATTGATGGTGTGAACCAATCAAACGGAAGCGATGGTGATGATGCTTGGTTTGATGTAACTGGAAATGGAACAGTTCAAACAAACTCAACATTTTCTGTAAATGCTTTAGCAACAAAAGTATTACGATACAAATGCACAGTTAACTAATGTAACTCAAGATATACCGAGAGTGATCTCGGTATATCTTCAAAAAAATAATTATAAATAAAGAGATACAACAACTAACAAATGCTTAACAAACTAAATACATATTGCCTTTTGATCTTGGGAAGTATGTTCCTATTTGTTTCGTTCGTCGATGCGCAAGTTATCATCAACGAACCAAAAGAAGGAACTATGAGCCATTTCACAAGTCAGTTTGTTGCCGGCTCAGCTCCTTCGGGCTTGCCGATAAAATTGTTTGTTAATGGTGTAGCTGTTGATTCCGGCAATGTCCGCGGTGATGGTGTGTTTGAGTTTATTGGAACACCGGTTCCACAAGGTCCTATTACATTTACCGTTGTTGTTAAAATGTGGAATGGCCAGGAAATGAAAGCAACGCGTAAAATGCATGTGTTCGGTGCTCCTGACTCTATTATAGTTAATATGCCCGAGGATGAAATTCGTGCTGATGGTCGCACTACGATGAATGCAACGGCTAATGTGGTTG
>CAYHFN010000002.1:0-110052 GCA_964355925.1 uncultured Chitinophagaceae bacterium
CTTATTTTAGCAAAGACATTTTTTTGATCTCGCGATGTGTTCCTGCTTCAAGTGAATAGAAATATATGCCGCTTGATAATTGGCGGGCATCAAATCGAACTTCGTGAATGCCCGCTTCAAATAGACCTTCTGCAAGTTGAGCAATTTCTCTACCAAGAACATCGAATACTTTTAATCGAACTGTTTCAGATAATGGTAATGCAAACCGAATTGTCGTAGTTGGGTTGAATGGATTTGGAAAATTTTGTAATAGTTCAATTGAAGCGGGAACGTTTAGGTTGACAATTTTATCTACATCTGTTGTGGTTCCAGGCCATTGTGTACTAATTCGAATACCATCAAGTACAACTTGCGGTTGTGATATATTGCCTTGCCGAATTCCAACAGCATTAATAATATCTTGTCCGGCTGTAGAAGTATTTGTTACGGCAGGCGTACCGGCGTTTCTTTCGGACACAGGAACTGATGAAGAGAAAACCCATAATTTTACTTCATCATTACCATTGACTGCATTGTTAATCGTATATTTAGCAATCAAAAGGTAAGTGGTATTCTTTAAATAATTTATTGCTCCGTAAGTTGAGGTTGAAGTATTACTAATTCCAAAATTAATATTGCTAGAAACGATGCGAGCGAATATTCGTGAGCTAAAAGTTGTGAACGCCGTAGGTGTTTTGTTTCCGAGATGGAAAAAATAATCTCCGCTCATAGCTGTCGCTGCGTCATTTATATTTATCAATAACGAAGTGTAGATTGTTGCGCCGTTTATGCTTTGTTCATCAAATCCTTTGTTCACATCTTCACCACCAAGATTTGAGATCAACACAGCATTTCCAACTCCGTTTCCTGAATAACCTGTGTATGTTAATCCAGTTGTTGTTGAAAGAACATTGGTGGTGCCACTATGATTGATCCAGCCGTTTGTGGTTAATAATCCGGAAAAATTGAAATCCTCAGATACCAATGGTGCGCCGACAGGTTTTGAATTTGCTATGAAGTTAAATCCTGCAGTTGTTGTATTCGCAGTGACTGCCACCGGAGTTCTATCCAGTGGATTGTCTGATATCGGATCACCAGATTCGTCCGCACCATTGAAATATTCTTTTGTAATCGGATTGATGAATGAAATGTCAGATGGGTCAAACGCGTATGGTCCAACGCTTGATCCACCGTTAAAATCCGGGTCGATTGGTTCAATGCGAACGAAGTAGGAGCCCGGTGCCAAACCGACGATCATATAATCGCCGTTATTTTGCGAATAATAATCCGTAACAGTAGAAATTTGATTTATCAGTGAATCTATTCCGTTACTTATTGCAATTACGTTTGCACCGCGAACAAATGAAGCGTTTTCTCGTGTTACAGAACCCGATAGTATTCCTGTACTGGCATTAAATGTTGCCGCTGGATAGAGGGCAGAAATCGCCGCAATATCATCCGGATTAACATCGCCAAGCGGAACATCATCTGCCGTTGCGGTTGGATACATTGTTGGAATGTAGAGTGTCTTTGTTGCATCATTCACAAATTCTCCATTGATCTGAGTATGGTCAAGTCCAAGAAAATGCCCAAACTCGTGAACGAATGTCGATTTCCATTCTGCCAGCGTAAAGCTTGTGGCTGATCCATCGGCAAATTTTCCGTTCATAAAAGCTTCCCCTTCGTCTAAGAAACCATCATTGTCTCGATCTTCTGAATATGCAAACCCAATAACATCTGCTGACGCACCGGTACCAAACAATGCTTCAGTGATCGCACCATCGCTGTCAAACACAATTGGATTTATTCCGTCTAGTTTAGCACTGTCTAAGTTTGTATAGTTCAAAAAATTTGTTCCGTTCACGTCAACAGAAAGTGTATCAGCGTCTGTGTGTTGAAAAGTTACATTCGAAGATGCAACATCATCCCACACCTTAAAACTGGAATTCGAAAGATCGCGTGCTTGTTTACTTGTGAAAATTCCAAACGTGCCTCGATCGAGTGAATACGTGATAGTATTCGATTTAAACCGAACTGATTTTCCATTCAACGTTTGAAGCGGACCTCCTGCAAACGCAGTTGCAGAAAAAAATATTCCGGCTGCTATCATCAATGATCGTCGATTGCATTTTTTCATAGTTCTACTTTTTCAGGATAGTAATAAGTGAACGGATAGATTGTGAAAGATCCGCAAGTGGAAGTGATTCCGGTGATTGGTTCACATTAGTTTTTGCCAGGGCGGAACGCTGTTGAAGCTTTGTAAAAAGCTCTTTATTATTGAAAGAATTTTTTGCAACTACAGTGTTTGTATTTTCATCATTCACCACGGAAAATTTTCCCTGTCCCATTCCAACCGGACTTGAAAATCCAAGTTCGCTTGGAGCATAAAACAATCCGACAAACTCTTCTCCAACGGCGAACTTTGGCATTTCTGCAAATTTTACAGTTCTTGTTTTAGAACTTCCGCCAAGCATTTTTATGGTTATTGAAGATTGGCTTGCGCCATAAAAATTCTCTTTCACATTAATTGTTACAAAGGTCGAAAGAATATTCGATTCCTGATCGATCTTTGTTTCTACTGTAGCCACGGTTCCGTGAACAATAATGCCTGCATTTGACACCATTCGCTCTAAATTCATACGAATTGTGCGCTGACTGTAAACGGATTGCACAGCAAAAATAAAAAATAATAATATTACGTGACGTACAATCACTGTTCGCATGGAGGTCTCCTTGGTATATATTCTGTTTGAAAAATAGTCAAAAGAGAATTGTATTCCAACGAAAAGGATATGAGGAAAAGTTTGAAAGAGCTGTCCGAAAAAATAACAGGAGTAAACAATTTGTACGTGGTTCTAGTTTATCTCTTTTTTTGGATTGAACTCTTTAGTGTCGGCGAATTGTTCAAACATTTTCAACTTGGCAATTGGTGTTAACATTCCAATTTCTTTTCGAGGTTGATTATTGTTGTAATCCAGTAGATGGTTGGCGATCATGCGCTCGGCATCGATCTGAGAATTGAAGGGGAACGAAAGAAATGAATCATGTGAGTCGAATTTTTTTAACCGTTCTTGCTGCAGCTTTGATTGCGCTTGTTTACGTGTTGGCGCATATTGCTTAATGCCAAGTCGGCGTAAATTTTGTGTGAACGCATGAGTTTTTGAACGTGATGTAGCAATACTCGTAAAGGCATTGTCCAACGGTGTGTGCACGTAATGAATTGGGAAGGGGAACATTGTCAATAGATTTTGCACAAAGTCCAATGCGGAGAGTGTTGAATGACGAACATACATTCGCGAAATACGAAGATGGGTACATTCATCCACAGCCACATAATAATAAAACCGATGTCTGTTGATCGGTTTTTCAAATTGTTTGACAAAAATTATCACACGATCGCCAGGAAGCAATGCATCGTTTAGCTTCATTACCCGTCGTTTAGATTTTGTACCTTTCATATCAATGCCGCTCCGGCGTAATATTTTCCAGATAGTATTTTCGGCAAGGTCGATACCGTACCAAACTGAAAGATATAATTGCAGGCGCTTCTGTCCGAATCCCGTTTGTTCGCGCAGGTTCTTCAATCGCTGAATAACATGTTCAGGAGTTGAACGGGGATTATTATGAGGTCTTCGAGAACGATTCTTTAGACTATCCGTTGTGTGTTCCGATTTATTATATCGTTTCCACCACTTATAAAATGTCTTCCTGCTAATTCCGAATTTTTTACATACAGCAGGAACCTTTTTCACCTTCTCATATTCGGCAAACCATTCAAGGCGCTCTTCAACGGTCGGCATTCGTTCTTTTGATTTCGATATTTCAGGATTTGTGGTCATACTACTATTATTTTCGTTCTATAGCATCAAGCAGAATCTCTGCAACATCGCGCACTTGTACTTTTTCAGCAGCGTTTTTTTCTTTTACACCATCACTCATCATCGTCATACAGAAAGGACATGCGGAGGCAACGGTAGTTGCTCCGGTGGCAAGTGCTTCTTCAGTCCGTTCAATGTTAATGCGCTTTCCGGTTGTTTCTTCCATCCACATCCTTCCGCCACCTGCACCGCAGCATAATCCTTTGTCTTTTGAACGAGGCATTTCAACAAGTTCGGCACCGGTCGATTCTAATGTTTTTCTTGGTGAATCGATTATGTCATTATAACGAGATAAATAACAAGAATCGTGATATGTAACATTACCCGAAGATTTTTTTTCAGTCGGAATTTTTATTTTTCCCTCATCAACAAGTGAATTTAAGAAATCTGTGTGATGGACCACTTCAAAATTTCCACCAAATTGGGGATACTCTTTTTTGAGCGAATGGAAACAATGGGGACAGGTTGCGACGATCTTTTTTACGTTATAGCGATTCAATGTTTCGATGTTTTCTGTCATCATTGTTTGGGCTAAATATTCATTTCCCATTCTTCTTGCGGCGTCACCGTTACATTTCTCTTCAGTACCAAGAATCGCAAATGAGATTCCGGCGTGCTTCATTAGCTTTGAAAATGCCACGGATACTTTTTTGTACCGAGCATCGTACGCACCCGCACATCCAACCCAAAATAAAACGTCAACATTTTTTGCATCACCGACTTGAGCCATTGTGGGAATGTTCAACCCTTCCGACCAATCAGCACGAGTTGAATGTGAAAATCCCCACGGTGTAAAGTTTCGTTCGAGATTATCGAAGACGGTTTTTAGTTCGGGGGGAAAACGGGATTCATTCAACACTAAACCGCGCCGCATATCAACTATTTCATCCACATGTTCTATCATCACCGGACATTCATTCACGCACGCCATACATGTTGTGCACGACCATAATTCTTCATCGGTGATGTAATTATCTAATAATGTTTTTGAAATAATTTGCTGATTTTTGTCAGCAGTTCCTGCGATCATCACGGGAGATTTTTCGGAAGTTCTCCGGCGGGTATCGACAATAATTTTACGCGGAGAGAGAGACTTTCCGGTAATATTTGCAGGACAGACAGATTCGCATCGTCCGCATTCGGTGCAGGTATATCCATCCAATAATTGTTTCCAGGTGAGATCTTCAATATCGGTTACGCCAAATTTCGTCAATGTTTCATCTTGAAGATTTATCGGATGTAATGCCCCTTTTGGTTTTAGCGATGCAAAGAATACATTTGGTACGGAAGTAAGGACATGTAAATGTTTTGAATACGGAAGGTAATTCAAAAAGGCAAGAACGAATGTTATATGTCCCCACCAGAAAATATTTTCGGCAATATATGTTGATGTGCTGTATTCAAATAATGAAGATAACGTTGACGATAGTGGATATTGCCAACCAGCCTCGATCATATTCAATCGTATACGAGTCGCATTTTGAAGCAAAGTAAAAGTAACAATCAAAAAGATCCACGAAAGGATCATTGCAGCATCTTTACTTCCGTGGGCATCTACCTGCAGTCGTTTTACTTTCGTGATGAATCTTCTCCATAATGAACCTATGACACCAACCATTACTAGTAAACAGAAAATCTCCTGAGAGAACGTGATGACTTTATATCCGATTCCAAGAAATGAGAATGAAAAATGTCCGAACAAACCTTCTATTAATGATTCAACAACAGCGAGTGAAAGGGCAATGAATCCCCAGAAAATAAATAAATGGAATGTTCCTGAGATCGGTTCGCGTAATAATTTTGTCTGAAGCAGTGCGATCGTAAAGACATTTTTCAACCGTGCAGGAATGTTGTCGAAGCGATTATCAGATTTTCCAATTTTGAGTGTTACAATAAGTTTTCTAAGGCTGAAACCGAAGAAAGAAATGGAAGTAAGAAAAACAATAATGAAAGCGATTTGTCCTATTTGCATAAGTGTTTCCTTGATTTACGTCCCAATATTTAGTTAAAAGCAAACCTTGCGAAGGTTTATTTTTTTTTATAACCTTCGCAAGGTTGTGTCGTTACGAGAGTTTTATTGCAACGAGTGTTTTTCGTTCCTTAATATAATAGAGCGTCCCGAAAGATTCAGTTGTGTTACCGGTGTTCTCATCAACAAAAAATGAATCAGGAACAGCGTACGGCGTAAATTCATTCAGCATATCGAAATATACTTTTTTCTTGGTAGCACTGTCAATGATATAGAACGTATTTTTCAACCCCAAGGCTGGGTCGGAATGCGGAGTGTACGCGTTAAAAAGCAAGTAGTTCCCGATTCTGATATACTCAACAGTGGTGCAATCTATCTCCATGCGAACAATTTTCCAAACATCAACTTCCGATTCAGAGAGTGGTTGTGGAAAAACAAAATCGATCTTTTCATACTGACTATTCGGGTCAATCTCTAACGGTAACGAAGCAAGTTCCTCAACAGTTTTTCCATCACTCTCATTTATTCTATAATAAACTCGTCGTTCAAATAGGTCTTTATAACCGTAAATATATGGAGATTGGATGGCTAAGAAAGTGCTATCGTTGTTGCGCCAGATTATTTCCCCCGTAATAACATCAACCGCAATGATGTTTTTATTCTCCGGCATATCCGGCTTCTTGAATCCATGAAGATATAATCGATCATCCGTTATTCCGTCAAGGCCGATCCACCATTGTTCGCCAAGAACTTTTTCTTTCCAAATTGCATTACCATTTACTGAATTTATGCAGGAAAAATATGTCGACTTTGTTTCCGTATTTCTATCTTCAATGATAATCTTGCCATTGTTAGAAAACATAACACGCCATAGAACATTGGCGGATGAATGATTCCACAACGGTTTAATTTTTTTTGAGGAGAAGAGGGAGAATATATTCATTGATTGAAAATAGCAGAATATCATCAGAGTTTCAATGTTTGCTTCTCTCTCAATTTTTTGCTAATTTTCAATAGCAAATCAACAAAATTCAGTATTTTTCTTCTTCTAGGAGTAAATAATCATGGCAGTTAAAGTAGGTATTAATGGTTTTGGCAGAATTGGTCGTCAAGTGATCAGTGCAATGGTTGACAAAGGTGTTCTTGGAAAATCCATCGATGTTGTAGCTGTTGTTGATGTTAGCACCGACGCAAAATATTTTGCATATCAATTGAAATATGATTCGGTTCATGGTCAATTCAAAGGAACGTTAAGCAGTGAAAAAAGCAGCCCGTCTCAGGAAGCTGATGATGTTCTTGTTGTTAATGGAAATAAGATCAGATGTATCTTAGCACAAAAAGATCCTTCACAATTACCGTGGAAAGAGTTCGGCGTTGATATCGTTATCGAATCAACCGGATTATTCACTGATTCCGAAAAAGCCAAAGGACATATTGCCGGCGGGGCCAAAAGAGTTCTTATTTCTGCTCCCGGAAAAGGTGATGTAAAAACGATTGTGATGGGTGTTAATGATCACGAATACGATGCTGCAAAACATATCATCGTATCCAATGCATCGTGCACAACAAACTGTTTAGCTCCGGTCGTTCATGTTCTGTTGAAAGAAGGTATTGGAATTGAAACAGGTTTGATGACAACGATCCATTCCTATACTGCAACACAAAAAACAGTAGATGGTCCCTCCAAAAAAGATTGGAGAGGCGGTCGTGCAGCAGCAATCAATATTATTCCATCGTCTACCGGTGCAGCAAAAGCAGTCGGCGAAGTTCTTCCGCAGACAAAAGGAAAATTGACCGGAATGTCGTTCCGTGTACCGACAGCAGATGTTTCTGTTGTCGATCTAACATTCCGTGCAACACGCGACACATCGATCGAAGAAATTGACGGATTGTTCAAAAAAGCTTCTGAGACATATTTAAAAGGAATTCTTGGTTATGCAAATGAAGAAGTTGTCTCATCTGACTTCATTCATGACGATCGCTCTTCGATCTATGATTCTCTTGCAACCTTGCAGAACAATTTAAAAGGTGAAAAGAGATTCTTTAAAGTTGTTTCCTGGTATGACAATGAATGGGCGTATTCATGCCGCGTTGTCGATCTTGTGCAAAAAATGGCTGGAAAATAATTGAGTATACTTTAAAAAATATTCACATTGAACAAGGGCTGAATCTCGATGCGTGAGTTCAGCCCTTTTGTTTCATGAGAAAGGAATCATCAGTATGAATAAGCAAACTATTAGCGATATTGATTTTAAAAACAAGCGTGTGTTATTGCGCGTTGATTTTAATGTTCCGTTAAAGAACGGTGTCATTCAGGATGACATTCGTATCAAAGCAGCTTTGCCGACGATCAATTACATTCTTGAACACAATCCGAAATCTCTTGTTCTCATGTCGCATCTCGGCGATCCGAAAAAAGATGCTAAAAAAGCAAAAGAGAAAGCGGAAAAGGATGGGAAACCGTTTGACGAAGCTGCTTTCATCGAAGGCAAACATAAAATGAAACCAATCGTTGAACGTCTTTCTGCATTATTAGGTAAATCTGTAAAATTGGCTCCTGCCGCGATCGGTGCAGAAACTAAAAAAATGGTAGACTCATTGGCACATGGTGAATTACTGCTGCTAGAGAATACTCGATTTCACAAAGAAGAAACATCAAAAGAAGCAGTAGATCGCGAAGTGATGGCAAAACAACTTGCAGAATTTGGCGATGTATTTGTTAATGATGCTTTCGGTTCCGCTCATCGTGCGCACGCTTCCACTGAAACGGTTGCACATTATCTACCTGCTGTTGCCGGATTCTTGATGGAAAAGGAATTGGCGTATTTAGAGAAAGCAACAACTCACCCGGTAAAACCGTATGTTGCAATAATGGGCGGCGCAAAAATATCCGGAAAGATTGATGTTATCCAAAATCTAATGGGAAAAGTCGATGCATTACTGATTGGTGGCGGAATGATGTTCACATTTTACAAAGCGCAGGGAATGGAAATAGGAAAATCGTTATTAGAAGAGGATAAGATCGCGCTTGCAAAACAATTGATCGATGAAGCAAAGGCAAAGAATATCAAACTTCTTCTTCCAATTGACTGCGTTGTTGCCGAAAAATTTGATAATGAATCGCCTACAAAGATTGTCAATGTGAACTCAATTCCTGCAGATGCTGTTGGAATGGATATTGGTCCCGAAACGATCAAATTGTTCAGTGAAGAGATCCGTAAAGGGAAAACAGTCGTGTGGAATGGTCCGATGGGTGTGTTTGAAATGTCTAATTTTGCAAAAGGCACGAATGCGATTGCTCAGGCGTTAGTTGATGCAACAAAAATCGGTGCAACGACGATTGTTGGCGGGGGAGATTCTGCCGCTGCAATTGCAAAAGCAGGATTGGAAAAGCAAGTATCACACGTTTCCACTGGCGGCGGTGCATCATTGGAATTTTTGGAAGGGAAAGAACTTCCCGGCGTTGCAGCGTTGAATAATAAATAATTTACCAATTCAGGCAGGTCATTTTTTAACATGACATGCCTTACTATATTACACTATGGCTTATAATCGTCCGGGCAATTTTAATCGACCAAGTTTCTTCGGCGGGTTTCAGTTCTTTCCGCCGGTGATAAAATCATTACTGATCGCAAATGGTGCAGTATTTTTGGGAATGATGTTCCTCGGAAATTTTCACGTCGGAGAATTTTCTTTTGAACAATTCTTTTTTCAGACTTTTGCATTGTGGCCGCTTGGAGGTGGATTCGGTTTTTGGCAATTGTTCACATACATGTTTATGCATGCAAGTTTTACACACATTCTTTTTAATATGCTTGCTTTGTGGATGTTTGGAATGGAATTAGAACATGTTTGGGGTTCTCGGAAATTTTTCATCTATTATTTGCTTTGTGGATTTGGCGGTGGTTTGGCAAATCTATTGATCGCTCCAATGTTCACGTCGGTCGGTCCAACGGTTGGCGCTTCGGGTGCGGTATATGGAATTCTCCTCGCATTTGGAATGATGTTTCCTGAACGACTCATCTATGTTTATTTTCTGCTTCCAATCAAAGCGAAATATTTTGTTGTAATGTATATGGCTTTCGAGATTTTTTCTGTTGGAAGCATGGACGGAGTTGCACATTTTGCGCATCTTGGCGGAGCACTTGTCGGATTTATTTATCTGCTTTCGGACGGTTATCGGTTTGACAGCCTTTACGGAAGAACGCAAAGTGATAATGTCTTTTCAAAGTTCGCATCAACATTTAGTAATACAAAGAAGCGAACGGAAAGCTATGGTGATGTAACTGATGCTAAGGTGTATAATATCAATGATTACACAAATAAAAACAACGAGGATCAGATAAAAACTCAAAAACAGATCGATGATATTCTTGATAAGATCAGCAAAGATGGTTACCAGAGCCTTAACGAAGAAGAGAAGAAAATTCTTTTTGAAGCAAGTAAAAAACTAAATTAATACATTTGTAGGTCGGCGTTATCGCCGACCTACCATATATAATACTTATGGAAAATATCTTACCTGTCATTCAACCAGCGCAAAATGGAAATGGGAATTCTCTTCCATCGAATTATAAAGTCGGTATTCGTAGGCACACTCGTCAAGTAAACATCGGTGGGATCAAAGTTGGCGGAGGCGCACCGATCTCAGTTCAAACAATGACGAAAACAAAGACTGATGATATTGTTGGAACAGTTAAACAGATTGTTGATGCACACGAAGCGGGATGCGATATAGTTCGCGTAACAGTGAATGACAAAGAAGCAGCGGAAGCAATGGGAGAGATTGTTCGACAATCTCCATTACCGATTGTTGCAGATATTCACTTTAATCATATCTTTGCATTAAAAGCAATTGAAGCGAATGTTGCAAAAGTTCGGATCAACCCAGGTAATATTGGTTCAAAAGATCGGATCCGTCAGGTATTGAGTGCGGCGAAGGATAAAGGGATTCCGATCCGAATCGGTGTGAATTCCGGTTCACTCGAGGAAGATATTCTTGAAAAATATGGTTACCCAACTGCCGAAGCGTTGTATGAATCTGCAATGCGGCATGTTGGCATCTGTGATGAATTCAATTTTCGTGATGTGATTATTTCCGTGAAATCGACCGATGTTCGTTTGATGATCGAAGCATACCGACTTGTTGCACAGAGAACCGACATTCCTCTTCATCTTGGAGTTACAGAAGCAGGATTGACGCGCATTGGAACCATCAAATCGGCAGTTGGAATCGGAACATTATTGGCTGAAGGAATCGGCGATACAATTCGTGTTTCATTGACCGATGACCCTGTAAAAGAAGTTGAAGTCGGGAAAGAAATTCTTCGTTCTCTGGGACTTGCAACACGCAATGTAGAACTGATCGCTTGTCCTACGTGCGGTCGTTTAGAGATTGATCTGTTCGGAATAATGGCAGAATTAGAAAAGCGACTCGAAGGAGTGAAGAAGCCGGTAAAGATTGCCGTGCTTGGTTGCGTAGTGAATGGACCCGGCGAAGCCAGTGATGCAGATATCGGAATTGCGGCTGGAAAAGGAGTCGGAATTCTGTATCGTAAAGGAGTAATGATCCGAAAGATCAAAGAGAGTGAAATTGTAGACGTGGTGGTGGAAGAAGTGCATAAATTTCAACCTGAAGCATAAGAAAAATATTTAAAGTTAAACAAAAAAGGTCGAGTATATACTCGACCTTTTTTTTGATTCTAATACATACTGTTTGCGGATATACAACAAACCGATTACGGTTATTGTTTTTCATCTTCCGACATTCTTTTTTTTGCGATCGCATAGAAAATGATTAAACCAAGTCCGCCGAACAGGAAAATGATTCCTGCTGTGATCTGTTCTTCGTGGGAAAAGAACATTTGAGATAAGAATGCACTGACCAAAATGCCCACTCCGATAAACGCTGCTAACATTCCGTATTTGAGTGACGAATATGGGTTTGTTTTCCATCCGCGCACATAGAGATGTTTCAGGTCTTCACTTACCAATCCTTTTTCAATGATCGTCATTCGCTCTTTGTGACGCACATCGAAAAATTTATATAATATTAATGCAATACAAGCGAACATGAAAATTGGGATAAGAATTTCTTCGTTCATTAAAACCTCCTCTATTTGGTTATTGATGTTTGTTCTTGGCTTTATTACTTTGACTTACAGTTTGGAGATAAGGTTTCAATTTTTTTCCGGAATATTTCCTCAATAAAACTAAAGATTATTGAAACCTGAATGGGAGTTTCTAAGTCTAAATCAGTGTATGTTCAGCAAAGACAATGAATGAAAACCACTGACAGTGAAATTATCCAACGTGTAATAGAAGGAGATCAGCGGGCGTATGCCGAGTTGGTGGACCGTCATAAAGATAAAGCAATGACACTTGCAGTGAGAATGTTGAAGAATCGGAGTGAGGCTGAAGAAGCATTGCAGGATGCATTCGTGCGTGCGTATAGGGCATTGCCAAGTTTTGAGAAAAAATCGAGTTTTTCAACATGGTTCTATAGAATTGTGTTCAATGTATGTTCATCGGTATTGAATAAACGCGGCAGTAATAATTTTTTGTCAATTGATGGTGAGAACGATGATGAAATAAAGATTGAGATACAGTCCGCAGATGATGAGCCTGATGTGGAACTAGAAAGCAAAGAGTTCTCAGAAATTGTTCGATCAGAGATC
Source organism: uncultured Chitinophagaceae bacterium (assembly GCA_964355925.1). Taxonomy (GTDB): domain Bacteria; phylum Bacteroidota; class Ignavibacteria; order UBA10030; family UBA8401; genus UBA8401. Next base: position 12,504 of record CAYHFN010000002.1, read on the forward strand.
TCCACAATGGAGGAAAGTTATGCTTCGATATTGACGATGTTCTTTTTGCAGGAAATGAGTTATGAAGAGATAATTAGCGTGACTGGTCTGCCGCTTGGTACGGTAAAGAATAGATTGTTTCGTGCGCGAATTCAATTACGGTCTGCCGTGTTGCGGCATTTTTCCGAAATGAAACAAATGGTGAATGTATGAAGAATCCTACAATAGAAGAATTAATGGAATATCTGGATGGTACTTTAGCTCCGTTGCGTTATAACGAGATAGAGGTCATGATCTCAAAATCCTCCGGTTTGCAAAAAGAGATTTTGTTGTTGAAAGCGATACGAAAAACAGTGCGGAATGATATCGCCGCATCTCCGTCACGAAAATTCACCGCACATGTAATGAAAGAGATCCTGCCTGTTCAACAAGAATCTTTTTGGCTGCGCGCGCTTAAGAATTCCTCTAACATGTTTGCAATGGCGTTGGTGCTTTCAATGATCGGATTTGTGTTGGTATCGAATCCATCGTCTTCAGCCGGCAGCACCAGTACATTATCTAAAAATATTGAATCGTACTCCGCAACATACAACGCTGTAATAGAAACATTCTTGAATTGGACAAAACAATATACCCATCCTGTTAATCAAGCAGTGAACACAACGTCCGGCAAATTTTTTATCATAGGACTATTCGCTTTTTTTATCTTTATGATCATTGATGAGTTCTTCGGCATTCGATATTTTCATCCTCGAATAAAGAACTAACCTGTAATATTTTTAAAATCCATTTTCAGAAGATTTCTTTGCCGGAATCCCGAAATCGTATAACTTCTTGCAAGCCCAAGCACTTTTTAGTATTTTGACTGCACAATAATAGAAAGCAGACGTGCGGTTCAATGTCTAAAAAACAAATTCCTCGGATCAAACCCGATAAAATAAGCCTAAACAACATCTCTGTTTTCCCATTCTTCAAAGATTATCTTGAATACAAACTTACAGGTGGTGTTCTTGCGGTTATATACTTGATCGTAATGCTTTATATTGGCATTACGTATCACGTTGTGGGGGATTATCACGTTGAGACCGACTTTTTTCAAGCGTACGTTCCCTCGGCAAAGGATATTCTCAAAGGAGTCTGGACAATAGAAGATTTCCGCGGTCCGGCGTATCCTGCAGTACTTGCGTTGTTTAGTATAGTATTTAAAGATTTTTTTATTGCTGGGATCATTGTCTCAACCGTTACAGCTTCGCTGACGTTATTCTTTACATTTGAATTGATCAAAAAATTGTTCCGGTCCGATATTGCATTGATCGTTACATTGCTGACGGCATTCAATAAAACATTTGTTCAATATACCTACACCGCTGGCACCGATATGACATTCAATTGTTTTGCAGCTGCAACAATTTATTTTTTATTGAAAGATGAACAACGTTCTTGGATTAATATCATTTTGTCATCGTTATCAGCCGCGTTTGCGTACCTTACGCGGTATAATGGAATTTTTGTTTTGGTTGCGATACCGGTTATCATTTCTTTGTTCGATATATATAAGATTGAACTGAAGCAAAGAATAATTCTCTCTGCTGCATTTTTCCTTTCATTCTTTCTTTTTATTGCTCCTTGGGGCATTCATTTATTGATCGAAAAGGGGAGTTTTTTCTATAATAAGAACTATCTCAATATTGCGTATGAGATGTTTGGAAAAGGAAAAATTGGTTGGGACCAATATTGGAATGTGGAATCTGCAAAATATTCTTCATTATCGCAGGTTGTATTTGTCGATCCGGGATTATTTGCATCCACAGTTTTCAAAAATCTGTATGAACATCTATTCAGTGATCTTGAATTACTAGTCGGATGGGGAATAGGGATCTGTTTCTTTGCAGGAATTATAGGACTGTGGAAACAACGTTCGAATCCTCGTCAAGCAGCGTTCTATTTTTTCGGAGTGTTGATGTTCTTAGTTTTGCTGTTAGTGTTCTATGGTGAGAGATTTTCGATGTATCTTATCCCTGTATACACAACATTTGCTTTAGTACCATTAACGTGGGAGCGATGGCGTGGAATTCCATTCTATAATGGTGTAATCGTTGCAGCGCTTCTGATCGTTTGGACAGTTGTTGGCTCATATAGCTATAATAGATTGAATATTGATTCCGGTCCAAAGGAAATTAAAGTGATCGCAGATTGGTTCAATTCAAATATTAAGGATACCGATGAATCGAAGGTCGTCGTATGCCGCAAACCGCATATTGCATTCTATATCAATAAGACAATGAGATATTTTCCTTACGTCAATACCTTTGACGACCTAGAACGAGAAACAAAAATACTTAAAGCAGATTATTTTTTTTACGGAATCTTTGAAGCGAATATGCGCCCGCAATTTCAATCATTGTTGAAACCAGCGAATGCGCCGGCGTGGCTTGAACCAATTGCATTTACTTCAACACCGCCATCGGTATTGTATAAAGTAAAGTACTGATTTAGAAAACGATATTCGAAAATTATTCTGATTTTATAAAAGGAAAGAGAGAACAATTGCCACAAACGATCAACATACTCTTTATCGGCGACATCATAGGAAAACCGGGAATGGATCTTGTTACAAATCTTATCAAAGGTCTTTTCGATAAATACAAAATTGATTTTTGCATTGCCAACGGCGAGAATGCAGCCGATGGAAAAGGGATTGAAGAAGGACAAGTAAAGCAATTGTTCGATCTTGGAGTGCACGTTATCACCGGCGGAAACCATACGTTTGACCGCTGGGATATGCGGAAAGTGTACACATCGTTCAAACATTTGCTTCGACCGTTGAATTTTCCACACGGTACGGCAGGAATTGGTTATACAATTTATGAACTAAAAAGTGGTGTAAAAGTTGGGGTTATTAATCTGCAGGGACGAACCTATATGCAGCCGATCGAAGATCCATTCCGCACTGTCGATTGGGCTCTTGCAAAGATCAATGAACAGACGAAAATCTCATTCATTGATTTTCATGCTGAGGCGACTGCCGAAAAAATGGCGCTAGGATGGTACGTTGACGGCCGCGCAAGCATCGTTGTCGGAACGCATACGCACACTCCGACTGCCGATGCACGAATACTTCCGCGTGCGACAGGATTTATCACTGATGTTGGTATGACCGGACCGTACGATTCAGTGTTGGGAATGAAAAAAGATCTAGCGATTAAACGATTTCTTACTCAAACTCCGCATAAGTACGAAACAGCAATGAATGACGTTCGCCTTTGCGGAGTGATAGCAGAAGTGGAAATTGAAACAGGTAAATGTTTGAAGTTTGAACAATTAATATTTCCTAAGTTTTAAGTCACACAAAGTCACTAAGAAAATTATGACAATCATTGATGGTAAAAAAATATCGCAGGAAATTAAAGACGAAGTAAAAACTGCGGTTGAAAAAATGAAGTCCGAACGGGGAATTGTTCCCGGGCTTGCGGTTATTCTTGTCGGAGAGAATCCTGCATCGCAGGCATACGTGAAAAGCAAAGGGAAAGCGTGTGAAGAACTAGGGATATATTCGATCACCGAACGAGTTCCAGCGACGGTTAGCGAAACAGAACTGCTATCAATGGTTGAACGATTCAATAATGATAGAAAGATTCATGGCATTCTTGTTCAGCTTCCGCTCCCGAAGCATATTGACGAACAAAAAGTGATCGAAGCGATTTCACCTGTAAAGGATGTTGATGGCTTTCATCCGGTCAGTATCGGAAAGATGATGATCGGGATTGATACGTTCTACTCTGCGACACCGTATGGTATTATTGAACTGTTGAAACGCTGCAAGATCGACCCTTCTGGTAAACATGTTGTTGTTGTTGGACGTAGCAATATTGTTGGGAAACCAATTGCGAATATGCTGGTGCAGAAAAAGGAATGGGCGAATGCCATTGTTACGCTAGCACATACCGCTGCAAAAGATATTTCCTATTATACAAAGCAGGCAGATATTCTTATCGCAGCAATTGGGAAACCAAAAGCCATAACCAAAGAGATGGTGAAACTGGGTGCCGTGGTGATCGATGTCGGGATCAATCGTATTGATGACCCTACGACCAAAACCGGAACGCGTCTTGTCGGTGATGTGGATTTTGAGAATGTGAAGGAGATCGCTTCGGCAATCACTCCCGTTCCGGGCGGTGTCGGACCGATGACGATTGCGATGTTAATGATGAATACATTGAAAGCGTCTGGTGGGAAAATCTAAATAAATGCTACGGGTTAAAAACGCAAATTTGGCGCGGACTTTGTCCGCGCCTTTGTTCATTTAAAGGAATACTATTGAATTAATTCTGTTATTCGATTCGTTTCCGGATGCTCTATTCTGACAACACGGCGGCGTGAGCCTTTCTCTATCCAAAACAAAGATCTTCCTTCAAAGTCATTCGATTCAACCTTGTAGCAATCCATATCTTTGATTTTTTCCTCTTCCAACACTTTTAATGTAAATGGAACAATTGCATTTGTTTGAGGATTCAATGATTGAAAATTAAATTCTGCGCCGACATTCAATGAGAGTGTTCGCGCAACCAATGGAAGCTGCGAGAAATCGACAACCAACTTTGTGAATGAAGGATCATTCTTCATCGTTTGATTGTACGGTTTCATTATTGTTGAAATATGTAATTTATCTTTTTCATAAGAACATTGCGTCTCCATATTGATCTGTCCGTAGACGATGATCTTTCCTTTTGATTGCAATGGAACCATTTCGAGTGTCATCGTTCCAGAGACGGTCTTTGTGAATCCATTCGTGATAATGTTCATGTAGATCTCAATTGTGCTGTCTCCTTTTGCAATGGATACTTGATACAATCCGTCCCCTTGTTTGCCTGTGGATCTATATGTCAGCATTTCTGGTTTAGATGATATCCATTTTGTATCAAACAGTACAGGTTCTGCAGCGCTGAGAATTGTTGCAGAAAGCATGATGCAAATGAAGAGAAGCAAGAACGTTTTCATAAGAACTCCTTTATTGTTCGTAAAACCATACGATAAAAAAAAGCGGTACCGTCATGCTGAAATCCTGCCTGACTGTGCTGTTCAGGCTGTGTTTCAGCATCAAACATTATTGTATGAAGGTTCTTATTGTTTGAGGTGCGCCTCGAGATGATCAGGCCGAGATGCAGTATGACGATTCAACTATTGTCGTAATGGTTTACGATAGTTTTGAATTGTTTTGGAGAATGATGTGTTTTAGTGAAACGATATTGTATTTATATGCCGCGCAAATTTCTTTTTGTCATGAAATATCCCGCCCAAAATATCACGGCAAGAACGGCATAGACAGATGCGCTCCCCGGTGATTCCAAAAAGAGCCAGTACGTTTTTTCTCCGGTATGAAGTACGGAAAATGGTGCGAGCGTACAGAATATTGCGAATCCCATTAACCATGTTCGGCGTTTGATCAATCGTTGTGTCTTTGCAAGTGTTTTCATTTCATCCTCCTTGTTCAATCGATGTGGAATTGAATTTGGCAAAGGATTCTGCGAGAACTGTTTGATCTGAATGGCAAATTCGGGATTTGCTTTCAAGTATTCATCGATCAGTAATTTCGTATCAGGACTGCATTCGTCAGATACATACAGCGGAAGCAGATCGGCGATGACATCTTTTGTAATGGTCATAATGTTTCCTTTAAAATTTATTTCTGAATGAAGCGAGTTTTGTCCGTGCTCTAAAGATCTTTACTTTTACCGCCGATATGGAGAGTCCGGTAGCGGTCGCAATTTCATCGTATGGCAGTTCGTCCTGTGCGCGCATGATCAATACTGTTCGGTCGATCTCGGAGAGTGTATCAAGCGCGGTCAATGTCTGTTCCAATTCCGACCTGTCTTCCGTCAATTGTTCTGTCTGATGCGTTGTCCCGGCGTTCTCTTCGTTGATCGGTGTGAATCGTTTTTTCTTTCGCAGCTGCTGCAGGTGAAGATTCCTCGCAATAGTAAATAAATACCCTTTTACCGATTCAAGTCGTGTTTCATTTTCTGATGTCCACAATCTCACGAATGTTTCAGAAGTGATATCCTTCGCATCGTCAGGATTTCCGCAGAGCCAATAAGCAAAACGGTAGACATCGTTCGCGTATCGTTCGTATAGTTCCTCAAATGTTGTTACGTCTTGGCTCATACATATATAATATCCATCAAAAGGAGAAAAGTTACATCATTTCTCGAACTAGTACAAAAAAAAGAACGGATGTCATCCGTTCTTCTCGATTTCGATTGCTATTTTTGTTGTTACACTTTTACATGAAGCTCACTCTCAACCAGTGTAACGAATTGCTGGAATATTTTCCAAATTGCTTCCGGTGGAACAGGCTGCCTGTTCCCGCTATTATTGATATCACCTTTGATCGCTGCTGCGTTCACGGTGAAATATGCGGTCGTTAGATTTCCTGCAATGATGTGTGTAGTGTTATCTTCCATGATTTGTCCCTTTCGCTATATTCAAACTACGCTTTAAATGGCTAATAACCTATTTACATAAAAAAGCCTTGTTACGATTTCCATCATAATAAGGCTTTTTTTCTTTAAAATTTTTTTCAATTTATATCTCTTTTTTCCAAAAGACTCCCGCTATTGCCATCTGTCGTAACACTGGTGCGACTTTATACCGTTCTTCATGATGAGAATGATATAAAGCATCCAACACTGCTACAACATTTGCAAAGCCTATCATTTCACCCCACGAAATCGGTCCATGTGGATAATTGGTCCCATGTTTCATTGCTTCATCAATTTCTTTTGGCGTGGCGACATCATTCTGCACGGTGAACAATGCTTCGTTGATGACCTGGCAAAGAATTCTCGGCATCACCATTCCAACACCATCCTGTACCATTGCAGTTTCCTTTTTAATTGAATTGAACAGTGCTTTCACTTCATCCGCAATTTCTTTTGAAGTATGTATCGAAGGGGAAAGTTCAACCAAAGAATTGGACAATAGTGTTGGGAAAGCGGCGATACCGACAAAACGATGGTTGTGTTTTAACTTATGGGATTGTGACAAGATCGTTTCCGTTATTGAAGAAGAAATGATCGGAACGTTATCTGGAAGTGCGTCATCCAACGATTGAAGATTTTTTTTCTTTTGTTCGTTTGATGCCAACGTCAGTTCAAATGCAGCAGTGATCTTCTTCGCCGATGTTTTGAGCGTTGAAAGATTCTTTAATTCCTGCACTGCAATCCCTTTTTCCTGAAACGCAGCGGAATATTCCTTCACCAAAAATTCATCACCAAGAAGACAGATCAATTGTTTGACTTCAACTGATTTGTTCTTTTGGATTTTTGGTTTTGGACTTTGAGCTGGAACTTTTAAATTATTTATTTTTTTTTCGCGTTTAACTGATTTTTTCATTTTTCTTCGTAGTTATAGAATCCCTGTTTCGTTTTTTTACCGAACATTCCGGCTTCAACTAATTGTTTTTGAATATGGCTCGGCTGGAATCGTGGATCATAAAAGAATTGCTGGAACATCGATTCAGTGACGGAAAAATTCACATCATTGCCGATCATATCCATCAATTCAAACGGACCCATCTTGAATCCGCCGCTCTTTTTTACAATGCGGTCGATCTCTTCAACGGTGGTAACATTCTCGCTTAGGATCTTCAACGCTTCAGAATAAAATGGTCGCGCAACTCTGTTCACTACAAATCCGGGAGTGTCTTTTGTTACGATTGTCTTTTTCCCAAGTTTTTCTGCAATGGCAATTGTTTGTGTGATCGTTTCGGAAGAAGTTTTTGCCCCTTTGACGATCTCAACAAGTTTCATCAAGTGAACGGGATTGAAAAAATGCATCCCAACAACGCGTTCAGGTTTTTTAGTGGCCGCCGCAATTGATGTTACCGAAAGAGAAGAAGTGTTTGTTGCAAGAATTGCGGTATGATGGGCGATCTGGTCTAATTTTTTGAAAAGATCTTTCTTTACTCGAATATCTTCCAACACTGCTTCAATGATAATATCACACGTATCAAGATCATTGATATTTGTTCGTTTTTTGATACGGGTGAGCGCCTGCTTCATATCGTCGTCCGAGATCTTATTCTTATCGACGCTTCGTTTCATTTCAAAATTGATCCGCTCAACACTCCGACGGATCACTTCTTCGTTGATATCATAGAGCGAAACGGTGCATTTATTCAATGCTGCAATGTGTGCGATTCCTGCTCCCATTGTTCCAGCACCGACAATTCCAATTGAAATAGCCATTTTTTAGTAATGATGAATTATAAATGTATAATGATGAATTGCGAAATGAAATTACAGAATGATTGGGCGAAATACAAAGAGAAAAAGGCGTTTTAATTCGACTATTATCCCACGTTTCTCAGAATAAAAAATCCTGCTGCAACGATCAGTAAAGTGCCGACTAGTTTTTCTGTTAGTCGATCTTCGGAAAATAATTTCCCGCCAAAGAACGAGGCATACAAAATTGAAGTCCGTTTTACCGCCAGCACTAAAGCAACTGGAGCAATCTTTGTGGCTTCTAACTGAGTAAAACGATAGGCGAGTGTAAGCACCGCAACAGTGGCAATGAGCGGCAGTTGTTCTATACTTTTTTTAATGACTGTTTTGAAAGAAACATGCCGCATCATCAACAGTGAAGAAAAAAACAAAACATACACGATATGCTGGTAAAAAAGGATGAAAAATGGATTGACCTTCATAGAATGTACGAGCATTCTATCGAACACTGAAGATACAGCGAACAATCCGACTGCTCCGTAGATATAATAGTATTTTTTTGATTTAACGATTGCCCTGATAGGTTGGAATATTTTATCCTTTTGTTTTCTTTCCAGCAAATAAACACCAGCAATCATTAATACGACACCAAACCATTCAGACTGTTGCAATCCTTCTCCCAAAATAAAGAAGGAAAGAAGTGCTGTTGCGGCAGGTGTTAATCCTAATAGTGGAAGGGCACTGCTGATTTGATTATGTTGCAGTGATAACATCACTAACAAAAATGCCGATGCTCCGAGTAGGCTCTTTCCAATAATGATCGAAAGTGTTAACAGTGGAATGGAATGTACATCTATAAAAAATGGAATGAATAGAGTTACGAAAACAATAGAGAGTGAAACTGAGAACGAAAATTCCAGAGCATTCAGCCGGAATAATATTTTCTTTTGCAAAACCGCTGAAGCAGCGGATAGAAGTGCTGAACAAGTTGCTAATGTAAACCAGAACATATTTTGGAATCCTTATTAAACCTCACTAAACTTCAACTGTAATTGAAAGAAAGAAATTTCTTCCGGGTTCGGATGTAATATTCCCGCGAATCGTAGAAAGATGATTGCGGTATTCCTTGTTAAAAACATTCTGAATTCCTCCGCGAGTGGTAATGGAGAATCGTTCGAATGTCCAAGGGACAGAAACCGCGTCAATATCAAAAACGGCGTAACCAGATGTACGTTTTTCCCCGGTACCAAGAAATTCTTGAGGCGCACTTATTGATAGCGACATTGAAATTCTTCCAACATCCTGATTGCGAACTAGTAATTCAACGTTTCCATGCAGCGGTGCGATCTGAGAAAGATTAGCGTTGTTGTGCGTATCTTCTCCACGAACATATGAAACAGTAACATTCATTGTTGACCACGAAGTAAATAATTGCTCGCCGGTAATTTCATATCCGTACAATCGAGCTTCACTGATATTTTGTTTGATGAATGCGGCGTTCCCTTCAAATGTTCCCGGAACATCCGTAACAAGGTTCGTCAATTGATTCAGGAAAAAATCTGTCCGAATATTTGTTCCGCTCGTATACCATCGGAGCCCTGCGTTCATACTTATGCTTTGTTCCGGTTTAAGATCTGGATTTCCCACATGAATGCCGTCTCCGAGAGTGAGGTATTGGTATCGTTCTTCCAACGAAGGAGAACGAAAAGCCGTGGATGCAAGAAAACTTACGTCCAGATTTGATAGCAATGAGCATTGTATTCCAATGTTTCCACTCCACGATTCATTCTTTACCGTTCCACTTTTCCATAAAATTATTTGATTAGTCGGAATGGTATTAAGAACTCCATTGCTGATGACATATTCTGGATTTGTCGTTTCATCATTGCTGATATGGATCCAGTCATATCGTGCTCCGAGTATCATTGTGACTTTATTTGGTACAAGATACCATTCATCCTGTCCGTACAATCCTGCAGAAAGAAATGCAGAGTGTGGTATCGGACGTTCACCGGTGATTGTATAATTCGCATTGTTGATTTTTTCCCGTTTGCTTTCCAATGTTCTCTGCCATACTTCAGCGCCGATAATTAAAAAATTGTTTTCTGTAGCAGTGATTTTTGATTCTACCTGAGCGCTTGTTGTTAAGTGAATTGCATGAGGAGTCAGCGTTAGAGATGGAGTTTGAACGATCTCAACATTCCGAGAAATATTTTGTTGAGAAATGCGAACCGTGAGCAAGGAAACAGTCTGAGAGATATTCGGGATTGTATAGTCAAGTCCGAAAAATTCACGTCGTGTAAGTTTGTATGTTGCCTTTGCCAAGGCAGAAATGGGTGCACCTCCCGAAATACCGGTGTTTTCTGCTTGAGAACGTTGATACGAAAGATGGAGCGATTGGCGTTCATATGTCTTTATACCAAGTGAACCTGTGACATTGAAATCGGTGAATTGGGAATTTGGAAGAATCCCTGCTGGTGTAACGGTATTGTCTGCTTTCCGATATCCGCCGCTAAATCTTCCCGCAAATTGTTCAGAAGATCCCTCAACGGCAAGATATTGCGATGTGCAGTTGTTCACGCTTGAAAATTCACTGTTCACATTGCTATTCATTTGGAATTCATCGGTGAATAAAGTGCGTTTTGATATTAAATGAAGGATACCGCCCAAGGCACCTGTTCCGTACAGTGCTGCACCGGATGAGCGAATTGTTTCAACCCTCTCAAGGTCATGAACATTGAAAAGAGAAAGCGCTCCGGCAATATCATTGGCAGTTTCAATTCTAGAATTATCGACAAGCATGACAATATTCGAACGGCTCATTCCACGGATTGAAACAGCAGTCTCCCACGCACCGTCGCGGACGATTGAAAGTCCTGCGGAGTTTTTCAATGCGTCAGAAATTGTTGTACTGTTCTGCTGTAATAGATGTTCGCTTGAAACAATATTTAAGGGAAATGGAGTATTGTTCACATCTGACACAGTGCGAGTACTGTTGACGATAATGCCGTCTGATTGGAAAATCTTTGGTTGGAGTGAGAAAATGATTGTGTCATTAAAAAGATTACTACTTACGATCTTTTGTTCAGTATCCTTATAAGCAATGTGATGAACAGAAAAAGTATAACTGCCTATTGTATGGACGTCGAACCGAAAATATCCTCGCTCATCGCTGCTTTTTTTCTCCCCGGTTTCATTCAACTGAATTATGGAACGAGAAATTGGAAGGTTCGTATTTGCATCAATAATGTAGCCGTTGATAGAAACTATCTGAGCAGAAGAAATTGATATGAGAATGAAAACGTAGAAAATATAAACGTTGTATTGTTGAACAGTTGCACATTTTTTTTTACGATGAGGATTCAAAGAACTGCAAACAGTAGGAGCAGTGTTGGTGCTGAAAGGAAGATATATATATCGAAACGATGACATTAGAAAAATGTGTTAAGGTAATTAATTGATGGTAAAAATTTAGGTAAACATTGGTCAGTTAGCAATCGGCAACTTCAATAAATAATTTATTTATTTTAGAAAAAATACAAACATGTCTTGATTGTAAAAATATTTATTTCAAAAACGTATTCAATTACTGTTTTTCAAGAAATACTTCTCTATATTTCAAATGTGCTTTTTGGCATTTCCGATGGTTAAGCGACGTCATAGTATTTGAAGGAACTCGTTACACACAGGTTGTCTTTTGCGAACAATCGAAATGAAAAATTAATTTTACAATAATTCATTCAACGATAAGCTGTAACGGTACACATAAATTCAAAATGAAGTTCCTCCAAAAATAAATCTTTCTTCAACTCCGCACGATGTAACATTTTTTATAGTGCGAAAATTATCGCCGCTCAACTTCCCTATATGCTCCAGGTGCAGAAAGTGTTTATGTCTTCCCGAGTTATCCACATCAAGTTTTCCAATAATTATCACTTAGAAGATAATGGAGTGTTTTACCATCGATATTCGGTTGAACTCTCATCCGCTTTACTATGAATATTGTTTTACTACGCTACAGATTATTTCTATTTTGAAAAGGAGCAGTTATGGATGGATCACGTACATTGTCACAAGAGATGCAAGAGATTGATGCTGTCATCTCACGATACAAAGGTAAACATGGAGAACTCTTGGGCATTCTCGAAGAGTCCCAAATTCTTAACGAACATAAGTTTCTTTCCGAAGATGCATTAAACCATGTTGCGCTCAGAACGGGCGTTCCTCTTTCAAGAGTGTATAACGTCGTCACCTTCTATTCATTCTTTAATCTCAAGCCGCAGGGGAAACATACCATTACCGTTTGCCGCGGAACTGCCTGCCATACGAAAGGTTCGCGCACGTTATTAGATGATCTTGGATTGATTTTGAACTGCAAGAAAGAATTAGATGAAGGTGAATCGTTTTTTACAACACCGGACAATCAGTTTACGATTACAACAGTAGCGTGTTTCGGTCAATGTGCACTCGCACCGGTTATTGCTATCGATGGAATTATCTACAGCAATGTGACAGCGTCCAAATTGCAAATGCTCGTCCGACGAATATCGAAAGTGAGGAAAATCCATGAGAACCATTGATGTTTCAACGTTGGAAGTAATGAAACAAAACGGCTTGAAGAAACTTCTTCCCGATGTTCCCAAAATATCCGTTGGCATGGGAACGTGCGGTATTGGAAACGGTGCGAAAGAAGTTTTTGAAGCGTTGCAAAAAACAATCAAAACAAAGAATGTTGCAATACGGCTTTCGATGACCGGGTGTTTTGGATTCTGTGCGGAAGAAGTGTTAGTGAACTGTTACATCCCGGGAATGCCCCTTCTTATTCTTCATAAAGTAACACCAAAAGATGCTGAAAATATTGTGCAGAGCCTTTCCAAAGGATTGATGCCGCTGAAAAAAGCATTATGTAAAATAGAGAAGTGGGATTTTTTTACTTCCAAAATAGAATTTGGTGCGGGATTAGTCAGCGTTCCTTTGTGGAATGAACTTCCGTTCTTTAAGGGACAGAAAAAAATTGTTCTGCGCGAATCGGGTTTGATCGATCCTGAAGATATAGAAGAATACATCGCGGTCGGCGGATATTCTTCGCTGATGAAATCACTGAAGCAGATGACGAGAGATTCCGTGTTGGAAGAGATCAAAAAAGCGAAACTCCGCGGACGTGGCGGGGCAGGATTTCCGACCGCAATAAAATGGGAAATGATGAAGAAAGTTGAGACCGGACAAAAATACATCATCTGCAATGCCGATGAAGGTGATCCCGGCGCGTATATGAACCGCAATGAGATCGAAAGTGATCCGCATTCACTGATCGAAGGAATGCTGATTGGTGCGTATGTAATGGGAGCATCCGAAGGAATTATGTACGTGCGGGCAGAATATCCTCTTGCGGTGGAGCGTTTCAAAAAAGCAGTTACGGTCGCGAAAGAGTATGGTTTACTTGGAAAGAATATTTTCGGTTCGGAGTTTTCTTTTGAACTGTCATACGTTGAAGGAGCAGGAGCGTTTGTCTGTGGTGAAGAGACTGCATTGATCGCATCCATCGAAGGAAGAGCTGGCAGGCCGATTCCGCGTCCTCCGTATCCTGCACAAAAAGGATTGTGGGGGAAGCCAACGAACATCAACAATGTTGAAACATGGTTCAACGTTCCCGTCATCGTTGCGATTGGCGGGGATGCATTTGCAAAATTCGGCACACAAAACAGTACTGGAACAAAAGTTTTTTCACTAGTCGGAAAAATAAAAAACACTGGACTTGTTGAGCTACCCCTTGGAACTACTCTTGAAACCATCATCTATCAGATGGGAGAAGGGACTGGAACTAAAAAGAAGATCCGCGCCGTGCAGACCGGAGGACCGTCCGGCGGATGTATTCCGGTAGAACATTTCAATACACCGGTCGATTACGAGTCGCTTTCGAAACTTGGAACGATCATGGGTTCCGGCGGTATGGTAGTAATGGATCAGGATAATTGTATGGTGGATGTTGCGCGGTATTTTATAGAAGTAACGGCATCAGAATCATGCGGAAAATGTACGCCGTGTCGCGAAGGGCTTTCGCAATCGCTGGCAATTTTAAATAAGATCACCCACGGTGATGGCACGATGGAAGATCTCGATACACTTGAACGATTGTCTTACGTGATCAGAGATTCTTCATTGTGCGGATTGGGGCAGACAAGTTCGAATCCGGTATTGAGCACATTGCGGTATTTTCGAGATGAATATGAGAAACATATTATCGACAAACGGTGCAAAGCTGGTGTCTGTGAAAATCTCTTTATGGCATTGTGCGAGAACAGTTGTCCGCTGCACATGAATATTCCAGGCTATTTGCAATTATTAAAAGAAGGAAGGATCGAAGAAGCATTTGAACTTACTCTTCGTGATAATCCTATTCCTGGAACAGTGGGTCGTATTTGTTACTTCCATTGCCAGATGCGATGCAGAAGAGATATGGTTGATGATCCGGTCAATCAAGGCGAGATCCATCGTTATCTTGCTGACACGATCTATAAGATGGGAAAAGAAAAAGAGATATATCAGAAATTGATCAGGGAGAAACTTTCTCCGACCGGAAAGAAGATCGCAATCGTTGGGGCGGGACCCGCAGGACTTACAGCTGCATTTTATCTTATCCGTCTGGGCCATTCCGTTACCGTTTATGACAGTCACGCACGTGCTGGAGGAATTCTTCAATACGGTATTCCGGCTTATCGTTTGCCCAAAGAAGTCGTCAATAAAGAACTTGAACTATTCAAGAAACTTGGGATCAAGTTCGTGTTCAACACACGCATTGGAAAAGATATTTCTTTTAAGATGATGCAGAAACAAAATGATGCTGTCTTTATTGCTGTCGGTGCACAAAAAGATATCGAATTGCACATCGAAGGGAATCAACTCGATGGCGTTTTACAGGGATATGAATTCCTTGAAGATCTTGCGATTGGCGGACGGCTCCGTGTTGGCAAAAAAGTAGTTGTTGTTGGTGCCGGAAATGTCGCGATTGATGCCGCTCGGTCCGTTCTTCGCAATGGTTCAGATGTTACCATTGTATATCGTCGTGACCGCGATGAGATGCCGGCAAACGAACATGAGATAAAAGATGCCATGGATGAGAAAATCCGCTTTATGTTCATGTCTGCTCCGTATAGGATCATTGGCGACCACAACGACAAAGTAACAGGGCTTGAAATCATCAAAATGAAATTTGATGGTTTCGATAACTCCGGAAGGAAGAAACCGGTTGAAACTACCGAGAAAGAAATCATTCCATGTAACAATATCATTCTTGCAATCGGAGAGAAAGTTGAATTTGATGCGGCGAAAGAAGCTGGATTGGAACTGCGAAAGAATGGTACAGTGAAGATCAACCAGTCAAGTTGCAGGACGAATCTTCCGAATGTGTATGCCGGCGGTGATGCTGTAACAGGTCCGGCAACGGTTGCCGAAGCGATGGGAATCGCGCGCAAGGCTGCTGAGGCGATCGACAACGATCTGATGAAAGAGAAACGTTTTCATAAACTCTTCAGGGAATTCAAATACAAGGATGAAGTCGAGTTGGAACCGGAAGAAGCGAAGATGATCGAACCAAAAAAAGTTTCTGCCAAGGAGCGCATCTCGAGTTTTCAGGAAGTACTTGCCGGATACACCGGAGAGGAAGCGTTATTGGAAGCAACTCGATGCCTGCGCTGCGATGTGAAATGTAATGAATTTAACGATCAGTAAGGAGCCTCTATGAATACGACAATTGTAAATATCAAAATCAACGGTGACAATCAACAGGCTCCGCTCAACGCCACGATACTTGATGCGTGTAAAAGAGCAGGGATAAAAATCCCGACGCTTTGTTACATGGAAGATGTTTCGAAGAATGCATCATGTGCTGTCTGTGTAGTTGAAGTGAAGGGGGCTAAATCTCTTCTTCGTTCTTGCACTGCTTGTGTCTATGAAGGAATGGAGATCGTAACAAACTCCGCCAGAATTCGCGATGCCCGAAAGACGAGCGTAGAACTTCTCTTGGCGAATCATCCGAAGGACTGTCTCTCTTGTCTGCGCAACCAAAATTGCGAACTGCAGTCTATTGCTGCCGATCTCGGTGTGAAAGATGACCGGTATGTTCGGACAAAGAAGGTCCAAAAATGTGATACTAGTTCTATCTCCATTCACCGCGACCCAAACAAATGTATCTTGTGTGGACGATGTATCGCTGTCTGTCAGAACGTTCAGACAGTCTCTGCTATCGGACTCTCCGGTCGAGGTATAAAATCCAAAATATCAACGTACATGGAAAAAGGTCTCGGCAATGTTGCATGCACATATTGTGGTCAGTGTGCGCTAGTGTGTCCCACTGGTGCTATTGTTGAACGTGATGATACAGATAATGTCTTTGAAGAAATATCAAATCCTGAAAAATATGTAATCGTACAAACTGCGCCGGCGATCCGTGTCGGTATCGGAGAAGCAATGGGAATGGATCCGGGAAGTTTGGTAACGGGGCAAATGGTTGCAGGACTTCGCAAACTCGGTTTCAAGAAAATCTTTGATACGCAATTCACAGCCGATCTTACGATCCTTGAAGAAGGTTATGAATTGATAGACAGGATTAAGAACAAAGGGAAACTTCCGATGATCACTTCCTGCTCGCCGGGTTGGATAAAATTTGCTGAACATTTCTTTCCTGATCTGTTGGGTCATCTTTCTTCATGCAAATCCCCTCAGCAGATGTTCGGATCTGTTGCGAAGACGTACTATGCCGCAAAGATGGGAATAGACCCAAGAAAGATCGTCGTCGTTTCGGTAATGCCATGCACTGCTAAAAAATACGAAGCGCGCCGTCCCGAAATGATGGGTGCGTTCGATTACTGGAAAGACAAACGGGCGTGGTCAAGTGAGGATGTATTCTATGATGTCGATTATGTTTTGACGACAAGAGAATTGGGCAGGATGTTCAAAGAAACCGGAATACGATTCTCTTCGTTACCATCAGAAGAGTTCGACAGTCCGCTTGGAGAATCGACCGGTGCAGCAGTTATCTTCGGTGCAACCGGCGGTGTGATGGAAGCTGCATTACGCACCGCCTACGAAGTAATTACAGGAAATCCACTTCCAAATATCAACTTCACAGCCGTGCGGGGAATGGAAGGGATCAAAGAGGCAGAAGTTGATTTGAACGGAATGAAAGTGAAAGTAGCAGTTGCGCACACATTAAAGAATGCCCGCACGCTGATGGAACAAATTGAAAAAGGAGAATCACCGTACGCATTTATCGAAGTGATGACTTGTCCCGGCGGATGTCTCGGCGGTGGCGGGCAGCCCATTCCCACAACGATGGAGATCAGAAAAAAACGCGCCGAGTCGATCTACGCTGAGGATGCAAACAAACCGCTTCGTAAATCGCACGAAAATCCTAATGTGAAAGTATTGTATAATGATTTCTTACTGGAACCATTGGGAGAAATGTCGCATCACTTGCTGCATACATCGTATCATCAACGGGGACTGTTCGTTTGGAAAACGAACGGGAATGGGAAAGAGAAGAAGGAATTGAAAACGCCGATTCATGGTTAGCGACTAGGCAGAAACAACAATCCCGTCCTTAAAGACGGGATTGTTGTTTCTGAAATTTTCAAAATTAGGTTAGTGATGAAATGAGAAAATAAGATTGTCAAAATATGTTCCTCCGACAATATCGTGTCCTTGATATTCGCTATGACTAAATCGTATCTCTAAATGTGATATAAGAAATTGCATGGGATTAAAATCTGGATCGGAAGATTTTGTAGAATTAAAAAATTTCATGACTCCACGAGTGCTTACAGTATAACCTGTTGTCGAATAAGAAAGATTTCCATCTCCTTCGTATGATCCTTGTCGAATAGTGATGGTCTCAAATAGATTGAACGAAAATCCTCTGCGTACCGTAACATATCCATTTTTTTCACTTGCGATTAGATTCTTATAGATATCAATGTTTCCAAGAGGAGCACCGTCATACTCCCAAGATCCGATATTGTCTCGTTTAAATAAAAAATTTTCCGCTTCACGAGCAATCATTAAATTGAATAATGTAATATCGTTTTTTTCTGTATGATAATTGAATCCCGCTTCGCTTGACCATCCAAGCCGAGCGGTACGGGGTAAGGGGTCTGCCTGAGCATTATCATAATATATTACACGTCCGCCCAAATTATTCAGTGCATACGCAGTTGTTATATCTAAAAACGGTGAAAGAATATTATTCTGCTGTTCATTCACTCTAAAAATTAAGTTGATGATTGGAAACTTAATGACTAGACCAATATCTGATGCCCAAATATTCGCTGTACCTGCAGACCGTTCTTGCGCGGTTCCAACTGGACTGAGTTTTGACGTTATTTTTTTTGTTGTCGCACCGAATGCCACTGTAACTCCAAGATCAATTCCCACACCAATGCTAAAATTATCGCTTGTCTCATAACCGTCAATTATAGTGGCTGGTTCAGGTCCTAGTTCGGTTGTAGCAATAAACCTTCCTAGATTCAAAAATAATCGGGAATAGCCGAATCCGATGCTAATGGGTGAACTATTTTCCGTTGGCAATTTCAGTCCATACATAATGGAATAGCTGTTGAGCCACAAATCACTCAATCCGAATTGCGGCAGCCATAGAGTTTTGTGTGAATACATTTCTGTGCTAAAAAAATCAGTTTGGCTGCTCATACCGAGTTGTGCGGGATTGAACATCATGGATGAAGGACTTGACGAATTCGCCACAGTCATTATCCCGCCCATACCATTTGCTTCAACCGAAGTGGATATGAGAAGAAATGGAACGCCACTACTCCCGGCTTGTGAGAATGCCTGTGAGTTGATAAACAATAATATGAACAGCAGTTTTTTCATTATGTGAAAATAATTTACATCCCAAATTGTACGCCAACGCTTCTGTAAACATCAAGCGGTTGGTTTGTAAAACGATTGATCGCATGGAGTTCTGCGATGAATGTCAATGATGCGGTCGGATGCAGCATCAATCCGGCACCATACATTCCAGCGATCTGAATTTTCATAACATCACCTTCAACTTCGCTGGTAGAATAACCGCCGGGAAGATTATTCTGATCGACGTAAGAAAGTTTTTGTATCGTTCCATATTTTGCGTTAAGCACTCCAATTTGCCCTTTCACAAACACTTGTGCAAAGTTTTGACTCGATGTCAATCGTACTCCGGTGAATACTCCATATTCGGAAAAGAATGGATCGGAAGTAAATGGAACAAAAATTGTTCTGGAATCGACCAATGCACCGGTTCTGTTTGATGGAACCATTGTCATAATCGCATTTTGCTGCGTATAGGTTATTGTCGAAATGAAATCAGAGTAGTCATTGATTGTAAACGAAACTCCCGCAGAATATTTTGTTGTGAGAAAATAATCCCGTGGCGAGCTTTGAAACCCGTGGAATGGAAATGCAGTCGATAATTCAAATTGCGGATTATGTTGTGCAAAAAGAACTGAAAAGAGAATTGGGAATGCAGTTAAAAAAATGAACATTCGTTTCATAACGCCTCCGTAACTAATCTATACAAACGTAAACAAAATGGAATTTTGAAACAATTGTTATTCTCTGATTAAAAAGAGACGCTCCCAAAACCGCGGAGATTTTGGAAGCGTCAAAAATCAAATTTAATACAAGAACATCGGTTTACCGATCACATTCAAAATGCGCGGACGATAATTTTCAGAATCATATAATTCTTGAACATCAACACGTTTCACTCCATCGGTAATTGAATGAAGCGGAACAGTCGTATATTTTCCATCACGCAATGCAACCATTCTTCCGGTATGTTTCTTAATTACCATATCCGTTGCAAGGTTTGCGTAACACATTGCAACCATTCTATCTAATGCATCGGGTTCACCGCTTCGCATTAAATAGGCGACTTGTTGATTGATGATATGCTGTCCGGTAATTTTCTGAATTGCTTCACCGGTAATTTGTCCGATGCCGCCAAGTTTTTTATGACCATAAGCATCTGCTTGTCCGTATTCAACAACTTTTCCGCCGATCATTTGAGCCCCTTCGGAAATCGTCATGATCGCGTACCCGCTCGGATTTGTTTTCTTGTCATCCATGAGCAATGCGGCTAATTTTTCTGGATCAAAATGAACTTCGGATATAACTGCGCGATCAACTCCGGCAAGATATGCAGAGATGAGTGAAGTTTCACCGGAGTTGCGTCCGAAAAGTTCGATCACAGCAATACGTTCGTGCGAACCGGTTGAAGTACGAAGATTGGTGATGAATTCAACACTACGTGTGACGGCTGTTGAAAATCCTATGCAGTAATCGGTTCCGTACACATCATTGTCCATCGTTTTTGGAATAGAGACAACAGGAAATTTTTCGTTGTGCAAACGGACAGCATAACTTTGTGTATCATCACCCCCAATGGCAATCAATGCATCAATCTTCAAATGTTCCAGAACACGGAGCACGTGTGGAGTAAAATCACTGATTGGATCACCATCTTGCGGTGGACGCTTTGGGTCTTGCAAAAATTTTGGGATATCTGTCCATTTTACTTTTTGTGGATTTGTTCGCGATGTATGAAGAAATGTTCCTCCGGATCGGTCAATGGTGCGAGTGTTTTGTTTTGTCAGAGGAATGACCCAGTTCTTTTGATCTTCAACATCGTCAATATTAAAATTCAGCAACCCACCCCAGCCGCGGCGAATGCCGTACACTTCTGCCCCTGCATTCGCTGCATGATAGACCACTTCTTTAATACAAGGATTTAATCCGGGAACGTCGCCGCCTCCGGTGAGAATTCCGATGCGCATAGTGTTACCTTTCGATGATTGCAGAGATGTTTGTCTTAATGATGATGATATTTTTAATTAAAATGAAACTGTAATAAGAGTGTACCAATGAATTGATGAAAAATCAATATAAATAGTAATCACTAATTGTCATTTCCGAAAAACGACGAATGAATATTTTGTATCGGAGATTATTGTTTGCCCGAAGCGAAATAGGTTATGTTTAATGGAGTTGTGACCGAACGGACTGTTTGAAACGAATCTGTTAAAACTCTTACGATTTCATCCGTAGAGATGGATCCTTCTTTATGATCATTATGGTAGACAATCTCATGGATCTTCTGCATTGAATCGAATCCCGTCTGATTAAAATCTCCGATCACCAACGTTCCATTGGAATTCATCACTCGGATCATTTCGTGAAGACATACATCAGGATGAGAAACTTCGTGCATTGTGTTTAAGCAGACCAAAGTAGAAATACTTTTTGATGGGAAAGGAAGAACCTCCATATCCAATTGAACAAAATTAACATGCTCCAAGAACTGTTCCGGAATGCGTTGATACACACGAGGAAGATCATCCATAGAAATATCTCCGGAAATGATCTTGGGAAAAATACAAGAGAGCGCTGCACACATTCGTCCTGTCCCTGTTGCCAATTCAACAACCGGAGAATTGGTCAAAGGAAGTTGTTGAACAATGGAGAAATATTCTTTGAGAAGATCAAAACCCCATCCCCGAAGCAATTGATCGCTTTGTGATTGCGGGATTAGCGCAAGATATGGTTCGGTAATCATGATTTGATTCGAAGAGTTTTTAGATCTCTAAACTATTTTCCCTCAAACTTCGGCGAACGTTTTTCTATGAATGCCGCAAGACCTTCGCTGTGATCGTACGATTGTGCTGCAATTTCCTGCATCATTGCTTCGTATGTTAATAGTTCATCAAAAGACATCGTCAGCGATTTATTGAGTGTCCGTTTAATAATACCGATCGCTTTCGTCGCTCCGGTCGCTAATTTATTCGCAAGTTCGTAGGTTACCTTTTCTAACTCTGAATGAGGAACAACATGATTGACAAGCCCAACTTCTTTTGCTTCTATCGCATCGATATCTTTTCCTGTAGCGGCAAACTCGAAAGCCTTTGCTGTCCCAACCAATCGTGGAAGGAACCAGTGACTCCCGGAATCAGCAACTAAACCGATTCGTACAAATGCTTGAATAAGTTTTGCCTTATCGGACATGATTCGCATGTCGCACGCAAGTGCAAAACTGAATCCTGCTCCCGCGGCAACACCATTGATCATTCCGATGATTGGCTTCTCCATAGATCGCATTTGCTTGATGATCGGATTGTATCCTTTTTCCAGCATATCTTTCATCGAACTTTTCGCTTCTTGATATTCTTTCAGATCTTGACCTGAACAAAATGCTTTTTCCCCTGCACCGCGCAACACAATGCATTTTACCGTCGAATCTTTTTCTGCTTGTCTAAAAGCATCGAGCAGTTCTTTTTTCATCTGCTCATTTACCGCATTATGTTTTTCAGGACGGTTGAATGAAATAGTAAGGACATTTTCAGAAACAGCGTAAAGGATTGTAGTGTATTCCATAATGTAATCCAATTCTAAAAATCCCCTCTGTGCGAATGAATTTGCGTTGGGGATCCGGGATTTAGGGGTGTGTATTTATTTGCTTTCCATAATTATCCCGCTTTAAAACAAAAGAAGCAACCGTATCCGGATGCTTCTTTTTAGTTTCGTTAAGTCACGCTTTTGTCAAAGCGCAGCGTGACTCACCAGCATAAATAACAGGGTTACTAATCCTTCTTTTTTCTGCTAACCATTTTACGCACGACTTTATGATCGCGCGATTTGTGTTCTCGTTCTTCAGGGATCAATGTCTTCCAATCCGGTCCGCCGTGCGGTTTCGGTCGGTCAAAACCTCTTGTTTCAGTAAATGATTCCCGTTTTTCAAAATTATGTTCTCTTTTCTGTGCATCGAACGGCTCACGTTTTCCAACACCGCCTTCTCTCCGGCCACTGCCGAATGAATCACGTTTCGCAAAACTTTTTCGTTCTCCTCCGAACGAAGGTTTCTTTCCGAAACTTCGACGCTCTCCGCCGAATGATTCCCGTTTTGCGAATCCGCCTTCTTTTCGTTCGCCGCCGAATGACTCACGTTTTACAAATCCACTGTCTTTACGTTCTCCGCCAAATGATTCACGTTTAGGATAACCGCTGTCTCTGCGCCCGCTTCCAAACGAATCACGCTTCGGAAATCCACCTTCTTTACGGTCTCTGCCAAATGATTCACGTTTTGGAAAACCGCTTTCTTTGCGTTCTCCGCCAAACGATTCACGTTTTGGGAAACCACCTTCTTTACGATCTCCGCCAAACGATTCACGTTTTGGAAAACCGCCTTCTTTGCGATCTCCGCTAAATGAATCACGTTTTGCGAAACCGGGACTTCGTCTCTCACCGCTGCCAAATCCGCTGCTTCCGGTCCGACGATCATCTCGTTTGAAACTTTCTCGTCGATCAGGCCGACTGCCAAAACTCGAACTACGACCTGTTCCGCGATCATTTCTTTTGAAACGTTCTCTGCTATCGCTGTGATGTTCCCTGTTGAAATTTGGTTCATTGTCGGATTGGTGCTCGGTTTCCGAATGACCAGCCTGTTTAACGACTTTTTCTTCTACTTTATTATAGTCAAAGTCAGGGTATTTTTTTATTTCGAATTTTTTTCCGATGAACTGTTCGATCTTTTTTACATGTCGTGCTTCACTTCGTGTTACAAATGTTATTGCATCACCGGTTGAAAGTGCACGTCCTGTTCGTCCAATGCGGTGAATATAATCTTCTGCATACGTCGGTATATCATAATTAATAACGTGTGAAATTCCTTCAACATCAATTCCGCGTGCAGCAACATCCGTTGCAACCAATACTTTATATTGACCTTGTTTAAATCCGGCAAGGGCTCGTTGTCGCTGTGCCTGTGTCCTGTCCGAATGAATTGAAATAGCTTTAACGCCGTTCTTATGTAAATTGTTTGAGACTTTTTCTGCACCGACTTTCGTTTTAGAAAACACCAATACGCAGTCCAATTCTTTTGTTTGAAGGATGTGAAGAAGAAGGCTCAATTTTTTGTCATCATTCACTGAATAAAAATGTTGTGTTACAGTTGTTGCTGGCGTTCGTTGATGACCAACTTCGATCAATTCCGGATTTTTTTGGATGTTCTTTACCAATGCTCGAACTTCTTTTCCCATTGTTGCAGAAAAAAGCAGCGTCTGCCGTGTAGCCGGTGTTTGTTTAATGATCAATCGCATATCATCGATGAATCCCATATCGAACATTCTGTCTGCTTCGTCCAGCACAAGAACTTCTACCTGCGAAAGATTAACGCTTCTGCGTTCTAAGTGATCGATCAATCGTCCGGGTGTTGCGATAAGAATATCGACACCGCGTGATAATTGTTTTAACTGATTTTGAATATTTGTTCCGCCATAAATTGAAAGAGCTTTCACCGGAAGGAATCGTCCGTACTGCTTTACGGCATCTTCAATTTGCTGGGCAAGTTCGCGTGTTGGTGTAAGAATAAGCGCTTTAATGTGATGCGATTTTTCCGTCTGTCCCGCTAAGCGGTTCAGGATTGGAAGAGTGAATGCTGCAGTTTTACCTGTTCCTGTCTGCGCACTGCCGATAATATCTTTGCCGGCTACTGCCAGCGGAATTGCACGTGCTTGAATTTCTGTTGGGGTGGAATACCCGGTCGCAAGAATACCTTGCACAAGTCGGTCGTTAAGACCAAGGGCTTGAAAAGCCATTATTTTAGATCCTTTTGTTTATTATTTGCCGTAAACAAAGCGCAGAAGCAGACAAATCACTCTTATTCTGAGCGGTGCGAAGAATCTCAAACGAGAAAACTCGCAGGGTATTGATGTAAGGCAAATGTTGTGTTAAAAAATGACTCGCTGCTTTTTGGATGCAGTGTGCGGAAGGAAAATCCTAATGCGAATTGCCATCAGAGAAGCGTGTCGTATATCCGCTTCTGAGACAGTGTTAGACTTTCAGATGCGGTGTTGCATATTTGCAACGGTGTAAGATACACAAAAAATGGTAGAGTTCCAATTAATGTTTGTTAATAATATTTAGTTGAGAAGAATTTTTCTGTATTCACTGTATCTTCCACTGTGTTTACTCATCGACTCAACGACTCGTATACTTCACTATTTATTCTTCCACACTGCTTTCCGTTTTTCCACAAACGCTTTCATCCCTTCTTTTTGGTCTTCAGTGTCGAAGAGATCAGCAAATTTTCTTCGTTCATATTCCAATCCTTCGCGTATAGAAAGATCGTCTCCTTTACAAACCATTTCTTTTGCAATCTGAACAGCAATCATTGGTTTTTCTGCAATTTTTTTTGCGAGAGATTTTGCTTCTTCAAGTAAAAATTCACTCGGCACCACTTTGTTTATCAGTCCCCATTGTAATGCATCTTCAGCGGAGAACATATCGCCGCTCAGGAGCAATTCCATTGCTCTATATTTACCAACGGCTCGTGTCAATCGCTGCGAGCCCCCCATTCCGGGAATGACGCCAAGATTGATCTCCGGCTGACCGAATTTTGCTGTTTCGCTTGCAATGATCATATCGCACGCCATCACCAGTTCGCAACCTCCGCCAAGCGCAAATCCATTCACCGCCGCAATGATGGGTTTTTTGATCGTCCGAATTTTGTAGAACGATTCGAACTGATTGTCATTGAACATTTCCTTGCTGTTTTTATCTGCCATTTCTTTTATATCTGCGCCGGCGGCAAATGCTTTTTCATTTCCGGTTATAATAGAACATTTCAATGCATCGTCATGATCAATCTCGAACAGTGCGTTATAGATATCTTTTAACACTTGAGAATTGAGTGCATTCAACGCTTGAGGGCGATTGATCTGAATAAGTGCAAATCCATTTTCTTTGGTAAGCAAAAGAGTTTCGTAAGCCATGATTTTTCCTCTGATTTAACAGACTTTGTCTGTCGAAATATAGGTGAAGACAATGGAAAATGAAAGAATTGATTTTTGGGCTTGATTCTCTGTCTAAAATCAATGAAATTCCAGTATGAATTATAAGGAGAGATCTATGAAATCATTTTGCATTTCTGTTTTACTTTTAGTTTCATTTTGTTATTCACAAGACGCTATGGTAGAAGCAAAACCCGAGATCGGCTGGGATTCATTAAAGAGTCTCATTGTGTATCCGGAAATTGCTCGCCGCGCCGGAGTTGAAGATATTGCAAGAGTTAGCATTGAAATTGATTCTCTTGGAAACGTTACCTCTATCGATTTTGGCGGCTATGGTATTTTTAGTAGTTCGGTAAAATCAACACTTCGAAAAGTGAGATGGGTACCGGAAACGTATTTTGGCAAAAAGCGCGCATCCGAAGTTGTATTTGATGTGCAATTTCAATTACAGGAAAAAAAGAAATTTCCAAAACGAAGAATGCTTATGATCGAATCAAGCAATCCGGCCGTTCGTAAGAATTAGTGATATAGTTTTGCTTGTAATAATCAGAAGGGAATATGGAAAAATATATTATTCCCTTAAATACTGCGGATTATGTTTCAATCTCTGAACCACGAAGTAAAGGCGACGTGTTGTTCTCTTGCGGTTACTGATTCTGTTGAAGCATCAATAAGCCAGAGATCGAATTTATCTTTCCATCGAATTTTTACTCCAAAATGTTTTGATCTTATTCCCATGATCTGTTGTGTCTTTCTTGCAACATCTGCACTGTTATAACACTTTAGCGGTTTTACAAATCCCCGGATATCAACTACCAATGTATCGTGATCCCACATTTCAAAAGTCCTGATTGAATATCCTAAGCAAGGGAAAGTCTCCATTGTGGTTATTTGCAGCGATACAATAGAATCATTCCTCTCTATATAGATACTAAATTCTCGCTGTTGTCCCAGTGATAGAATTGGAAGAAACAATATGCAACCGAACATTATTTTCATCGTAAGTTCACCATTATTTGTATAATATACGGCTCAACTGAAAAGGTTGCAACGACACCACAACCTTTTCCTTAGAACTAAAGTCTAATAGATAAACCCAGTCATATGGCGCAAACAGATATAGAACTAATCGAGCAATCCAAAGCAGGAAATTTTTCTGCATTTGAACAACTCATCTTTCGATATGACAAAGATGTGCTCAATATTGCTTCCCGGTACACCCGTTGTGCTGACGATGCAAAGGATATCTATCAGGAAACGTTTATCCGCGTCTTTAAAGGGCTGGCAAAGTTTCAACAGCAAAGCGAGTTTTCGACGTGGATATTCCGTATTGCAACCAATGTTTGTTTAACACATCGGGAAAAGAAAAAACGGATTTCCAACGTTTCGCTGGATAATAATAATGATGACGAAACGGCTGTTGCGTACGCAGTCAGTGATGTTGAGACGGATTCACAAACCTATGGGAATGAAATCTCGTTAAGAATTGAAGATGCACTTCAAGATCTTTCTCCAAAACAAAAACTGGTATTTACATTTCGGTATTATCAGGATTATAAGATAAAAGACATTGCGGTAATGATGAGTTGTGCTGAAGGAACGGTAAAGAAATATCTGTTTGAAGCGACACAAAAGATGAGAATACAATTAAAAGATTTATACGAATAATAATTATGAAAAAAGAAGATTATAAAGAACTGATGCAGCTTTCTATTTATGGCGAACTCAATGACGAAGATCAGAAAAAACTGGATGCGTATCTTAAGAAGCATCATGATTTAAGCAAAGAGTATCAGGAATTGAAAAAACTCAAATCATTTATTTTTCAAAATATTTCCCCGAAAACATCTGATGATTTGTTGAATGATGCCCGTAGCCAGTTACGCGAAGCATTACGCAAAGAGCGGAATAGAAAATCAATTGTGAATCAAATTATTGGTGTTGCTGTGGAATTTCTTCAACCAAAAATTGCATTTGGCGGTGCTGTTATTCTAATGGTAGGTATGGTAATTGGATATTATTCATCCTCGACGAAATCGAATACCCAAGGATTTGCTTTCCAGCCAGTCTCAAATTCCACAGATGCTAAACCGCAGACATCCATTTCCAATGTTCGATTCATCGACAATGATGCAAGAGACGGCGAAATAGAGTTTGAATTTGATGCAGTCGCCCCAATGCACATTAAAGGAAAGATTGATGATCCTGAAATTCAGAAATTGCTTACACATGCGTTGTTGAATGAATCGAATGCAGGAGTTCGCCTTTCATCTGTCAATGCCATCCGAAATCAATCTGAAAACAAAAAATTCGTTGATCCATCGATTAAAGCTGTTTTGATAAGATCACTTCAAACGGATGAGAACCCGGGAGTAAGAAGTGAAGCATTGCGAGTGCTTCAACAGTATGATTTCGATGCGGACATCCGCGATGCGTTGCTGCACGTTATCGCAAAAGATGAAAATTCAGGGATCCGTGTTTCTGCGATCAATGCACTTGAAATGGCAAAAATGGACGGAACAAAATTTGACGAAAGAACAATTGCAACGTTAAAACAACAAATAGAAAAAGAACAAAATAACTATATTCGCAGTCGTGCGGTCAACTTAGTAAAGGAGATATATCAATGAAAACGAAACGTATTCAGTTGTTGATGCTGTGCATGGTATTTACATTTGTATTGATGTTTGCAAGTGATCAAGGAGTTCCAAAAGCGCCAAATCCACCAAGAACAACAGGTTCACATGCAGGATTTGTGAGCAGTTCATCTGGCTCAGGCTTGCAGTCACGTAAAGAACAAACATTTACTGTTGGGAAGGGAAGTTCGCTAGAAGTTTCTGTCAGCGGCTGTGAGATTCTTATTAAATCTTCGGAAAAGAACGAGATCAACGTTGTTGTCGATGGAATTGATGATGAGGATATGGAATATGTAAAGATAACCCAATCTGGTGATGAAGTGAGAGTCTCCTATCGTCCAAAATGGGGAAATCATAGCGATGGAAGATTTATGATTACCGTTCCATCTCAGACAAAATTGGATCTTAGAACATCGGGCGGTGATATTGAATTGCAGGGAAATATATCAGGAGATGTAAAAGGTTCAACATCAGGCGGAAACATTACGATTGAGAAAATAAAAGGAACGGTTAGTATGTCCACGTCGGGTGGCGATGTTAAGACAGGCGACATTGAAGGCAAGACTGATCTTCGTACTTCAGGGGGGAATATTACACTGGCAAATGTTAATGGCGAGGCAACGGTGAGTACATCCGGTGGAGATATTAGCATTGAAAAGGTTGCAAAAAAACTTGATGCCCGAACTTCAGGTGGTGATATAGAGGTTGGTGATATTGGCGGAGATGCTTCACTTTCAACCGCAGGCGGCGATGTTCGAGTTGGCAAAGTAAGTGGCAACGCATATCTTAGAACGGCTGGTGGAGATCTTAATTTAAAAGGGGCTTTCGGTACCGTTGAAGCAAAAACTGCCGGTGGCGATATTGATCTAAAGAATATTACTGGATCGATTGAAGCCAGCACTGCAGGCGGAAATGTTACTGCTGAATTGATTCCCAGCGGAAAAGGAAATAGTAAACTGAAAACTGCGGGCGGTGATGTTCGGCTTTCGTTACCTGAAAATGCAAAAGCCACTATTGAAGCAACAATTCGATTACGTGATAATTGGGGATCTTCTTCACGAAAATCAAAATATGAAATTCGGTCGGACTTTAAGGCAGAATCCTATGAAAAAGATGATGACCGTGAAGAAATACGTGGTCGCTATATCTTAAATGGCGGGGGCGAAACTATTATACTGGAAACAGTGAATGGGTATATCGATATCAAAAAAAAATAGTATAAAAAAGTAGTGTAACAAACTTACAGAAGCGGCGTAGCTTTCATTACCATAGCCGCTTTTTAAGTTTTATGGAGGAGCAATGATTTTGATTTACCGTTTGGTTTTATTTCTTGTATTGATTGCAACACTTACAACCGCTGCACAGCAAATTCAAGCGCTTAAACTTACTGAAAAAATTATCGTTGATGGGAAGTTAGATGAAAACATCTGGCGTTCTTCTCAACCATTTTCTGATTTCAAACAAAAAGATCCTAACCAAGGATCGTTGCCAAGTGAAAAAACCGAAGTATGGGTAGCGTATGATAACGAAGCAATCTATGTCGCCGCGCGTATGTATGATTCTTCACCGGATTCGATTATGGCACTTCTTGATCGTCGGGATAATTTGAATACGGCGGACTGGTTTGGTGTTTTTCTTGACCCTTATCGCGATAAACGTTCCGGAAATTATTTTGTTTTAGGACCTTCTGGAACTCTTGCCGACGGAGTACTCTATAATGATGACTGGGATGACTCAGATTGGGATGGTGTGTGGGAAGGGAGATCAACTATCAATGATAATGGGTGGACTGCGGAAATGAGGATTCCTTTTTCACAACTTCGTTTTCAAGATAATGATCAACAGGTTTGGGGCATAAATTTTCGACGCGATATAGGCAGAAAAAATGAACAAGATTATCTTGTATATACTCCAAGAATGGAAAGCGGATATGTTTCAAGATTTCCCGAACTGGTCGGCATTGAAGGAGTTAAACCGTCAAACACAATAGAGATTTTACCCTTTGTCACTTCGAAAGCTGAATACACACATCCTGCGCCAGGAAATCCGTTCAATAATGGATCACGATATTCGTCTGATGTCGGAACTGATATGCGATATGGGTTGAGTAGTAACCTTGTTTTGAATGGAACAATTAATCCGGATTTCGGCCAAGTTGAAGTTGATCCGGCAACAGTGAATTTATCCGATGTTGAATCTATGTTTCAAGAAAAACGTCCGTTCTTTGTTGAAAGTGCAAATATCTTTACTAATTATGGACAGGGTGGCGGAAGAAGTTTCTGGAATTTTAATTTCCCATATACAACGCCGTTCTATAGTAGAAGGATAGGACGCTCTCCGGTCGGAAATGATACTCTTAGTAATGTAGATTTTTTAGAATCACCATTCGCAACAAGAATTCTCGGCGCGGGAAAAATTACCGGAAAAGTTGTCGATGGATGGAATGTCGGAACAATACATGCAGTTACTGCTCGTGAATTTGCAGATTACAAATACAATAATCTTCGTACGGAAGCAGAAGTAGAGCCATTAACATACTATGGTGTCGGCAGAGTGCAGCGCGATTATAATGATGGGAAGCAAGGTATTGGACTGTTAAGCACTTTTACACAACGGCAATTTTCCGACAATGTTCTCAAGAATAGTTTGAACGATAATGGATTGTTTGTCGGAATGGATGGCTGGACATTTCTGGACAGTAGTAAATCGTGGGTGATAACCGGATATTCAAATCTTTCACGTGTTGAAGGAAGCCGAACAAGAATAACAAATGTACAAACAAACTCTCAGCATTATTTCCAAAGGCCAGATGCCTCTCATTTAAACGTTGATACAAATGCGACTTCATTGACGGGGTTTGCAGGACGTTTTTATTTGATTAAACAAAAAGGTAGTTTCTTTTTTAATTCTTCGTTTGGTTTCATCGATCCAAATTATGAGGTGAACGATCTTGGTTTTCAATCTCGTGCCGATGTTATCAACATGCATATTGGTGCTGGGTATAATTGGTCTGAACCGGATGGGTTTTTTCGAAGAAAAGAGTTAGGTGGTGGTTTTGGTCAAAGTTTTGACTTCGAAGGAAATTTAGTTCACCGAGTATTGGCGCATTTTGGATTTGTTCGCTTTATGAATTTTTATTCTCTTAATTGGAATTTGAATTTGAATCCAAATGAATTTATCAACAATCGAAGAACTCGAGGCGGGCCCTTAACAATCAGTAAACCAGCCTATAGTTACAATATTAATTTCTCATCTGATGATAGTAAACCAATTGTACTCGAGATGTTCGGTAATAAAGAAAAATCTATTCAAAGCAATTCCTTCCAGTTGGGATTTTGGACTCAATACCGTCCGATATCTAATCTTACTTTTTCAATTGGACCAAGTCTCTCAAGAGACGTTACAAAATTACAGTGGATAGGAATAGTGTATTCAGATCAATTAGCGGTGAATACATTTGGCAATAGATATGTTTTTGCGGAAATCGATTATAACGAATTATCCGCAAACATTCGGCTGAATTGGACATTTAATCCCACGTTAAGTCTGCAATTCTATCTTCAGCCGCTGATCGCATCACAATTATATTCCAATCTTAAAGTATTGTTGAAATCAAAGTCTGATTATTATCTCATTTACGGGACAAACGGCTCAACAGTAATAGATTCTTTAGAAAATAATGAAATTGTCGGTCACAATATTGATGTTGATGGTGTCTCCGGAAATTCACCAAGCGCATTTGTAAGAAATAGAAATACGACAACAAAAGAGTTGCGCGGGAATGCTGTGTTGCGTTGGGAATATCTCCCGGGTTCTGCAATTTATTTTGTGTGGACACAGAGCCGGTTTGATTCTGAATCAAATGGCAACGCTCAATTTGCCCGTTCACTGGATCGATTAATTAGTTCAAAAGCGGACAATATTTTTTTAATAAAGATGAGTTACTATTTTAATATGTAATAGGAATTTTTTTCCCAAAATGTATTTTGCCATTGTTTTCACGAATAATTTAGTATTTTATTTGTGAAAGAAGTGGCATTTTTTTGTGATACCATGAAAAATTACATAGAAAATTATAAAGTAACTGTAGCAGCAATTGTTTTATGGATCATTATCTTTTCAGTCTATTTAAAAACACTGGCGCCGACAGTAGGATTTATAGATAGTGGAGAATTGTCTACAGTTGCACTGACTCTTGGAATAGCACATCCAACCGGTTATCCATTGTTTACACTGTTATGCAAAGTATTTATAATGCTTCCGATTCCCGGAAACGAAATTGTGCGATTAAATATTTTGTCAGCATTGCTAACCACATCGGCTGCTGTGATGTTTTTCTTTTTTATCATTGAATTATTGAAAATATTAAAAAAAGAAAAAAAAGATTCGATTTTAATCGCTTCTTTCCTTTCAACATTAATTTTAGCTTTTTCAAAAACCTTCTGGACTCAAGCCGTCTCCATCGAAGTATATTCTTTGCATCTTTTGTTGATCTCAATCGTGCTTTTCTTATTTGTAAATGCAATCAAGACAAATGATAAGAGAATACTACTATTATTTGCATTTACAGTAGGTATTTCATTTACCAATCACCTTACAACAATTCTTCTTGCCCCTGCCTTATTGTATTGGTTTTTTACTGAATTTGGATTTAGTAAAAATACATATAAGAAAATTCTTTATTCGATACCACCATTTTTTATCGGACTCTCGGTATATTTATATTTACCAATTCGCGCGTCTCAAAATCCACTGATGAATTGGGGGAATCCACAATCAGTTGAAAAACTTTGGTGGCATATTACCGGCAAACAGTTTCGTGTGTGGATGTTCTCTTCGAGCGAAGCGGCGAGAAAACAATTGAATTATTTTTTTGAAAATCTGCAAAATGAATTCCATTTCATGGTTCTCGTTTTAGCGTTCATCGGGTTTTTCATTTTGCTTTTTACTAATCGAAGGATATTTGTTTTTATATTATTGTTGTTTGTTTCGTGTGTCTTATACTCCATTAATTATGACATTCACGATATCGATTCGTATTTTTTGCTGGCATATATCTCTTTGGCAATATTTGTTGGTATCGGAATGCAAAAAATTATTGAAGGAAATGAAAAAAAGATACATCGTATAATCGTATCTGTGATTTTAGTTGGGTTGACAATTGTTCACCTTGTTATAAATTATGGTAAGGTTGATCAAAAAAATAATTATCTCGTCGAAGATTATGCGAGTAATATTTTATTGAACCTTCCTTTGAATTCAATTGTCCTCTCTTACCAGTGGGACTACTTTGTCTCAGCATCATACTATTTACAGTGGATAAAAAATATTCGTCCTGATATCGTTGTTCTAGACAAAGAACTTTTCCGTCGTTCATGGTATTTATCGCAATTAAACAAAATGTATCCTGCAATAATGAGTAAGTCAAAATTGGAAATAGAATTGTTTCAACAAGAGTTGTATAAATTTGAGCATGATCTTCCGTATGATTTTTCTGTCATTGAAGGAAGATATTCATCGATGCTTAAGAGTTTTATTGAAAAAAATGACTCTATAAAATTTTATGTATCACCCGAAATTGAATTACAATATACTATTGGGTATGCTCGTATTCCGGATGGTTTGTTATTCCGATTGACGAAAGATTCAGTGTATAGACCAGTTACTTTTCCCAAAATTCAATTTCGAAATTTTGCCGCATCCGATATTTATTCTCAGCAGATCATGAAATTGACCATCGAAGGACTATTACGAAGGGAAATATATGAAAAAACATACCGCAAAGATTCATTGTCAGCTTTATACCGTCAAAAAGCCCTAGAAATCAGTTCAAAATCCAAAACTCAGGTTAGTAAATATTAACGCTAAATAAGTTGACTTTGTGGGAAAAAAGTATATATTTGTTAACTCCATCACAATGCATTCTCAGCGAAAATCAAGAATATTGGATTTCCTTGTTCTTTAGAATTTTGAAAAAAAGTTTAGTGCTGGCGTAGCTCAGTTGGTAGAGCAGCTGATTTGTAATCAGCAGGTCAGGGGTTCAAATCCCCTTGCCAGCTCCAAAAAAATTTGGTAAGGGTAGGTAGCGAAGTGGTTAAACGCAACAGACTGTAAATCTGTCGCCTTCGGGCTTCGGAGGTTCGAATCCTTCCCTACCCACAACGCAAAATCTGCTTGCGTAGCTCAGTTGGTAGAGCACGTCCTTGGTAAGGACGAGGTCACCGGTTCAATCCCGGTCGCAAGCTCTGCTAAGAAGATTTTGAGTGTGGTTTTATTGAAAGTACCAATGAATTGCGGAAGTAACTCAGTTGGTAGAGTCACAGCCTTCCAAGCTGTTGGTCGCGGGTTCGAGTCCCGTCTTCCGCTCCAAAAAATATTATTTTTAGATAAGGAATAGAATATGAGAGATATAATTACCCTCGAGTGCACAGTTTGCAAAGAACGTAACTATTCAACTACGAAAAATAAGAAGAAACAAACAAATCGTGTTGAGTATAAAAAATACTGTTCACGCTGCATTAAACACACAATTCACAAAGAAACCAAGTAAATTTCGTACGGGTGTAGCTCAATTGGTAGAGTAGCGGTCTCCAAAACCGTTGGTTGGGGGTTCGAGTCCCTCCACCCGTGCAGAAGCGTTAAGGTTAATATGAAAGAAAAAATTATCAACTTCTTTACTGACGTCTACAAAGAGATGGGTAAAGTGACTTGGCCGACTCAAAAAGAATTGCAGGAATCAACTCTTGTAGTTCTTAGTGTTTGCGGAGTTATCGCAATTTTTGTCTATGTCGTAGACACCATTGTTAGTCAAGCAATAAAGGGACTTTTTTAGGTGGAAACAGCCGTTTTACATAGATGGTATGTCGTTCGCACATACTCAGGACATGAGAATAAAGTAAAACTTGCAATGGAAAATGAAGCCAAAGAGCTTGGTTTGCAAGAAAAAATTACCAGAATTCTCATTCCGGCAGAAAAAATCTTTGAAGTTAAAGATGGAAAAAAGAAAAGCAAGACAAAGAATTTTTTCCCAGGATATATCTTGGTTGAAGCTATTCTAGACGAAAAGTCAAAGCACCTTATTCTAAATACTCCATCGGTGTTAAGTTTTGTTGGTACAAAAGATCGTCCGGTACCCCTACAGCCAGATGAGGTAAAGCGTTTGATTGGAAAGATCGAAGAGAAAAAAGAGGATGGGACTGAAATTGAACGGATGGAGGTTCCGTTCCACATTGGAGAGCCTGTTAAGATTATTAGTGGACAATTCCATAATTTTTCAGGATTTGTACAGGAAATAAATGAAGAAAAATTACGATTGAAAGTGATGGTTAGTATCTTTGGAAGAAAAACTCCCATTGAACTTGATTTTAGTCAGGTTGAGGTTGAAAAATAATTTAATATTTTAATTATTATAAGAGAAAATTATGGCAAAAAAAGTAGTTGGTTTTATTAAGTTGCAAATTCCTGCAGGGCAGGCTAATCCAGCACCACCAATTGGTCCGGCACTCGGCCAAAAAGGTGTGAATATCATGGAGTTTTGCAAACAATTTAATGCAAGAACTCAATCACAAGCGGGACTAATTATTCCGGTTGTTATCACTGTTTTTTCAGATAAATCGTTCACATTTATCACAAAAACACCTCCTGCGGCTGTATTATTGATAAAAGCAGCAAAAGTTCAGAAGGGGTCAGGCGAACCAAACCGAAACAAAGTTGGCAAAGTAACAAAAGCTCAGTTAAAAGAAATTGCGACAATGAAAATGCCAGATTTAAATACAACCGATGTTGTTGCAGCAATGAGCATGATTGAGGGAACGGCAAAAAGTTTAGGCATTACAGTCGAAGGTTAATCATTTATAATATATAGTGGGAGTTATATCTTGAATATAACGTTTGGACCACAAAGGAGAACTAATGGCTTACGGAAAAAAATATAAGAATGCTATAAAGAAGTTTGACACCAAAAAAATATACTCAGTTGATGAGGCGGTTGGAATCGTAAAAGATGTTGCATCGGCAAAGTTCAGTGAAGCAGTAGATATTGCTGTTCGTCTTGGTGTTGATCCTAAAAAAGCGGATCAAGCAGTGCGTGGAACAGTTGCACTTCCTCATGGGATTGGTAAATCAGTTCGTGTGTTGGTAATGGCAAAATCACCGAAAGATGCTGAAGCAAAGGCTGCAGGTGCAGATTATGCTGGTCTTGAAGAGTATGTTGAAAAAATTAAAGCCGGTTGGGCAGATATTGATGTAATCATTGCTACACCGGATGTAATGGTTGAAGTTGGTAAACTTGGGAAAATCCTCGGACCCCGTGGTTTGATGCCCAATCCTAAGAGCGGAACAGTGACACTTGATGTCGCAACGGCTGTGAAAGAAGTAAAAGCAGGAAAAATTGAATTCAGAGTTGACAAAGCAGGTGTTCTTCACGCAACTATTGGCAAAGTAAATTTCGATAAAGAAAAGCTTGTTGATAATGTTAAAGCATTTCTCGCGACAGTTGGGAAATTAAAACCTTCGACATCGAAAGGTCAATACGTAAAAAGTATTTTTATTTCATCGACGATGGGCCCAGGTGTTCAGATCGATCGAACAATAGTTCAATCAAAATAACAAGAATTTACGCACTCATAAATCAAAAAACTGATAGGATGCCTCGTGAAAAAATCGGGGGCTTCTCATCGTATCAAGAAAAAAATAACAACTATGATCAAATCAGAAAAAGAACAACAGGTAGCCGAAATTCAGGAATTAGTTTCCAAGGCACAGGGAATGTTCTTTACTGATTTTTCCGGAATTACTGTTGAGCAAATAAATCACTTGCGCAATGAGTTTCGGAAATCCGGTATTGAATATAGGGTCGTTAAAAATACGTTCGCAAAAAAAGCATTGCAAAATGTTTCCGGTTATGATAAGGTGTTGGAAAAACTTGTCGGACCGACCGGTATTGCGTTCGCGTATAACGATGCTGCTGCACCGGCAAAAATTATTCAAAAGTTCAGAGAGAAAAACGAAAAGTTTACAGTAAAAATTTGTGTGGTTGAAAAGCAAGTATACGCAGGATCCAAATTAAAGGAACTTGCCGCCTTGCCATCACGACCTGAAATTATTGCTGGTATTCTTGGTTCACTCAATTCACCAATTTCAGGCGTTGTCGGTGTATTAAACGCCGTGGTTCGTGATGTTGTTGGAGTGCTCGATGCTATTGAAAAGAAAAAAGCCGCATAAAGCAGTTTCCCGTTAGAAAAAATTTTATAAACATCATATAGAAATAAGGAGATACAACAATGTCAGTAGTAGCAGAATTAGTAGAAAAAATTGAAAAGCTTACACTTCTTGAAGCAGTAGAATTGAAGAAAGCACTCGAAGAAAAATTTGGAGTTTCTGCAGCGGCACCGGTAATGATGGCAGCGGCACCAGCAGCTGGCGCACCGGCAGCGGAAGCACAGACCGAATTTACTGTTGAACTCACCGAAAGCGGCGCACAAAAGATCAACGTTATTAAAGTTGTTCGCGAGGCAACAGGTCTTGGTTTGAAAGAAGCAAAAGATCTTGTTGATGGTGCACCGAAAGTTGTAAAAGAAGGTCTTAGCAAAGCAGATGCAGATGCATTGAAAAAGAAACTTGAAGAAGCAGGCGCAAAAGTTGCACTGAAATAATTCTTCTATAAACTTTTTCATTACTCTGGAATATTGCATATAAAAAATTCATTAGAATAGTGAACTTTACCAAGCCGATAGTTTTGTTAAAAAAACGAAACTATCGGTCTGTGTATTTTTTTGTCGTCTCGTTTCATATTGTTTAATTTTCAGAAAAATTTCGTTTTGTTTATCGCTTTGCGTTGAACAATCATTATCAATAACCAACATCATTATCAGGTACGCCTGAAGGAGTGATTGACTTGAAAAGCCAATCCCGATTACATCTCGATACAAAAACCGGCCGCCACAGTTTTGGAACAATTAATGAAGTTGTCGAATATCCTGATCTGCTGAATGTGCAGATGGAATCGTTCGAGCATTTTCTTCAAGAAAAAATTTCCCCAGTCAAACGTAAGAGCAGAGGTTTGCAGCAGGTATTTCTTCAAAATTTTCCAATCACGGATTCAAGAGAGAATTTTCTTTTAGAATTTGTTGAATATTATGTAGAGAAAGCAAAATATACCGTTCGCGAATGTCAAGAGAGAGGACTGACGTATGCAGTTCCTCTTAAAGCAAAATTGCGACTATCACAAAAAGCAGAGAATGGTGAAGGATATACAGACACAATCGAAGATACCGTGTATCTCGGTAACCTTCCGTATATGACTGATCGTGGTACATTCATTATCAATGGTGCTGAACGCGTTATCGTCAGTCAGTTGCATCGATCCCCCGGCGTGTTTTTCAGTGAATCAACTCATCCGAATGGAACACCGATTTATTCTGCCCGTATCATTCCATTCCGTGGATCATGGGTTGAATTTGCGACAGACATTAACAACGTGATGTATGCATACATCGATCGTAAAAAGAAATTTCCAGTAACAACATTACTTCGCGCACTTGGATATTCCTCTGATGATGAGATTATGGAATTATTCGATCTTGTTGAAGAAGTTAAAGTTGCAGATATCGATCTAAAAGATTATATCGGCCGAATTATTTGTGGTGATGTTGTTGACCGGAAGACCGGCGAGATCATTATCAACAAGGATACACTTGTTACAGATGAGACAGTTAAAAAAATCAAGAAATCTGAAATCAAAAAAATTCGATTCTTGAAATCTGAAGAACCAGGCAATCGTTCTGTTATTGCAAATACTATAATGAAAGATGCTGTGCATAGTGAAGAGGATGCACTTGAAACAATTTATCGCCAACTCCGTTCTGGCGATGCGCCAGACCTAGAAACTGCAAAAAGTTTGATCGATAAGCTGTTCTTCAATCCAAAACGATACGATCTCGGTGATGTAGGCCGTCATCGTATCAATGCCAAATTGAAGTTAGAAATTCCAGAAACAACTACTACTCTTACCAAAGAAGATATTATTGCTATTATTCGTTATTTACTTGATTTGAAACAAGGTAAAACATCGGTAGATGATATTGATCATTTAGGAAATCGACGTATCAGAACTGTTGGCGAACAGATTGCAGCTCAATATAATGTCGGTCTTGCACGGATGACCCGCACGATTCGTGAACGCTTGAATGTTCGCGATCAGGAAAAGGTTGCTCCGGGTGATCTTGTCAATGCTCGTACTATTACAAGTGTTATCAATACCTTTTTTGGAACAAATCAACTCTCGCAATATATGGATCAAACAAATCCGCTTGCAGAGTTGACGAACAAACGCCGTATGTCTGCTCTTGGACCGGGTGGTTTAACACGTGAACGAGCAGGATTTGAGGTTCGTGACGTTCATTATACACATTATGGTCGTCTCTGTCCGATTGAAACTCCTGAAGGCCCGAATATTGGTCTTATTTCTTCGTTGTCAATGCATGCAAGAGTAAACGAGTATGGATTTTTAGAAACACCATACCGAGTTGTTAAAAAAGGAAAAGTTACTGACGAGATCGAATTCTTAAATGCAGAAAAAGAAGATGAATTTACGATTGCTCAGGCAAATGCTCCAATTGATGAAAAAGGGAAATTTTTAACTGAGAAAGTGCAAGGAAGAAAAGCTGGTGATTTTGTTGTTCAATCACCAGACGATATGCAATACATGGACGTTGCACCCACACAAATTGTTAGTGCAGCTGCAGCACTTATACCGTTTTTAGAACATGATGATGCGAACCGTGCGTTGATGGGATCAAACATGCAACGCCAAGCAGTTCCACTGCTTCGCCCTCAAGCACCTATTGTTGGAACAGGACTTGAACAAAAAATCGCTCGTGATTCCCGAACATGTATTATCGCTGAACGGAGTGGAATTGTTGAAAATGTATCCGGCGAAAAAATAGTTGTGTTATATGATATTGATGAAGATAATGTTGAACAATTAGTAAGTTTTGAAGACAAACGCCGTGTTGAATATCGTTTGGTTAAATTCTTCCGAACAAATCAAGACACCGGATTAAACCAGAAGCCGGTTGTTAATCCGGGTCAACGTTTCAAAAAAGGTGATGTTCTTGCGGATGGTTGCGCAACTGATCAAGGTGAACTAGCATTAGGACGAAATCTTCTTGTCGCATTCATGCCATGGCGTGGTTATAATTTTGAAGATGCGATTATCATGAACGAACGTATTGTTACTGATGATGTATTTACATCCGTACATATTGAAGAATTTGAACTTCAAGTTAGAGACACAAAACGTGGCGAAGAAGAACTGACCCGAGAAATTCCAAATGTTAGTGAAGAAGCAACAAAAGATCTGGATGAAAACGGAATTATCCGAGTTGGCGCAGAAGTTAAAGAAGGTGATATCCTTATCGGAAAAATTACGCCTAAAGGAGAGACTGATCCGACGCCTGAAGAAAAATTATTAAAAGCAATCTTTGGAGACAAAGCTGGTGATGTGAAAGATGCATCGTTAAAAGCACCGCCAGGCATGAAAGGTATTGTCATATCAACAAAACTGTTTAGTCGTAAAAAGAAAGATGCGGATACAAAGAAAGAGGACAAGAAGCGTCTCGATATTCTTGAAAAGGTGCATGGTCAAAATTTAGAAGCACATTATGAAAAACTTGCTCGCAAGCTTGGCCTACTTCTAGACGGAGAAAAATCGGCCGGTGTTAGAAATCTTGACGGCGAAATGGTATTCCGCAGTGGAACGCAGTTTAAGATGGATACATTTGTTGGTAATGAAAAATTAATTAAGTTAGATCCAAAACATGAATGGGTTGATGAAAAACGTAAGAATAATCTGATCGAGAAGATCTATCAGCATTATTTTGATACCCTAAACCATATCGAAGAAGCATACAAACACGAAAAGAATAAAATCACTATTGGTGATGAATTGCCTCCGGGAATTGTGCAGTTGGCAAAAGTATACGTTGCAAAAAAACGTAAACTTTCCGTTGGAGATAAAATGGCGGGTCGTCACGGAAACAAAGGAGTTGTCGCTGCAATTGTTCCTTCAGAGGATATGCCGTTTTTACCAGATGGTAGTTCGGTGGATATTGTTTTGAATCCGCTTGGTGTTCCTTCGCGCATGAATATTGGGCAATTATTTGAAACAGCACTAGGTTGGGCAGGAAAAGCTCTCGGGATCAAATATGCTACACCAATATTTGATGGCGCAAGTTGGGAAGATGTTCAAGAAGAATTGAAAAAAGCGAACCTCAATGTAGATTCTAGAAGTACATTGTTGGATGGTCGTACTGGCGAAACATTCGATCAACAAGTAACTGTTGGTCAAATCTATATGCTTAAGCTTTCACATTTGGTTGACGATAAGATACATGCCCGGTCAATCGGACCGTATTCGTTAATTACTCAACAACCGCTTGGTGGTAAAGCACAATTTGGTGGTCAACGTTTCGGAGAAATGGAAGTGTGGGCATTACAAGCGTATGGTGCGGCACACGTACTTCAAGAAATGTTAACAGTTAAATCAGATGATGTTATGGGACGGGCAAAAGTATATGAAGCAATTGTAAAGGGTGAAAACCAACCGGAAGCAAATATTCCGGAATCCTTTAACGTGCTTGTGCGTGAATTGCAAGGTCTCGGATTAGAAGTTAAAATCGAATAAAAATTGGATGAGCAATACCATTGTTCATTATCTATTAAAAAATGGAGAGTAGAATAAATGTTCCACTCAAAAGATAACAGTAAAAATACAAAATTATTTTCCCGCATCAGCATTAGTCTTGCATCTTCAGATGCTATATTAACACGTTCTTACGGAGAGGTTACAAAACCTGAAACAATTAACTATCGTTCATTCCGACCGGAACGCGACGGGTTATTCTGCGAACGTATTTTCGGTCCTACTCGTGATTGGGAATGCTATTGCGGTAAATACAAACGCATTCGGTACAAGGGAATTATATGCGACCGCTGCGGTGTTGAAGTAACGCAAAAAAGTGTCCGACGTGAACGAATGGGGCATATCGCTCTTGCAGTACCGATCGTACATATCTGGTATTTCCGTTCCTTGCCGAGCAAGATTAGTTACATTCTTGGAATCAGCAATAAGGATCTCGAAAAGATAGTGTATTACGAATCATACGTTGTTACAAATCCGGGAACAACAGGATTACAGCAGAAAGATCTTATTACTGAAGATCAATTCTTCGAAATTCTTTCTTCGCTTCCAGAAAAAAATCAAGATCTTGAAGATGATGATCCAAAAAAATTCGTTGCGCGAATCGGCGGCGAAGCAATTAAAGATCTATTAAAAAAAGTTGATGTTGAAATTTTATCTGCAGAACTTCGCGCACAACTTCGTGTTGAAACTTCGCAGCAAAAAAAACAAGATCATTTGAAGCGTCTTCGTGTTATCGAAGCATTTCGTGAACGCGAAGGCGGCCCTGCAAATAAACCGGATTGGATGGTACTCGATGTTATTCCGATCATTCCTCCGGAACTTCGTCCTCTTGTTCCACTGGAAGGTGGACGTTTTGCAACATCTGATTTGAACGATCTGTATCGACGTGTTATTATTCGCAACAACCGTTTAAAACGTCTTATTGATATTAAAGCTCCTGAAGTTATTCTTCGAAATGAAAAACGAATGCTGCAGGAAGCAGTCGATTCATTGTTTGATAATTCACGTCGTAACAATGCTGTTCGAAGTGATAATAATCGTGCATTGAAATCTCTTTCCGATATGTTAAAAGGAAAGCAAGGACGTTTCCGTCAGAATTTACTCGGTAAGCGTGTTGACTATTCTGGTCGTTCGGTTATTGTTGTTGGTCCTGAATTGCAATTACATCAAGCCGGTCTTCCAAAAGATATGGCGGTTGAATTATTCAAACCGTTTATTATTCGTAAATTAATCGAACGTGGATTTTCCAAAACAGTGAAGAGTGCGAAGAAGATGGTAGAGAAGAAGGGCCCTGAAATTTGGGAAATCCTAGAAAATATTATTGAAGGTCATCCTATCTTGTTGAATCGTGCTCCAACACTTCATCGACTTGGTATTCAGGCATTTCAACCAGTTCTTGTTGAAGGTAAAGCGTTACGAATTCATCCTATGGTTTGTACGGCATTCAATGCTGACTTCGACGGTGACCAAATGGCTGTTCATATACCTTTATCGTTCGATGCTCAACTTGAAGCTCGTATTTTAATGTTGTCGTCGCATAATATTCTTTCGCCGGCAAGCGGTGCGCCGGTAATTACACCGACTCAAGATCAAGTATTAGGATGTTACTATTTAACAAAATCCCGCACTGGTGCAATGGGTGAAGGTGCATCATTTTATTCTGATGAAGAAGTAATTATTGCATACAATGAAGATAAATTAAATCTCCACGCACGCATTAAAGTTAGATTCGAAAATAAAATGATCGAGACAACAACCGGACGTGTTATTTTCAATCAAATTGTTCCACAAGAACTTGGTTTCATCAATGAATTGTTGAGCAAGAAACGTCTTGTTCAGATCATTGCTCAAGCATTTCGACGCAGTGGAAATCAACGCACTGC
Organism: uncultured Chitinophagaceae bacterium; assembly: GCA_964355925.1. Taxonomy (GTDB): domain Bacteria; phylum Bacteroidota; class Ignavibacteria; order UBA10030; family UBA8401; genus UBA8401. Next base: position 56,760 of record CAYHFN010000002.1, read on the forward strand.
AAGATTTCTTGATGATATGAAGACTCTTGGATTTACATATGCAATGCGTGGCGGTCTTTCAGTGAATATTGCAGATGTTGCAATTCCAAAAGAAAAAGAAGAACTCATCACCAAAGCACAAAAAGAAGTTGGGTCGGTAGAGAAACAATATCAAAACGGTTTCATCACTAACGGTGAACGTTATAATAAGGTTATTGATATATGGACCCGCACAACAAGCAGGGTAGCTGAACGATTGTTTGATTCTCTTCAAAATTCAAAAGAAGGTTTCAATTCAATTTATATGATGATCGATTCCGGTGCTCGTGGTTCGAAGGAACAGGTGCGTCAATTAGCAGGTATGCGTGGATTGATGGCAAAACCACAAAAATCACTCTCTGGTGCAACCGGAGAATTGATCGAGAATCCGATTATTGCAAATTTTCGTGAAGGTCTTTCCATCCTTGAATATTTTATTTCTACACACGGTGCTCGTAAAGGGCTGGCTGATACTGCTTTAAAAACAGCTGATGCTGGTTACTTAACACGACGTCTTGTTGATGTTGCACAGGATGCAATTATTTCTTCTGTTGATTGCGGAACGTTTCGTGGCGTGCTTACCGGTGCACTAAAAGAAGGTGAAGATGTAAAAGAACCTCTTTCAGAACGAATCGTTGGGCGCGTTTCTGTCCATGATGTTCTTGATCCATTGAACCATAAAATTCTTGTAAAAGCTGGAGAAATTATTGAAGAAGAAGTTGCACAATTAATTTCAGAGACTGCAATTGAACAAGTTGAAATCCGATCTGTGCTAACATGTGAATCTAAGCGTGGCGTATGCGCACGATGTTATGGAAAAAATTTGACAACCGGAAATCTTGTTGAAGTTGGTGAAACTGTTGGAGTAATTGCGGCACAATCAATTGGCGAGCCAGGCACTCAATTGACACTTCGAACATTCCATACCGGAGGAACGGCAAGTTTAATTGCAAACCAATCACATATCACTTCAAAGTTCGAGGGATATCTAAAATTTGACAGTGTTAAAGCGATACTTATTATGACCGATGAGGGTGAAAAAATTCTCTCGCTTGGTCGCAGCGGAGCAATTCAAGTTTTGAATAATGATAATGCTGTGCTTACAAAATATGATGTTCCGTACGGAGCAATTCTTCAATTAGCCGAAGGTGCAAAAGTTAAGAAAGGACAATTGTTGTACGAATGGGATCCATACAATGCAACAATCATTTCTGAGTTTGCCGGTGAAATTAAATATCTTGATCTAAAAGAAAATATAACCTACCGTAATGAACCTGACGAACAAACTGGCCATATTCAAAAAGTTGTTATCGATTCACGGGATAAGAATCTAAATCCGTCTATCATGGTAACAGATAAAAACGGAAAAAAGATTGCAAGTTATATTATCCCAACGCGTGCTCATATTCTGGTAGATGATGGTGAAGGAATTTCAGCCGGAACTGTTCTTGTAAAGATTCCGCGCGATATTGGAAAGACTAGAGACATTACTGGTGGATTACCACGAGTAACCGAATTATTTGAAGCACGATCTCCAGGTGATCCGGCAGTTGTTAGTGAAATTGACGGTATTGTTTCGTTTGGCGGACAGAAACGTGGTAATCGGGAAGTGATTGTAACAAGTCACGACAGCAAAGAACGCAAGATTTATTTGATTGCTCTAGGAAAACACGTTCTTGTTCAAGAAAATGATTTTATTCGAAGCGGTGAGCGTCTTTGCGATGGTGCAATCGATCCACATGATATCTTACGCATCAAAGGTACCAGTGCGGTTCAGGAATATCTTGTAAATGAAATTCAAGAAGTATACCGCATGCAAGGTGTAAAAATCAACGATAAACATATCGAGATTATTGTTCGGCAAATGATGCAAAAGGTCCGAGTGACCGATCCGGGTGATAATCATTTCCTTGAAGGAGATTATGTTGATAAAGCGAAATTTGAAGATGAAAATAGAAAATTGGAAGGAATGGTTTTTGTAGAGCATAAAGGTGATTCGAAATTAAAGAACAATATGCTTAGCGAAAAGAAAAAAGCGAAAGAAATAAATACCGATTTAAAGAAAAAAGAAAAAAAGACGATTGAGTTTCGTGATGCAGAACCGGCACTTTCTGAACCGGTGTTGTTAGGTATTACAACTGCATCATTATCAACTGAAAGTTTTATTTCTGCTGCGTCATTCCAAGAAACTACAAAGGTTCTTACGGATGCTGCAATCGAAGGAAAAGTTGATCATCTTCTTGGATTAAAAGAAAATGTTATCATGGGACATCTCATTCCAGCTGGAACCGGATTAAAAAAATTCCGCGAAGTATTGGTGACATCTAAAAAACCTTCAAGATTTGTTGAAAAACCAATTATACAAGAAGAATTAACAGATGAAATGAAAGAAGAAGAAGTTGTGTTGGTTAAAAAAACTCGAAAAAAGAGTAAAGTAACGGCATAGAAATATCGTAGAAGATGTAAATATTTCTTCTCTAAATGGTTGACAAAAAAGATTTTTTTCACTATATTGTAAAACTTTAGATTCATTAATATATCAAATTTTGGAGTACGTAGTTGCCTACGATTAATCAATTAGTAAGACTCGGTCGTGCAAATTTAGTTGTAAAAAGTAAATCTCCGGCGCTTGAAGGCAATCCTCAAAAACGGGGTGTGTGCACAAGGGTGTATACCACAACGCCAAAGAAACCAAATTCAGCACTTCGTAAAGTTGCTCGTGTGCGTTTAACAAACCACATTGAGGTAACCGCTTACATTCCCGGTGAAGGTCATAATTTACAAGAGCACTCTATTGTAATGATCCGCGGCGGTCGTGTAAAAGATTTGCCCGGTGTGCGTTACCATATTATTCGTGGAACGCTTGATACACAAGGTGTTCAAGATCGTAAACAAGCTCGTTCAAAATACGGCGCAAAAAGACCAAAATAATCATAGTTTGACCTTTACCAATGAGAAAAAAACACGCATCGAAACGTATCGCAATATCAGATCCTAAATTCGGGGATTTATTAGTTAATCGTTTCATCAATAATATCATGAAAGATGGAAAAAAGCATCGTGCGCAAACCATTCTTTATGATGCAATTGAAATTATTGGAGAACGCGCAAAGACTCAAACCCCAATTGATATTTTTAAAAAAGCTGTTCACAATGTTTCTCCTGTGATCGAAATTCGTGCACGGAGAGTTGGCGGAGCAACCTATCAGGTTCCTACAGAAGTTCGTCCCGAACGACGAACCGCTCTCGCAATTCGTTGGTTAATAAACTATTCACAAGAACGTTCGGATAAGTCTATGTCGTTAAAGTTGGCTGCGGAATTTATTGCGGCTGCTAACGGCGAGGGCAATGCGGTGAAGAAAAAAGAAGATACACATCGCATGGCTGAAGCAAACAAAGCGTTTGCTCACTTTAAGTGGTAATAACTTAGACATTCTAAATTTTAAAAGTAATTTGACTTAGAAGTAGTGTTGTTTTCTGCTTTTATGTTTCAGGAATTGTATGCCTCGTAAATTTTCATTAGATCATACGCGTAATATTGGTATTATGGCTCACATCGACGCCGGTAAGACTACTACGACTGAGCGTATCCTTTTTTATACAGGAGTTTTGCATCGAGTTGGTGAAGTGCATGATGGTGCTGCTACAATGGATTGGATGGAACAGGAAAAAGAACGCGGAATTACAATTACATCTGCAGCTACAACGTGTTTTTGGAAAGATCATCGCGTCAATATTATTGATACTCCTGGTCACGTTGATTTTACGATTGAGGTTGAGCGTTCGCTTCGGGTTCTAGATGGCGCCGTTGCATTATTTTGTTCTGTTGGAGGTGTCGAACCTCAGTCAGAAACAGTGTGGCGACAGGCGGACAAGTATGGAGTTCCGCGTATTGCATTTGTGAATAAGATGGATCGTGTTGGTGCAGATTTCCTTAGTGCAGTACAAATGATGAAAGAACGACTTGGTGCAAATGCAATACCAATTCAGCTTCCCGTTGGACAAGGCGAAATGTTTAAAGGTATTATCGATCTCGTTACTATGAAGGCGCATGTGTTTCACGATCATTCTAATGGAATGACATGGGACGAAATTGAAATTCCGCATGATTTACAAAAGCAAGCTTCAGAATATCGAATTAAAATGCTTGAAGCTGTTTCTGACGAAGATGATTCTTTATTGGAAAAATATCTTGAAGGGAAAGAAATTTCCGGAAAAGAAATTATTGAAGTTCTTCGAAGGGCTTGTTTGAAAGTTTCAATAGTGCCGGTACTATGTGGTTCTTCTTTTAAGAACAAAGGCGTTCAAATGTTGCTCGATTCTGTGGTAAATTTCTTGCCGTCACCGCTTGATATTCAGGGTGGAATGATCACGGGACACCATCCAAATATGAAAGATACCGTCAGTCGTAAAATTGCTGACAATGAGAAATTTACTGGACTTGCATTTAAGATCATGACTGATCCATATGTCGGTCGTTTGACTTTTTTCCGTGTTTATAGCGGAACTGTAAAAGCAGGTTCGTATTTGTATAATTCGGTCAGTGAAAAGAAAGAACGTATTGGTCGAGTGTTGCGTATGCATGCTAATCACCGCGAAGATGTTGAAGAAGGATACGCTGGCGATATTCTTGCAGCAATAGGATTTAAGAATACTCGCACAGGTGATACGTTGTGCAGTGAAGACGATCAGATAATTCTAGAAAAAATGATATTCCCTGAACCGGTTATTCATCAGGCTATTGAACCAAAGACAAAAGTTGATCAAGAGAAGATGGGTGAAGCCCTTTCAAAACTTGCAGAAGAAGATCCTACGTTTCGTGTTTCAACAAATCAGGAAACTGGTCAAACAATCATCGGCGGTATGGGTGAGTTGCATTTGGAAATTATTGTTGATCGAATGAAGCGTGAGTTTAAAGTTGAAGCGAATGTTGGTAAACCTCAGGTTGCATACAAAGAAACAGTTCGCAAAAAAGTTATTGCTGAGGGTAAATTCGTCCGTCAATCGGGCGGTAAAGGTCAATTCGGTCACGTATGGATTGAACTTGAACCAAATGAAAAAGGTAAGGGATATGAATTCGAGGATGCGATTGTTGGCGGTGTTATTCCTCGCGAATTTATTAAACCTGTTTCCGCTGGTATTCAAGAAGCATTGAAAAATGGTATTCTTGCTGGATATCCAATTGAAGATGTTAAAGTAAAATTGTTTGATGGTTCGTATCACGATGTTGACTCATCTGAAATGGCATTCAAGATTGCCGGTTCTATGGCATTCCAGGAAGCCGCACGAAAAGCAGATCCGGTTATTCTTGAACCAATTATGGCTGTTGAAGTTGTATCACCGGAAGATTATCTTGGTGATGTAATGGGAGATCTGAGCTCCCGTCGTGGCAAAATTGAAGGTATCACACCGCGTAAAGATGCTCAAGTTATCAAGTCAATGGTTCCATTGTCCGAAATGTTTGGGTATTCAACCTCGCTTCGTTCAATGACGCAAGGTCGAGCTCTTTATACAATGCAGTTCGATCATTATGATGAAACACCGCGTTCTGTTTCTGAACAGATTATTGAAAAAGTAAAAGGCAAGAACGCTTAAGTTTTTTGGAAATTTAGAAAAAATCATTCACACATTAAATTAGGAGAAATCCTCATGGCAAAAGAAAAATTCGACCGCACAAAGCCACACGTTAACATCGGAACGATTGGTCACGTTGATCATGGTAAGACATCTCTGACAGCTGCTATAACAATGACGCTTTCATTAAAAGGTGGCGGATTGTCAACTGTTCGAACATTTGATTCAATTGACAATGCACCCGAAGAACGCGAACGTGGTATAACTATTGCAACTGCGCACGTGGAATATTCTACCGAAAATCGACACTATGCACATGTTGACTGTCCTGGTCACGCTGATTATGTAAAGAATATGATCACTGGTGCCGCTCAAATGGACGGCGCAATTCTTGTTGTAGCAGGAACAGACGGTCCGATGCCTCAGACGAAAGAACATATTCTACTTGCTCGCCAAGTTGGTGTTCCGAAGATGGTAGTGTTCCTAAACAAAGTTGATATTTCTGATCCTGAATTATTGGATCTCGTAGAAATGGAATTGCGTGAATTATTAACATCATACGGATTTCCGGGTGATGAAATTCCAATTATTCGAGGGTCTGCCACAAAAGCTCTTGAAGCATTTGCTGCCAACAAACCGATCGACGATGCAGCCTACAAATCAATTCTTGAATTGATGGCTGCTGTTGACGCTTATATTCCTGTTCCAACACGCGATGTTGAAAAAGCATTCTTGATGCCGATTGAAGATGTGTTCTCTATCACCGGTCGCGGTACCGTTGGGACAGGTCGTGTTGAACGTGGACATGCAAAGGTTGGCGATGAAGTTGAGGTAATAGGACTTGGCGCTCACAAAAAAACTGTCATTACCGGTGCAGAAATGTTCCGTAAAGAACTTGATGAAGTTCGCGCTGGTGATAATGCCGGAATTCTTTTACGTGGAGTTGAAAAAAATGATCTTGAACGCGGTATGGTTGTTGCAAAACCGGGTTCTATCACACCGCATAAAAAATTTACCGCTCAAGTGTACGTTTTGAAAAAAGAAGAAGGCGGTCGTCATACGCCATTTGTTAATGGATATCGTCCTCAGTTCTATTTCCGTACTACAGATGTTACTGGCTTTGTTACAATGCCCACAGGTGTTGAAATGGTTATGCCTGGTGACAACGTAGATAATATGCAGATTGAATTGATTACAACCATTGCTATGGATGAAGGTCTTCGTTTCGCTATCCGCGAAGGTGGACGCACAGTAGGTGCTGGTGTTGTAACAAAGATCATTGAGTAAAAATAATTCTGTCAAGATTCCGGTATGCAAAGTTGCATACCGGGAAATTGCACAAGGAGTGATACATTGGCTGGTCAAAAAATTAGAATCAAATTACGCTCGTTCGATCATAATCTGATTGATAAGTCAGCGGAAAAAATAATCAAAACGGTTAAATCAACTGGAGCCGTTGTCTCTGGCCCGATTCCGCTTCCGACACGTCGCTCGGTATTTACAGTGAACCGTTCGCCGCACGTAGATAAAAAATCACGCGAACAATTTCAAATTAAAAAACACAAGCGATTGATTGATATCCTTTCATCGGGATCAAAAACAGTAGATGCATTGATGAAACTTGATCTTCCGGCTGGAGTTGATGTAGAAATTAAAGTGTAACGGTTGCTTCGGATTAAATGTGTTAAAGTAAATTTAAGATCTGTTGTTCAACCAAATTGTTAGTTCTCAAGGAGAATATACCTGTGAGTGGAATTTTAGGAAAAAAGATAGGCATGACAAGCGTTTATGACGATAACGGAATTTCTGTTCCGTGTACAGTCATCGAAGCTGGTCCATGTTTTGTCACTCAAATTAAAACAAAAGATAAAGACGGTTACGATTCTGTTCAGCTAGGATATGATGAAAAAGCTGATCGTCTTGTCAATCAACCATTGAAAGGTCACTTTGCGAAGGCAGGAGCAAAAGCTCTTCGTCTACTTCGTGAGTTTCGTAATTTTAATGGTGTAAAATTTGAACTTGGTCAAGAACTTCGTGTGGATTCTGTATTTGCACAAGGTGATACTGTTGATGTATCAGCTCGTTCAAAAGGAAAAGGATTCCAAGGCGTTGTTCGTAGGCATCATTTTGCTGGTGTTGGAAGCCAAACACACGGACAATCCGACCGTCAACGTGCTCCTGGTTCTATCGGCGGATCATCGTATCCATCACGTGTGTTCAAAGGAATGAGAATGGCGGGGAGAATGGGATTTGATAATGTCACCGTTAGAAATTTAACTGTGTTAAAAATAATTCCAGAATCAAATTTGATCCTTGTTAAAGGATCTATACCAGGGGCAAAAAATACTTACGTAACAATTACAAAGTAATTTGATTGCAGGAAACGTCAGTTATGAATATTGAAGTGCTAAAAAAAGATGGTACAAAAACCGGTGAGACTGTAGAGTTGAAATCGGATATTTTTGGAATTGAACCAAATGATCATGCGATCTATCAAGCCGTGCGTTCGTATTGGGCAAACCAACGTCAAGGAACACACAAGGTAAAAACTCGAAGTGAAGTTCGTGGTGGTGGTAAGAAACCTTTCGGACAAAAGAAAACTGGTCGTGCACGTCAAGGAACGAGCCGTTCACCACTGATGCCTGGCGGAGGATCTATTTTTGGACCCACACCACATGATTACGCGGTTAAACTTCCGGCTAAAGTAAAACGCCTTGCACGAAAATCAGCGTGGTCGTACAAAGCGAAAGATGGACAGATTGTTATTATTGAAGACTTTTCATTCGAGGTTCCAAAGACAAAAGAGATGACTTCTATTTTGAAGTCTCTGCAGATCGGCGGAAAAAAAGTTTTATTGTTAACATCAAAGACAGATCAAAGCGTTTTGAAATCAGGACAAAATATTCCAAGACTTAATGTTCTTGAAGCGGCAAAAGCGTCAACATACGATATTCTCAACAATAATGTTGTTGTGATCTTTAAAAGCGGTGTTGATGTCATCAATAAAACATTTGCAAACTAAACTGTAACGGCAGCGACTATGGCAGGAACACTTATACAACCTTTGTTGACAGAGAAAATGACGGAATTGACATCTAAACGTCAATACGCTTTCAAAGTCGATCTCAACGCAAATAAAATTACTATTGCAAAAGCCGTTGAAAAAAAATTCAACGTTACTGTCTTAAGCGTGCGCACGGCAAATGTGAAAGGGAAGATAAAATCGCAAATGACAAAACGCGGACGCGTTGCTGGAAAACGCAGCGATTGGAAAAAAGCAATCGTCACATTGAAAGACGGACAAACAATTGATTTTCTAGCTAACGTATAACGAGAAGAGCGAGTTATGGCATTACGAAAATTAAAACCTACAACAGCAGCAACGCGATATTATTCGATTGCTACGTTTGAAGAGATCACAAGGTCAACACCTGAAAAATCTCTTCTTGAAAAAATAACAAAATCCGGCGGTCGTAATAGTCATGGTCGTGTAACTTCGCGACATAAAGGTGGTGGACACAAACGACGGTATCGTACAATTGATTTCAAACGTGACAATCGTAATATTGAAGGGACTGTTTTTTCTATTGAATACGATCCGAATCGTTCTTCATATATTGCGCTGATTCACTATGTCAATGGTGATAAACGATATATTCTCGCTCCCGAAGGTTTGAAAGTTGGAACTAAAATTATTGCAAGCGAAACAGCCGATATCCTTACCGGCAATGCAATGCCGCTTCGATTAATTCCAGTTAACACACAAGTGCATAACATTGAATTGAAACCAGGCAAAGGTGGTCAAGTTGCACGCAGTGCTGGAAACTTTGCCACTGTGCAGGCGAAAGAAGGTAAGTTTGTATTGTTAAAATTCCCTTCCGGTGAAGCTCGAAATGTTTTGTCAGAATGTTATGCTACAATTGGTCAACTCGGGAATCTTGATCATGAAAACATTAGTTTTGGTAAAGCAGGTCGTTCGCGTTGGTTTGGAATTCGACCATATGTTCGGGGTGTTGCAATGAATCCTGTTGATCATCCAATGGGTGGAGGAGAAGGTAAAACGTCAGGCGGCGGTCATCCGGTAAGTCCGTGGGGTCAAAAAGCAAAAGGTTTGAAAACCCGTAAACGAAAAAAACAGTCCAGTCAATATATTGTCAAGCGTCGTAAGTAATTAAGAGAGTACTATGAGTCGTTCACTCAAAAAAGGTCCATACATAGATTTGCGTCTTCTTAAAAAAATTGAGACGCTTAATAAGTCAAACAAAAAACAAGTGATTAAAACGTGGGCACGGTCGTGCACCATTTCTCCTGATTTTGTGGGGCATACATTTGCCGTGCATAATGGAAATAAGTTTATTCCAGTCTATGTTCAAGAGTCAATGGTTGGTCATAAACTTGGTGAATTTGCGCCGACACGTATTTTCCGCGGGCATCCCGGTCTTAGAACCGAAGCAGCGACGACATAATCATTTTAATTGGAGTCTAGTATAATGGAAGCAAGAGCAGTCAGTAGATATGTTGGAACATCGCCGCGTAAAATGCGACTTGTTATCGATTTAATTCGAGGCAAGTCAGTTGGTGAGGCAATGAACATCCTACATTTTCTACCAAAACATGCAGCAAAATCTGCGGAGAAGGTTCTTCGTTCTGCAGTTTCAAATTTTCAAAATAAGGATATTAATGCAGGTGTTAGCACAGACGAGGTTATCGTTAGAGAAGTGTTTGTGAACGGCGGGGCATCGATGAAGCGCATTCTGCCCGCTCCTATGGGGCGAGCATATAAGATATTGAAACGATCGCATCATTTAACAATTATTGTTGACAAACGAAATAAGAAAAAATAATTCAGTTGAGGAGTTACTTTGGGACAAAAAATTAATCCGGTCGGTTTTCGTTTAGGTGTTATTAAGGGTTGGGATTCAAACTGGTACGACGAAAAAAGTTTTTCCGGAAAGCTTCAAGAAGATATGGTTGTAAGAAATTATCTTCGCAACCGTTTGAAAAAAGCAGGCGTTTCAAAAATATTAATTGAACGCACTCCAAAAAATGCACGGATCACCATTAATACATCGCGTCCCGGTGTTGTGATCGGAAAAAGCGGTAAGGAGATTGGACAGCTTGAAGAAGAGCTGAAAAAAGTAACGAATAAAGATATAAAGATCCTTATCAGTGAAATAAAGCGTCCGGAACTTGATGCACAATTAGTTGCAGAAAATATCGCAGCACAGCTTGAAGGACGTATTGCTTTTCGTCGCGCTATGAAGCAAGCAATCACTGCTGCAATGAGAATGGGTGCCGAAGGAATTCGTGTGAAATGTGGCGGTCGATTAGGCGGTGCAGAAATTGCACGAACAGAACAATATAAAGAAGGACGTATTCCATTACACACACTTCGTGCAGATATTGATTATGCCCATGCGGAAGCAGCAACAATTTATGGAAAGATCGGCGTAAAAGTTTGGATTTGCAAAGGTGAAGTGTTAGATCGTTCAGCAAAATAATTTTGATTTGCATTCGGAGTTTTGAATTATGTTAATGCCAAAAAGAGTAAAATTTAGAAAAGCTCAACGCGGACGTATGAGCGGTGTTGCAACACGCGGTGCAACAATTGCATTTGGTGATTACGGTTTGAAAGCAATGGAACCTGCTTGGATATCAGCTCGACAAATAGAAGCAGCTCGTGTTGCTTTAACCCGTCTGATGAAACGTGAAGGAAAAGTGTGGATCCGTATTTTTCCGGATAAGCCAGTGACAAAAAAACCTGCTGAAACTCGTATGGGAAGCGGAAAAGGAGCTCCGGAATTTTGGGTTGCTGTTGTTAAGCCAGGCCGCATTATGTTTGAAGTTGGCGGTGTTAAAAAAGAAGTTGCCCAGGAAGCTTTGAAACTTGCAACACACAAACTTCCGATTAAAACAAAATTTGTTTCACGAATAGATTTAGTCGCGTAAGGAGTACACTATGAAAGCACTTGAAATACGACAATTGACAAATGAAGAACTTTTAAAACGCATCGATGAAAATTTGGATGCGATTGCAACCATGAAATTTCAAAAAGCAACCAGTCAAGTAGAGAATTCCGCAAAATTTTCAGTGCTTCGTAAAGATATCGCTCGAATGAAAACCATCATTCGTCAGCGTGAACTTGAGACATCAACCGTTGCTGCACAGTAAGAGAAGAGAATAACAATGGAAACAAGAAATAATCGTAAAACAAGAACCGGTAAAGTCACAAAAAATAAAATGGAAAAAAGCATCATTGTTGCGATTGAACGCAAAGTTGCTCATCCGCTTTATAAAAAATACTTCAAGCGCACGACAAAATTCTATGCGCATGATGAGAAGAACGAAGCCGGTGTTGGCGATACTGTAAAAATTATGGAAACACGACCGCTCAGCAAGTTGAAACGTTGGCGCTTGGTCGAAATTGTCAAGAAAGCAAAATAAACGTTTCATCGACAATAGAACGATAGAATAGTTCGGAGAAAATAATGATTCAAGAAGAAACCAATTTAGTGGTTGCTGATAATTCTGGTGCAAAAAAAGTTCGATGTATTCGTGTGCTTGGCGGACATGATCGTCGATATGCTTCTGTCGGGGACCTTGTTGTTGTATCAGTGAAATCTGCAATACCCGGTGCCGGTGTTAAAAAAGGTGAGGTTTCGCGTGCGGTTGTTGTGCGCACAAAAAAAGAAATAGGACGGAAAGATGGATCGTATATTCGTTTTGATGAGAATGCAGTTGTTCTTGTTAATCCGCAGAATGAACCGCGTGGAACCCGTATCTTTGGCCCTGTTGCCCGTGAGCTCCGCGAACGTCAATTCATGAAAATCGTTTCACTTGCACCCGAAGTATTGTAACTCAGAAAGAGAAATGTTATGCACGTAAAGAAAAATGATATCGTCATTGTGATCTCCGGAAATTCCAAGGGAAAAGAAGGAAAAGTACTTAAAGTTCTTCCGGAGAAGAACAGAGTGATTGTTGAGGGCGTAAATCTTGCAAAACGTCACACAAAACCTTCGCAGAGCAATCCGCAAGGGGGCGTTGTTCAAAAAGAAGCTCCAATCCATTCATCCAATGTGATGTTGAAAGATCCGAAGACCGGTGAAAAAACTCGTATTGGGTATTCACGAACAAAAGATTCTGTCAGTGGCAAGAAAAAAGTGATGCGTGTTGCTCAAAAAAGCGGTGAGATGTTTTAATTTTTTAAATCGGTGTTACGCGAACAACGTAATACATAAATGAAAACGACAATGGCAAAAGAAAAAAAACAGGAAGAGAAAAAAGGACCGGCAGTACGTGAACCGGGCTCTTATCCCCGTCTTGCAACAAAATATAAAAATGATATCATTCCCGTAATGATGAAACAGTTCAAATATAAGAATGTGATGCAGGTTCCGAAGCTCGAAAAAATTTCTGTTAATATTGGTGTTGGTCAGGCAACGCAGGATGCTAAACTACTCGATGTAGCAATTGCAGAGTTGGAATTGATCGTCGGTCAAAAAGTTGCAGTAACTAAAGCAAAAAAGGCAATTTCAAATTTTAAGCTTCGTCAAGGACTTCCAATTGGTGCACGTGTAACGTTACGCAGTAAAATGATGTATGAATTCCTCGATCGTCTCGTTAGTCTTGCGATGCCGCAGATTCGTGACTTCCGTGGAATTTCAGATCGTTCATTCGACGGCCGCGGAAATTATACTCTTGGAATCAAAGAACAAATTATCTTCCCTGAGATCGATGCTGATAGGGTAACAAAGATCAACGGAATGGATATTACATTTGTTACTACAGCTAAAACAGATATGGAAGCAATGGAATTATTGAAACAGTTTGGTGTTCCGTTTGTGAAACGAGAACAACCGGTTATAAAGTAAGCTAAAAGGAATAGTATGGCAAAACTCAGTTCAATTGCACGTCAAAAACGACGCGAAAAATTAGTGGCAAAGTATGCTGCAAAACGTAAAGAGTTAATTGAAAATGGCGATATGGAAGGCTTACGTTTGCTTCCGAGGGATAGCAATCCAACTCGTTTACATAATCGTTGTTTTATGACCGGTCGCCCTCGTGGATTTTTACGTAAGTTCGGACTTGGTCGTTTAGCATTCCGTAAATTGGCTCACGAAGGAAAGATTCCCGGAGTTACAAAAGCAAGCTGGTAACATTTAATAGAAGGTTTTTACAATGGCCCATTCAGATCCGATAGCAGATTACTTAACACGACTTCGCAACGCGATACTAGCGAAACATAAAAAAGTTGAGATTCCTGCTTCAAATATTAAAAAAGAGATCACTCGTATTCTCTCTGAGAATAAACTCATCAACAAATATGATGTTGTTGCTGATGATAAGCAAGGAGTGATCCGTATCGCATTAAAATATTACGCGGGAGCGAATGTTATTAAGGGTTCGCGTCGTGTTAGTACGCCAGGTCGACGTGTCTATCGCGAAGTGGAAAATCTTCCGCGCGTCAGCAATGGATTAGGACTTGCAATTGTATCAACATCAAAAGGTTTGATGTCCGATAAACAAGCACGCAAAGAAAATGTCGGTGGAGAAGTTATCTGCCTTATTTGGTAAAAGGAGTTTAGACCGTGTCACGTATTGGTAAAAAACTTATTACAGTTCCTACAGGTGTGACAATATCTGCAAACAATGGGGTTGTTACAGTAAAGGGAAAAAACGGAGAGTTGAAAGAAAAAATTCACCCGACTGTTGGTATTGATATAAAAGGTAATGAAGTAACAATAACACGACAGACGGAAAGTCGTTCTAATCGTGCGATCCATGGAACAACACGAGCAAACATTGCGAATATGGTAAAAGGTGTTTCCGAAGGATTTGCAAAAAAATTGGAATTGGTTGGTGTTGGGTATAAGGCGGAAATGAAAGGGAAGAATCTTGCATTAGCACTTGGTTTTTCTCACGCTATTATTTTTCGTGCACCGGAAACCGTGAAAATTGAGACTCCGACACAAACAAGCATTCTTATTGGTGGTTTTGACAAACAACTTGTCGGACTTGTTGCTGCAAAGATCCGTTCATTTAAACTTCCTGAGCCATATAAAGGCAAAGGCATTAAATATGAAGGTGAAGTTCTTCGCCGCAAAGCAGGTAAAACAGCAGCTAGTTCGAAATAATAAATTTGTGAATTGATATTATGATAAAAAAAGACACAACAAAACGACGGTTACGAATTAAAAAAACAGTCCGCAAGAAAATTTTCGGCTCAGTGGAGCGTCCTCGTTTCACAGTATTTCGAAGTTTGAATGAGATTTACGGACAGATAATTGATGACGTATCCGGAAAAACTCTTATTTCGCTTTCGACAAATACAAAAGAATTAAAAGAAGAAGTTGCAGCGGTTAAGACAAAAGTTGGAAAAAGTATGCTTGTTGGAAAACTTCTTGCAAAAAAAGCAATTGAAAAAAATATCAGTTCGGTTGTCTTTGATAGAAACGGATATCTTTATCACGGCAGAGTGAAAGCATTTGCTGATGGTGCTCGTGAAGGTGGACTAAAATTTTAAATGCTTGTCGGGTCGTCTAATGGCAGGACAACGCCCTTTGGAGGCGTCTGTAGAGGTTCGACTCCTCTCCCGACAGCAAAAACTAAATGTAAAATTCAAATATTGTGAGGTTTTATCTTGGCTCGAATTAAAACAAGTGATCTTGATCTGAAGGACAAACTTGTTCACATCAATCGCGTAGCGAAAGTTGTGAAGGGTGGTCGTCGTTTTAGTTTTAATGCTATCGTTGTTGTCGGTGATGGAAATGGACATGTAGGTATTGGTCTCGGCAAGGCGAATGAAGTTGCAGACGCTATTTCCAAAGGAACAGATGATGCAAAAAAGAATGTTGTAAAGGTACCATTGATCAATGGTACTGTTCCACATGATGCTCTTGGAAAATTTGGAGCAGGGAAAGTTTTACTTCGTCCTGCGGCACCCGGAACAGGCTTGATAGCTGGCGGAGGAGTTCGTGCAGTGTTGGAAATGGCCGGTGTAAAGGATATTCTTACAAAGCAAATGGGTTCCGCAAATCCGCATAACGTTGTTAAAGCAACATTGCGTGCTCTTCTTTCCATGCGTGACGCACGAATGATCGCTACAGAACGTGGAATTACTGTACAAGAACTTTTTCAAAACTAAAACAAAGTGTGAGTGACAATGGCAGCGCCGAAAAAAATTAAAATTACACAAAGGGTCAGCATTATTGATACGTTGCCGAATCATAAGGCAACAATTAAAGCACTTGGACTCGGAAGACCGAACTATTCAGTTGTTCATACCGAGACCCCTCAAATTCTTGGGATGATCAATACTGTAAAACATCTAGTAACAGTTGAAGAAGTAAAATCATAAAATTTTGAAGATGCGAGCTCCGACTCCGGAGCGTTAGTACTTCACAGGAGATAGCAATGACAGACATACTAAGTAATTTAAAATTTGCACCCGGGTCACGTAAAAAAAGAAAACGTATTGGTCGTGGACAAGGATCTGGACACGGTGGAACTTCTACGCGAGGGCATAAAGGACAAGGTTCACGTTCTGGTTCTGGATTAAAAAGAAATTTTGAAGGCGGTCAGATGCCGCTTGTACGTCGTTTACCGAAATTCGGGTTCACGCCTCGCAATCGTATTGAATATCTTGTGATCAACACCGGTCTATTGCAGAAATTTGTTGACGAAAAAAAGATCACCGATGGAATTGTAACACCGGAAATTTTATATGCAATCGGTGCGATTGCCGGCAAAAAATCACTGATTAAAATTCTTGGCGATGGTGATTTGAACGTAAAGCTAACTGTTACCGCACATAAGTTCAGTAAATCATCCGTTGAAAAGATCACCGCGGCAGGCGGAACAATAAAAGAAATTATAAGAGAAAAAGCTGCTGTATAACTCAATCTGAATATTATCAATGAGTAAATTCACCGAAAGTTTCAGAAATATTTTTAAGATCGAAGAACTTCGAACTCGTCTATTGTTTACGGCGGGTCTTTTAATTGTTGTTCGAATAGGATCTCACGTCACTCTTCCGGGTGTTGATGCTGGTGTTCTTGCTGATGCGATGCGTAATCAATCAGACAATACACTTTTTGGATTGTATGATCTTTTTGTCGGCGGTGCTTTTAGTAATGCGGCAATTTTTGCTCTCGGTATTATGCCGTATATTAGTGCCTCTATTATAATTCAATTACTAGGTGCTGTGGTTCCTTTCTTCCAAAAACTCCAGAAAGAAGGAGAGACTGGTAGAAAGAAAATAAATCAATATACCCGTTTGGGAACGGTTGTTATTGCATTGCTTCAGGCATGGGGTGTGAGTGTTCGATTAGGAAGTTTGAATGCCAACGGAATTCCTATTGTTCCGGCTGAAGTGCAAGGATTTTTCTTTTCATTCAGCACAATGATTTTTCTTACTGCGGGAACAATGTTTATGATGTGGCTTGGTGAGCAAATCACTGAACGTGGACTTGGAAATGGAATTTCGTTAATTATTTTCATCGGTATTATAGCGCGTTTTCCACACGCTGTATTGGCGGAATTACAAGTGGTTAGTTCTGGAGCAAGACCAATCATCATTGAGATAATCATATGGGCTGCGATGTTATTTATTGTTGCTGGTGTTATTATGGTGACTCAAGGAACAAGGCGTATACCGGTTCAATATGCAAAACGTGTTGTTGGGCGTAAAGTTTATGGTGGTGTAACACAATATATTCCGATGCGGGTGAATACTGCAGGTGTTATGCCTATTATTTTTGCTCAATCTATTATGTTCATTCCAACAACAATTTTCACATTTTTTCCAGAGAGCGAATTTATTGGGACGATTGCAGGTTATATGGATCACTCCTCATACACATATGCATTCTTGTATGGTTTAGTGATTGTATTCTTTACTTATTTTTATACCGCAATTGCCTTCAATCCAAGTGATGTTGCAGATAACATGCAAAAAAATGGTGGATTTATTCCAGGTATTCGTCCGGGAAAACACACTTCTGATTTTGTTGATAATATTCTAACAAAAATCACGCTACCCGGATCTATTTTTTTAGCAATCATTGCAATCTTACCAACGTTCATGATGAAGTTTGGTATTACGCCAAGTTTTGCATCATTCTTTGGAGGAACAAGTTTGTTGATATCAGTTGGCGTAGCACTCGATACTCTTCAACAGATCGAATCGCATTTGTTGATGCGTCATTATGATGGTTTTATGAAGAGCGGCAAAATTAAGGGCCGCATTGGTCGATAATGGCAATAAGTATAAAATCAGCTGCAGAAATCGAATTGATGCGAGAGAGTTGTCGGATAGTGAGTGATGTAATAAAGCTTGTTGGAACACAAATAAAACCAGGAATTAGCACTGTGCAGTTGGATATGATGGCAGAAGATTATATCCGGAGTTGTAATGCAGAACCAGCGTTTAAAGGATACGGTTCAGATCCAAAGAATCTTTTTCCTGCAACATTGTGTATATCGATTGATAGCGAAGTTGTTCATGGGATACCGGGAAAAAGATTATTAAGAGATGGAGAAATAGTTTCCATTGATGTCGGTGCAAAGAAGAATGGTTTTTTTGGTGATGGTGCTTTTACATTTCCTGTTGGTGAAGTAAGTGAAGAGAAGAAGCGATTGATGCAAGTGACGAAAAAATCTCTTGAGCGTGCGGTTGAACAGGCAATTGAGGGAAATCGGATTGGAGATATTGCTTACGCCGTTCAATCATTTGTAGAAACAGAAGGATTTTCGGTCGTTCGAGATCTTGTTGGACATGCGATTGGAAGAGAGTTGCACGAAGATCCACAAGTTCCAAACTATGGTAAAGCAGGTAAAGGAACAGTTCTTAAAGAGGGTATGACGCTTGCAATTGAACCGATGGTGAATGCGGGAACGTTTAAAGTTGTGACTGCAGTAGATAGGTGGACGATAGTGACGTATGACGGAAAACCGTCGGCACATTTTGAATACACGGTTGTGGTTCGTAAGAATAAAGCGGAAGTGTTAACAGTATACAATTAATGGCAAAACAAGACGCAATAAAAATTGACGGGGTAATTTCGGATACGCTGCCAAACGCATCGTTTCGAGTGAAGTTAGATAATGGACATGAGATTTTGGCACATATCTCCGGCAAAATGCGTATGCACTACATTAAAATTCTTGCCGGAGACAAGGTAACGGTTGAACTTTCACCGTATGATTTGACCAAAGGTAGAATTACGTATCGGTATAAATAAGAGTTAAAGGGACAACAATGAAAGTTCGTGCATCGGTTAAGAAAATTTGTGAAAACTGCAAGATCATTCGCCGAAAAGGCAAAGTAATGGTGATCTGCAAGAAGAATCCAAAACATAAACAGCGTCAAGGTTAAAAATTAGGAGAGTATTCAGTGGCTCGTATCGCTGGCGTCGATTTACCAAAAAATAAACGTACCGTAATCGGTTTAACATATATCTTCGGAATCGGAGATTCAATTTCTCGTGAAATTCTTGCTAAAGCAGGTGTGGATGAGAATAAGAAAATTGGATCTTTGACGGATGAAGAAGTTAACAAGATTCGTACGATCATACAAACAGATTACAAGACAGAAGGAGCGCTCCGCTCTGAGAATCAAATGAACATCAAACGATTGATGGATATTGGTGCTTACCGCGGACTTCGTCATCGCAAAGGATTACCTGTCCGGGGACAGCGCACTCGCACTAACTCCCGAACCCGTAAAGGTAAACGCAAGACCGTAGCAGGAAAGAAAAAAGTAATCGCTAAAAAGTAAATAGTCTGAAAGGATAGAAACACTGTGGCTAAACAGCAATCAGCACCAACAGTTGCAACAAAAAAGAAAAAGAAAATTCACGTTGACGTGAATGGTAAGGTTTATGTGAAGGCGACATTTAACAATGTCATCGTTACTATAACTGATACCTACGGCAACACCATATCCTGGTCATCTGCAGGAAAGAACGCATTCAAAGGTTCTCGCAAAAATACTCCGTTCGCCGCTCAGGTTTCTGCTGAAGCTGCGGCGAAAGAAGCGTACGATCTCGGATTGCGTAAAGTGGAAGTATTTGTTAAAGGTCCTGGCTCAGGACGTGAAGCAGCGATTCGTTCATTGCAAACGGCTGGTTTAGAAGTTTCTATCATTCGTGATATGACTCCAATTCCACACAATGGTTGCCGTCCACCGAAACGTCGTAGAGTGTAATTTTAAATAAAGAAAGTTAAAACAGAATGGCACGTAATACCGGATCAATTGTTAAACAATCCCGTAAATTGGGAATTGCGCTCAGCACAAAAGCAAACAAATTCATGGAACGCCGACCGTATGGTCCAGGCCAGCATGGAAAAGGAAAACGTATTAAGGTTTCCGAGTATGGTTTGCAATTAAAAGAAAAACAGAAGATGAAATATATCTATGGTGTTCTTGAGCGTCAATTTTGGAACTACTTTGTAAAAGCAACTCATTTGAAAGGCAAGACGGGTGATAATCTTATAAAATTACTTGAACTCCGTCTTGACAATGTTATCTATCGAATGGGATTCGCTCCGACACGGCGCAGTGCGCGTCAATTGGTCACCCACGGTCATTTTCGCATTAACAATGAGAAAGTAAATATCCCTTCATTTCAATTGAAATCGGGTGATGTTATTGCGGTTCGTGAAAAAAGCCGTCAGCTTGATATCATACACAATGCAATGAAGCGCGTGAAAGATGCATCTGTATATACATGGGTAAGTTTGGATAAAGCAGCAATGGCGGGTACATTCCTGCGGGTTCCGGAGCGTGAAGAGATACCGATGCTTGCAAATGAACAGCTCGTTGTAGAGTTGTATTCGAAATAATCTAATTGAATTTTTTCTTTACTTGGTGAGAACCGAACTATGAGTATTACACAATTTCAAATGCCGGAAAATGTTCTTCTGGAAGAAAATTCCAGTACGGAAACATTTGGCAGATTCATCGTTCAACCCCTGGAAAAAGGATATGGAGTTACGATCGGCAATGCGTTACGCCGAGTACTTCTTTCTTCACTTCCCGGGTATGCAATCACTGCAATTCGTATTGATGGTGTCGTGCATGAATTTACTGCGATCCCCGGAATTGTAGAAGATGTGTCCGATATGATCTTAAACCTTAAACAAGTGCGATTGAAGGCAACCAACAAAAAAGTTGGCAAAGTAACAGTGCATTTGAAAGGTCAAGGAAAATTCCTTGCCGGTGATATCCAGAATGCAAGTCCCGAAGTTGAAATTCTCAATCCGCGTCTTCATATCGCCACTTTGAATAAAGATGCGGATTTCGAAATAGAATTTCGCGTTGGTCGCGGTAAGGGATATGTGACTGCGGAAGAAAATAAAATGCCGGATCAGCCGGTTGGGATGATCACCATTGATTCAATATTCACTCCGATTGTCAATGTTCGCTATACCATTGAATCAACACGTGTTGGTCAACAGACAGACTTTGAAAAATTAGTATTGGAAGTTGAAACTGATGGCTCAATTGTTCCGAAAGATGCTGTTGCATATGCCGGCAAAGTATTGCGCGATCACATCCAGTTCTTTATCAACTTTGATGCTTCACAAGAGACTGAAAAAGAAGATAACGAACGCGACGAAGAGATCTCGCGTATCCGTAAAATATTGATCACGCCGGTTGATGAACTCGAGCTTTCTGTCCGTTCACACAATTGTTTGCGAGCTGCGGATATTAAAACACTTGGTGATCTTGTACGCAAAGACGAAGCTGAACTCTTAAAATTCCGGAACTTTGGCCGAAAATCACTTGCTGAACTATCGGCAATCGTTGAAGTTAACAATCTCACATTCGGTATGGATGTGGATAAATATTTGAAAGATAGCGACTAAAAGGAAATAGTGTAATGATACATGGACGCGCAGGTAGAAAATTACAACGTACGGCAAGTCATCGCAAAGCTTTGTTGAATTCACTTTCAACATCATTGCTTCGGCACAAACGAATTCAAACAACTTTGGCAAAAGCAAAAGAAACACGAATGTTCGTTGAAAAATTGATCACTCGTGCAAAAAATGCTGTCTCAAAAGAAGTTGAAGGCGGTCCGAAAAATATTCATGCGCGTCGTGAAATTGCACGACACATCAATGATAAAGAAGTGGTACAAATGTTGTTCAACGAAATTGCGCCGAAAGTCGCATCCCGTCCAGGCGGATATACTCGTGTGATAAAATTAGGTCAACGCTTAGGAGATGGTGCTCATGTTGCCATGATAGAACTCGTTGATTTTGCGTTAAATACCGAAACAGTCGAGTCTCCTGTGAAGAAGAAACAAGATCGTCGTACACGCATCAATCAAAAGAAAAAGACAAAGACTGAATCAACCACGGAAAAAGTTGAAACAACTTCCCCGGAAACAAAGTAATTGACAAAGGATAGCAACTGCTATCCTTTGCCGTTCATTGTGAATCATCAATTGTGTGTGTGGAGTATGAAAATTTCTTCTGTTGATTTTGTTGTTGGTGTTGCAAATATAAGACAACTTCCTAAGACCAATCTTCCTGAAATTATTTTTATTGGCCGTTCAAACGTCGGTAAGTCATCCCTGCTTAACAAGCTCTGCAATAGAAAGAATATTGCACGAGTCAGTGCAACTCCCGGAAAAACAAGGGAATTGAATTATTATCTCATCAATAAAGAACTCTATTTTGTTGATCTTCCTGGGTATGGGTACGCAAAAGTTGCTGAACATGTAAAAGCTGGCTGGACACAAATGATTGAGGAATTCTTTCATACTCGCAGACAGATTGCATTGGCAGTTCAAATTGTTGACGCACGATTAGGACCAACCGAACTTGATAATACGATGATGGGCTGGCTGGATTTCTACAAAGTTCCATTCTTGCTCATCCTTACAAAAGCAGATAAGCTACCAAAGAATAAATTGATAACTCAAATGAACACTATCAGTGCGCAATTGAGCAAACATAAATATCTTGTCGGTATTCAACCGTTCTCCGCAGTAACCGGCGACGGGCGAATTGAATTGTTGAAAACAATCGATCGACAAATTGAAGAAAAAGATCACCCTTCTTCAAAACTTGTTACATCCGCAGTAGCGTAAAACGATACGCTAAACACTGCACCGTACACCCCACGCGGTTTTCTACACCATACTTTTTATAAGGACCACTCATTATGAAAAAACGACTCTTTACACCGGGACCAACCCCAATTCCAGAAACGATAATGTTGAGAATGGCTGAACCCATTGTTCATCACCGTAATCCGGAATTCAACGAAGTTCTTACTCGCGTAAATCAAAATTTAAAATACCTTTTCCAAACGGAACAACCGGTATTGACCTTAACTTGTTCCGGAACCGGCGGTGTGGAATCAACGTTCGTGAGTTTATTCTCGCATGGGGATAAAATAATTGCATCGAATGGAGGAAAATTTGGTGAACGTTGGGTGAAGATGCCAAAAGTATTTGGAATGAATGTTGTTGAAATAAAAGTTGAATGGGGAAAGGCACCAACCGAAGAACAGATTCTAACTGCCTTAAAAGCAAATCCCGATACAAAAGCTGTTTATCTTGTTCACAGTGAAACATCAACCGGTGCGGCAACAGACATTAAAGGATTAGCGAAATTGATCCGTGAAAATTCTAATGCACTTGTGTGTGTTGATGGAATAACTGCCGTAGGTGCCCATGAAATGCGTTTTGACGAGTGGGGAATCGATGTTTGTGTCACCGGTTCGCAAAAAGGATTAATGATTCCACCGGGACTTGCATTTGTTGCGCTTAGCAAACGTGCTATTGAAGCTATTGAAACCTCTAAATTACCTCGCTTCTATTTAGATCTAAAAAAAGCATTAAAGTCGTACGCGGATAATGATACACCATGGACCCCTGCAATTTCACTTATTATTGGAGTTGATTTAGCGTTACAAAAAATTCGTGAAGAGGGAATTGAAAATGTTTGGGCACGCCACAAACGTTTAGCAAATGCAATTAGGGCAGGTGTTGTCGGAGCCGGATTGAAATTATTTTCTGATTTCCCGTCATTTGCCGTAACACCGGTGTGGGTTCCGGAGGGAGTTGAATGGAAACAATTCAATAAGATCCTAAAAGGAAAATATGGAATAACCATTGCCGGCGGACAAGATGATTTTACGGGAAAGATCTTCCGTATTTCACATCTTGGGTATTATGATGAACTTGATATGATCACGATGATTGGTGCATTGGAAATGACTCTCAAAGAATGCGGTCACAAATTTGAACTAGGTTCGGGTGTTACAGCAACATTAAATGCGTTAACTGCAAAATAAATAATTGTTCTTTCAATTTATATTTACCCTTTCCCCGTCCATTGTGTCGGGGAATCTATTTTAGAGAGACACATATGAAAATTCTGATTACCGATCCAATTGAACAAAGCTGTGTTGATATTTTAACACGCGAAGGATTCCAGGTTGATCAAAAACCCGGGCTTCCTGCGGAAGAAATTAAACAGATCATTCACGAGTATGCAGCATTGGTTGTTCGCAGTGGAACAAAAGTAACAGCTGATATCATCGAAAAAGCAACATCAATGAAAGTGATCGGCAGAGCCGGCGCAGGTGTTGATAATATCGATTCTGTTGCTGCTTCGCGTAAAGGTATTATTGTGATGAATACTCCCGGAGGAAACACGCTTTCTACAGCTGAACATACCTTTTCTATGTTGATGGCGCTTGCTCGAAATATTCCCAATGCAAACGCAAGCTTGGTAGCAGGACGCTGGGATCGAAAAAAATTCATGGGCACCGAGTTGTTTGGAAAAACTCTTGGTATCGCCGGACTTGGGAAGATAGGACGTGAAGTTGCTATTCGAGCACAAGCATTCGGAATGGTGACGATTGGTTATGATCCGGTTCTTGGAGCCGATGTTGCTTCAAAGATGAACGTTGAACTTGTTTCGTTGGAAGAGATCTATCGTCGTTCTGATTTCATTACCGTTCACACCCCATTAAACGATGAGACGCGTGGATTGTTGAATGAACAGACTATTGCAAAGTGTAAAAAGGGTGTTCGCATTATCAATTGTGCTCGCGGCGGAATCGTGGAAGAGGCAGCATTACTGAAAGCACTCGATAGCGGTCATGTGGCTGGGGCAGCGATTGATGTTTATGTTGAAGAACCGCCAAAGGATTATACTCTTGTAAAGCATCCAAAAGTTGTTGCAACTCCGCACCTTGGAGCGTCAACTGAAGAAGCACAGGAAAAAGTTGCAATTCAAATTGCTGAACAAATTGCAGATGCATTAAAAGATCGAGGAATTGTGGGCGCTGTAAATGCGGCTGCGTTACAGGCAGGAGTTCCAAATGAAATAAAACCATATCTGTTACTTGCAGAAAAACTCGGATCGTTGTTAGCACAAGTATTGAAAGGTCAGTTGAAGGAAATTTCAGTAGACCTTACCGGAGAGTTGCTGCACAAACATTCTGAATTGATCAAGACTGGAGTGCTGCGCGGACTCTTGTCAAAGATAATGAGTCAACCAGTGAACTATATCAATGCACCGGTGTTGGCACAATCCATGGGTGTCCGTATCAGCGAGAAGAAGGATGTCGATTCAGGCGATTATGCAAATCTCTTAACGATCGGATACAAGACTGATGTGGAAGAGCGTTCATTTGCGGGGACAGCGTTAGGGGGGAAGCATTTGAAGATCGTTCGCCTTGATAAATACAATGTTGAAGGGAATCCGAATGGTACGTTTCTCTATTATACTAACATCGATCGTCCCGGAATGCTTGCGAAAGTCGGAGCTATTCTTGCAGAAGCAAATATCAATATTGCGGGATTGTCGCTGGGTCGTTCCGGAGTAGGTGAGCGTGCATTAACGGTTGTTGGAGTTGACAATCCGATCTCCGACGTGGTGCTGCAAAAGGTGGCCGCACTGGATGGTGTGTTCAATGCAAAAGTTGTAACATTATAAGAAACTAGATCCCAAGTAATAGGCCCCTTTCGAGTTGTTCAAGGGGTCTATTGTTTTAAAGAGGTCTTCCAAACAGTTTTGTGAAGTTCTCTCTATAATTTCGGCTTAAGATCACTTGAGCATTATTATTCAAGACTACTTTATACTCTCCGTTAAAATATGGTTCTAATTCTTTGATCTTTTCAATATTGATGATGGTACTGCGATGAATGCGGATGAATTTCTGCGGGTTCAGTTGCTGCTCTAATCCGTTCATCGTTTCACGAATCAAATGCGATTCATTCCCTACATGGAGTTTGACATAATTTCCGGCTGCTTCCATCCAATCAATTTCTTCAATCCGCAAAAAGATAATTCTGCCGTTCGATTTAACGATCAATCGTTCCAGTTTATTCGAATTCTGTCGAATTGAGTTGAGCAGCACTTTGATTTGTTCAGTTGTTGTCTCTGTTTCAGAAACGGAATGCAATGCTGTCCGTACGTGAGCAACGGATTTCTGGAATCGCTCTCGATCAAAAGGCTTAAGAAGATAATCCAAGGCATGAAACTCAAATGCGCGAAGTGCAAATTCATCATACGCCGTAATAAAAATAATTCCGGGTAACATAGTGGTGGATAATTGCTGCAGAACTTCAAATCCGTTTAGTTCCGGCATTTGGATATCAAGAAAAAGAAGGTCTGGTTTGAACTTGATACATGAGGCTATGGCTTCGTGGCCATTGGAACACTGATCAACGATCTCTAAATCAGTTTCGCCTGAAGCAAAAAGTTTTACCTTTTCGCGTGCGAGGGGTTCATCATCGATGATGATCGCGCGAATCATAGTTGAAATATGCCAGGAGTTGATAATTTATGAACTTAATCCGTTTGCATACGGAAAGGGATGGAAAGAGTTACACGTAACCCGCCGGTCTCTTTATTGGAAAATTGAAGGGAATAATTCCCACCGTATAGAATCTTTAACCGTTCAATGGAATTCTTGATACCGTAGCCTTTGGTGAGACTTTCTTCGAGGGATTTGTTCAGTCCGTTACCGTCGTCTTCAATTTGAAGGAATAGCTTTTCCGCTTCCCGCCATGATGTTGCAACGATCGTTCCTTGTCGTGCCTGCGGTGCAATTCCATGTTTGATCGCATTCTCCAGAAGCGGCTGAGCCATCATGCAAGGAACAAGTGCATCAAGTGTATCGGGATGAAAATTTGTCCGAACAATCAAACGCTCTCCCATACGTGTCTTCTCGATGAGCAGGTACCGTTCGATGAACGCGATGTCGTCCTTTAAGGGGACCTCTTGAGTATTCATTCGTTCCAACGAAATACGGAGGAGATCACCAAGGTATGTCAGCATCTTATCGGCATCGTCAACGCTTTTGTACATTAATGATGAAATTCCGTTGAGCGTGTTAAAAAGAAAATGCGGTTGGAGTTGTTGATGAAGCGTTCGTATCTGAACTTCTTTTAGTTGAACTTCGAGCTGTGAAGCGCGGAGTTCTCGTTCGGAATACTTTCTAAAATAATCGAATGCAAAATGAATGGCAATGATGATACAGTAATATAGCAGACGATACACATGATTTACACGAGCAAGAGAAGAAATGACGTATTCACCATAGGTTATGCCCGCCATCTTTTCGAAAACTCCGGCGTACATCCATGGTATAAAAGAATGGATCGTAAAAATATAGGTTATATAGATCGGAATATGTATAAACGCAAAGAAGATACCTGCAAAAAGATGAAGCACACCGAGCATACCAACAGGGAATTTTTTTAGGGATATTTTTTCGGTGATCCAAATTATAAATGGAGTGAGCAGCAACCATAAGTACGCAGAAACGAGCCTGTCAACAAAGACATTGATCGTTTCTTTTGTTGTGGACTTTATCGGCTCATCCGACCAAGAATCTGCATAGACTGCCTGTAAGAAAAATGCGACACCAAGTATTGTCAGAAAGCCGAAATAGAATAAAAGTTCGGTCCTATATTTTTGCCAGTATGTTGTTGTCGTCTTCATTCACTTCCGAATTGTTCATCGATGGTAAAGAATCTTTGATCCAAACTCCAGAAAAAAATCATCGTCGCAATTCTGCAAATGAACTGTTAATTTTTTTTGAATCGACCATACCATTAGGGGGAACGGATGTGCGAGGGAGAGAAGGGCGTAGCAGAGCTATTCCATCCGTATTCGTCTTGAGTGTGTCATGGTTAGCATTGGTGAAAGGTGTTTCTCTGCTCGTTAACAACCAGTTAATATTGCAGCCTAGATCGATCAGTTTTACTAGCAATACCGGACCGGGAAGACTCCTTCCGTTGAGATAGCCAGAATATAGTGTTGATGGATTCATATCTAATGCCTCGGCAAAGCTTTTCATTGTTCCGTACCGTTTGTAACCGAATAACCGCAAGTTTAGTGCGACCTCTTTTTTATTGAGTCTCATTGTTCCCTCCCATGATGGTATTAGTGTTTTAGTTGTTAATAAATCCAAATTAACCAGATTAGTTAAAGTTCAAAATACGTTTGTGATGAACAGAGGCAAAAATGGGATAAAGTCCCTAAATGGGAGTTTCACTATCATCAAGCGAACACTCTACAATTGTTTTGTTGTTCGAAGGTCAACACTTGAAAATGTTAAACAAATTACAAACAGGTATTGACAATTGGAGTGACTGTCTTTATATTCCAATAGATTATTGAATCAAAAACAAATTATTATGGAATAATTATTATATATTTTGATACACTCTCCTCAACGACATTGGATTCTTATTATTATTCGTCATCTTTTTATTATCAAATCCAAAAAAAACAAAATAATATTTTTATAAAACCATACACTATTACCAAATAGTTCAAAAAACATAAGGAGACCCCACCAATGCTTTTGAACAGGCACCGTCTGTTTTTATCATTTGCCATTTTTTTAATGGCTATCTTCGGCGCATCCTGCGTCGATATTCCCTCTGAAGGGATCACCCCTCCAAATTATCAATCATCCGTAAAATATTTTAATTATGGTCGCGGTGTTGATACGATTTCAATCTTAATTAGTTCCGTTTCATACACTGCAAAAGAATCGTCAACGGTAATAAAGATCAATGTTGCGGATACGATTAAAGTACGAACACAATTGACGTACAAGGTTCAGATTGCACGGTATTCTCGATATGATGTAAATTTCGGACAACCGTTGGAATTGTATGTTGATGGTTCGTTGAAAGCGACATTATCCCCTGGTCAAGCCACGAATTATTTTACAACACCATCCGGATCCAGAAAAATTGAGCTCAAAGGAAATGGAACGCTCGTTGACTCAATACGTTACACCAAAGTGGATACAGTGAAAATTGTTACATATGATTCTATTCGTAACGCAGTTGTTAAGGCAACAAAGGTTGTGAATACTGAAGGATCCAGTGCTACAGTGTTAATTATTCCTGCAACAGCTTCTAACAAAATTACTGTCGATGATGCTTTGCTGTTTATCGAAACCGAACGTCAAGTATCGATGTCGTTGGTCGGGGATACGGTTCCAAGTGTTTCAACAATTAATGGTTTGCTCCGCTATGGCAGAATGCAGTATCTAATCTCGGCGGAACGAAAAACATTTGAACCAATGGTTAAGGTAGACACAGCAGCGATGATTGTTATTAATAATTTTTCTACTGCTGGATCGTTGCAAGTGTTTAGGTCTTCACTATTAAAGGATAGTGTTAGCACATTAGCATTTAAAGGAAGTTCCGGATACAGACTTTATCCGGCAAAAACAGATTCAACATATAAATTTGTCTTTAGAACACCATTGACATTTGCGGCTGTTGACAGTGTCTCGTTGACTGTCTCCAAAGGTAAGCAATACACGATTTCAGTTTTTGATGAGGCGGGAATTCGAAAGTTCCGCTCATTTGCACATTGATAAAAAAAAGAAATTATAATTTTAATTTTTGGAGGAAAATCATGAGGTACAAATTATTTCTGCTCTTGCTGATCTCGTTGTTTGCAGTAACATCGGCATTTGCGGCTTCCGGAAAGATTCGTGGAAGTGTCGTAGACGATAAAACAAAAGAAGCACTTGTTGGTGCCAGTATTGTTATTGTTGGTACAAACTATGGTGCCGTTACAGATGTTGATGGAAATTATATTATTCTTAATGTCCCCCCGGGAACATATTCTCTTCGTTCATCATTCATCAGTTATCAGAATGTAACGATAAGCAATGTGAAGGTCAGCGAAGATCTTTCTACGGAGATTAATTTTCGATTGACGTCATCTGAAGTGCAATTGAATGAGGTGGTCATTATCAACGATCGCCCTCTTGTTAATAAGAATGCAACAAATGCAGTTCGCATCAGCACTCAAGAAGACATCCAGAAACTTCCGGTTCGCGGCGTTCAAGCTGCGGTTGCGCTATCTCCTGGTGTTGTATTGCAGAACGGAAATCTATATGTTCGAGGCGGTCGTGCTGATGAAGTTGGATATTACCTTGAAGGAGCAAACACAAGAAGTATTGCTTCTGGAGGTAATTTAACGACTGTTATTCCTGACGCATTGGAAGAATTTCAAGTGCAAGCAGGTGGTTATACAGCCGAATACGGCGGAGCAAATTCTGGAATTGTTCGCCAATCATTGAAAGCTGGCGGACAAGAATACAAATTATCAGTTCAGGCAGAAACCGATAATTTTACACCTTTATATACAAAGAAATTGGGAACGTATTCATACGGATATAGTGATTATACAATGACGATGGGCGGACCTGTTCCGGGTTTGAAAAACGTAAAATTCTTTATTGCCGGTGAAAATCAGTTCCAGAGAGATAATTTAGTTCGATTCTGGGAAGGTTTTAAAATGGATAGTTTGCCGGATCAACAATCGATAACCGGATATATACTTCCGAGCTACGAAATAAAGCCGGGAAATGTTCCTGGTCTCTTGAATCGGTACACTGCAAACGGTACTTTGTCGTTTGATTTTCAGCCATTAATTATTCGTATTGGTGGTTCGTTCAGCAGACAGCGTACCCAAAACACCGGTGATATAATTGCCAACATCTTTGCAACTCAACGTTTAGGCATTACAGATAATAGCAATCTATTATTGAACACAAAACTGACTCATATTCTAAGTACAACAACATCGTATGATCTCAATATCAGTTATATGGATCAACGAAGCAAAACGTTCGATCCGAACCATGGTGATAATGTTTTGTTGTACAATGACAGCATTGCAAATGCTAAATATGGTTATCCATTTAGAAATTATACAACTGGTCCAACAGGATACAGTTTCTACAATTTTGCTGTGAACAAATTTGGCACAACCCAGGCAGGTTTTAATAAAACACAGCAGACACGCTTTGGTACTTCTTTTGATATCACCAGTCAGGTAAGTTCGGAACATCAATTAAAAATTGGTGCTTCGATTGAAGAATATAGAGTTAGTAATTATACAACAGGGTCAGGCAATTTGTTGACCTACTATCGTAACAATCCTGATGATGCACGTACGCCGAGTCTTAAAAGAGATTATGCGGTTGCTCAAAACGGAGGTGTAAATAATTATGGCTATGATTGGTATGGTAACAAACTTGACGATATCAACAATCCGGATGGTCCTAAAGCTCCCCGGTACATAGGAGCGTATATTCAGGACAAAATAGAATACTCTGATCTTGTTGTGAATGCAGGTGTGCGTCTTGATTACATGGACAACGATGATTTTGAATTTGTTGATGATCCATCTACGGCCGCAATTGAAGGTCCGGATAATCCAGCGGTTGACAATACAATTTTTGCTTCATTCCCAGTCTATAAAGTAGAAGGAACTAAGAAATCAAAACCGTTTGTTGGTGTAAGTCCTCGGTTGGGATTCTCATTCCCAATTTCTGAGAGAACTGTTTTTCATTTACAATTTGGTAAGTTCATTCAATCGCCGCAGCTGAATGTTATCTACCGCGGACGTGGAAATTCTGCAACGATATTTAGTGGTGGTAACTTTATTCCCAATCCTGTTGGATTCAATATTCAACCGGAACGTACAACAACTTACGAAGTCGGGTTCACTCAGCAATTTACCGATAACGCCGCATTCGATCTTACGGGATTTTATAAGGACGTTGCGGGACAAATTCAAATTCAACGGCAGCTTACGGCAAATGGTGCGACAGTTGCCGGTTATAACATGTATTCAAATGGTGACTTTGTAACGACAAAGGGTATCGAATTGAGTCTTCGTCTACGTCGGATTAATCGTTTGCGTGCACAATTTAATTATACCTTCTCTGATGCACAGGGGACAGGGTCAACCATTAACGCTGCTGTATCATCGGTTGAACAAGGATCGTTATATCCGACAGTGATCTCGCCATTGGATTTCAACCAACGTCATAGAGGTTCGGTAAACCTTGACTATTCATTTGGCAAGAATGATGGCGGACCAATTCTTGAACAATTAGGAGCCAATGTTTTATTTACTTACAACAGTGGGCATCCGTACACACGCTCAACCGGAAGTATCGGACAACAGGGTGCAGCAACAGGTGCTTTGGTTGAATCCGATGCACGATTCTCTATTCCGCTTGAAGCAGTGAACGCATCAACAACTCCCTGGGTATTTAATTTTGATCTTCGTTTATTTAAAGGATTTGATATTGGCGGTGTTAACGCCGAAATATATTGTTATGTCCAAAATCTTTTGAATACAAAGAATGTCCTTAATGTATATCGTCGAACCGGGAATGCATTTGATGATGGTTTCTTAAGCAATCCTGATCTTAGTTCAAATATAGTTAGCAGTCTTGGTGCAGGATATACAGAACTTTACAGAAATGCTAACCTTGTAAACGGTCGGCATTATGTAAATACCACCGGAAATAATCTTTACGGAACACCGCGCCAAATTCGATTTGGAATGCGGCTGGAATTATAATTCGATTTTTATTGAAATAATTACTATTAACGGAGTTATAATAATGAAAAAACAAATTCCCCACGTTCGGTTGTTGATCAGCGTTTTGCTTGTTGCCGCGTTGACCCTCGTTGCAAAAGAACCGCCAGGAGTAAGTTCGAAAACTACCGGTCTCTCTAAGACTACCGGTACTCCTTCGGCGACTCTTTTAAATATAAATAAAATGTCGTCGTGGTATAATGCCAATGGCGAACAGGAACGAAATCCAAGCTCTGGAAATTCTGGTCTATCGTATCCGCGCGGAACAGATTATGTGATCTATGCATCAGGTCTTATGATGGGTGGTATTGCAACTGATGGTATCGGCGGTGCACGTGTTACAGGATTTTCCTATAACAAAGGTTTTCAACCCGGAGCAATTCTTGGAAATAGAACCGGAGTTATTGAACCACCGGCGGACGTCGATGTTCGCAGCTGGCGTATCCGTAAAGATTACGCAACTGCTAACCTTCGTCAAGACGCTGCTGAGGTCAATACGGTTGCGATTGGATCAGTCACCGATGGACAGATTTCTGCGGTTCGTGAGCAGTATAAAAAAGATTGGAGAGAATGGCCTGTGAAAAAAGGCGCTCCATTTTATGATTTCGGATATCTTAATGCCTCGAATCAATTAGTCGGAGCCGGTAACGGTGTTCTTGATCGAGGTGAAGATGATACATACCCTGATGGAGATGACCGTCGTCAAAATGGTGTGTTGGATGATGGTGAAGATGCAAACGGCAATCAAGTACTTGATGGTGAATCTCCGGGTGTTGCTGATGCTGATCAGGTAATTTGGAGTGTCAATAACGATATTGGAACATTGGAATCACCATGGAAAACTAAAGCACTCGGACTTGAAGTGCAAAATACCATTTGGGGTTACAATAGAACAGACGCTCTTGGAAATATGATCTTCAAAAAATTCAAGATCATCTATAAAGGTACTGCAACTGCACCGGCAAATTCCATGATTAACAATATGTATCTTTGTCAATGGTCAGATCCGGATCTTGGTGATTCCGGTGACGATTTTGTAGGATGTGATACAACGCTCAGTTTAGGATACGTCTATAATTCAAAGACACTTGATGCTAATTATAGAAAATTTAGTTTAGCTCCTCCTGCATCAGGTTATGATTTTCTTCAGGGTCCAATATTACCCTCTCCTGGTGATAGTGCGGTATTCGATCTTAGATACCGTAAAGGATATCGCAATTTACCAATGACATCTTTTATTTATTTTGCTTCCGGCGGAAGATATAGTGATCCACCATTTACAATAGGTGGTTCTGTTCAATGGTACCAAATGTTTAGAGCGTTACCGCCAACTCCACAAGGACCACCGGATCCGCCACAAATAACTATTCCGGGAACTGCAATACCCGCATCGTTTTGGCTTCCTGGTGATCCGGTTAAAAAAACAGGCTGGATCGATGGTAGTCTTGACACACCGGGTGATCGTCGGTTGCTGTTAAACTCCGGACCTTTTAATATGGCTATCGGTGATACTCAAGAACTAGTATCAGCAATTATTGCGGGATTAGGTTCTGATAATCTTGCAAGCATTTCAGTTTTAAAATTCTATGATAAAACAGCACAAGCGGCATATAATAATCTGTTCGACCTGCCAAAACCTCCGCCGGCACCTAAGGTAACGGTTGTTGAATTGGACAAAGGTATTGTTATTGAGTGGGATGTTGATGCTGATGGAGTAAAAGCAACTGAAGAATCCAATTCAAAAGGATTTGTGTTTGAAGGATATAATGTTTATCAGCTTCCTTCAGCAACCGCACCAATATCGAGCGCTAAAAAACTTGCAACGTATGATCTAGTTTCAGATCCTGCAACAGTATCACAAGAAGAATTTGATGAAGCATCCGGACAGATACTTGTTAAACCCGTACAGTTGGGTAAAAATTCCGGAATAACACGGTATATGTACTTAACACGGGATGAGCTTCGTAACAAGCCGTTAGTGAACGGACAACCGTTTTATTATGCAGTAACAGCATATAACTATAATCCAGATCCACTGCTTGTAACAAAATCATTTGAAAGTTCCGCTAGTGTATTTACTGTTATCCCGCATTCACCAAATCCGGGAGTTGTATTGCCATACAAGATTAATGATACTGTTTCCATAGCAACGGATATGGTTGTTGGAACTAACGACGGAACAGTTGGAATAACAGTATTCAATCCAACAGTTCAGGTAGGAACAACATATGATGTTTGGTATGGTGGTTCAGGAATATCAACACGTAACTATACTGTAGTAAAGAACATTTCTGGATCTACAGATTATGCAACCGTTACTGCAGCAATGGTACCGGTTGATGCTACAGTAGCAATAAAAAATTCCAAAGGAACAGGAACGTTTACAATTAATGATGCGAAAAATCTAGTAACATATTCAAAGATAAACATTGCATCTCTCTCCGGACCTATTACATCAGCACACATTCATGTCGGTGCAGCAGGTGTTGTCGGATCGGTTGTTCATCCGTTCACTGTTGTTAATAATTCCATTGTAGACAATACATGGGCGATACCAGATTCATTGGTAGATGATTTTACCGCAGGAAATTTGTATGTCAATATTCATACAGCATTAAAACCCGGTGGTGAAATACGCGGTCAAATTGCAAACGGATTATTTCCGAGGATAAATGTTAGTTCTCCTTCTGCAATTTTGCTGCCGCTGGGAAGTTATCCCGAAAATCGTGCTCCAACCGAAGGTGTTTCGTTCTATGTTACCCCTGCACCGCTTGGACCGAAATCAGCTCTTCAAGTTGCTCCAACAACAGGACCGGTTGTAAATGTAGCTAATTCAGAAAAAACATATAGTATGGTTGGGCCACTTTCAGGATGGGCTGGCTCAAGAAGCAGCGAAGCTGTCTTTGAGATACGATTTATACCGGGCGATTCAAATTTTGCTGTGACACTTCCACGGGGACTGCTTTCACCGACTCCGCCATTTGCAAAATATACCACAGTTCCATTTGCAGTCTATCAGGATACAAGTCGAGTTTGGCCCGTCATCACAACAACTCCATCGGAATCGTTATGGAATGTTGATGCGGAGAATGGTCTCGTAAATGGTAAAAAGGTATTTGATATTATCACCGGTATCGTTGATACAAAAGATGGTTCAGGAAACGATACACGATATTATCAAACATTGATAACCAATACACAGGGAAGAAATGTTCCAAATCCATCGAACGCTGTTAAAGGACGTTTGATCAACGGAGTTAACTGGACTTTAAAGGACATTTCGTTTGTCAACGAAAAAGGTGACGGTATTCCCCCCGCAAATGGAACAACGATCAGGATTACGATGAACAAATCGATCAAGGTCGGCGATATTCGTCGCTTTACATTGAAGACGATTGATGTAAACAATACAACCGCCGCCAAAGCGGAAGTAAATAAAGTGAATATTTATCCAAATCCATATTATGCGGTGAATACTTCTGAAAAAAATCGTCAATCACGATTTGTGACGATCAATCATTTGCCAAAACAAGCGACAATTCGAATCTTTAATCTTGCAGGTTCACTTGTAGCGACAATCATTAAAGATAGTCCGGCTCAATTTCAGGAATGGAATTTACTGAACCATAAAGGATTACCTGTTGCAAGCGGTATCTATCTAATCCATGTTGATATGGGAGATCTTGGAGTTAAAATTCTGAAATCCGCCATCATAATGGAACAACAATTTTTGGATAACTACTAAACTCACAGCGAGAAAATAATGAAGACAAAAATAATTTCAACTAAGGAGAGTGTAATGAATAATACTCTTGTAAAATCCTCGCTGGTAGTTTTGTTGCTGGCCGTAATGTTTGCACAGGTCAGCGTAGCCGGCAGAGGAGATAAAGCGGGATCTTCCGCTGCTCCAATGTTATTGATTCCTGTAGGAGGACGCGATATTGCCATGGGCGGTTCTACCGTTGCCAACTCCTTCGGTATTGAAGCCGTTCATTTTAATCCTGCCGGAGTTGCATGGAGCAAAAAACAGAGCGAAGCTATCTTTTCCCACATGAATTATATTGCAGACATCGGAGTTGATTACATTGGTGTGAGCAGTAAATTCGGAGGTTTTGGTACATTGGCATTCACGATCAAATCTCTTTCGATTGGATCAATTGCTGTAACAACAGAAACAAATCCGGATGGGACAGGAGAGACATTTAATCCTCAATTTACAACGCTTGGTGTAACGTATTCCAATGCCATGACCGACCGTATTGCAATTGGGGTAACGGTCAATCTTATTTCAGAACAGATTGACCGTGCAAGCAGCAGCGGTATCGGTTTTGATTTCGGCGTTCAATACAAAAATTTTGCAAATGTCGGCGGACTTGATCTTGGTGTAGCGATTAAAAACGTCGGTCCGCAAATGCAGTATGAAGGTCCGGGATTATTACGTCGAGGTCAGGTTGACGATGTTATCCGCTCGAGTTCTTATTATACACTAACAGCAGCGAAAGCAGAACTTCCTTCGGTTATCGAACTCGGATTTGCGTATAAGCTGAATGTTAGCGAGCAAAGCCAGTTTAACGTTTCATCGATATTCCAAAATCAAAATCTTTCGGATGATGAATATAAATTTGGCGGCGAATTTGTTTGGGATAATACATTCTTTGTTCGCGGCGGCTATAATGTTTCTCAGGAATCGTATGTTGATTCGTATATTTTTGGTGCCACATTCGGTGCCGGCATTAATCAAAATTTTGATGGTTTAGATTTTACCTTTGATTATGCATATCGTTCTGTTCAGTTTTTTGATGCAAACCATATTTTCTCGGTAAAACTTGGGTTTTAACCATTTCAGGGCATCTAAAATTCAATGGATGCCCCTTGATTTGTTCACAAAAAAAGAAATCCTTGCATTTTAATTGGGAAAACTTTATTGTAGTACAGAAAGAAAGATTCATCTATTCACAATCCACCATCCATCAATTAATTTAGGAGAAATACTATGGTAAAGAAAACATTTACCTTTTTATCAACTCTTCTGTTGTGCTTATTGGCTTTTACAAGTGCCAATGCTCAAGAGACGGTCATTTATCGCATCTCGCAGAATGGTCAAGAAGCAATTCCGGTTAGGAAAGGCGAAACGGTTCACCAAGCTATAGAAAGAATCTCGAACACAAATATCAATTCTATTGCATCACCAAACGGTATTGTTGATAAATTAAAATATTACGACTCTACTGGTACAGCTTCAAACTTTGGATTCCAACATCAAGACGTAATGTTTCAATGGTACAAACCAGAAGCAGGCGGAACTGTAAAATCGATCGTCTGGCGTAACTATGGTCTAAAAGGTGATATTGGAAAAGGTACGATTCGCGCTTGGAAAGTAGACCCACGCGTTGCAACGCTACCGGTTACTGCAGGTGCAGGCGGTTCAAATTCTGCAATGGGTTGGTATGTAGATGCTGCCGATGGTGATGGCGGAGTTACTCCATTTAAAGATAAAGCAACCGATAAAGTTTTCAAACCGGCAATTTCAAATCCGGATAGCGCTAAAGTTTCGTTCGATCCGCTTGGAACAGAAGCTGCATGGTTGCCAACCGGTTTGCAAGTTACTATAGACTCTGCAAAATGGCAGGGTGTTGATATGTTGAGCTGGGGTGATTCATTGAACTTCAATCAAGGCGAATTGTTCGGATTCACATTCCAAAACGATTCTCCTCCAGGTGGTCCTGATGCTCGGTATGAAGCATGGGCTTATGGAAATACAGCTACTCCGTTCCATTCATATAAATTCTACGAAGCATTACGCGGCGCAAACAGAGGCTGGCATATTCGCGGCGACTTTGAATGGCAAATGTATGCAGTTGTTGAATATACAAAAGATCGTGCACCGAAAATCGTTTCACTTCAAAAGCTCTTTACAACATTACAAACTGGCACACGCACTGTAAAAGCAACGGTAACCGATGACAACCCAGGTGACCCATCACCAGCTGCAAAAGGTGTGAAATCTGTTGATCTGTATGCAAAAGTAAATAGTGGTGCATTTGTTAAAACAACAATGACAGGAACTGAGCCAAACTTTACAGGAACACTTCCTGCAGCAAATGCAACCGATACAGTTCAGTATTATATTATTGCTACAGATATCAAAAATAATGTATCAGATAAATCTTCAACAAATCTTTATACAATTTTCAAAGTTCAAAACACAACATTGTATATGTATAATGGCCGTTCACTTCCGAGCGGTAATACTGCTGCAGGAATTGGCGTGTACTATATGTTGAAAGATAGCACTAAAGAAAAAGTAACCTATGATACGTGGGATGTTAAGAACTACGGAGTTACAGATATCCCAACATTACTTAACAGTTATAGATTGGTAAATGAAGTTTCCGGTGATGGCGGATATGCTGATCTTTCCAAATTGGCCGGTGATTATCTTAAAGGTGCAACACCAACCAATAGACGTGCTTGGATATTTGCTGATCAAGATCATGGATTTATCAGTAATTATAATGATACAATCTTTGCTGATACCGATCCGCATGCAGTATATTTTGGAATGAAAGCACTTATCAATCAAGATTACCCAGGTGGTATTAAATATCCTTGGGAAATTAATGTTGATACTTCAAAAGGAATCGATCCGGTATTTGGTTTTATTGCAACAAAAATGAAAAAAGATACCGTAAAATTCTGGTACGAACCAACCTATGAGACTTCAACAACTTGGACAAACTGGATGGATGAAATTACACCAACAACAGATGCTAACACAACCGTTCTTTTCAAAGATAACGGTCATGCTAACAAAGTTGTCGGCGTAAAGAAAAAAGCTGCTGACGGATCATGGACAACATATACAATGACTTTTGATTGGCTGGGAACAAACTTCAGAAAAGACACAGTTGGTAACCTACATACGGCTGCAGTGAAATACATGTGGATTGTTAACGCTGGTAAAGTCATTAAAAATGCTCTAGCATCGCTCACCAGTGTTGAACAAGTTAATACAATTGTTCCTGTTGAATTTGCTCTTGAGCAAAACTATCCGAATCCATTCAACCCTGATACAAAGATCCAATACAGCGTTCCGACACAATCGAATGTTGAAATTGGTATCTACAATATTCTGGGACAGAAAGTTTCCTCGCTTGTTAATTCAGTTCAAACAGCAGGTAACTATAGTGTAACATGGAACGGAAAAGACAGCTTCGGTAAATCAGTAGCAAGCGGTGTATATTTCTACCAATTGCGCGCTGGTTCACATGAACTTGTTAAGAAAATGATGTTGATGAAATAATCCTTTCGTGAATAACGGAAGATATTTCTCTTCAATGTTTCACAAATGCCTCCTATCTTTTGGAGGCATTTGTGTTTTTAAATTCAATTCAATGGTTTAAGTCTTGATGATAATTTAGTATATTTTACCATGCTTCTTGCGCTTCTCACATTTCTTTTCCTCGCTTCGGATTCTGCAACGACGGTTGTTGTGGAGTCTTCGCAAAAACTATTCGAGTCGGCGGTCTGCTGCTCATCCGCTCCGGATGGAATGCTTTATGTTGTCGACCAAAAGAAGAATACTATTAATCAAGTTTCACCAACAAATTCAATTGTTCATACCGTTGGGGGAAAAGGATGGGGGGATACAGAATTTGATCTTCCTCTTGATGTTGCATCATCATTTTTACTCGATCTATTTGTTGTTGATGGCAATAACCAGCGCATACAGAGGTTCGATAAGCAGTTCAATTTCCTTCGAACGTACGATGAATCTTCTATTCCTCAGTTGAATGGTCGATTCAAACCTCGTGCATGTACATTTTCATCTTTCGGCGATCTATTTGTCATTGAACAAGATGGGAATAGAGTTGTCAAGATATCACAAAGAGGAGTGTATGAACGGGAATTTGGAACATACAAAGACGGGAAAGGCGTATTGGTTGATCCTCAGGATATTGCTATAACATCGAATGATGAGATTGTTGTATTGGATAAAGAGTCTTGTGTTGTATTCGATCGGTTTGGGAATTACCTACGGCGAATTGCAATACCCCAAAAAACCGAATGGCGGACAATCGATATCTCAGACAATCTGTTGTGTATCGTGTCGCCAACAAAGATACTGTTGATCAATATGCTCACATTTGAAAAGAATACGATCAATTCAGAATCATTCATCGGAGCAAAAATCAACGAGCTGTTTACAGGTGCGTTGATACAGAATTCCACCCTTGTTGTTCTCACTCCCACAACGATGTACCGTTGCACAATTCAGCAATAATTCATTGTTTGCACGAATAGACATAAAACCAAATTATTTCTACCAAAAAAACCATTTAATGGGATGACTTCGATTATATTCTTTGGAAAAAAACATTATGTTGTAATACAATCTGCACTGACAATAGCTATGTCGTAATCTCATCTAAAGTACTCTCGCTACAGTATTAGGGAATACCAAAACATCTAAAATCGTTAGGGGTTTTTGAGAATTTTGCTAATGCAATATCTGGCTTCCTCAGGAAAACTTATTTATATTGATACACTTAATTTAAAACCAATGTTGATGTGGAAGGTGTTGTGGCTCTCTTAAATGAAAAACAGATCATTCCTAAGATAAAATCTTCCAAAGGATGGAAACGGAACGGGAATGAGATCTACCGTACATTCATCCTAAAAGATTTTGTTCGAGCAATGGGTTTCGTGCAATCTGTTGCATTGTTTGCTGAGAAGGCGGATCATCATCCCGATATTGATATTCGGTGGAATAAAGTGACACTTGTACTTTCAACGCACAGTGAGGGCGGTTTAACAGAAAAAGATTTCTCCCT
Organism: uncultured Chitinophagaceae bacterium; assembly: GCA_964355925.1. Taxonomy (GTDB): domain Bacteria; phylum Bacteroidota; class Ignavibacteria; order UBA10030; family UBA8401; genus UBA8401. The sequence goes on from CAYHFN010000002.1 coordinate 98,097, forward strand.
TGCTGCCCAGATCAATTCACTCATATAATAACAAGTATAGGTTTTGTTATGGCAAGCGAACAACGAATAGAAAAACTGAAAGAATTAATTGCTATGGATCCTGCAGACTCTTTCTCACGATATGCTCTAGCATTGGAATATAGCGGACTCAATGAACCGTTAACAGCAATTGAGCTTCTGGAAGAACTGGTCCAACGAGATGAAAAATATATTCCTGCATATCAACAACTTGGTCAGGCATATGGAAAATTGAATCGAACGCAAGAGGCAAAAAAAGCATACAGGAAGGGTATTGATCTTGCACAGGAACAAAAAGATGATAAAGCAGAAAAAGAAATGCGTGAAGAATTAGAAGATCTTGAAGATGAATGGTGAGTATTAGCGAAAAGCAAAACCAACGGAACAGTATTAATTATAATTGGAATGACTATGAAATTACCTAAAGACCAAATATTGCAGATCTTTAAGGAAACAAATGCGCTTCTTGAAGGACATTTCGTTCTTACTTCAGGATTGCATAGTCCGCATTATTTCCAATGTGCTAAGGTTCTGCAATATCCTAAATACCTGCACCTGCTTGCTGGTGATATAGTCAAACATTATGAATACAGTGAAGTAGAAGTTGTAATCTCTCCGGCTGTCGGTGGGATTGTTGTCGGAACGGAAGTTGGCCGTGTCCTTGGTGTGCGAACGATCTTTGCGGAACGGGAGAACGGTATAATGAAACTTCGCCGCGGATTCGATATAAAAAAAGGGGAACGCGTTATTGTTGTTGAAGATGTTGTGACGACCGGTGGTTCCGTTGACGAAGTATGTAAACTTGTCACTGATTCTGGAGCAAAACTTATTGGGATAGGTTGTATTGTCGATCGGAGTAATGGGAAAGCAAAATTCGATGCGAAATTCTATTCTGTAATGGAAATGGATGTACAGACTTACAAAGCAGAAGAAATCCCCGAATCTCTTGCTTCAATCCCTATATCAAAACCTGGCAGCCGAGGCTTGCTGGGATAATTGTTGAACAACACAAGCATCATCACTGATAAAATCCTTCGGACCATTAAAAAATGGTTTTCTGTCCGAATATTTGTTGGATGATGATTTTTATTTTTATGATCGAATCGTTATTACATACACTCTTTGCTATTCTTGGCGAAAAAATCCTGTTATTCCACGCGATTCTTGGTTTCATTATTACTCTTTTTGTTATCACTGCAGGGAAAATTATAAAGTGGCTGTTAAATACTGTTGGTAAAAAAATTATCTTAAAAACTGAAACCGAGATTGATGATAAGGTCCTGGAGATTATCCTCTCTAGGATAATCGCTTTATCGTCTATCGTTGGAATCTATCTTGGAATAAAAGAGTTACGATATGGATTGACATCACAAAATGATAATTTCCTAAATTTCCTCAGGTATGTTGACAATACATTGTATCTTGTCACCGTCATCATTCTCACAACGATAGTTATTCGGATCGTCCGAACTATCACATCCCATACAATTCAGTCGATTGCTGAAAAGAATAAGCAAAAAGATTTTCATCAGACTCTAAGTCCTTTAGTGAATCGAATTGTAACGATAGTGGTTATTGCATTTACTGCAATAGTTGTTTTGGAGCATTTCAATTATAGTGTTACAAGCCTGCTTACAATATTGGGTGCAGGTTCTCTAGCTCTTGGTCTTGCTGCGCAGGATACGATCTCAAATATGATTTCCGGTTTTATTATTATGATCGATCGTCCTTTTCGGGTTGGAGACCGCATTAAAATTCCGACAGGTGAAGTAGGTGATATCTTTGAGATTGGTTTGAGAAGCACAAAGATCTTAGATTTTGATAATAACATGTTGATTGTTCCGAATAACGAACTTATTAAGACAAAAATAGTGAATTTTGCATATCCCGTAAATGAGATCCGAGTAATTGTTGAACTTGGTGCCGCATACGGGAGTGATGTTGCTCATGTGAAACAAATATTACTCTCTGCTGCCAAAAAACATCCTCTGGTGTTAAAAGAGCCTACGCCGGAGGCATTTTTAATGAATTTCGGGGAATCAGCACTCGTGTTCCGCTTGGTATGTCGCGTTGCCACATTTCAAGATCAATTTGTTGTCTCGGAGAATCTTCGTGTGCAGATATACGAAAAATTTATGGAACTGAAAATTACAATTCCATTTCCACAACGGGTTATTCATCATACGTATGAAAAAAGTAATGCACTTCAAACTTCTTCAAAGAGAAAAAAAATATAACGGTAAGATCATCGATCTTACAATCGATCGTTTATTGTACCCATCCGGCAACGAAACAATTCGTGAGATCATTGAACATCCCGGAGGGGCTGTTATTCTGTGTGTTTTTGAGAACAAGGATATTCTTCTCGTTAAACAATATCGTCATCCATTTGCAAAGGAAGTTATCGAACTTCCCGCGGGGAAATTAGATAAGAATGAAGATCCACTTTTGTGTGCTCAACGGGAACTGAGAGAGGAAACCGGTTTTGCTGCAAAGCAATGGGTTAAACTTACATCATTGTATGCTACCCCTGGGTTCTGCAATGAAATACTTCATATATTTTTAGCGCAAGATATATTTCCTCATGAGCTTGGGAATTCGTTAGAAGAAGGGGAAGCTTCCATCCAAGTGATGCGGATTCCAATACGAGAAGCGATTGTTATGATTGAACATGAAGAAATAGTCGATGGTAAAACGATTGCCGGCATTTTGCTCGGTGCAAGAAAGTTAGGAATTCAATGACTGTAAGTGAGATCATCCGGAAGAAAAGAAATGGTGATGTTCTTTCGTCCGAAGAAATGAAGTTCATTATCGACGGATATGTAAAAGGATCCGTTCCGGAATATCAGGTATCGGCTTTTTTAATGGCGACATTCTTTCGCGGCATGACGAAAGATGAAACTGCTGAATTTACGAGACTGATGCTTCATTCTGGTGATGTTATCGACCTTTCCAAAGTTCCCGGAATAAAAGTTGATAAACATTCTACCGGCGGAGTCGGTGATAAGATTTCTCTTCCACTTGCGCCAATTGTAGCGGCATGCGGGGTTCCTGTCCCAATGATCAGTGGTCGCGGTTTAGGACATACCGGCGGTACTTTGGATAAATTGGAGTCGATCCCGGGATTTCGCACAAATCTATCCATTGAAGAATATAAAAGAGTGATAGCAGAGATTGGATTGGTGATGATTGGGCAGACGAAAGAAATTGCGCCGGCAGATAAAAAAATGTATGCGCTGCGAGACGTTACTGCGACTGTGGAATGTATTCCATTGATAGCGGGAAGCATTATGAGCAAAAAATTGGCAGAAGGAATTGACGCGCTGGTGCTTGATGTTAAAACAGGACGTGGAGCATTCATGCAAACTCATGAAAAGTCCGTTGAACTTGCTCAAGCATTGGTAGGAATTGGAACAAGTTTTGGTAAAGAAACGATCGGTTTCATTACAGATATGAATCAGCCACTCGGATATGCGATCGGTAATTGGATTGAAACTGCGGAATCGGTAGAATGTTTGCAGGGAAGAGACATTCCTGATATCATGGAACTGACATATGTTCTTGGTGGAGCAATGGTAAAACTTGGGAAAAAAGCCGGATCACTTGCGGAAGGGATCGAACTGTGCAAAGATGTTGTTAAAAATGGAAAAGCTTTCGAAAAGTTTTTACAATTGGTGAAAATTCAAGGAGGCGACATTTCGTATATCGACCATTTGGAGAAATACCCAATGCCAAAATATTCAGAGATGATTACTGCTTCATCTGATGGATATATTACATCCATTGATTCACTGGAACTTGGTTTGACCGGGATTACTCTTGGTGCAGGAAGAACAAAAGTTGATGATGTTATTGATCCAAAAGCAGGAATATTGTTGAAGAAAAAAGCAGGAGATCTTGTAAAAGCGGGAGAAGTGGTTGCTACCCTTTTCACGGATAAATCAGATGTTGTTAATTCTGCAAAAGAGAGAATAACCCGAGCATTTTCAATTGGTACATTGAAGCCAGTAATTTCTCCAATCGTTATTAGTGTTGTTGATTCCCAAGGAGTAAGACCGTTCTCGATTTAATTTATAAGAAAACCCAATAGATTTTGTACAATAAAAGTCCCGTTTGAACGGGACTTTTATTGTACAAAAAGATATTACATCCGTGAAGTTCTACAAAATATTTTGTATTCTTTCATATGAATAGTATCATTTTAGCATATTGTAGAACAACACGTATTCAAGTTGCTGCGTTGATCTATTTTCTGATTGCTGTTGCGTTCGCCCAAGTGCCATTGTTCAATTATCTGGGATTTGAATTCTCTGCAATATTAACGATTCCTGTATCACTGATCAGCGGGGTTTTGACAATTCAATTCCTTCGTGAACATCAAACTAAACCACTAACACAAAGAACTTGGCTGCTTATTACAATAGATTATCTTAGAGTCAATTTATTGTTGTTGCTAATTCCCTTCGCAATAATATCCGTAAATGCATTTGTTGTAAAAAATTGCGCATACGGAAAAGGTATTATTTACTTTCTTCTGCTTCCTGCAATCACGACAATATTTTCTGTTTCGCTTTCGTTAGTTGTTGGCACCTTGTTCAAATATGCAAAAATGATTTACATCATCAGTGTAATTGCCCTACTTTCGCACATATTATTTGTAACGTACACACAGCCTCAACTCTTTGCTTATAATTTTATCTTAGGATTCTTTCCCGGTATCACATTTGATGAGACATCTATCGATCTTACTGCTCTGATAGTCTACAGAGAATTTACGTTGATTGCTTCAGTCATGTTGATTGCTCTCTTCTCAATTCTTGTCAACAATTATGATGTGAGAAAAAAAATATCGCAAAACATCGTTATTATAAAAAAAAATATTAAAAAAGATCGAATATTATGGTTTGTTTTGATCTTTTGTGGTTTAGTGCTAAGTATTGGTCACATTTTCCGGGATACCTTGGGATTTGAGTTCTCATCGAGCGAGATTCAAAATGGATTAGGGCGACGGTCTGAATCCGAACATTTTATCATCTATTACTCTGCGGATGATTATGCTATTGGAGAAATGCGGGTATTGAAAATAGAATCAGAATTTCATTTTAATCGTGTTTCAGTATTGTTAAAAACTAGAAATCCGGATAAAAAAAAGATCACTGTTTATATTTATCCTAATGGAAGTTGGAAACAAAAGTACATTGGAACGACTAATACCAATATTGCAAAGCCATGGAAACAAGAAATCCATTTAACAAAAGGAACATTTCAGTCAACATTCAGACATGAGCTTGTTCATATTCTCGCTTCAGATTTTGGTTTACCATTGATTCAAGCTAGTTCTCGTATGGGTTTAAACGAGGGTCTTGCTGTTGCAATCGATTGGAATGCAGGTATCTTTTCACCGCATCAATTTTCAGCTGCTTTACAAAGGGAAAACTCTCTTGAAAGTATTAATGAACTTTTTACGCTTACTGGATTCGCTAAACAGTCCAGCACTTTTTCATATCTTGTTTCAGGCTCATTCTGTAGATATTTGATCGATCGTTATGGTATTGAACGATTTCAACGTGTTTTTAAAAATGGGAATTTCATGGTTCATTTTGGTGAATCGTTGGAGAGTTTAATCAAAGACTGGAAAGCATTCCTTAAAACGGTTGACGCAACAGAAATATCTTCGGAAACAGTGAAAGCACTATTTTTTCAACAATCAATTTTCTTTAAGACCTGTCCGCGAGAAGTTGCAGATCAGAATCAACGAGCTTCTCAGGCATTGAGGGTGAAAAATTACTCCTTAGCTGAGAACGAATTCAGTGCCTCTTATGCAAATGCGCCGACGGTATCTGCCTTGCGTGGAATATTCCAAACGTTAAACTCTCAAAATAAATCACATCGTGTTATTGAACAATATTCAAAATTGCCAGAAAAATCATTGTTACGTTCGAATCCTTCAATACTATTGTTTCTTGCGGATGCATATTATTTGAACCATCAGAAGAAAGAAGCGTACCAGCTATATCAAAGAATACGTTCAATGAATTTTTCAGAATCGTATATTGAGGCTACAGCATTTCGAGTACAATGCGTCCACGATAGCGTTGATTCCAATCTCTTCTTTACGATGCTGTATAGTGGTTTGGAAGATTCGGTAAAAACAAAAATCATTGAAAATGTCATTGGAAAACTGCAAAGTTCTATAGGATTGCATTATTTTCTGGCAGTCTACAAAACTACAGATAGTAATTTGAGTATGAGTTCAATTAAGAAACTTCGTTTGGTGACATCGTCAATTGATCTGAAATATTTTATGTCTGTTCGAGCTGGTCAACACCTTTATCAGTTGAATCGGTTAGAAGAAGCAAAGAGTATGTTTTGGGATGCAAAAAATTATACACCGACATCAACAATGTCAGAATATTTGGATGAACAGATAGAATTATGCAATTTTGTAAAAACAAATATGGAATAACTGCAATCGCATTATATTCCGCACTCCTAGCCGGTTGTTCAACCGGTTACGATGTTGCAATAGAGTGTTATTCTCAATCGCAATTCCAAAGAAATTCTTTACCTTCCTTTACAACGTATGTAATGAATGTAAAGTCGGCTGAAGATAGTCGTATGGATGTGTATTTGCAGATGCCGTTCAAACATTTGCGATTTGAAAAAACCGTGACTGGTTACGAAGCCTCGTTTTCGGTTATATTTATTATCCGGAATACAAATAAAGAAATTATTCAAACAAAAGAACTTGAACGTACAGTTAGTGTAAAAACGTATGATGAAACTACTGCATATCGTTTTGATGGTCTGATGCAGTCTTTTGTTATGAAACCGTCAAAATATACACTGGAGATTGTTTCAACCGATCATCTTTCACAATTACGGTATAAACAAACCACTCAGATTGAAGCGAGGAAATTCTCGAATGATGTTGTCACGGCAAGCTCTTTACTGTTGCTGGATACGATCATTACTGATCGGAAAGGAATATCACTTCGTCCGATATTCCCGACATCATTGTCACAGTTAAATGAGTCCTTTGGAATATACCAAGAGTTGTATAATGTTCGAGTGAATGATACAATAACAATATCTGAAATGTATTTGAAATCAAAGAAGCCCGAAGCAAGTGATGGTTCATTTGTGTATTTAACACCCCCATATCAAATGGGAGTGGAAGGATGTAATGTAGAGTTTGATTCAATATATTACAAAATAGATTCAACGTTTGTCATAAAGACAAATGATATGCAACAAACGATCCAATTTTATCCATTGCCAGATTGGGGTTACAATAAAATTGAGAGGAATATCGTCATATCACGAAACTCAAGAATAGATTCTATCCGATTATCGTCCAATTATTTTCTCAGTGACCGTAAATTGCAATCATCAATTTCACAGAATGAATTTATTGCTGCAATGCGCTATATTTTACGTGAAGATGAATATGATTCATTGGTCATCATTGAAGATGAAGTGAAAAACAGACTTATCAATCAGTTTTGGAATTTGCGGGGAGGATTTGATCGGAGAAATGAATTTGAACAACGGATTGTTGATGCAAACAGACTGTTTACTGAATGTGTCAATGGTGCTGAAACTCCGATGGGAATTGTATTTATCATCTGCGGAATTCCTGATTTTATAGAATGTAGAGATGGAAACATGGAAACGTGGTTTTATAATTTTGGTGAGCGATCGTATCCTGTCCAATTTCGACGTGCGAAAGAGAATATCCCATATTACACTTTACTTCCATTCTCTGTGAATGACTCTTTTTGGCAATATCATATCGATCGTTGGAGAAGAAAGAGATAAAAAATTACTGTAACAGTTCTTCTATATTGATTCTTTGGGAAAAGATATCGCAATTTATCGTAGAACAACCTGTTCAAATACGATATGGTTTCCGTATGACAACAATGAAAGACATTTACTTGATGATTACGCAATTATTCTGTTAACCCAGTAGAACGACAAATTTTTTTAGACAAATAAATGAATATCTGGAATGTATGATGATGATCACTGTTGAAGAAATATCTAAAGCAGTTAGAGAGCGTTTGTAAATGGCCTATCCGAAAAAAAATAATAACGATAATCTTCCTGAAACAATTCGCGCTATTCTTGAACGAATTATTTACTACAACAATGAAAATGCATATTTAATCGCCTCATTTGATGGCGGCGGAAAGAATTTCACTGCGGTTGGTTATCTTCACGATCCGAGAGATGGGGAGGAATATTCGCTTTCCGGCAGTTGGACATCGCATGCAAAGTATGGAAAACAATTCGCCATCAATTCCTATGAAACACACTTGCCGAATTCCGAGATTGGAATAGAACAATATCTTTCTTCCGGTCTGATCAAAGGAATTGGTCCTTCATTAGCTGAGCGTATCGTTGAAATGTTCGGGAAAAATACTCTGGATGTATTGAATAATCACCCGGAGAAATTGATGAAGGTGGAAGGAATCGGCCAAAAGAAATATGCGGCAATTTCCAACGCGCTTGCCGGAATGAAAGAGATGCAGGAAACACTCGTTTTTCTAAAATCTCATGGAATTACAACCGGAGTTGCAATCCGATTGTATAAAACGTATGGAAAAATTGTTGCCGAAATATTAAAAACAAATCCATATCAAATTATCGATGATGTTGTTGGTATTGGGTTCCAAACTGCGGACGCAATAGCAAAAAAAATGGGTGTCCAGGAAGAAAGTATTTATCGATTAACTGCTGGAGTTCGTTTTGTATTGGATGATGCTTGCAGAGCGGGGGGACATTGCTTTCTTCCAAAAGAAGAGTTGACCGAACGCTCAGCAGTATTGCTGAACGTTGATGAAGCAAAAGTTGAACGAGCTGTCATTTCTGCAATTGAAACAGGCTATCTTGTCGGAGAGGGAGATGCAATTTCTCCGTTAAAGCTATTCGAAGCGGAATCCTATTCTGCTAAAAAACTTGCACAATTGATACACAAAGGAGAACGGTCACTCGATAAGAAAAAGCTATACTCCGCATTAGATCATGTTGAACATCGTCACCATATTGAATTTGCTGAGAAACAGCGTCTTGCTGTTGTCAGTGCAATATTGAATCCGATAACAATTTTAACTGGTGGACCGGGCACGGGAAAAACTCTTTGTGTAAACGGCATGATAGAACTTGGCGATGAATTGGGGATGAAGTATGTTCTTTGTGCGCCAACAGGGAGAGCTGCGAAACGTCTTTCGGAAGTAAGTGAACGAGAAGCAAAAACAATACACCGATTATTGGAGTTCGATCCGAACAGCGGATTGTTTCGTCGGAACGATAATGATCCAATTGAAGCTGATATTGTCATTGTTGATGAAGTTTCAATGGTTGATACACAATTGTTTGCGTCATTGCTTGCTGCATTGAAGCCGGAAGCACAACTTGTTCTCGTGGGTGATGTTGATCAGTTGCCGTCGGTTGGTCCCGGGCAGGTGTTGCGTGATTTGATCGAATCGAAATCACTTTCGACAATACGATTGGATACGATTTTCCGCCAGGCAGTGCGGAGTTCCATTATTTCAAATTCCCATAAAATTAATCACGGTGGTGAGCCGGAGTTTGCCGACGATTTCCAATTCATAGAAGCAGATACTCCTGAACAGATACAAGCTCACATCGTTGGGTTATGTTCAACTGTACTTCCACAGAACTATCAATACGATCCATTTATGGATATTCAAGTTCTTTCTCCGATGAATAATACACCGAGCGGAGTGAAAGAATTAAATAAAAAATTACAGCAAGTGTTGAACGGACGTTCATCGATTTGTTGGCAAGGGAATGAACGAAAATTTCTTCAAAGTGACAAAGTAATGCAGATTCGTAATAATTATGAAAAGGAAGTGTATAATGGGGATATGGGGAGGGTTACCGGAGTTGATAAAGAAGATGGCAAATTATATGTAAACTTCTACGGGAAAACTGTAGAATATTCGTTCAACGATCTTGATGAACTTGTTCTTTCTTATGCGACTACCATCCACAAAAGTCAGGGGAATGAATTCAACGCTGTTGTAATTCCATTATCGATGTCGCATTTTATCATGTTGCAACGAAATTTACTCTATACTGCAATCACAAGAGCTAAACAGCGGCTATTTCTTGTCGGGCAGCGAAAAGCACTTGTTGTTGCAATCAATAATGCCAATACTCGCCAACGAAATACTCATATGATGAAACGGCTTCAGTCTTTGTTGTAATGCAGTGGTTCATCATTTCATAGCATCCAGGTAATAGTTCCTTAACAGAGCTTTGTTATTTTGGTATAAAAAAGGAGCTATTATGGAACACAAAGAATTTATGTATTTCGCTTTGGCTTGTTTATTCTTGTTTATCACTTTATGGGATTCGCGCAGCACGAAAAGATCTCGCTAATTTTATTTCTATAAATACCCTAAAAACTCAATCAGAAGTATTATCCGTACGTTTGGGCTTTTTTCTTTCCTTCTATTCTATTCCTGCCTATATTTGCTCGTTATTGTTCATTTTCATTTGAGGTAAATATGGAGCGTCTCTTTTCGCCTTGGCGATCGAAATACATTTTAACATTTAAGAATGAGAAACCTCGAAAAGGGGAATCGTTATTTTCTCGTATCCTTCGCGAGAAGAAAGACAATAAAAATCTTATTATTGTAAGAAAAAATCATTGTTTTGTGATGATGAATCTCTATCCATATAACAGTGGACATTTAATGATTGTGCCATATCAACAAACATCAGAGATGATCGATCTTTCGGTCGAAGAAATGTCCGAAATTATGGAAACCAGTTCTCAGATGATTGAGATTTTGAAAAAAGTATTGAAACCGCAAGGATTTAATTTTGGTGCGAATCTTGGCAGAGCTGCCGGCGCAGGCGTTGATGACCATATCCATTTTCATATTGTCCCTCGGTGGAATGGTGATACCAATTTTATGCCCACAATCGGCGATGTTAAAGTTGTATCGGAAGATATGAAAGAAACATTTAAAAAGATTAAAAATGAAATAACACCTAAAAAATATAAAAGGAAATAATGAAAACATTTCTCCTCTTTCTAATCTGTCTTTCAAACAGTCTTATCGGTCAACAATCTCATTCCGAAACAGCAGTGCAAATTAAAAACAATGGATTGGAAGAGTTGTATGCTTTTGAAATGCTAAAAGATCTAACCGGTAATATTGGAAATCGTTTGAGCGGTTCAAAAAATTACGATAAAGCTGTAGAATGGGGTAAACTAGTATTTGAAAAAGCCGGAGCAGATTCCGTATGGCTAGAACCGGTAATGATTCCACATTGGGTTAGAGGAAATGAACAGGCAACCCTTTCGCTATTAGATAAGAGAAAAATTGAATTGTCTGTTTGCGCATTGGGTGGAAGTATTGGAACCGCAAAGAAGGGAATTAGTGCTGAGGTGATTGAGGTAAAATCATTTGAAGAAGTTAAACTGCTTGGTAGCAAGGCTAAGGGGAAAATATTATTTTTTAATCGCCCGTTTGACAGGACAAACTGGAATCCGTTTCAAGCTTATGGTGGTGCAGTAAATCAAAGAACTAGTGGAGCTATTGAAGCTGCAAAGGTTGGTGCCATTGCCGTTCTCGTTCGATCCATAACTCCGGATATGGATGATGAGCCTCATACCGGCGCAATGCGATACGCAGATTCTATTCCTCAAATACCTGCAGCAGCCATTAGTACAGTGGATGCTGAAATATTAAGCAAGGAAATAGGTAAACGTAATGTTAGTTCCGTACACATTCTACTAAGTTGTAAAACATATCCGGATGTTGCATCATTCAATGTCATCGGTGAAATACGCGGGACTGAAAAGCCGGAAGAAATTGTTCTTGTTGGCGGCCATCTGGATAGTTGGGATAAAGGTACTGGTGCTCATGATGATGGAAGCGGAGTAGTTCAGAGT
>CAYHFN010000002.1:110152-136293 GCA_964355925.1 uncultured Chitinophagaceae bacterium
TAAAGGTGGAGGTGGAGCAGATATTAGTACTTTGGAATCTTTGGGAACTACAATGATTGGACTCAATCCGGATCCCCAACGATATTTTGATTATCATCATTCAAATAACGACACCATCGATAAAGTGCATCCAAGAGAATTAGAATTAGGAGCAATTGCAATGGCAATTCTTGCATGGGCTATTTCTCAAGACGGCTTGTAATTTTCGACGTTATTATTAACAAAATGGCGACCTAAAGTCGCCTTTTTTATTTTAAAATAGTTAAAGAAAAGTCTTGACATATTATAACTAATTAGTTATATTTTAGTTAGTAATAAATATACTAGGACATGTACAAATGAAAACAACTGAAAAGTATGGGAAAAATGCGGATTTAGCACTGTCTATGTGGGTTAAACTTGCCAGGGCAAGTGATACTTTTGCAAGTCTCACTGCAAAGGATATTGATAGTTATGGATTAACAGTACCTCAGTTTGGCGTCATTGAATCGTTAGGCCATCTAGGACCTATGAAAATTGGTGAAATGTGTTCGAAAAAACTGATGAGCGGGGGAAACATAACAGTTGTCATCGACAATCTTGAAAAACAAGGATTAGTTGAAAGAACAAAAGATGCAACAGATAGGAGGGCGTATGTTCTGCGGTTAACGGTAAAAGGAAGGGAAAAGTTTAAAGAGATGTTTCCTAAGCATGCAATCTACGTTGAAAATATAATCTCCTCAACGTTAACGGAAATTGAACTAAATCAATTGTCGGCATTGTTAAAAAAACTAGGATTAGCTTTAAAACAAAAATTGTAATCATAATAAAAACAACAAACACTCACAATCAATCAATTAATAAACAAAAGGAACCCCTCAATGAAAAAGATTCTCGTATTAGTACTCGTATTAGTTGCATCGGTTACGGCACAAAATAAATGGAAGATCGAAAAATCACACAGCAACATCAATTTTTCTGTTGCTCATCTGGTTGTTTCGGAAGTAACCGGTAAGTTCAAAGAATTTTCAGGAATAGTTGAAAATTCGAAAGAAGATTTTTCCGATATGAAAATAGATATTGCTATCAAAGCTAATAGTATTGATACCGATGATCCAAAACGAGATGGACACTTGAAAAGCACGGAATTTTTTAATGCAGCAATAGACAGCGTTGTTACTTTTAAAAGTAATAAAGTTGAAAGAACTAGCGATGGTAACTATAGCGTAACAGGTGATTTGACAATGCGTGGAGTTACAAAACAAGTAATTCTTGATGTACAATTAAAAGGAAAAGCAAAAAATCCCTGGGGTCAGACCGTAGCAATATTCAAATCGCGCACTACAATCAATCGTACTGAATGGGGATTGAAGTGGAATAAAGGTCTTGAAGCTGGAGGTTTACTTGTGGGTGAGAATGTCAGCTTAACATTCAATGTTGAACTTGTTCAAGGTTAATTTCATTTAGAAAATGAGAAAATCATTATGATAGTGTCAACAAATATTCATCTTGTTGGTATTTCGGGAAGTTTACGAAAAGCATCATACAACACTGCGCTGCTCAAAGCGGCGCAGAGGTTGTTACCCGAAGGCGTAACAATAGAGATTGCTGAGATTGGCAATTTACCATTGTATAATTCGGATATTGATGGTGAGTTGCGGCCACAATCGGTAAAAGATTTTAGAAATCTACTTGCAAAAGCAGATGCATTTTTGATTGTTTCTCCCGAATATAATTATACTATTCCCGGTGCATTAAAGAATGCAATAGATTGGGCATCACTTGGACAAGATTCTCCTATCAAAAATAAGCCGGTTGCGTTAATGGGAGCAACCGGTGGGTTGTGGGGCACCGTACGAATGCAGCAAGCATTTCGTCCAGTATTTCAATACTTGAATATGATACCGGTAAATAAACCTGAAGTTTTATTAGTGCAAGTGCAAACGAAATTTGATTCAGATCTTCAATTGATTGATGAACAGACAAAAAGTATTGTACGTCAGCAGTTAGAAGCGTTAAAAAAATTAACACTGCGGTTTAAAGATTAGAAGGTGTTATGAAGGATAAAATTTTGGGAATTCACCACATTACAGCTATGGCAAGCGACGCGCAGCGTAATGTAGATTTTTATGTATCAATTCTCGGATTGCGATTTGTAAAAAAATCGATAAACCAGGATGCCCCCGATGTGTATCATTTATATTATGGTGATGAGGTTGGCAGTCCTGGAACGGCAATGACTTTTTTCCCGTTTGGACGAGCTTCACGTGGTACACGCGGAAACGGGGAAATATCACGCGTTGCGTTTGCGGTTCCAACTACATCGAAAGATTTTTGGATTAGCCATCTTTCAAAGAAAGGAATTTCCTTTTCAAAACCGGAACGAAAAATCGAAAATGACATTCTTACATTTCTCGATCCTGATGGAATGATGATTGAGATTGTTTTTAGTGACAAACAGATTTTAAAATATCCTTGGAAGCAAGGTCCAATTCCTGTTGAACACGCCATCCGTAATTTATTTGGCGTTACAATGAATCTGGCTTCGATTGAAGCCTCAGTTGCAGTTCTCAATGATGTTCTTGGATTTCATTTTGTTTCTCAAAATAGCAATACACTTCGGTTTTTAATTGGCGAAGGAAGTGACGAGGCAGCAATAGATATTATCGTAAATCCGAATATTCCATTTGCGCGACAATCGGCAGGTTCCGTTCACCACATTGCGTGGCGGGTGAAGGATTATGTCGCGCACGAAGAATGGCAGCACGCAGTGGCAGATGCAGGTCTCACTCCGACGGAAATTATCGATCGTTTCTATTTTCACTCGATCTATTTCCGTGAACCGGGAGGGATACTGTATGAAATTGCAACGGACACTCCTGGTTTCACTGTAGACGAATCGTTGGAACATTTGGGAGAGCATTTGATGCTACCTCCATGGTATGAGCCGTACAGAGCAAAAATAGAACGGGCATTACCGCCAATTATAATTCCATCAAATAGTTAAAAATGATCAGAGAATTAATTATTCCAACAAAAGGAGTTGCACCGCACCATTCCTCAAAGATATTATTGGAAGGAGTTAACCTTGAAAATGCGTCGTCAGTGATGATTATGATACACGGTCGCGGTGCAACAGCAGAAAGTATTTTAGATATCTCACAATATTTCATTGCTGATGATGTTTCGTATATTGCTCCTCAAGCAAACGGGGGAGCATGGTATCCATTTAGCTTTCTGATGCCAACAGAACAAAATGAGCCCGGAATCACATCGGGATTGCAAAAAATTTCTGAGATTGTTGATTATGTGATTGCTTCTGGAATTCCCGCACAAAAAATAATGCTCTTAGGATTTTCTCAAGGAGCGTGTCTTTCTCTAGAATGGACTGCTCGAAGTATTAAAGATATTAGTGCGGTTTTTGGTCTTAGTGGAGGTTTGATCGGGCCTTTTGGAACGAAGCGAAATTATTCAGGCACATTAGAGAATACTTCAGTGTTCCTTGGATGTAGTGATGTTGATTTTCATATACCAAAAGAACGAGTAATTGAAAGCGCAGATGTTTTTAAACGATTAAATGCAACGGTAACACTCAATTTGTATCCGAATATGGGACATACAATGAATAATGATGAAATTGCACATATTAATTCCATTATGAAAAACGTATTGATAAAATAGTGTGTGCCTTTTACAAAAACAATATTTGTTATCACAAAACCGTCCATACAGCAATAGGTTGAACTTAATGAACAAAGGGAGAATGAATGAAAACATTTATGGTTGAAGTACAATTGCCGATCGATCCACCGCAGGAATTTTTTACACTCATTCCGTCGCAGCGTGCAATGGTTGTAGAACTATTAATGAAACGAAAATTCTTGAGTTATACGCTTGCAGCTGATCGATCTAAAGTATGGATTGTGATGGTTGCAGAGACAGAACTTGATGCGCGCGAATTGCTTGAAAACCAACCGATGGATAAATACTTCAGATATATATTCACGGAATTGATGTTTCACGATATGGCAGGGACAATGTTTCCAGCTGTTTCACTTAACTAATAATATAGGATTAACCAATGAATACCGAAGAAAAGAATAAAACATTATTTCGTAAATATATTTATGCAGGTCTCATTGCAGGAGCTGCAACCGCGCTTGTAAATAATATATACAGTTTAATTTATTCTTCAATGACAACATTTACTATCTCTGCTATTATTAATCCTATTTCAATAACACTGGCATCAATTATTCCAATGGTTATTGGTGCAATAATATGTTATGGTTTGAACAGGTTCTTTAAAAAAGCATTTTTACTGTTTTCGGTTGGAACAGGTATTTTTACTTTGTTTAGTCTTTCCGGTCCACTTGGCACTCAATTGCCAGACGGGACTTTAATTCCAGTTGGATTTGCCTCATTGACGATTCCGATGCATGTTTTTGCTGGTATATTTGCTGTAATTATTATTCCAAAATTTGTAAAAAATTAGTGAAACTCAACGAAATAAATAATATTGTGGATTCTTTCGAAAATAGTGATCGAATGCCGTTATTATTTGTCGGTCATGGTAACCCGATGAATGCTATTGAAAATAATAAATTTAGTAATACATGGAAAGAATTTGGACAAACACTCCCGAAGCCGAAAGCAATTCTTTCAGTATCGGCGCATTGGCTCACAAATGGGACAAAAGTTACAGCAATGGAAAAACCGAAAACTCTACATGATTTTGGTGGATTCCCAGAAAAATTATTTGCACAGCAATATCCTGCACCCGGATCACCCGAATTTGCAAAAGAGACACAATTACTTGTCGCTAAACCGCATATACTGCTGGATGATGATTGGGGATTCGATCACGGAACGTGGAGTGTGTTGATCCAAATGTTTCCGAAAGCAGATATTCCTGTATTTCAAATTAGCATCGATTATAATCAATCAATGCAATATCATTTTGAAATTGCTCAGCAGTTGCAAATCCTAAGAGAAAAAGGAATCCTGGTTATCGGGAGTGGAAATATCGTTCATAATTTACAAGCGATAAACTTTAACAGTAATAAACCATATGATTGGGCATTGGAATTTGATTCTACAATTTCACAATGGATTGAGTCGGGGAATTATCAAGCAATACTCGATTTTCAAAAACTCGGAGCTCTTGCAAAAATTGCACATCCAACGTACGATCATTTATTACCATTAATGTATGTTCTTGGATTTCGACATAAGAAAGATTCCCCAAAGTTCTTTAATAGTGACTTTGATATGAGTTCCGTATCAATGCGGTCAATTATTTACCAATAACAAATTGAAAAATGGATTTTCATCAAGCCCGCTTACGCGGGTTTTTTTATTGCTGAAAATAGAGGATTGCGAATGTTGTTGTCCAACTTGCTGACAATAATACAGATAGAACTAGAAATATGTATTTTTTTGGTTTTGTGACAGAGAATGATTTTGTTCTCCACACTTGAACTGACTGTGCAGCCATAACGATAAATAGTGGCATGATTGGAAGGCGAAACCGCGCAACACCGAAAAAAATTAAATGGCTGCATAACCAAAAAACTACGACAAGTCTTATCAGGAGCAGATATTGATATTTTGAATCATTTGCAAAAACAAGACTCCATAATCCAGTTATAACAACCATTACTGTTAAAAGGTGTAAACCAACCAAAATGACCGGTGAAAACTCCCGATAGACCATGATACTTTTTTGATAACTTTTCCATTCCGGCTTGTATTGTAAAGATTGCATCAAAGAAAAGTCCGGCTCAAAAAAATGAGCAAATTTTAAGAACAATAACTTCACTTCTTCTTTTGGATGTTGATAAAGAAAATTAATTCCTTCTTTATACCCGAGAGCAGAACGTTCAAATTCCCCGGGCACACTTTCGAGTGGATTATCTAGATTAATATACTTGAATGAACCATTAGATAATTGATTATGTCCTATCCAAAAATTAACTCCACCGTTGCTTGTGATCGAAAAATGGTCGAATTGTATTTTATTCCTAATCAACCATGGAGTGAGAAGCATGATAAAGCTGATTAGAACGAGAGCATTATTTTTAATAGTTATTTTGAAAGAACGAAAACGAAAAATATCCCATATTAAAAAGATCACGATAAGTATCGCTGCATTTTGACGTATTAAAGTAAGTATTGCGATAACTACCCCTAACAATATTTTTGTTAATGGTGTATGCTCAACATTATCTTTAGAACAGAGTAGAATTGCAAAAAGAAAAAGCGTTGTAAACAAAATCTCACTCATCAAAAGTGAAACATAGAGTGAATTTCCCGGAAAGAAAGAATACAAGAGTATTGCAAGATAAGCTGTCATTTCTGAAAAAAACCGTTTACAGATTAAAAAAATAAAAATGCAAGTTAATGTATCTGCAAATGCTTGTATTATCCTCACTGGAATAACTGACTCACCAAATATTGAGAATATTATTGCAACAAATGCGGGATAAAAAGGTGCTCGATATGCGGTTGTAGCTCCATTTATGCTAAAACTGTTGTTGTGGCATAGGGATTGCGCAATTGCAAAATAGTCTTTCTCATCTTGCAATAATGGTGGAGCGAAGAAAGTTGCGATGAATAAACGATACATTAACGCTGCTAAAATTATGAACGATAACCGTGAAAAAATGACATTTTTATTTATTGTATAATCCATAGGCTTCAAATATAGCAAAAACACTCATTGAAATCAGTGGAAAATTGTTGTAATATAAGTTTACAAATCATAACCGATGACAATCATACTCGAAACGTACAAACAAGTATTTAATCTACTGCAAGATTTTGTATTTATAATAGATGACTTCGCAGATGTCATTGATGTAAATGGTAAAGTCGCACAGAGGAATTTTTCCTATAAAAATCTGGCGGATTGTTTTCCTGTAGAAAGTAAAGTCAAATTTAATAAATCACTTCAAGACAGGCCGGTTAAATATCGAACGTATTTTTTCTTTTCAGAAAAAGATAAAATATTCGCTGAAGTAACCATAACGCGTTTGGATTCAGAACAAAAAGCAGTAATTCTTGTTGTTGTAAAAGATATCACAACTCAGTATGAAAAAGAGTTGGATCTATTACGTTTCTCAGAGGTCATTCATCAAACCGCAAATCCTATTCAAATTACAAATCCGGAAGGGAAAATTATATATGCGAATCCCGCATATGTGAATATCAGTGGCTACACACGGGAAGAATTGATCGGAAATAATCCAAGTGTTTTGAACAGTGGAAAACATGGGAAAGAATTTTGGAAAAAAGTATGGATAAAGATTCTCACTGGTCAGCAATGGGTTGGTCAGATTCAGAACAAACGAAAATCGGGAGAATTGTTCCATACAGAACTTGTTATATCTCCAATCGTTGATGAACAAAAAAAAGTTATAGGATATTTAGGTGCACATAGGGATATTACCGAACAAAAAATCCTTGAACGACAAGTGGTACGATCTCAAAAAATGGAAACTTTTGGAACTCTTGCTGCAGGTATTGCGCATGAAGTCGGTAATCCTTTGACTTCAATTTCTTCTCTTGTTCAATTGGTACAACGTCAATCAAGTGACGACTTCGTGCAAGAGAAACTCGAATTAGCAAAGAATCAAATAAATCGTATATCAAAGATTCTGCGAGAGCTGGTTGATTTTTCAAGACCATCAACTCACGATATTAAAGATGTTAGTGTCAATTTGATTATTAGGGAAGCACTTAATATCGTCCAATATGGAAAAAAATCCCGTGCAACCGTATTCGATGTGGCGCTCGAAGAGAATCTGGCAATGATCCACGCAGTACCGGATCAATTACTGCAAGTATATCTAAATATTCTTATGAATGCTGTTGACGCGTGTGAAGGAAAGAAAGGGCACATATTTGTTTCAAGTGCATTGCGAGGTGAATGTATTGAAGCTGTATTCAAGGATAATGGTTCAGGAATATCCGAAAAAAACATTGGAAAATTATTCGACCCATTCTTTACGACAAAAGAGGTCGGTAAGGGAACTGGTCTAGGTCTTTGGGTTAGTTTGGGAATAGTCAGAAATTTTGGAGGAGATATATTTGTTGAGAGTGAAGAAGGAAAAAGCACTACGTTTATTGTACGCCTACCGGTAAAGGGAGCATAAATGAAAAAAAAGATCTTGGTCGTTGATGATGAAGAGATCATTCGTGATTCAATAAGTTTCGTACTTGAAAAAGAAGGTTACAATGTTCGTAAAGCGGAAAATGGAGCGGTTGCTCTTAAAATATTGAACGAGGGTCCTTTCGATCTAGTGATCACCGATATCGAAATGCCGGAACTCCGCGGCCCGGAATTATTAGAAAAAATATCGGAACGCTTTCCGCAAACATTTGTTATTATCATTACAGCATATGCTTCAGTTGAAACCGCAATTGCTGCAATACGAAAAGGTGCGTATGATTATCTTCTAAAACCGATCGAGTTTGACGATCTTATCTTTCGAATAAAAAAACTGTTCGACTACAAAGAACTTGTTCTTGAAAACACAATGCTTCGTCAGGAAGTGAACAGGAAATTCGACTTTTCATCTATCATTGGACAAAGTGAGGCGATGAAAAAGATATTTGCCGATATTCAGAAGGTTGCACCGACCGAAGGAACAGTGTTGATCACTGGAAAAAGTGGTACTGGAAAAGAACTTGTTGCACGAGCAATTCATACGCACAGCAGAAGAAATAATAAACGATTTATGGCAATTAACTGTGGTGCGATTGTAGAGACATT
Organism: uncultured Chitinophagaceae bacterium; assembly: GCA_964355925.1. Lineage (GTDB taxonomy): Bacteria > Bacteroidota > Ignavibacteria > UBA10030 > UBA8401 > UBA8401. The sequence continues at coordinate 118,908 of CAYHFN010000002.1, forward strand.
GTTCGAAAGCGAATTGTTTGGTCATAAAAAAGGATCGTTTACCGGTGCCACAAATGATAAAGATGGAGTTCTAAAAGCAGCAGAAGGTGGAACATTGTTGTTGGATGAGATTAGCGAGATGCCTCTTCACCTGCAGCCAAAATTGCTGCGGGCATTGGAACAACGGGAAATTACTCCTGTCGGCAGTAACGATCCGATTAATGTTAATGTGCGAATTATTGCAGCCACCAACAGAAATCTTAAAGACGAGATTGTTAAAGGAAAATTCCGTGAAGATCTATTTTACAGGCTAAATGTAGTTGAAATTCATCTTCCCGAATTGAGTGAGCGATCTGATGATATTCCCTTATTGGTGAATTCATTTATCACAAAATTTCGCAGTGAAATGGGTAAACCAATAAAAGGTATATCCAATCAGGCAATGAGTGCGCTTGTCAATCACCAATGGAAGGGACAAATCCGTGAGTTACAAAATAATGTAGAACGTGCTATGATATTTTGTGAAGCAGAAATGATTGATGTTCAGCATCTGCCGGAAGAGTTACAAGCAAGTGCTTTACTTTCAGTAATAGATTATTCTTCACAATCATTAAAAGATGCTGTGCACATGTTTGAACGTCGTTATATTGAACAAAAATTAAAACATCATAATGGTGATAAAGATAAAGTCTCAAAAGATATAGGACTTAGCCTATCTACATTGTATCGAAAATTTGAAGAACTTGGAATTCCTTTGAAATAGCAAACGCAATAATATCCTAAGATAGATATCGGTTTATGAATTCCATAAAAAAATATTTTTATCACATTTCAAGACGGGGCGATAATGGAAATACCAGCACACGTAAAAAATGAACGTTTAATCCAATGGGTTAAAGAAATTGCAGCCCTAACCAAACCGGACTCCGTTTATTGGTGTGATGGTTCCGAAAAAGAATATAATGAATTATGCGAATTGATGGTGAAAAGCGGGACATTTAAGAAGCTCAATCCGAAAAAACGTCCAAATAGTTATCTTGCACTTTCTGATACTTCTGATGTTGCACGTGTTGAGGACAGAACATTTATTTGCAGTAAACGTCGTGCAGATGCCGGTCCAACGAACAATTGGGTAGATCCGAAGGAAATGAAAACAACACTGAATAAATTATTCAATGGTTGCATGCGAGGTAGAACAATGTATATCATCCCGTTCAGTATGGGTCCTCTCGGTTCGAAGATCGCTCATATTGGTGTTGAGATATCCGATTCACCTTATGTTGTTACGAACATGAGAATAATGACGCGAATGGGGAAATTGGTCTATGATGTTCTCGGTGATCATGGCGAATTTGTTCCTTGTATTCATTCTGTTGGTATGCCATTAAGTGAAGGTCAAAAGGATGTTTCATGGCCATGTAATAAAGAACAAAAATATATTGTTCATTTCCCTGAAGAAAGAAGCATCTGGTCTTTTGGAAGCGGCTATGGTGGTAACGCATTACTTGGAAAAAAATGTTTTGCTTTACGAATAGCATCGTCAATGGCTCGTGATGAAGGTTGGCTTGCAGAGCATATGTTGATTTTAGGTGTTGAAAATCCTTTAGGAGAAAAAACATATGTTGCTGCAGCATTTCCAAGTGCATGTGGAAAAACTAATTTTGCAATGCTGATTCCTCCAAAATCTTTTGCGGGATGGAAAATTACAACGGTTGGCGATGACATTGCTTGGATCAAACCCGGGCACGACGGAAGATTATATGCTATTAATCCTGAAGCCGGATATTTTGGAGTTGCTCCAGGAACATCAGAGAAAACGAATCAGAACGCTATGGCGGCAATTACTAAAAACACAATCTTTACGAATGTTGCTTTGACAGAAGATGGTGATGTGTGGTGGGAAGGAATGACAAAAATCCTTCCTGAAAAATTGACTGATTGGCAGGGAAATCCTTGGACCCCACATAATGGAAAAAAGGCAGCTCATCCTAATGCTCGATTTACTGCTCCTGCAAATCAGTGTCCTTCAATTGATAAAGATTGGGAGAATCCGGAAGGTGTTCCAATTAGTGCATTTATCTTTGGTGGAAGACGTAGTACAACAATTCCTTTGATTACTCAAGCGATCAATTGGAATTTCGGTGTTTATATGGCTGCTACAATGGGATCTGAAACAACAGCAGCAGCAGCAGGAGCCATTGGTGAAGTTCGGCGTGATCCGTTTGCGATGCTGCCATTTTGTGGATATCATATGGCTGATTATTTCAATCATTGGCTGCAGATTGGAAGGGAAGTCTATAATCCGCCGCGTATTTTTAATGTAAACTGGTTCAGAAAAGATGAAGAAGGAAATTTTTTATGGCCTGGTTTTGGCGACAATATGCGCGTACTTAAATGGGTTGTTGAGAGAGTTCATGGAAAAACATTTGCAATTGAAAGTCCAATCGGTTGGATGCCGCGCTATGAGGATATGGATTTTACCGGCTGGCATGATATTTCGCAGGAACAATTTTATGAATTAATGGCGGTCGATAAAGAATTATGGAAAAAAGAAATTCTTTCACACGAAGAATTGTTTATAAAATTGTATGATAGGTTACCAAAAGAATTTATGTTGATGCGTGATATGCTGCTTTCTCAACTTTGGCGATCGCCGGAAAAGTGGGAAATGGCTCAGGAATATTAATTTCTTCCATAGGTCCCGCTTCGGCGGGACTTATTATTCTCTCCCATGAATAAGAAACATTATTCAGTTTTCCCACCTTTGAAATAGAAATCCAATAAAACTTCCAAAAACAACAGCATTTTAACAAAATCATTCGGTACACTCTTTGCACTTTATACCTAATGAACAGAAATGGAACAGAAGACAGAAAAGTCAATTCTTCTCTCGATTTATTTTAAAACATCAATTTCTCGAAGAAATTGGGGACAAGGTTTGCTAAGATGTCACCGATTTATTTTTAGAGAGAAATCTTCATCTTACAAAGAGAATTCGGAAATTATTTTATAGATCAGTGTTGTGCTGGAGGATATATTTGTTTTTACATTCACCAGCAACCATTTGTTTTTAGTAGTTGGTTAACCGATGTTCTGTTCTTAAGCAACAAATGAAGGAAGAAGAAATAGCACTGCTGATAATTGTAAATATTCAACACCTTCACAAAGCAATTTGTGATAAAGCGGATATTGTGGTACAAGGAATGGATTAATAAATGTTTTCATCTAACACAGAACAACAGTATTTATCATCATCGCACCACATATTCAATTCTTCTAAAACAGAAATGATTAGTATTGAGGATGCGTCCCGATTGATTCGCTCCGGCAATAATATCTATGTCAGTGGAAATGCTGCATCACCAAAAGCATTTTTAACCACTTTAGCAAAAAGAAAAAATGAACTAATAGATGTTTCTGTATTTCATTTGCTTTTGATGGGCAAAGATCCATTCGATGAAGATACTAAGCGTGAAAATCTAAGACATGTTTCATTCTTTGTTGGTGCTGCGGATAGAAAGGCAATTCAACTTCATACGGCGGATTATATACCAGTATTTTTAAGCGAAATACCGTCACTTTTTTATAAAGAAATAATTCCATTGGATGTTGCATATATAATGGTCTCACCGCCAAACGAAGATGGATTTGTCAGTCTTGGAGTAGAATGCGCAGCTTCAAAAGCAGCTATTGAAAAAGGGAAAATTGTAATTGCTCAGGTTAATCAAAAAATGCCGTTTACATATGGTGAATCATTGGTTCCGATCTCAAAACTTCATTATATCGTGGAGCATACTGAATCTTTATGTGAATTGGAAAAACCTGAGATTGGTGAAGTAGAACAAAAGATCGCTGAGATAATTTCACCGCTTATCGAAGATGGTTCAACGCTACAACTAGGAATAGGTGGAATACCAAATGCAATAATGAGTGCATTGGAAGACAAAAAAGATCTTGGCGTACATACCGAAATGTTTTCTGATGGTTTGATGGAGATGATTCTAAAAGGAGTTATAACCAATAAAAGGAAGACAGTACACCCAGGTGTTTCTATTGCAACGTTTATTCTTGGTTCTAAGGAACTATATGAATTTGTTAACCACAATAAAGAAATAAAATTGCTCCCAACTGATGGAACAAACAATCCATTTTTGATCTCTCAAAACGATAAAATGGTTTCGATCAATTCTGCTATAGAAATTGATCTGGGTGGTCAAGTCTGTTCTGATTCAATTGGCACACAAATCTACAGCGGTTTTGGAGGACAATTGGATTTTGTTCGCGGAGCTTCAGCATCCAAAGATGGAAAAGCGATCATTGCAATACCATCAATGACGAAGAATGGGAAATATTCTAGAATAGTTACAACCTTAAAACAAGGTGCTGGGGTGGTCACAACAAGGGCAGATATTCATTATGTAGCAACTGAATATGGTATTGTTTCGCTCAAAGGGAAATCTCTTCGCCAACGTGCAGAATCTTTAATTGCAATTGCACATCCAAATGTGCGGCACGAATTACAGGAATGGTTCAATAAATCAAATCAATCACATCAATCAAAGGAAAGAATGTAATGTCAATTGTCGAAAAAGAACTTACGTTGATGGTTGAAGAGCAAAAAGCAATAGAAAATCTTTCATATGAAGTTGAAAAAGTTCTTTATTATTACGAAGAACATCCACAATATCCTTTGGACTATAAGAAACTCAGAGAACGTATTCAGGAAGTGAATATGCGTTTGTCAAAATTACGTGAACAAATGCAACAACTGGACGTGCAGTATAAGAAAGAAAATTCCAAATAGATTATGCCATTCAAGAAACTGGAAATATTTCCAATTTCACCAATTTATCAACCGTATCATAGTCTTCCATAGAATACACAAAATGCTTTCGGTGATAGAGAATATCTTCAAAACATAGTTAGTTAATGCCGATAGTCTCCCCGCAGTTACCTACCCATTATATTCTTAAAAATATCTAAGGATGTTACAATTAATTTTTTGAAAAGCAACAAAACAATTAACGAATACATGTGCACTGTGACTATTAATCAATAATTGGTCTATTTATTGTAGTTTCAATCCCTTATAATACTTTTATTCAATTTATTGAAGTTTATTGTTTTTAGCGTGATAATAATATATATTTCTGCTTATTCTTTAATCATGGTTGCCAAAAACATTCAAAATATTAAGGAAAACATAGAAAAAACCTGTCTCGATATTGGTAGAAATGCTGTTGATATTAAATTGATTCCAGTTAGTAAGACTTTTTCGGTAGAAAAGGTTTCTGAGGCATTGGGAACAGGTATAATGGATTTTGGTGAAAATTATGTCCAGGAACTGATTGATAAAAGAAATACTCTTGTTGATAAGAATATTCATTGGCATTTTATAGGTCATTTACAATCAAACAAAGTAAAGTATATTGCAGATTGGATTTATTTGATTCATTCTGTTGATAGCGAAAGTTTAGCAACTGAAATCCAAAAACGTGCAGAAAAAGCAAATCGAAACATTGATATTTTAGTAGAAGTAAATACTTCTGAAGAGGCGACAAAATATGGTGTAAAACCTGCAAAAGCGATGGAGTTATTAAAATATGTCAATCAATTTCCCAATATTAATCTAAAAGGATTGATGACGATTGGTCCATTTACTGATGATAAAAATGCATCGCAGGAATCATTCAGATTATTAAAAACCATCTTTGATGAAGCAAATAGTGTATTGTTCTCAAAAATACCTATGATCGATCTTTCTATGGGGATGACCCATGACTATAAAATTGCAATTGCTGAAGGATCAACAATGATTAGAATTGGAACTGCAATTTTTGGTTCACGAACAATCAATATTAATTAATTAGGAGGATACATGAAACTCACTCCACTTGATATAAAGAAACAAGAGTTCAAAAAAGTTCTTCGTGGATATGATACTGTTGAAGTTGATGCTTTTTTGGATACACTTTCCGGTGAATTTGCCGATTTGCAAAAACAGATCAAAGAAATGAGAGAACAAGCGATTGAAAGTGAAGTGCAACTTCGCGATTTTAAACAAAAAGAGCGAGATTTACAGCAGGTGCTAATGCAGGCACAGGAAAATAGTTCGCGAACGATCGAAAATGCTCGTAAAGAAGGTGAGCTGATCATACAAGAATCTGAATTGAAGGCAAGTCAGATCCTTGATCATGCTAGAATGGAAATAATGCGTGCAAAAGAAGAAGTTACAAACCTCCGGGCAAAAAAAGAAACTCTGATCAGTAGGTTAAAGGTTCTTCTGAATTCTGAAGTTGAATTAATCAAAGCACTTGAAGCTGATGAAGAAATGAATAGAAGAGATCAAAGCCAAGGTACCGGCAGAGAACAATTTCAAATTGATGATGTACTAAAAAGATTATAATGCCGACATTCCGCGAACAAATAGAAGAAGCGTTAAATTATATTCACACAAAGGATCAATCAAACCCTCCCGTTGGTATCATACTCGGTACGGGGCTCGGTGGATTGGTCAAAGAGATCAAGATCGAAACGATTATTGATTATTCCGATATACCACATTTTCCCGTTTCTACTGTGGAATCACACAAAGGGAAGTTAATTTTCGGGACACTTGGTGGAAAAAATATTGTCGCTATGCAAGGTCGATTTCATTACTATGAAGGTTATACAATGAAACAGGTGACATTTCCTGTTCGTATAATGAAATTTCTTGGAGTGAAGACTCTGTTAATATCTAATGCTGCCGGTGGAATGAATCCATTATTCTCCAAAGGCGATATTATGCTTATTGCAGATCATATTAATCTGTTGGGAGACAATCCTTTGATTGGACATAATTATGATGAGCTTGGTCCTCGGTTTCCAGATATGTCAGAACCGTATTCAAAAGAATTAATCGCATTAGCGGAGTTGACTGCGCTTGAATTAAAGATTCGCTTGCAAAAAGGAGTTTTTGTCGCAGTTTCGGGGCCAAATTTGGAGACGCGTGCAGAATATCGATTCTTACGCGGAATTGGCGCAGATGCCGTTGGTATGTCTACAGTTCCTGAAGTAATTGTTGCTGCGCACCAATCTATGCAAGTTCTTGGTTTCTCAATTATGACCGATGAATGTTTTCCTGATGCACTGAAACCAGTTTCATTGCAAGAAGTGATTGCAGTAGCAAATGAAGCAGAACCAAAATTAACAGCAATTATGAAAGAAGTGGTAGCGAGACTATAGATGTTTAAAGAACTTACTGACAAAATAAATTATTCCGAAGTTGAAGAAGAGATTTTACGATTTTGGGAAGAGAATAAAGTCTTTGAAGAATCTGTTTCCTCAAGGAACGGAAAACCTCTATACACCTTTTATGAAGGACCCCCAACTGCAAATGGACGTCCGGGAATTCACCATGTAATGGCAAGAACATTGAAAGATGCTATTTGTCGATACAAAACAATGAGTGGTTTCCAAGTTCGACGCAAAGCTGGATGGGATACGCATGGTTTACCTGTTGAGATTGAAGTAGAGAAACAGATCGGCATTAAGCATAAAGATGAGATTATTGAATATGGGGTTGAAAAATTTAATAATGCCTGCCGTGAATCTGTATGGAAATATAAAGTTGATTGGGAAACAATGACCAGGGAAATGGGTTATTGGGTTGATCTCAATGATCCATATGTGACGTTCGAGAATAATTATATAGAATCGATCTGGTGGGCTCTCAAACAGTTCTACAGCAAGGATATGATCTATCGTGGATACAAGATCCAACCGTATTGTCCGCGATGCGAAACTCCACTTTCATCTCATGAAGTAGCACTTGGTTATAAAGACGTAAAAGATCCGAGTGTTTATATAAAAATGAAAGTAAAAAATGAACTAAATACTTATTTTCTTGTTTGGACGACAACTCCATGGACGTTAATCTCCAATGTTGCACTTGCAGTGCATCCGAAAATTGAATATGTAAAAGTTGAATTGCTTGCAACTGATGGTGAAGAATCAAAACCTACCGGTGAATTTTTAATTCTTGCCAAGGCCAGACTTGATGTTCTAAAAGAAAAATATACGGTTGTTTCTGAGTTTAAGGGAAAAGACATTCTCGGTAAAGATTATGAACGGATTTTCTCTTACCATCAAGTCAAAGAAAAAGGGTGGTATGTTATTGAAGCGGATTTTGTGACTACAGATTCAGGTTCAGGTATAGTCCATATGGCTCCGGCATATGGTGAAGATGATTATCGTGTAAGCCAAAAATACGGACTACCAACGATTCATCCGGTTAATAAATCAGGCGTATTTGAAGATGCAGTGACGGATTTCAAAGGTAGATTTGTGAAAGATGCCGATGCAGACATCATTCAAAATTTAAGAGTGCGAAATATTCTATATAAAAAGGAAGCATATCTGCACAGCTATCCGCATTGCTGGCGTTGTTCCTCACCGTTATTGTATTATGCCCGTGATTCCTGGTATATTCGTACGACAGCATATGCAAATCGGATGATCGAGTTGAACAAACAAATCAATTGGATCCCGAAAGAAGTGGGACAAGGACGCTTTGGAAATTGGTTGGAAGAGAATAAAGATTGGGCGTTGTCGCGCGACCGATATTGGGGAACGCCGCTTCCAATCTGGGTCTCTGACGATGCAAAGGAAATAAAATGTATTGGAAGTTTTGAAGAGTTGATTGGTGCCGAATGGCTCGATGAGAACGGAAGCCCAACTGGAATGTTGTTTTCCAAAGAAGATTTGAAAACACTTGATCCGCATAAACCGACCATTGATAGACTTGCATTTAAAACTGTCAATGGAAAATATCTAAAGAGAACCCCGGAGCTTATTGATGTATGGTTCGATTCCGGTGCTATGCCATTTGCTCAATGGCATTATCCGTTTGAGAATAAAGAAATCTTTGACAATGCATATCCAGCCGATTTTATTTCGGAAGGTATTGATCAAACGCGCGGGTGGTTTTATACGTTGCATGCAATAGGCTCATTTTTATTTGACAAGCCGGCATCCAAGAATATTCTCGTCAACGAGTTGATCCTTGATAAGACTGGACAAAAAATGTCTAAGACAAAGGGTAATACCGTTGATCCATTTACGTTAATTTCCAAATACGGTGCAGATGCGACACGCTGGTATCTTGTCTCTCAATCTCCAGTGTGGCGGACAACGTTGTTCGACGAAGAAGGGATCGGAGAGGTTCAAAGAAAATTCTTTAGTACGTTAGTAAACACATATTCTTTCTTCGCTTTGTATGCGAATATTGATTCGTTTGATTTCAGTGAACCTGTTGTACCAATTGCAGACAGATCTGAAATTGATCGATGGATCATTTCCTCTTTGAACACTCTGGTTAGACAGTATACACAGTATATGAACGAATATGATCTTACAAAAGCATCGCGTGCGATCACAGATTTTACATTGGATTATTTATCAAATTGGTACGTCCGTCGAAATCGTCGTCGTTTCTGGAAGAGCGAAAAAGGAAAAGACAAAACTGCGGCATATCAAACGCTATATGAATGTCTTAACACAATTGTAAAATTAGCGGCGCCGATAGCTCCATTTTTATCCGAAGAGATGTATCGCAATTTGAATAAAGCAACAAAGAAAGAGACTTTCTCGTCTGTTCATTTAACGATGCTTCCCGACGTTAAAGAATCCGCAATCGATCCGGCGCTTGAAATACGGATGGATCGTGCAATGAGGATCGTGGGGTTGGTTCGTGCAATGCGGATGAAATCAAATTTAAAGGTTCGTCAGCCGCTGAAGAAAATTCTTATTCCTGTGAAAGATCAAAATGAGTATTTATTATTGAAATCGATCGAGGGAATCATTCTTGATGAGATCAACGTGAAAGAAGTTGATGCCAAGATCGATCAGGATATCATTAAATACAAGATAAAGGCGAATTTCAGAGTGCTTGGTCAGAAATATGGAAAGTCTACAGCTAAAGTGGCGGATAGTATTAAACAATTCATGCCAGAGCAGATTGCAACGATCAACAGTGAAGGAAAAATTGCAATAGTTGTTGAGGATAAACTGTTGACCATACTTCTGGAGGATGTAGAAATTATCGCAGAAGAAATCACCGGTTGGATGGTTGAATCTGATGGAAAGATTACAGTAGCCCTTGATACCGAGATCACGCCTGAACTTCGTATAGAAGGATATGCACGTGAATTTGTCAGCCGTATTCAAAATATTCGAAAAGATACGGGGTTAGCCGTTACGGATAGGATCTCAATTTTCTTCAATTGTGATGATCAATTGGCAGAGGCGCTGCTTCATTCTGCTGAATTCATTAAGAATGAAACATTATCGGTTGAATTAACAAGAAAAGATCTCAACGGAAATTCTGTTAAGGAAGATATTAACGGCGAACGTTGCGAAATCAGTATCACTAAAGTGTTGAACTAATTTATTGTCATTATCAAAAGGATTGCAATGGCGAAAAAGACAGCTGTAAAAGCAAAATCCAAAACCGTAAAGAAAATATCGCGTCCCAAAGCATCATCGCCAAAGGCGAAAAAGGTTATTGTTAAGCCAGTAAAGAAAAAGGCGATAAAGGGATACAGTGTAAGGGATCTTGCATTCTTTAAGAAACTGATTCTTGAAAAAAGAAAAGAGATCCTCGAGGAATTAACGATCTTAAAAGAAAGTATGATGGATGTTACTACGGGTGAATATGCGAGTGAGAACTCCACCTATTCAACTCATATGGAACAGGGGACTGATGCAATGGAGCGTGAGAAGACATTTCTCTTTGCTTCACGCGAAGGAAAATTCTTGAATTATCTGGATGACGCACTTCGTCGTATTGAGAAGGGCACCTATGGTATTTGTCTTGAGTGTATTGATACTCCAAAAGATTTATGCAGGACTTGTCCTCTGATCCCGAAAGCACGTCTCGAAGCAGTGCCACATGCTCAATTGTGTGTAGAATGTAAAAATGTAAAGAAGGGAATGATGTAATCGTGAAAGTTCTTTTTATAACTGCATTTATTGTAATTTCAGATCAGATCTCGAAGTTCATGATAAAAGGAATTGATATTCCATTTCTTGGAATATCTTTTCATGGAATGCCGTTAGGTAACTCGATCCCGGTGTTTGGGGATTTTCTTCGGATTACATTCATTGAAAATCCGGGAATGGCGTTTGGAATTGAAGTTGTGGATGGGAAAATATTTCTTACAATGTTCTCAATTGCAGCGAGCATTGGTATCTTATTCTATCTATATCTTATGCGTTCAGAAAAATTGCTATTTCGTCTTTCTCTTGCACTTATTCTTGGCGGAGCAATCGGCAATTTGATCGATAGGGTCTTTTATGGAGTTATCTATGGTGAATCAACACTATTCCACGGTAAAGTTGTCGATTTTATTGATGTCGATTTTTTCAATATTGATTTTTTAGGGTTCCAATTGTCACGTTTTTGGGTATTCAATATTGCCGATGCTTCCGTATCTATTGGTGTTGTAATGATGCTGTTGTTTCATCGATCATTTGTTGTTCAAACTGAACAACTTTCCATAATTGAAACATCTTCGACTGCAACTCCGGAATCTTCTAGGGAAACAACTCCTTCTCTATAGGACCAAATGTATAGTGCTGTTCAAAAGCGTTATGCCCGCCGAAGGCGGGCATCTTTTTTTACAGGAAGTATATGAAGAATCATTTTGAAATTCGTGTCCCTCCAGGACAAACAAAAGAACGGCTTGATGTATATTTAACATCCCATACCGAAAATGCGACAAGGAACAAAGTTCAGGAAGCGATAAAGAACGGTGAAATCCATGTCAATGGTAAAATAGTAAAACCAAGTTACATCATTCTTGGCAACGATTTTATTGAAATAAACTTGCTACGACCAGATCCGCCGGAAGTGATAGCAGAAAATATCCCACTTGAGATCGTGTATGAAGATGACTATTTGTTGGTGGTGAATAAACCAGCAGGAATGGTGACGCATCCAGCCTATAAAAACTATTCAGGAACATTAGTCAATGCATTGATGCATCATTCAGAAAAACTTTCCCAACTTCATTCAGAAGAAGATGAGGAATATAATGTAATTCGACCGGGAATCGTTCACCGACTTGATAAAGATACAAGCGGCTTATTAGTTGTTGCTAAAGATGAAACATCTCACCAAAAACTGGCAAAGCAATTTGCAGCAAAAACATCCGAACGGGAATACAATGCGATTGTATGGGGGAAGTTCAAAAAACTATCAGGAGTGATTGATGCACCGCTTGGGAGAAGTAAAAGTGATAGAAAAAAGGTTGCAGTGACAGAAGAAGGGAAGAATGCTGTTACAGAGTACGAGGTTATTGAACAATTCGAATATTTGTCATTCGTGAAACTCCATCTTCGCACCGGACGAACACATCAGATCCGAGTTCATCTATCGCACATTCATCACCCAGTGTTTGGTGATGTAACTTACGGTGGAAGAGAGATAGTTGTTGGAGGAATTGAAGGAAAGAAAAAATCAGAAGTAAAAAATCTACTTGAAATGATGCCGCGTCAAGCACTTCACGCAAAGAAACTTGGCTTTGTTCATCCCGCAACAAAAATAATGATGAGGTTTGAAAGTGAGCTGCCTGATGATATGATGGCTGTATTGAAGGTCTTACAAAAGAACTGATAGAGTTTTAGTCTTGCGTTACTTCTTTTGCAACTCCATTGACATCCGTTCCAAACTTGGGACATAATCCATCACGAAAACCTCTTCAGCTTGAGTCAGGTTTACTGTAGGAACGACATCGATTTTTTTGAACAAACTATTTGGTATTTCGCTTACTGCGCTAACAATTCCAATTTTTATTCCTGGCGGAAAGGCATTGCTATATTCAGAGGTGATAATAGCATCACCTTCTTTTACATCAAGCGTTTTCGCTACATTTTTGAATAGAAGTGTTTTTCCATCCCATGCTATAATTCCATCCACACGGCTCCGCTGAATTTTAGCACTTGCTCTAAAGTCAACATTCACGATCATTTGACAAATTGAATAGCCATTGCTAGTGGCAATAACTCTTCCTATTAATCCTTCGCCAGTTATGACAGGATTTCCGATATGAATACTATCACTGGCTCCAACATCAATGGTCAACGTATTACGAAGAAGGTTAAAATTTTTTGCAACAACTTTTGCAGTGGTTAATTTTATTGCGGAAGTCTCACGTAGAGCGATCATTGAGCGAAGACGTATATTCTCCAGCCGTGATTCCCGAAGTTGATTCACTTCATCTGCAAGATTCACGGTAACTTTTCTAAGCAACTCATTTTCTTGACGTAATGCAGAGAGATTAGGGAGAAATGAAAATGTTTTTTGTATGACCCCAATCGACCCGACAGTCAGCGATCGTATTTGTCTAATTTGTTCATTATCGTTAACAACTATCAGTGCAAGAGAAAATGAAACAAGAACAACAAGTAAGACATATTCTTTAAACAGAAAGAAATATTGATAAATACGTTGGATCATTGTGAATTAGTACCGCCTGCTGGTGAGAAGAACCTTTTGATATTTTTCCAGATTTTCAAGAACACGTCCTGTACCACGGACAACTGCTGTTAGAGGATCTTCTGCAATATGCACAGGTAGATTTGTTTCTAATCGAAGGCGTTCATCAAGCCCTTTGATTAAAGCACCTCCTCCCGTAAGCATAATTCCTCGATCCAAAATATCGGATGCAAGTTCCGGCGGTGTTCGTTCCAATGTCATCTTAACACCGTCAATAATTGAAGAGACATTCTCATTCAATGCTTCTCTGATCTCAACCGAACTTGCTTCGGTTGTTTTTGGAATACCGTTGACAAGGTCCCGCCCTTTAACTTGGATTGTCACTTCCTCTTTCATCGGCATAACGGAACCGACTTCACATTTTATTGCTTCGGCTGTTCGTTCACCGATAAGAATGTTGTGGTTCTTTTTGAAGAATTGAATGATCGCATTATTCAGTTCATCTCCTGCTATACGAATTGATTCTTCATTCACAATTCCCGAAAGGGCAATAACGGCAATTTCAGTAGTTCCGCCGCCGATATCGACGATCATATTTCCTACCGGTGCTTCAACATCTAAGCCGATACCGATTGCAGCTGCCATTGGTTCTGCTATCAGATGAACTTCTTTTGCACCCGCATGTTCCGCCGAATCGCGGACAGCACGTTTTTCAACTTCAGTAACACCGCTGGGAACGCAAATAACGATCCGCCTACTTGGCATCCAACTGGAGTGGATCTTTTTTATGAACTCGCGTAACATTCCTTCTGCAATTTCAAAATCAGCAATCACACCATCACGCATCGGGCGAATCGTGCGAATGTCTCGATGTGTTCTCCCGAGCATCTCACGTGCTTCATTTCCGATTGCAACAATTTTTTTTGTATTGCGGTCAAAGGCTACAATAGAAGGTTCGTTCAAGACAATTCCTTTACCCTTCATATAAATAAGCGTGTTTGCCGTTCCTAAATCGATGGCGATGTCCGCCGAAAAATAATCGAATACACTCATAATAAAAATTTAATGTTTAAAGTGACGAATTCCAGTGAATACCATTGCAATATTATGTTCATCTGCTGCTTGAATTACTTCATTATCGCGAATTGAACCACCGGGTTGAATGACTGCGGTTGCTCCCGCATTGACCGCTTCAAGCAATCCATCGGCGAACGGGAAGAATGCATCGGATGCGACAACGCTTCCAGAAAGTGATAGATTACTTTCTTTCGATTTCCAAACAGCAATTTTTGATGAATCAATTCGCGACATTTGACCTGCACCAACAGCAAGGGTGCGGTCTTTCAAACCATAAACAATTGCATTGGATTTAACATTCTTTACTACTTTCCAAACGAACATCATCGCTTCCAGTTCGTCGGATGTAGGCTGGCGTTTGGTAACAATTTTTAACTGATCTTTTGAAAGTTGAGCAATATCTTTTGATTGAACAAGTAATCCACCCGAAACTGAACGAATATCAAAGTCACTCGATTCTGTCTTGAGAATTTGAACGACGCGTCTGTCTTTTTTCTTCATAAGAAAGTCGAGCACACCGGGCTCAAACGAAGGGGCGAGAATGATCTCTGTAAAAATTTCATTCATTTCTTCAGCAGCCTTCATATCAAGCGGACGATTGACCGCAATTATTCCGCCAAATGGTGCTTTTGTATCAGTTGCAAATGCTTTGTGATAAGCTTCTGTAAGGGTTTTAGCACTTCCAACACCGCACGGGTTCGTATGTTTAACAATAACAACGGTTGGTTCATCAAATTCACCTACGAGAGCAACAGCAGCATTTGCATCAATGATATTATTGAAAGAAAGTTCTTTGCCATGTAATTTCTTTAACGTCTCTTCATACTTACCATAGAGCGACGCCGACTGGTGCGGGTTCTCACCGTAACGAAGGTCGGCATATTTCTTCAATGAAAGAGAAAATGTATCCGGAAGTGTCGACTGTGGCAATGTGCGCGAAAGATATTCCGAAATTGTTGTATCATAATGTGCAGTATGCTGGAATACTTCTTTTGCTAATTCAAAACAGGTCTCTTCACTTAAACATCCATCACGATCTTTCAATTCTTTAAGAATTGATTGGTAACGATTATTGTTGACGATCACTGCAGTGAAACGATAATTTTTTGCCGCTGAACGAAGCATAGTCGGTCCACCAATATCGATATTCTCAATTGCTTCTTCTAAAGGAACATTTGGTTTTGCAACAGTCTCTTCAAACGGATATAAATTTACTACCACAAGGTCAATTGGTTGAATGTTGTGTTGCTCTAACTGCTTACGATGAGAAGGATTATCAAGAACCGCTAGCAACCCGGCGTGAACCGCGGGGTGAAGTGTTTTGACTCTGCCATCAAGAATTTCCGGGAAACCGGTGATTTCTGAAATTTGTTTTGCCGGAATATTATTTGATGTTAACAGAGTGTGCGTACCGCCGGTGGAAATGATCTCTACGTTTGCGGCTTGTAACTCCTTTGCAAATTCGACAATTCCTTCTTTATCTGAAACACTTATAAGTGCGCGCTTGATCTTAAGCAATGCAAAAATTCCTTCGGGTCAAATTTTTTCGGAAAACATTCTTATAACTGATGGAAGCAGTTCATGTTCAACTTTTAATACTTTTGCAGCAAGTGTTTCTGGAGTATCGTTTATGTCAATATTAATTTTTTTCTGCCTGATGATAACACCTCTGTCATATTCTTCATTCACAAAATGAACCGTTGCTCCGGATTCTTTTTCCTTTGCAGAGATCACCGCATTGTGAACATTCATCCCAAACATTCCTTCGCCTCCGTATTTTGGAAGCAGCGCGGGATGAATGTTGATGATACGATCCGGAAAAGCGCGGGTGATGATTGGATCCATTTTTTTCATATACCCGGCCAACACAATAAAGTTCACGTTGAGCGAATGAAGCGTTTCAAGAATTTTATTGTTAAACAAATTTGGATCAGAAAATTGTCGATGACTGATATGAAACGCCGGAATATTTAAAGACTGAGCAAGAGTTAATACACCAGATGAAGAATTGTTACTAATTAGAACAACAATCTTTGCCCGAATTTTTTGTTCAAAAATTGCACGATGAAGAGCTTCAAAATTAGAACCTCGTCCGGAAGCAAAAACAGCAATATTTAACACCGAAAAATTCCTTTAACAGAGCAAATCATCTAAATTCAATACAAATGTAAGCACAAATGCACCGTTTGTCAATTAAAAGCGGCTTAAAATCACTGATTTTTCAATCTTTTTTGCAATTTTGTCAGACTATTGAACACCCGATTCCATAAACACTAAACTATTCTTCGCAGTATCTAGAATAGCTCGAATTCCAATCGGCATAGTCAATTTTTTGGGAACATGACCATATACTAGACCTGAAACAACAGGCTTTTTCAATTTTAAAAGGTAATCATTCATCACTTGTTCAACAGATAGGAATGGTTTCGTTGTATCCGAAGCTTTCACGTCTGTCAATTCGCACATAATGATTCCATTCGTATCGTTTAAGATATTAGTTATTCGGAGTTGATTCATCATCCGGTCAAATCGATAATTTTCTTCTTCAATTTCTTCAATAAATAAGAGTGATTTTTTAAAAGATGGGAGATATTTGCTTCCTGCCAGCGAAACAATCAATGAAAGATTTCCACCGAGAAGTATTCCAGAAGCTTTGCCCTTCACGATTGTTTGTATTTTTTTTTCAGGGGGATTTTGAACAGATCCAATTTTTTTTGATGAAGTAATACATGCCCAAAAATGTTCTTCGGTGAACGGATCAATTCCCTTGAACATTTCAACACCGGACATTGGACCGGAAAAAGTAATAAGTCCGGTTTTTTTAAATATTGCTAACTGAAGCGCTGTAAG
>CAYHFN010000002.1:136393-171003 GCA_964355925.1 uncultured Chitinophagaceae bacterium
AGAGCGCGAGGTTTTATTATTGTCATAATTATTATTTGATTTCCAACACGTGAATAGTATAAATAGCACTGAGTTCAATTCCTTTTGCATTATCCCACAAAGAAAAATTCGTGATGCCAAATATTTTTACGGAAAGATTGTCAGTAATACTTTTTTCAATACCAAGTTTTGCATTAGATAAATGACGAATGCCGTTGCCGTCGTGCCCTCTTCGACCTGTTGATTGTAAATATAAATACATTGATTCTCCGATTGGTAAGGAGTATTCAATTCCATAAACAAATACATCGTGTTGTGAACTAACGATTGTTGGATCACCTAAAACTCCCAAACCTGTATTGATGGTCCATAGACCAGCGAAGTGTTTTTGAAATAATAATGATGAAAAGAAATTCATTTCATCGATACCGAGTCCGGATTCGTTGCTTGTATTAGGAAGTTGAACTCCAAAACGAACAGAGAATCCGATTCCTGAACTATATTCATTCAAGACACTGAATTTTGTCCATAAAGAAAAATCACCTATATCGGCAGTTGGATTATTTGATGTGGTTATCCCAGAATTGAACGCTGATTTTCGTTCTGAAATATTCAAAACATTTAACAATGTTCCTTCTGTTTGAAGTTCTACATAGCCGCTAAGCGATATGCAGAAACGCAGATTTCCGATCTTCCAAAGATTTCCTTTTAATCCAGAAAGAGGAAAAGTCTGTTCACGAAAATATGCTGTTCCAAATTCTATTTGAGCGTGGCCTGGATTTAGTAGAGTTGCAGACTCAACAGCAAGCGGATGCTGTTGTGAAATAAGAACAATGGGGATGATACAAAGAAGAAGTAAAATTCCTTTCAAAGTAATCCCATGATAGATGGTGAAATGATAAACGCCAACAAAAATTTGTCGGCGTTTATTTTGATAAAAATTTAACTGATTTCTGTTTCTTTGTGTTTTACTCGTTGCTCAAATTCTTCTCTAAATCGTTTTACAAAACTTTGCACCGGCCAAGCGGCGGCATCACCAAGTGCACAAATTGTGTTTCCTTCAATTTGATTTGCAACGTTGATAAGCATATCAACATCTTGTGGTCTTGCTTCATAATGTTCGAAACGATGGAGCATTTTTTCCATCCATCCGGTTCCTTCACGGCAAGGCGTGCATTGTCCGCAAGATTCGTGATGGTAAAAATGTGCTATGCGTGCCAACACTCGAACCAGATCGGTATCCTCATCCATTACGATCATACCGGCTGTCCCAACGGAGGAACCGGCAGCTTTTAGTGAATCTGCATCCATATTCACTCCTTCAAGATTCTCGCCGCGCAGAACCATTGTTGAAGATCCGCCTGGTATTACAGCTTTTATTTTCTTTCCATTTGGAACACCGCCTGCGTACTGCGGGTCATTGATCAATGTTAGCAATGGGATTCCTGTAGGTATCTCATAAACACCCGGATTATTCACATGCCCACTAATTCCAACAAGAATTGGTCCAGGATGTTTTGCAACTCCAATTTTTGAATACCATTCTGATCCTTTATTGATAATGAGCGGAATGTTTGTCATTGTTTCAACGTTGTTAATCGTAGTAGGTGATGCCCATAATCCTTTTTGTGCTGGGAAGGGAGGTTTCATTCTAGGATAACCCCGATCACCTTCTATGGAATTCATTAGTGAAGACTCTTCACCGCAGATATAAGCACCTGCGCCTTTGTGAGTATAGATATTCGTTGAAAACCCTGAGCCAAGAATATTTTCACCGATAAATCCCTTACCATACGCATCAGCCAAGGCTTTATCGACCATCCTAATCCATTTGCCATATTCACCGCGAATGTAAATATAAGCCGATGTAATTCCCATTGCATAACAACCGATAATAATTCCCTCGATCATCATATGTGGATTGAATTCAAATATCTGTCGGTCTTTAAATGTGCCGGGTTCAGATTCGTCACCATTTACAGCAAGGTATTTTGGCTTGTCATTTCCTTTTGGCATGAATGACCATTTCAATCCAGTGGGAAAACATGCTCCACCTCGTCCTCGTAGTCCGGATTTTTTTACTTCGTCGATCACTTCGTCCGGCTTCATGGTCAAAACTTTTTTTAATGCAGAATATCCGCCATGCTGTTCGTACGTATCAATTTGGTGATAATCTTTTATTTCAGGGAGAATGTACTTTTCCATAATCTCAAATTAAATTCTTGGTAAAATATTGTGGTTATTTTAAACTTGAAAGTAATTGTTCTGTCTTTTCAGGAGTAAGATGTTCGTGGTATTCCTCTCCAATTGCTAACATTGGTGCACCGCCGCATGCTCCCATACATTCAACTTCACTGATTGTAAATTTACCATCCGAAGATGTTGATCCGAGTTTTGTTCCACAAGCTTTTTCCACAGCGGAAAGAATTTTATCGGATCCGCGGAGCAAGCATGAGATATTGGTGCAAACTTCAATATGATATTTGCCCAATTTTTTGTCGTTATACATTGTATAGAATGTTACGACACCCATTACATGTGCATAGGGAACGCCAACGAGATCACCGATGTATTTCATCATCTCTAATGAAATCCATCCTTCTTGTTCCTGTGCTATCCACAGAATCGGAAGAAGGGCAGCTTTTTTTGCGGGATATTTATTGAACAGTGCTTCTACTTTTTGAAGATTTTCTTGATTGAGCATATAAGAACAGTAAAGTAAGAGATAAACTTCCGAAATTATTCTCGCATAGGAAGTATTAAAAAATTATTTATCAGCTTCACCCATAACAGGATCGAGACTTCCGAGAACAGCGACAATATCGGAGATCATTCCTCCCTCAATTAGCTGGGACGTTGATTGTAAATTCATGAATGAAGGAGAACGAATCTTTAATCTCCACGGATGACCTTCACCGCGAGACTGAATATAGAATCCAAGCTCACCTTTTGAAGCTTCAACAGCGTGATAAATCTCTCCAACAGGAGGATTCACACCAAAATTGATGAGCATAAAATCATGGATCAATTCTTCCATTCGTGTGTAAATTTGCTCTTTTCGTGGAAGGACTTTTTTCGGTTCGTTCGCATGCACAGGACCTGCAGGCAGTTTATCTAAACATTGAGTAACAATTTTCACACTTTCTTTGACTTCATTTAATCGAACGTAATATCGAGCCAAACAATCACCGTCGTTAAGAACTGGGATATTAAAATCGAGTTCATTATAAACAAGATATGGCTGCGTTCTTCTTAGGTCATGTTCAATACCAACAGCACGAATATTTGGTCCGCTCATTCCCATTGCGATAGCTTGCTCTTGAGTAATCACCCCGACACCATCCAACCGTTCAACAAAAATTCTATTGGTGTTCAGCATGGTGACGCATTCGTTAAGCTTTTCGGGGAATTGAGCAATGAATTCTTTAATTGCAGCGATAACTTCTGGGGTCATGTCGTGAGCAAGACCACCAATGCGTGTAAAGCTAGTTGTGAAGCGGGCTCCTGTTAATAATTCAAAAATGTCATACATCTTTTCGCGTTCACGAAATGTCCATGTAAAGACAGTCAATGCTCCAACATCCATCGCTAAAGCGCCAATTCCAAGTAAATGAGAGGAAATGCGTGCCATTTCAGAAATAATCGTTCGGATATACTGAGCACGTTTTGGTGCTTCAATTCCAACAAGTTTTTCAACCGCGAGAACGTATGCGGTATTATTCATTAATGGTGAAAGATAATCTAGACGGTCGGTATGTGGAATATATTCATGGTAGGAAACATTTTCAGCGAGCTTCTCATAACCGCGATGTAGATATCCTAATTCCGGAACGCACGCTGCAACTGTTTCTCCATCCAATTTAATGAGAAGACGTAACACGCCATGGGTGGCAGGGTGTTGCGGTCCCATGTTCAAGATCATCTCATTGTCGAGTGCATCATTGAAATAGACGCTGGTATTTTTATTCTCAAGAGCAGCAAGAATTTTTTGCTGCCGTATATCCATTGCTTGTTCAATATTCATTATTTCGACACTCTATTATATAGGATATAGATTACTATTTATTTTCTTGGAAGAGGAATTGAATCAGGAACACCCATCATTGGGAAATCTTTTCGTAACGGGAAATATTCAAATTCTTCCGGCATATACATTCTTCGTAGATCGTCGTGTCCATCGAAAATGATTCCAAACATATCATATGTTTCACGTTCAGGCCAATTAGCTCCGGACCAAACAGATATAACTGATGGACAGTGTAGATCTGATTCATCAACAAATACTTTTAGACGAATGCGATGTTTATATGATAGAGAGTAGAGATTATAAATTACTTCAAAGCGGTTTTCGGGAGTGTATGCATCTGCACCACAAATATCACTGCAATAATTAAATAAGCTGGATTCATCATCCCGAAGAAACATGCAAATGCTTGCAATATTTTCTTTCTTTATATGGATTGTGGTTTCACCACGAAACTCACGAATCTCAAGAATACTTTCTGGAAAGTGTGATTTTAGTTTTTCTGTGACTGTAGTTAGCATATTAGATTGAGTGGGTCATCGTAAAAGGATAACGAAAATATTAATTATTATTGATGCCTTGAATTTGAAGAAGTTGTTGTTCTTGGCGTTCAGCAGTGACGGTCATTGGTGTGCTTTTACTTTCTCCGCGCTGAATTTTTTCCTGGATCATAATTAACGCATGGAGTAAATTGTCCGGTCGAGGTGGGCATCCGGCAACATATACATCAACCGGCAAAAATTGATCAATACCTTGTACGACGGAATAGGTTCGATACATACCGCCCGAAGAAGTACACGCACCCATAGCGATCACCCATTTTGGATCAGGCATTTGATCGTAAATCTTTCTTACTACAGTTGCCATCTTATATGTGGTTGTTCCCGCAACGATCAAAAGATCAGCTTGACGTGGAGAGAACCGAAATACTTCGGCGCCAAAACGGGCAACATCAAATCGGGGCATTGCGAATGCCATCATTTCAATTCCACAGCAAGAGATGCCGAGAGGCATCGGCCAGAGAGAATTTTTACGGCACCAATTAATTGCAGAATCAATTGTTGTGGTTAATGCTGTATCACCCAGTGCGTGTTCTAATCCCATTGAAGAGCTCCCTTTTTTAAGATGTATATGTAACCGACAAATAAAATAAGGATGAACAAAATCATCTCTATATAACCAAACATTCCTAACGCCCTAAAGTTCACTGCCCAGGGATATAAAAATATCACCTCTATATCAAAGAGAATAAATAAGACGGCAACCATATAATATTTTACAGAAAATCGTTCGCGCGCAGACCGTGTTGGAGGCATACCACTTTCATACGTGGAAAGTTTTTCTTTGTTTGGACGATTTGGTCCGAGGAAACGGTGAAGTGTTAAAAACACAAGACCAAGTAGCGCACTGACACCGAGCATTACAAAAATTGGAAGATAATTTTGCATTTGAATATTGTTTGTTCACAAATAATTATAATTATATCAAAAGTTATCAAAAAAATGGTCTAAAGTCAATGCAAGGTTGATTGATGAAAATGTGAAATGGATTGGTATTTTATGCAAGTATACCATAAATATTTTATTCAAATCATCGTTATAGTTTTGTTCAACCAAAAATATGTTCAGTAGATTTGTGTTTCCCAAATAAAAATTCTTGCAATTACCACTTATTTTAACGAACAATTTTGCGTTATTTTTTTTTCTATGGTAAAAATATAATTCCTATAACGGATAGTGACGTTTCAAAAAATAATTGCTTTTATAACGGCAGTATGTGGCAATTGTCAAACAAACCAAAAACTGACAGTGCAGTGTCAAGTTAAGTTTTACGATCATAAAGCAGTCAAAAAAAGACTTAATTTTTTTCTTGACTTGAGTAGTATAACCCTCTATATTCGCTTGTAGTTAGAGTGAATATATTTCTCGCCGTATTATCAAATTGTTAACCATAATAGCATCACATAGAAATTTCTCGAAATATAGGGAAAGAAGATATTTTTTTACTTTTTGTAATGCTGAAAAAGGATTTCTAGCGTTACTCTAAAATCGGACAATACACTATCAATTTTATAACATAGTTCTAATTAACAGGAGAGCATAACCCAATGAGTGACACACAAGTAGCTGTAAAAGAAACTGTCGAGACAAGAAAAACAGGTTCTAAGGGGCTCACATTCGGTCGTTTTTTCACCAAACAAGGTGTTCATCCGTTTGATGAGATAGAATGGGAATTGAGAACCGCAGTGATTACGAACGAAAAAGGGGAAAAGATATTTGAACAAAAAAATGTTGAGATCCCAAAATCGTGGTCGATGACTGCTACAAATGTTGTTGTGTCTAAATATTTTCATGGACTAATAGGAACACCAGAACGAGAAACGAGTGTCAGACAAATAGTGGATCGTGTAGCAAAGGCGACAGTGACATGGGGACACAAACAAAAGTATTTTGCCACCGAACAAGACACTGAAAATTTTTACAATGAATTATGTTTTATTCTTGTAAATCAATATATGGCTTTCAACAGCCCTGTATGGTTTAATGTTGGAATTGAAGAACGTCCTCAGTGTTCTGCTTGCTTTATCAACTCTGTTCAAGATTCAATGGAATCAATTCTTGGTCTAACTCGAACGGAAGGGATGCTCTTTAAATTCGGTTCCGGAACTGGTTCAAATCTTTCTACACTTCGTTCTTCAAAAGAAGTTCTTGCCGGCGGTGGAACGGCTTCAGGTCCTGTCTCCTTCATGAAAGGATTTGATGCTTTTGCTGGTGTGATCAAGTCGGGCGGGAAAACACGCCGTGCAGCAAAGATGGTTATTCTTAATGTTGATCACCCGGATGTGGTGGACTTCATCAATTGTAAAGCAGTGGAAGAGAAAAAAGCATGGGCGTTAATTGATGCCGGATATAATGGTGGGTTCAATGTTCCCGGTGGTGCGTATGATTCTATATCATATCAAAACGCAAACCATTCTGTTCGTGTAACGGATGATTTTATGAAAGCTGTTCTTGAAGACAAAGAATGGCAAACGAAAGCGATAAAAAGTGGAAAGCCGGTTGATACATTCCGTGCACGCGATTTGATGAGACAGATTTCAGAGGCGGCATGGTTATGCGGTGATCCAGGAATGCAGTTCGATACGACCGTGAATGCATGGCATACATCATCAAATACGGCGCGCATTAATGCATCAAATCCGTGCAGTGAATATATGTATCTGGATGATTCGGCATGTAATCTTGCGTCACTCAATCTGATGAAATTTCGTACAGATGATGGTGAATTTAATGTTGAAGCATTTAAATATGCCGTTGATGTTACGATAACAGCGCAAGAAATCTTTGTTGATAACGCAAGTTATCCGACACCGATGATCGAAAAGAATAGTCACGATTATCGTCCACTTGGTTTGGGATATGCTAATCTTGGTGCACTATTGATGGCTCGCGGTTTAGCATATGATAGTGAATCAGGGCGGGAATATGCAGCAGCAATAACTTCACTGATGTGCGGTGAAGCGTATGCTCAATCATCACGCATTTCTAAAGAGATGGGACCTTTCAAAGGATATGCGATCAATCGTGAACCAATGTTGAATGTTATGAACAAGCATAGCGTTCATGCCGATAAGATCTCTACTCAATATGTTCCGAATCAACTATGGGAAGCGTCGAGCGTTTCGTGGAAAGAAGCGATTGAGCTTGGAAAAGAATTCGGATACCGTAACGGACAAGCAACAGTGCTTGCTCCTACCGGAACGATCGGTTTCATGATGGACTGTGATACAACCGGTGTGGAGCCGGATATCGCTCTTGTGAAATACAAAAAGCTTGTCGGCGGTGGAATGATGAAAATTGTCAACCAAACTGTTCCGGAAGCATTACGCAAGCTCAACTATGACAGTGAACAGATCGAACATATCATTTCGTATATCGATAAAAATGATACTATCGAAGGGGCACCATTCTTAAAAGAAGAACATCTTTCAGTATTTGATTGCGCATTCAAACCTGCAAAAGGAAAACGTTCCATTCAATATATGGGACATATTAAAATGATGGGTGCAACCCAGCCGTTCCTTTCGGGGGCAATTTCCAAAACGGTGAATATGCCGAATGATGTGACACCGGAAGATATGATGCAGGCATATGTTGAATCCTGGAAACTTGGATTAAAAGCTGTTGCAGTGTATCGTGACGGTTGCAAACGGACGCAGCCACTTTCAACTTCGTTGGATGGCGATATGAAAAAAGAAGAACAATCAGACAAAGCAGGTCAGGCAGGAAAGAAATCAGAAGTTCGTCTTGCACGCCGCCGATTACCCGCAGAACGTAATGCGTATACACATAAATTCAGTATTGCTGGACATGAAGGATACATCACTGTTGGTATGTATGAAGATGGATTACCTGGCGAAGTATTTATTACAATGTCGAAGGAAGGTTCAACACTTTCTGGTATGATGGATGCGTTTGCAACATCGATCTCCATTGCACTACAATACGGCGTTCCGGTAAAAATACTTGTAGATAAATTCACGCATATGCGGTTTGAACCATCCGGATTTACACAGAATCCTGAGATTCCGATTGCAAAATCGATCTGCGATTATATTTTCCGCTGGTTAGGTATTAAATTCCTTCCGAAAGATGAACAGCCTATCTCAGTAGTTGCTGAATCAGTTGTGTTGGAAACACCGAAAGCAGAAATTCGTATCGCGGAGACATTTGCTGCGGCTGAACGTGGAGAAAAGTATGTGTTCCAAACGCAGGCTGATGCTCCACCGTGCCACGAATGCGGTAGTTTAATGATCCGTTCAGGTGCTTGCTATAAATGCACGCAATGTGGAAGTACATCAGGCTGTTCCTGATAAAATGACATCCCGCGGTTGTTAGGCGGGACAGTTCGACTTCAGGATTCTCTTAAGTTTAAGCAACACAGAAGAGAGTGAAATAAATAAAACGCCGAGACATTTTTGACTCGGCGTTTTTGTTTTAAATAGTGCTTGACTTTAGAGTTTTGAATGTTTACTATTTTCTGAACATTCAGAACATAAAGGGTTCACCGTGATGCATAAGCTGACTGCACAGCAGAAATTGTTCGTTGAAGAATTCGGTAATCTCTATGCATCATACGGATTCAAACGGATGAACGGATTGATCATCGGACTTCTCCTGACAACGCCTGAATCACTTTCACTCGGCGAAATCTGCCGGCTCCTCAACCGTAGCAAAGGCCTTATCTCCGAAGCAACACGTCGGCTCAATTCTCTTGGGTTTATAAAAAAAAGCAGCGGAGCAGACAGCCGAAAAGATTATTACATTGCCGATGATGAGATCTTCATCAATGTTTTCCATTTTAATATGGGAACAGTTCGGAAGAATCTCTCGCTCGCTGAAACATTCCTCAATCAGCTAAGTAATGATAAATCACCCGAACAGAAACGCTGGAGAGAAAATCTAGCGATGATGGAAATCTTCTACGAACATATGAATGACTTCTACAAAGAGTTTGATTCAGTATGGCGTAAAAAGAAAAAAGCATTGTATCGATCCAAATAAAATAATCGGAAAAATTATGAGACTCATAGGCAAAGTGGCCGTCATTACCGGCGCAGGACAAGGAATAGGAAAAACGACAGCACTTCTTTTCTCAAAAGAAGGCGCTTCAATTGTAATTGCAGATATTAACGAAGAGCACGCTCAGACAACAGCGAACGAGATTAATGCAAACGGTGGAAAGGCAATTGCAGTAAAAGTAAATGTTGCCAGTCTTCATGAATGCGAACAATTAGCGAAAACCGTCATTGAAAAATTCGGTGGAGTGCATATCCTTATCAACAATGCAGGGATTACTCGTGATGCAACGCTTGCAAAGATGACAGAAGAACAATTCGATCAGGTGGTCAGTGTCAACTTAAAGGGTGTCTTTAATATGACCAAAGCGATCACTCCGTTCATGGTCGAAAAAGGATATGGAAAAGTGGTCAACACATCGAGTGTCGTCGGTCTGTACGGAAATTTTGGTCAGACGAACTATGTTGCAACAAAAGCGGGAGTGATTGGAATGACGAAAGTATGGGCGCGTGAATTCGGCAGGAAAGGAATCACTGTAAATACAGTTGCACCGGGATTCATCGCAACGGATATGATCGCAACAGTTCCTGAAAAAGTGATTACCGGGATAAAAGAGCGCACGCCGTTACAACGCCTCGGTGAACCGATCGATATTGCTAACGCATATCTTTTCCTTTCGTCTGATGAATCTGCATTTGTTTCCGGAATTACGTTGAGTGTTGATGGCGGGATGGTGTGGTAAGACACGCATCAATTGACGATGAACAATTAACAATGTGTAGAAGAAAAATATAGAATGCGAAAAGCTAAAATTATTGCGACAGGTCATTACGCACCGGAACGAGTCGTTCCAAATTCGTATTTCAACAACCTCTATAATGAAGATGTTGATACATTTCTTAAAGCGAATCGGAACATCTATGAACGGAGATATGCATCTGACTTGCAGGTAACATCCGATCTGATTGTTGAAGCTGCAAAAAAAGCGTTAGTAGCTGCAAATCTGCAATCAAAAGATTTAAATCTAATTATTGTCGCTACAGACACACCAGATTATATTTCGCCCTCAACAGCATCAGTCGTGCAGTATAAGCTCGGAGCAGAGAATGCCGGAACATTTGATATCAACACGGCGTGTGCAGGTTTTGTGACCGCTGTTGATGTTGCATCAAAGTTCATAGTCAGCGATGATCAATATAAATATGTACTGGTTATTGGCGGATATTTGATGAGTCGTTATTTGGACTTTTCCGATAAAAAGATTGCAACGTTATTTGCAGATGGCGCTGGTGCGGCAATACTTACCTCTTCTAATGATGAAACAGGAGTTCTACGTACAAAACTGTTTACAGACGGACAATATCATGACTACATGGGGATCTATGGCGGTGGGACAGCACTAAAAATTACAGAACAGGCAATCGCAAACAAAGATCACCTTCTACGTTTCGCAAAAAAAATTCCAATTGAGACGAATGCAACATACTGGCCTCGATTTATTAAAGAAGTTGCTGAAGGAATTCACCAGCCGATCTCAGCAATTGACAAGTTCTTTTTCACACAAATCAATATCAACAGTATCAATCAAACACTTGATACGTTCAATTTACCGTACGAGAAATCACATAATGTGATGAATAAATACGGTTATACCGGAAGCGCTGCAATTGGAATGGCACTATCGGATGCCGTGGAACACCACCAATTAAAAAAGAACGATCTGATTTTTCTAGTCGGCTCAGGAGGAGGAATGGCAATGGCTGTTTCGGCGATCCGTTGGGCGTATGATACGTAAAAAAATAATTTGTCAAATACACATTCTATTAATACAAGACAATTATGATGACAACAAAGAATAGAGGAATGATCCTGGCTGTGATTGCTGCCGCGCTCGGCTATTTTGTCGATCTCTATGATATAGTATTGTTCGGCGTTGTGCGAATCGCAAGTTTGAAGGATATCGGGATCGTCGGGGATGAATTGATCTCCAAAGGAATTCTACTGTTGAATCTTCAGATGATCGGAATGCTGATCGGTGGAGTGGTCTGGGGAATCATTGGAGATAAACTCGGAAGAAAAGTTGCTCTTCTTTCTACCATTGCGTTGTATTCCACTGCAAATATCCTCAATGGATTTGTCACCGATATCAATACGTACGCTGCGTTACGATTCATTGCCGGATTTGGTCTAGCAGGAGAACTTGGAGCAGGAATAACATTAGTAGCAGAAATTCTCCCCAAACAATTTCGCGGATACGGAACAACAGTCATTTCATTTCTCGGATTAGTTGGCGCGTTAACTGCTTCGTTTGTCGGAAGTTCTTATGATTGGCGGGTGGCATACTTTGTCGGCGGGGCAATGGGTTTACTTGTTCTTGCATTGAGAATTTTTGCTTTGCGAGAATCTGAAATGTTTGAAGAGCAAAAAAAGTCAACTCATAAACGGGGCGACATTCTTATCCTCTTTAAGTCAAAAACATTGATGCTGAAATTTTTAGCGGTCATCGCAGTAGGAATTCCGATCTGGTACGTTTCCGGTATTGTCATCACGTTCTCACCGGAATTTGGTTCTGCACTTAATCTATCCAGAGCAATTACTGCCGCAGAAACTTTAAAATGGCAGGCTATCGGTTTGGCGATAGGAAGCGGATTGAGCGGAATTATAAGCGAGATGATCAAGAATAGAAAAAAGGTTGTCTGGTTCTGTTTTATTCTTATGTCGATACTGACGGTTTATACATTGAAAATGGTCAATGCAAGCGCAGATCTTTTTATGGTAGTGATCCTCGTTGTCGGACTCGGTCAGGGATATTGGACAGTATTTTTAACAATGGCAGCAGAGAATTTTGGAACAAATATCCGCGCTACGGTTGCAACGTCCGTACCGAATTTTGTGCGCTCGATGGTCGTTCCAATGTCGTTATGGCTGAATGTGATTCGGCATGATGTCGGGCTCATCAACGGAGCACTGTTGATTGGTGGAATTGTTTTTACGGTTGCATCCATTTCGCTTTATTCATTAAAAGAAACGTATGGACAAGAGATCAATTACATTGATAAAGCCTAAAGCACAAAATTAATTTCATGAACATTAGTAAGAACATTCAAAACAATTCGATACGAACTCAATGGCTTGAACGATGGGCGCAGTATTCACCGACGAAGATTGCAATAGTTGATGATGCCACTGGTATTTCATATTCGTATGCAGAAATGAATGCGATTGCAAACCGGATCTCTCGTTCTTTGCAAAATGGTTTTGAGATTCATCCCGGAGATCGTATTGCTGTATTATCGATGAACACGATCGAGTATCTTTTTCTCTATTTTGCAGTGCAACAGATCGGTGCGATACTTGTTCCTGTTAATTACCGATTGGCAGCTCGAGAAATAGAATACATTTTAGAAGATTGTTCGGCAAAATTATTGATCTACCAGGATGAATACCGATCAATTCTATCGCAAATATCAGGGAACGTGTTGCCAAATCAACAATTACGTATCCGCTCAGAAAACAATCAGAGTCTAGCATCAATCATCAGCAATAAAACAATATCTGGGGATAGGATTGAATTTACACCGACATTCACTGATCCTTGTATGATCCTGTATACTTCGGGAACAACAGGAAAACCAAAAGGAGCTTTAGTCACCAATGAAATGGTCTTTTGGAATTCGATCAATACTGAGCTTCGATTGAATATTACGAGCAACGATGTCACACTGACTTTTGCCCCATTCTTTCATACCGGCGGATGGCATGTTTTAACGACACCGTTCATTCACCATGGGGCGAAAATTATATTCCTTAATTCGTTCAATGCAGATCGGATCGTAGAATTATGTGATACCGAAAAAGTAACGGTGTTGTTCGGTGTTCCGACGATGATGAAGATGATGTCGGAAACGAAAGCATTTTTAACGACAACATTTGAATCTGTTCGATTCGCAATTGTCGGCGGTGAACCGATGCCAATTCCACAGATAGAACTTTGGCAGAAGAAAGGTGTCCCAATCCGGCAAGGATTTGGAATGACTGAAGTTGGACCGAATTGTTTTTCACTTCCTGAAGGAGATGCGATACGGAAAAAAGGTTCAATCGGTTTCCCAAATTTTTATATTGAAACAAAAATTGTGGATGATTCCGGAAACGAAGTCGGGATAAATCAGCTAGGGGAACTCTTGATGAAATCTCCTGTAGTGACCCCCGGCTATTGGAACAATGCAAAAGCTACTTCCGAAACAATTCAGGATGGATGGTTTCATACCGGTGATATTGTGCGAAAAGATGAAGAAGGGTATTTTTTTGTGGTGGATCGAAAGAAAGATATGTTCATCAGTGGAGCGGAAAATGTCTATCCGGCGGAAATTGAACATTTCCTCTATTCTAATTCTAAGATAGCAGAAGTTGCTGTCATCGGTGTTCCTGATGCACAATGGGGAGAAGTTGGGAAAGCATTCATTGTATTAAAACAAAATTTATCTTCAACACCGGAAGAGATGAAGGAATTTTGTTCTGGTAAATTAGCAAAGTTTAAAATACCAAAACATTTTGAGTTCATACAAGAATTACCAATAGGATACAGCGGTAAAATATTAAAACGGGCATTAAAAGATCTTCACCAATCACCATAATTCACATTACTCTACCACAATAAATTCCTTAAGGAGGATTTATGAAAAAACAACTTCTGTTACTTGCAATAATTGCTCTGTTCATCGCAACCGGATGCAAAAAAGATGATGAAACTGTAGTTACACCGGGAACAACATCTGCACCGATCGTTGGCACATGGTTATCCGATGGTTTAAATGTTCCAATTGGGCTTCGCAGTGCACCGTTCAAAGTTAAAAAAATTACTGCAACGTTCAACGATAATAAATCGTACACAGTTGTTCAAATTGATAGTGCAAATGTTACAACAACATTTACCGGCACATACACAACAACTGAATCAACAGCAAAAGATACAGTTTCAACATCAACGACAAAAAATGCGCTGATAAACAATATTGTTGCAAATCAGGCAACTCCCTCTGTCGTAACCGCAACAGGAATATTTGCAATCAGTGGAACTAATCTAACATATGAAGTTATTCAAACAACTCCGACTTTAGGTGTAAATCCCCCGACACCAACAGGAGGTTTCGGCAGCACATCTGTTGGAACAACAAAGTATCCAATCTATATCCAAAAATATGTAAAGCAATAATTGTAAACACAGTCCTGCGGAAAAAAATCCGCAGGATTTATTTCTAAAAGGAAGTAGTTATGAAAACTACAAAAGTTGTTCTCATTCTAAGTCTTGTGATTGGCTTTGCACAAAGCATTCTTTCGCAAGATACATTATCATTCTTCGATCGCTCACAAAGAATTCCTGACCCTAAAGTTCCGGAACTACGGTTTATCGGATACTGGTTTACCCGGGCAACCATATCAGATATTTCTCCAACGAACGAACTACTTCAAGGACAAATTATAGGACGATTATTCGGGCCAAATACAACGAATACGGGAAGACCAGCATCGTATGTTGAACAACGTTTTGTCCCAATGTTCATTTATTCCCCATCAATTTTAGACGGTGTAGCAACATTACGAAGTTTGTTCAAAATTGATATGACGTGGGGAGATGCTGCGTATGGTGTAGGTGGGAATAAAGGAGGAGGATTTAACGGCGGGCAAGTGAATTTGCAGACATTACTCGCAAATGTTGATATACATCCAACCGATGCGACGTGGAATGTTGTTGTTGGTCTTCAGCGTATATTTGATAATGTTCGTGATCCGAATATTTCTGCATTAAGTACGGCGCAGACCAGTGCGTATAAACTTTCATATTTTGGAACTCAAGGAGTTGGAATAAGTTTATACGCATATCTGAATAAAGAGACGCAATTCCGTGGTGGGTATTACCAATTGTATGAAAATATAATCAGTGAAAACGATGATGTTGCATTGTGGATGTTTGATGTTGAATCTCGAATTGCGCCAACATTGGAAGTCGGAGCTGATGCCTGGTTTGTGTGGGATCGCGGGAAAAGCAGCGGTGGAATTTCTGTGTTGGGTCAAGGTTTGAATAGTTCGCTTGCCGAATATAATGGTGCAACAAATCGTTTTCGTTTAAATATCCCAACTTCAAAATATGAAGCGAATATCGCTTGGATTGGCGGACACACCGCATACAATCGAGATTTTTCATTAGGGCGTCTCTGGTGTGATGCGTTTGTTATGACAAATCTAGGAACAATAGATACTGTCGGCACAGCAGCAACAAAAAATTATGCAAATATTTTTGGAGTTGCATTGAACGGTTCAATGAATTACAAATATGGGCAAACAGTAAGCGATCGGATCAGTTTTGAAGCATTATACACGTCTGGTGATAAAGACGGTGCAGGAAATAAATCTGTGAATAGTGTGTTAACCGGAAATATTTACGGCTCACCGACTGCAATCTACGGCAATCATCGCGCATTGATTCTGTTCCCCGATCCGAAAGTTGTCAACAGATATTATTCAGCCGTACAGGATATTGGAAACATGGGTTATGGAGTTACCGGTTTATTCTTAAGTGCATCAAATGATGTTATTCCAAATAAATTTATGGTGAAACTCGGATCAGCGCTTGCAATTGCAAATATTGCGCCGAATGGCGGAGGAAATATTGTCGGATCAGAGCTTAATTTTGAAGCTCAATATACGTACAAAGTTTTTTTAACTTTTGGATTCAGCGCAGGTTACATGAAGATGGGAGATTTTTATGATAGTCCGGATGTAACATATAATTTCAATCGTCCATCTCATGATCCTTGGGTGGCATTTCTCAACATGTCATGGTTAATGTTCTAAGAAAGGAGCGAGTATGAAACAGTCATTAATTTTTTTAGTCACTCTTTTCTTAGTTGGATGTTCCGGAGGTTTTGTGTATAAAGATGCACCGGCTTTAGAATTTTCGGATTTTTCTTACGGATTCAAATCCAATTTTGTAAAAGTGAACGGTATCAACATCAGTTATATTGATGAAGGAAAAGGTGAGCAAACGATCGTTCTTGTTCATGGTCTTGCAAGCAACGGAGGATTTTGGCGATACAATATTGCTGAACTTGCAAAACAGAATCGTGTAATAGCTATTGATCTTCCCGGTTATGGAAAATCAGATAAAGGCGTTTATCCATACACAATGTCATTTTACGCTGATGTTGTCAGCGGATTGTTGACTCAATTGAATATTCCCAAAGTTGTTTATGTTGGTCACTCTATGGGGGGACAAATTGGAATTCACTTTTCGTTCCGACATAAAGATCAATTGAATAAACTAATTCTTGTTGCACCGGCGGGTGTAGAACCGTTCTCACGAGGTGATGGTGATTGGTTGAAAAGCGTTATGACAATTGATTTTGTAAAGAAAACGTCTGAAGATAGAATTCGTGCAAATATTGCTATGAATTTCTATACCTACGACGATAAATATGAATGGATGGTTGAAGAGCGAACACGAATGGCGAAGGGAAAAGATTTTGATGATTTTTGTTATGCTGTGATCCGTTCTGTTCACGGAATGCTAGATGAACCGACGACAAAACGACTCAAAGATATTTCTGTGCCGACACATATTATTTTTGGGGAGAATGATGGTCTGATTCCCAATCCAATATTACATGGCGGGTCATCAAGAGAAGTCGCAAAAATTGCAGAAGAAGCGATTCAGAATGTAACGGTGACATTTATTCCAGAGGCCGGACATATGGTTCAGATGGAAAAAGCGAAGGAAGTGGATGCAGTCATTTTGGGCTTAATGAAATAACAAACGGCATAATACAATAATCGAGATGTTAACATTAACTGCCGAAGATATTCTATCGGCAGTTTTCATTTTCTCTTATTCATAGATGCATATTCTCATTAAGGATTTTTGTATCTTATCAAAGAACAAGGTTAGGGAAAATAATGATATACAAGCAAACAGATGTTACTCCAAAATGAATCAGAGGAATTGGGATTAAACACTATCTGTCCGAATTGCAATACGATTTTTGAATGCGGAATATCAGCTGGTAAAAGCTCGTGCTGGTGTTTTAATCATCCGAGTCTCCTTTTGCATGAATTTGGCGATCAATGTTTCTGTGAAAAATGTCTAAAAGAGCTAATTGCAAAACAAGAGAGCCAAAAAAAATAATCACCAAAACTAAACCGTTTTATATTTGGTTATCCTATGAAAAAAATCCTAGTTGTAGACGATGCAGAAGCAAACAGAATGCTCCTCGGATCAATTCTTACTAAGTTGGATCTTTCGGTTGAGTATGCTGAAGATGGTGATGAAGCAGTCCATAAATTTCTTCAATTACAACCAGATGTTGTTTTTATGGACCACATTATGCCAACAAAAAATGGTGCTGAAGCAATGAGGGAAATGAAGGAACATGATAAAAACTTTGTAGGTTTTTTGATGTCTTCATATTCTGATCCAGATGAAATTAAAATTATCTTTGAATTTTCTGGTGCAGAAGAATTTATAACAAAGCCGATTGAATTTGTTAAAATTCAAATGTTAATGAAAAAATATGGTATCATTTCCTGAAGCAGAAAGAGAGTAGTTTTACTGCCTTATTTACCTAAAAAAACTGTATTGATTCAATCTTGCTTCACACAACATTTTTTCATACTATCAACAACACATCATTAAAATATTACTATGAAAAAAGCATTAATAGTTGATGATTCCGCCTATAACAGAACTTTGTTGAATGCAATCCTTCGTAAAAAAGGGTTAATTGTAGAAACATCAGATAATGGTGAAGATGCAGTTGCAAAGTTCTCTATTTTTCAACCAGATATCGTTTTTTTGGATTATATCATGCCAAAAAAATCGGGTGTTGAGGCATTGATTGAAATGAAAAAAATCAATCCGGATTTTATTGGAGTAATGCTCACATCCATTTCTGCCACAGAAGATGTTCAAGCGGCAAAAGCTGCCGGTGCAAATGGATATATTTTAAAACCATACGAAGCTGAAAAGATCTACGAAATATTGAAAAAGTATAATCTCATTGAAGTATAATGGTCCCCAATTACGCCTGTCCAACATGCAATAAAAAATATTTCGATCCGCCGTTTCTTTGCGCTGATTGCGGAACAGAAATGGGATGGAAATGTTCCTCATGTAACCATGGTAACCCGTTAGTCTATCGGCGCTGTGGTAAATGTGGAATGCCGATACCAATGGTGATAGCGGCAATGATTAAAGAGGGGAAACAATTGCGAATCATCAACATTCCCCAATACAGCGAAACCGATATCAGTGAGTTGTTGGAAGAAGGTGAACGTCTTGTAGCTAAAAAAGAAATTCAAACGCTTACTCAATCAGAACTTGATAAACTTTTCGAATAATCTATGTTCAACCGCGAAGATCTTCAATTTCGAGATTACTGTATCACTAATAAGATCCTAACGGAAGACCGTTGGAAACAATTTGTTGATACCGCTAACAATTATGGAATGAATGAAGGTTTTTCCAAGGCACTTATTGAATTCAAATTCATTTCCTCTGACGAACTTGTCCTTCATCTTGGTAAAGCATTTACACTTCCGGTAATGAAGTTGTATGCCGAAACTAGTTCTGCACCGCATGAAATCCTTTCTATTACATTCATCCGAAAGAATCGCGTAATCCCAATGTTCTTGTTCGGAAACGAATTGACCATAGCATTCATCGATCCTCCGTATAAAAGTGTCATCGATGAACTGGCGAAGCTTACGAAAATGAAGATCGTTCCGGTAATATCGGATGTCAATGATTTTGATGAAACATTGAAAATCCAACAAGGAGGATTTGACGAACTAAAGCGTATTGCAAGCGCGATTGATATTCAAAAATTTGATGTCGTTCGAACGGGCGATAAAGAAATAGATCGATTGGAAAAGATCGGTGAATTTCCGCCAATGATCGAATTGGTAGACGAGATATTCCTTCGTGCAATTAAAATTGGTGCCAGTGATATTCATGTTGAACCATTTGAGGAAGAATTGCGATTGCGTTTCCGGTTAGATGGTGTGTTGCAGCGTGTTGCGTCTTTCCCTAAAAAAATTTCCGAAGGTATGGCCGCTGTGATCAAGACAAAAGCTGATATGGATATCTTTGAGAAAAAAAAACCTCAAGATGGACGTATTTCACTAACAATTGAAACACGCTCTTTTGATCTTCGAGTAAATTCGCTGCCAACCGTTAATGGCGAGAAGATTGTATTACGCATTCTTAATAAGAGTTCAATCAACAAAAAGATCAATGATCTCGGTCTTGCAGCTCATAACCTGGCAATGATCGAACATTTACTGAATCAACCAAACGGATTGCTTCTTGTAACCGGCCCGACCGGGAGCGGAAAAAGTACTACATTGTATGCCGCAGTCAATCATATTAAATCTGTTGAAAAAAACATTGTTACGGTCGAGAATCCTGTCGAATATCTTGTCGATACAGTCAATCAGGTAAATGTCGATCCAGATCGCGATCTGACATTTGCAAGTGCATTGCGCGCTATTTTGCGACAAGATCCGGATGTGGCGTTGGTAGGAGAAATTCGTGACTCTGAAACGGGAATTACCGCAACGGAAGCGGCTTTGACCGGACATTTGGTATTAAGCACACTTCACACGAATGATGCTGTCGGTGCAATTCCCCGTTTGATAAATATGGGAGTTCCTCCATATTGGCTTGCTCCGGCGTTGATAGGGGTTGTTGCGCAACGATTGGTGCGCAAGATCTGTGAATTTTGTAAAGATGAATATCAGCCTACCGAAGAAGTGTTCTATCGCGCCGGGTTGAGCAGTCTTTCAGGCAGAGCGCCATTCTATCGCGGGACAGGATGTAAAAAATGTAATTTTCAGGGATATAGCGGCAGGCTTGCTATCCACGAAGTATTTATTGTGAACGAAGAGATCCAAAATTTGATCTATCAAAATGATACAACAACCAAGATCCGTGAAGCAGCTATTAAGAGTGGGTTCCGTGATCTTCGTTTCGACGGATTGAAAAAAGTAATTGCAGGTTTGACAACTCTGGAAGAGATTCAGCGAGTTACCCGCTCAACGTTATAATTGAAAAAGATATTTTATGAAAATCGAAGATGTTTCAGTATTAGTGGTAGACGATTCTGATCATATCCGAACATTGTTTGCTATGACTCTTAAGAAAATGGGAATTCAAAAAGTGCATTACGCTGCAGATGGTGCAGAAGGTCTTGTGCGATACATTGCTGATAAACCAACAATTACCTTCCTCGATAATATGCTGCCGAAACGTTCCGGCATGGAAGTTCTTAAAGAGATCCGAGCTTTAAAGTCTGATGCAATAGTAGTTATTGTTTCGGCGGTTTCAAGTATTGAAGCGGTGCAGGAAGCAAAAGGAAGAGGTGCCAGCCACTATCTTGTAAAACCATACATGCCATCCAAAATAGTTGAGATCATTCAAAAATTATTGAATGTTGAAGGGAGTGCTATATGATATGTCCTTCTTGTAGCAGTGATAATCCGCGGACAACACCGGAGTGTTTCAATTGTGGGAACAAATTAACGGTGATCCGTTGTAAATGCGGTTTTTTAAATTCCCTGTTGGATTCGTACTGTGGATCCTGTGGTAAGCAGTTAATGAAATCGAGTACTATTTCTCGTATTCAACGATTCGAATCTAATGTAACTACTTCTTCGAATTTTACAGAGCAAGAATTAATGCGTATTATTGAAGTTAATAAAATGCAGAATCAATTGGATCAAAACGGCAATGTTGTATCACAGATTGATATTGACAAACTTTTCGAGTAAACATTATGATTAAAGATGAAGACGTTCGTTTATCAAAATTCCTTTTTAGCAAAGGGTATATTGACAAAATAAAATTCGATAAATTCAACAGGATGATGGTAGAGGCGAAAGCAAAACAGTGTGTTGAAATATTGGTGGAAGATATTGGTGTGAATGATGAGATTGTTGCAACAGCAATATCTGAAGAATTTAAGATCCCATATGTAAACTTAACCACTTCCCTTATTACGTTAAACAGTCCTTCCTTAAAAGAAGAATTTCTTAAGAAATACCAAGCATTGCCAATTATTCGGAGCGGAGTTGAGTTGACTGTTGCTTTTATCAATCCACCATATAAAGATGTCTTGGATGAAATGCGACGTGATGCAAAAGTATTCGTCGTTCCGGTTGCAGTAAAACGATCTGCATTTGATACCATAACAAAAAAGGTGCACGTTGAGCAAGCAGACGAGTATAAACAGATACCGTCGAAATTTCAATTGGATACGATCGATACTCGTAAGCGTACTAAAGAAAAGGTGGGCGAGATACTTGATTCAGGAAAATTACCCAATGCGGATGTACTGGTCGATGAGATTATAATCACTGCGATCAAGAGCGGCGCATCAGATATCTTTTTTGAGCCGATGGAACATGAATTTCGTATACGTTATAATATTGACAGCGTTCTTGAACACGCATTCTCATTACCAAAAGAATTGACTGAATCGTTATGCAATGTTATGCGAACCCGCGGCAGTCTTAATATGTTTGAAAAAAAGAAAGCTCAGGACGGACGATATTCCGCTAAATATGGTAAGTTCCAATTTGAT
The DNA here is from genome assembly GCA_964355925.1 of uncultured Chitinophagaceae bacterium. Taxonomy (GTDB): domain Bacteria; phylum Bacteroidota; class Ignavibacteria; order UBA10030; family UBA8401; genus UBA8401. The sequence goes on from CAYHFN010000002.1 coordinate 158,608, forward strand.
ATGCGTGTAAATACCCTACCGACCATTGAAGGAGAGCGATTCTCAATTCGCATCTTAAAAAAAAATAATCGTGCTGTTGATATCAATGATATTGGTTTTTCACCGGAGAATATTTCTCTAGTGCGGTATCTTCTTAGTCGACCTAGCGGACTTCTTGTTATTGCAGGTCCTTCGGCTTCCGGTAAAACAACTACGGTGTACGGTTTGATGAATGAACTTAAAGATTCTCAAAAGAATATCATAACTGTTGAAAATCCTGTTGAGTATCATTTAGAGTTTGCCAGTCAAGTACAAGTTGATGTTGAACAAAAACTTGATTATGCAACATCTATGAGAGCCGTGTTTCGACAGCAGCCAGATTTAATTTTTCTCGGAGAAATACACGATGCCTCAGCCGGTACCGCTGCCGCCGAAGCAGCATTAACAGGTATCATGGTGGTTACGACCATTCTTTCTGGTGATGCAATGTCTTGCTTACCAAGAATGACAAATTTCGGAATTCCACCATCGTGGCTTGCTCCAACGTTAAATGGAATTATCTACCAGCAATTGGTTCGTAAAATTTGCAGCCATTGCAGAGAAAGTTATAAACCAACCAAACATATGTTGAATGCTGCTGGTCTTAATCAATTGGAAGATTCGATTTTGTTATACCGTGGTGCAGGTTGTGAAGTATGCGGTGGCGATGGTTATATGGGCAGAACGGCGATTCATGAAATTCTGGTGATTGACGAAGAGCTGAAAGATTTGATCTTCCATCAAGCGTCACCGGTAAAAGTGAAAGAAGCAGCAACAAAAAAAGGATTTGAATCTATTCGATTTGATGCGGCAAAAAAACTTGTATCCGGAGTGATAGCATTAGAAGAGTATATACGAGTTCTTGGTTAACATAGAGTAAGGACAAAATAAACTTGGGACGCATATTTTGCGTCCCTTTTTTTTGTGGATGTCACGGAGAGATTCAACTAAACGTTAATAATTATTAAAGGAAACGAAATGATACATCGTTGCGTTTGGTCAGGAACTGATCCGCTCTACAATTTATATCATGATAAAGAGTGGGGTGTTCCGGTTCATGATGACAGAAAATTATTTGAAATGTTAACTCTTGAAGGAACTCAAGCGGGTTTAAGCTGGATTACGATTCTTCGCAAGCGGGAAAATTACCGGAAAGCGTTTGACAATTTCGATCCCAAGAAAATTGCAAAATATAATGCGAAGAAAATATTATTATTGATGAAGAACGAAGGTATTGTTCGTAATCGATTAAAAATAAATTCTGTTGTTTCGAATGCAAAAGCATTTTTAGAAGTGCAGAAGGAATTCGGAAGTTTTGATAAGTATATTTGGCAATTCGTAGGAGGGAAACCGATCATCAACAAACGAAAATCGATTAAAGATATTCCTCCCAAAGCGACAGAAGCGGAAGCAATGAGCAAAGAGTTGAAAAAGCGGGGATTTAGATTTGTTGGTCCGACCATTTGTTATGCCTTTATGCAAGCGTGCGGATTGGTGAATGACCATGAAGTGAAGTGTTTCAGATATAAACAATGATGATGAAATATTCTGCTTTTCTTGAAACTCTCCGAAAAATTGCGCATTTTCAAATAGGGACGTCACATGCGTCCCTATTTTTCTTATGCGAAAAGCCAAAATTAAACGAAAAACAAAAGAAACGGATATTGCTGTCACCGTTGAATTGAATGGAAGCGGAAAATCTTCCATTAATACCGGAATTGGATTCCTCGATCATATGCTTGATCTGTTTGCAAAGCATGGAATGTTCGATCTCACCGTTGCTTGCAAAGGCGATCTTCACGTGGACGATCATCATACAACGGAGGATGTCGGCATTGCTATGGCGAAAGCATTTACCAATGCACTTGGAGATAAAAAGGGAATTGCGAGATACGGAATGTCGTACGTGCCGATGGATGAATCTCTTGCACGATGCGTTGTTGATCTGAGCGGTCGTTCTGCATTGGTCTTTCAGGCAGAATTCAAAAGAAAAAAAGTCGGTGACCTTTCTACAGAAATGATCGAACATTTCTTTTTATCATTTGCTGAGAATTTGAAAGCGAACATTCATATTGAAGTGTTGTACGGAAAAAATACTCATCACAAAATTGAAGCGATTTACAAATCATTTGCCAGAGCGATGCGTATGGCATGTGAGGTTGATCCGCGAGTAAAGGGTGTGCTTTCGACAAAAGGAAAACTGTAATTCAATGGACAATAAACAATTACCAATAAAAATTGTCAATTGGAGTATTGTGGTCATTGTTGATTGGTAATTGAGTATGATTGGTATAATAGATTATCATCTAAATAATTTGCGCTCGGTTCAGAAAGCGTTTGAGAAGGTTGGTGCTGAATCATTCATTTCGGACAATGCGGAGGAACTTCGGAAAGCAGATAAGTTGGTTCTTCCCGGTGTTGGAGCATTCGGCCAGGCAATGCAGAATTTACATTCGCTAGGATTGGATGCAGTTGTGAAAGAGCATGCGGCATCCGGAAAATATCTGTTGGGAATCTGTCTCGGGATGCAATTGCTCTTCACAAAGAGTTATGAGTTAGGTGAGTTCGGTGGATTGAATTTAGTAAATGGTGAAGTTAAAGTGTTTCCATCAACTGTCAAAGTTCCTCACATGGGATGGAATCAAGTGGAGATTGTTCGTCAATCGCCGATCTTGAACGGAGTTAAGGAAAAGAGTTTTGTGTACTTTGTCCATTCATATTTTGTAGAACCGAAAGAGAATGTCACGTTAACACAGACGGATTATGGATTCAAATTTACATCGATCATTGAACAAAAGAATATCTTCGGGATTCAATTTCATCCCGAGAAGAGTCAAACGACAGGATTGCAATTATTAAAAAATTTTTCTGAGTTATAATGCTTCTAATCTTACCTGCAATTGATATTAAAGATGGACGATGCGTCCGCTTAGTACAAGGTGCTCTCGGTACGGAAAAGATCTATTCCGACGATCCGGTGCAGATGGCAATACTGTGGCGAGGAGAGAATGCAAAAACGATCCATGTCGTTGATCTTGACGGTGCATTCGGCGGCGAGATGAAAAATTTGGATGTGCTTCGGCGAATGATGAAAGCAGTTGATATTCCAATTCAGATCGGCGGTGGAATTCGTACGTATGAACAAGTACAACAATTATTTGAAATTGGAGTGTATCGCGTTGTTCTTGGAACGGCTGCAATTGACGACCCCGAACTTGTGACAAAGTGTATAAAGGAATTTGGTGCTCGGAAAATCGTTGTTGGTATTGACGCAAAGAATGGTGTTGTAATGACGAAGGGTTGGAAAGAGAATACTGGAATTGAAGCTGTTTCTCTTGCGCTGAACATGAAAGCACTTGGTGTAGGTCGAGTAGTCTATACCGATATATCACGTGACGGAATGCTCACCGGTCCGAATTATGAAGCTATCCAGATAATGGCAGAAAAAACAGGATTACGAATTACTGCGTCCGGCGGTGTTTCTGGATATCAGGATCTGATAAAATTACAGGAACTCGAGAAATTCGGCGTTGATTCTGTTATTGTTGGAAAAGCATTGTATGAGAATAGATTCTCTTGCCAAGCATTGTGGAGAGAGAACGAAAAAGAATTAGATGATCTTGGACCTACGAGAAGAATTTAGATGCTTGCAAAACGAATAATTCCGTGTTTGGACGTTGATAAAGGAAGAGTTGTTAAAGGGACCAACTTCCTTACATTGGTCGATGCCGGTGATCCGGTTGAACAAGCAAAATTCTATGATAGTGAAGGTGCTGATGAGTTGATCTTTCTTGACATCACAGCCTCATCGGATAATCGTTCTACAATGATTGATGTTGTTCGAAGAACTGCGGAAGAAGTATCAATACCATTTACGATTGGCGGCGGTATTCGCACAACAAGTGATATGCGTGAAATGCTTCGAAGCGGCGCTGACAAAGTTAGTGTCAACACTGCTGCAGTGAAAAGTCCTCGAATCATCAATGATGGGGCTGAAAAATACGGCGTGCAATGTATCGTTGTTGCGATCGATGCGAAAAAAATTATAGAGAATAAGTGGAAGGTATTTATCAATGGCGGACGAACAGAAAGCGAACTGGACGTTGTTGAGTGGGCGCAGGAATGTGAAGAGCGAGGTGCCGGAGAAATATTGTTAACGAGCATGGATCGTGACGGAACAAAAGATGGTTATGACATAGCATTATTGAAAAATGTTACGAGTGCCGTAAGAATTCCGGTGATCGCAAGCGGCGGAGCTGGAACACTGGAACATTTATATGATGCGTTTAATGATGCGGAAGTTGACGCTGTTCTTGCAGCATCAATATTTCATTTTCGTCAATTTACAATCAAGCAAGCAAAAGAATTTTTACGATCAAAAAATATTTTAGTGAGAGTATAAACAGTTGACGGTCAGCTTAGGGAAAAAATGAAACTACTTGACGATGTAAAATATGATTCCAACGGACTCATTCCTGCAATTGCTCAGGATGAAAAAAGTGGTGATATCTTAATGATGGCATGGATGAATCGGGAAAGTCTGGAAGAAACGGTAAAGACGAATCGTGCAGTATATTTCAGCCGTTCACGCGGAAAGTTGTGGCGCAAAGGTGAAGAATCCGGAAATGTTCAGGAAGTTAAATCCATTCATATTGACTGCGATGCGGATGTGATCCTTCTTCGTGTTCATCAGGTGGGTGATGCCGCATGCCATACCGGACATCGCACCTGTTTCTATCGTGAAGTAACTAATGACGGAAATGATTACAATGTGAACAATGATATCATTTTCGATCCGAAAGAGGTATATAAAAAATGAAAATAACAGTTATTGGACATTTTTGTGTCGATATGTTTCATCGAGTGGATGGAACTCAAGAGAAAAAGCTGGGGGGAATTTTCCATTCTGTTGCGGCGTTGGCAAATATTGCCGCTGATCGCGATACAATTTTTCCGGTGTTCGGAGTGGGTGAGACGGAATTCAACGAAGTGAAAAGCACGCTCGCTCAATATAAGAATATAGACGACAGCGGAATCTTCCAGTTTGCGGGCGAATCGAATTGCGTTCATTATTTTGACGATAATCCAAACGAGTGTTCGGCGAATATTGCAAAACCGATCCCGTTCTCCCATATTAAAAAATATTTGAATGTTGACGGTGTGTACGTGAATATGATCTCCGGCAAAGATATTACCGTTGATACGATGGACGAGATCCGACTTGAAGTTCGAGGGAAAAAATGCCCGATCCATCTTGATATGCACTGTCTCACGTTGAGCATGAATGACGATGGAACCCGAACGAGCGCACCAATGGCAGATTGGCGTCGATGGTGCTTTATGACCGACAGTGTTCAGATGAATGATGAAGAAGCTGCCGGAATTTCCGTGGAACATTTCAATGACGAACTGCTTGCCAAGCAAATGATTCCGCTCATGGTGAAAGCATTCATCATAACGCGGGGGGCTAAAGGTGCGACATTATATCAAGAAGAGCACAAACAATTATTGGAAACTGAGATTGCCAGTGAAGCGAATCCGAATCCTGTTTCGACTATCGGCTCGGGAGATATCTTTGGAGTTTCATTTCTCTATGCATATTTGAAGAAGAAAAATTATTTTGAAGCGGTGACATTCGCCGAAAAAAGTTCTGCGCACAGCACGAAGTTCGCGCTGGATGAGAAACACGCACAGCTCAGAGCGATGAGAGAACTGCTATGAAACGAGTGCTTGTGTGCGGGAGTAATGGTTTGTTAGGGCAGCAGTTGGCTTTTCTTCTGGACGGCGAATCTGAATATGAAGTGTTACATTCTTCGTACCATCGATCGTTCGTGAATGATCAGGCTCTTTTCGATTACACGCAGCTCGATATTACCAATCGCAGTGATGTAAAAAGTCTGATCTCAAGTTATCGGCCGGATATTGTTTTAAATGCAGCGGCATTGACCAATGTTGATTTTTGTGATCGCGAACGTGAACAGGCTTGGAAAGTAAACGTTACCGGTGTTGAACATCTTGTGGAAGTTTGCAGAAGGATCAATGCTAAACTCATTCACGTCTCAACAGATTATGTATTTGACGGAAAGTTTGGGAATTATACGGAAACAGACCGAGCCAATCCTGTCAACTATTATGGGAAGACGAAACTTGCAGGCGAGAATGTCATAATTTCGAGCGGAATAGAATATGCGATTCTGCGTACGATTCTTGTGTATGGAATTGGCGTGAATGTTAAAAACAATTTTGCATTGTGGGTGATAAATAATTTGAATGAAGGCAAACCAATTCGATGCGTTGATGATCAGATTAGTAATCCTACCCACGTGCACGATCTTGCAATGGCTATGAAGAATGTTATGGATCGAAATGCCAACGGTCTGTTCCATATTTCGGGAGCAGAAACGATCACCCGATATAATTTTGCACTGCGGGTAGCAGAGATTTTTGGATATGACAAAACCCTGATTGAACGAATTAAAACAACAGACCTTGAACAAAGAGCCGTTCGACCAATGAATACAACGTTTATCCTTGAAAAAGCAAAATCTCAACTGCATTATTCACCAATGAATATAACACAGGGATTGATGATGATGCAGCAAGACCTTACAGGCATCCATTTGAATTAGTATGAAAAATTTTCTTTTCTTTCCATTTGTCCTTATTGTTGCATTATACTTTGGTTCGTGTTCATCGTCTGAAAAAACGATCAGTCTTGCTGATTCGTTAAAGACGTCGCCAAACAAAATTTCGAGTCGTTTCAAAATGCTTTCAGTGAATGCTCTTCATGGCTTAAAAGAGAAGAATGATGTAAAGCAGTTCGCTGATTGGATAAAATCGACCGGTGCGGAAGTTGTGGCAGTTCAACAGATCGAACGGGCTACAGAATCGAAACCGGATTTCGATGCATACAGCGAATTGTTACAACGATTGGATATGCGTGGAACATTTGCAAAAGCGCGTTATTTTCAAGGATGGGATTCTGGCAATTCTCTATTCTGTTTGTATCCACTTCTGCAATCCAATGGTTTTACGCTGCCGTCGGGAAAAGGGAAAGCAAGACGGTCAATGTCTTTTGGGGTTTTTGAAATGGGGTTAAGCTCGTTAGCTTTTGCATCAACCGATCTTGATGATGAAGAACTTTCAGAGCGGGTGAAACAAGTGTATGAAATAATTTCGATACAAAAATCGATGAAGGAATTTCCAATGATCATCGGCTGTAACGCTGGCGAATCACCAAAAGGAAAAGCTGCAACAAAAATGGCGGAGAGTTATTTCTGCGCAAACAGCTCTAATGAACAGACAGCAGGGTTGGAACAACAAATCTATTTGCCATTAACAGGAAAACTGAAAGTGATTTCTGCAGAAAAAAAACAATTCAATGCTTTTAAAACAATCGGAATTCTTGTAACGATAGAAATAACTCAATAAGAAAACAAAGGGATCCTATGCTAGATATTAAAATTATTCGTGAACAGACTGAACTTGTTAAAAACGGGATTAAAGCAAAAAATGCTGATGATAATATTGATGCAATTCTTGCTCTTGATAATCAACGTCGGACTCTGATCGGTGAGGGAGAGGCATTAAAAGCGAAACGGAATGAGGTCTCCGCAAAAGTTGGACAGATGAAAAAATCGGGCGAAGATGCTTCCGGTGTTATCGAAGAAATGAATTCTGTCAAGACTCGAATTCAACAAATCGATGAAGAATTGAAAATTGTTGAGGGCAATCTTGAAGAATTGCTTCTCACCGTTCCAAATATTCCTCATCCTTCTGTTCCGTCGGGCAGAACACCGGACGATAATCAAACAATTTTTGAGTGGGGAGAAAAGCCCAAAAATGATTACGAATTAAAACCGCATTGGGATATAACAAATAAACTCGGAATCATTGATTTTGACCGCGGTTCAAAAGTTGCAGGCGCAGGATTTCCGTTCTACGTCGGGAAAGCGGCAATATTGCAGCGTGCGTTGATCAATTTCTTCTTGGATCAGGCTGGTGAACATGGTTATACAGAACTTCAAGCGCCAATTGTTGTCAACAAAGATAGTGCGCGAGGTACCGGTCAAATTCCTGATAAAGAAGATATGATGTACGTTGCTACGCGGGATGAACTGTATATGATCCCGACTGCAGAAGTTCCGGTTACAAATTTTCACCGCAAAGAGACATTTGAAGAAAAAGAACTCCCAATTAAATATGCCGGATATACTCCATGTTTCCGACGTGAGGCGGGTTCATACGGAAAAGATGTGCGCGGATTGAATCGTCTTCATCAGTTTGATAAAGTTGAACTGGTGAAATTTGTCCACCCATCAACATCGTATGATGAACTTGAATCATTACGCGGCGATGCGGAACGATTGCTTCAGCTTCTCGGTTTACCGTATCGTGTATTATTGATGTGTGCGGGTGATATGGGTTTTACACAGACCAAAAAATACGATCTTGAAGTATGGGCAGCAGGGCAGCAAAAATGGCTTGAAGTCTCATCCTGCAGCAATTTTGAGACGTTTCAGGCACGTAGAATGAACATTAAGTTCAAGTCCCGTGAAACGGGTAAACAAGAGTTTGTTCACACACTCAACGGTTCCGGACTTGCGTTACCAAGAATTGTTGCAGCAATCATTGAGAACAATCAGACTCCCGAAGGGAAAGTGATCGTGCCGAAAGTATTACAGCAATACACAAAATTTACTGTGATTGAATGAACTATTTCAACTAAATACGGAAACACATTTTGGAACGGTTGAAAGACCGTTTCCATATTTTAAATAACAATGAAATCACTTCTTAAGCTTCTTCCATATTTATCTAAGTATAAAAAAACGTTATACCTTGGATTGCTGACCGTTATAGTAAGCAATTTGTTTACGGTAGCAACGCCGTGGTTTATCGGGGAAGCGATTGATAAACTAAAACATGGACTTGAATCCAAATCGCTTGAACATACGGATCTTCTTTTGTATGCATTACTCGTTGTTGGTTTTGCGATCATTGCCGGGATCATGTTGTTCCTTACACGACAGACGATCATCGTCGTGTCCCGAAAAATAGAGTATGATCTGCGAAATGATTTTCTTTCTCACATCCAAAAACTTCCGCTCACATATTTTCAAAATACGCCGACCGGTGACTTGATGGCTCATGCAACAAATGATATCAGCGCAGTTCGGAACGTTCTCGGTCCTGGTATTATGTATCCGGCGGATACACTAATGACGCTTTCAATGTCCTTGATATTGATGTTTGTCAAAGATTGGCAATTGACGCTGCTTGCTTTAATTCCGATGCCATTTGTATCGTACGCTGTTTACTATTTAGGGAAGGTCATTCATGAAAAATTCAATGAGCGGCAGGAACAGTATTCTGTTTTAACGACGAAGGCACAAGAGAATCTTTCCGGTGCGCGAGTTGTGAAGGCTTATGTGCGTGAAGAATTTGAGATTGAACAGTTTCGCAAAGCTAGCTGGGAATATTTTAAAAAGAATCTTGTCTTAGCAAAAGCACAGTCCATTATGTGGCCGCTGATGTTCATTCTTGTAGGGCTTTCACTCCTCATTACAATTTATGTCGGCGGATTGAAAGTGATTAATGGAGAAATGACGATTGGAACATTGACTGCATTTATGACATATCTCTCTTTGTTGATCTGGCCGATGATCGCTTTCGGCTGGGTGACCAATATGTGGCAGCAAGGAGCTGCTTCCATGAAACGCTTGAATAAAATCTTTGAAACAGTACCTGCAATCCGTAATATGGAAGGAACGGATCATTCAATTACAACAATTGATGGCGAAATAGAATTTCGCAATGTTACTTTCACCCACCAAAGCGCGCAAAAACCGACACTAACAAATATTGATTTGAAGATTCCCAAAAGTTCCACGCTGGCAATTGTTGGCTACACCGGAGCAGGGAAAAGTTCTCTTGTAAATCTTATTCCACGAATGTATGACGTTTCCGATGGAACTATTTTGATCGATGGTACGGATATCAAAAAGATCCCAATTGAAGTCCTCCGTAAGAGCATCGGATATGTTCCGCAAGAGACATTTTTATTCTCGGATTCAATTGCAGAAAATATCCGATATGGGGACGATGATGCAGTTCACGAAATGATGCACGAAGCTGCGGAAGTCTCTCAAATTGCCCATGATGTTGTCGATTTCCCAAAACAATATGAAACAATGCTTGGAGAGCGCGGTATCACTCTTTCAGGAGGACAAAAGCAGCGAACAAGTATTGCCCGTGCAATTTTGCGAAAGCCAAGGATATTGATCCTTGATGATGCTCTGTCTGCAGTAGATACGTATACGGAAGAAAAAATTCTCCAGCGGTTGAAAACATTAATGAGCGGCAGAACAAGCATTATTATTGCTCATCGAATTTCGACTGTTAAACATGCCGATAATATCATCGTGTTAGATGGTGGAAAAATTGCCGAACAAGGCAACCATGAAGAATTAATTGCACTGAATGGAATTTACGCAAGTTTATACCAAAAGCAGTTGCTGGAAAAAGAGTTGGAAAATTTATGAGTCAAATACAGGATGATGATATCCTAGGTAAAGCGTACGACACGCAATTGATGAAGCGTCTTGTTTATTATTTGCGTCCGTACAAATGGCAGGTTGTCATTGCTATAATTTTAGCTCTTGCAGTATCAGGACTTGAGGCTGTTCGACCGTATTTTACGAAAATTGCTGTTGATGTGAATATCGCGAACAACGATAAAGAAGGTTTGCTAACAACTACTATTCTATTTTTCATTTTATTGATTGTTCGCGGTATCGTTCAATACTATAATGCGTATCTCACTCAAAAAATCGGACAGGAAACGATCTTTGATCTTCGGATGGAAATATTCCGCCATCTGCAAAAATTATCATTGAAATTCTATGATAAGAACCCAATCGGACGGCTGATCACGCGTGTAACAAGTGATGTTGAAGTGTTGAATGAAATGTTTTCATCCGGTATTGTCATGGTATTCAGTGATGTATTCATGATCATTGGAATTGTATGGTTCATGTTCAGCATGAATGTTCCGTTAGCATTGTTGTCCTTAAGCGTTCTTCCATTTCTGATCTATGGAACATCGTTGTTCCGAAAAAAAGCGCGTGAAGCATATCGTGAAGTGCGGTTATACATCGCGCGCATCAACACATTCATGCAGGAACACATAACAGGAATGCTTGTCGACCAAATATTCAATCGTGAAAAAAAAGCGTATCAAGAATTCAGCCAACACAATGCCGGACACCGTGAAGCGAATATCAAATCAATATTCTATTATGCAGTCTTTTATCCAAGCGTCGATCTGATTGGCGCTGTTGCAGTTGGATTGATCATTTGGTATGCAGGCGGGAACGCAATGCAGGGGACGGTGACAATTGGAACAGTAATGGCATTCCTTCAATTCAATGAAATGTTCTGGCGTCCGATCCGCGACCTTTCGGAAAAATACAATATCATGCAGACGGCGATGGCATCATCAGAAAGGATTTTCAAATTGCTTGATGATCGCACATTTATTATAGAATCAGAATCGCTACAGTCGCTCAAGGACATCAAAGGAAAGATTGAATTTAAGAATGTTTGGTTTGCCTATACCGCAGAATCCGGAGCAGAGAATTGGGTACTGAAAGATGTTTCATTTACCATTGATCAGGGAGAAACTGCCGCATTTGTTGGACACACAGGTGCAGGAAAAACGACCATCATCAATTTGCTTTCACGATTTTATGATATCCAAAAAGGTGAAATCCTTGTGGATGGAATCAATATTCGTGAAGTATCACTCGCTGACCTGAGAAGAAATATTGCTGTTGTATTACAGGATGTTTTTCTTTTTTCAGGTGACATTAAAGGAAATATCAATCTTGGCAAAGAGGATATTTCAATTGAAGAAATTAAAAATGCCGCACGCATTGTTGGTGTTGACAAGTTTATAGAATCGTTGCCGAAAAAATATGATGAAGAGGTGAAAGAACGAGGTTCCACTCTTTCGGTAGGACAGAAACAATTATTGTCATTTGCGAGGGCTCTTGCGTTCAATCCAAAAATATTGGTATTGGATGAAGCGACTTCAAGCGTTGATACCGAGACAGAGATCCTTATCCAATCTGCAATTCAAAAATTGCTTGCAAACAGAACAGCAATCGTTATTGCACATCGGCTTTCAACAATCCAGAGTGCAAACAAGATTATCGTGATGCACAAAGGAGAGATCCGTGAGAGTGGGACACATCAGGAATTACTTGTCAAAAAAGGTATCTATCATCGATTATATCTTTTGCAATACAAAGAACAAGAGGCGGCGTAACAATATCGTTTTTTTTCATGCGAATTAATTTCTCACTTTTACGATAA
>CAYHFN010000003.1:0-7315 GCA_964355925.1 uncultured Chitinophagaceae bacterium
TTACTATAAGAAAAAACTTAGTCTTCGTTAACTTTTTTATTAGATTTTTCTAATGCCCAAATTTTATTCTTTTTCCTTTCCTAAAAAATAATTGTAGACGAATGCACTATAACTATACACTTTACCGATTTCAGTCCGCTATTCACCGAAAACAATGCAACTTTTTGTTCTTTTCAAGATAAATTGGTTTCATAGTTCTTTGAAAAGACAATTTTCTCTTATTTATTAAATTTCTTTCATATCTTTGTATTTAGTCTGAAACATAATTATATTGGAAACCATAGAAACCAAACCGGTTTCCAACAATATATTTAAGGCTGATACGTCAAACAATGCAGGAAATCTGCATTTTTTAATGGAACAAAGGAAACTAAAAAAACGTTATAGGTTTCCGAATAGTTACACAAAAGGAGTTAAACTTGTCTGATTTAGATTTAAAAGAAAGAATACTTAGTGCTGCCCGTGAGTATTTTTTTACAAACGGTTTCAGCAAAGTAACCATGGAAGAGTTTGCTCAAAGTATGGGCATGAGTAAAAAAACTATCTATAAATTCTTTCCGAGCAAAGATGATATCGTTAAGGCCATTACGCGGGATCAATTGGTCACAATAAACAATCGTTGCGAATCGTTCAGAGATAATTCTTCGATGGAATTTGTTGACAGAATAAAATCAACGATCGGCTATTTGACCACTGAGATGCAAAAAATGAAACCGCAGTTCTATATCGATGTTCAGCGAACGATGCCGGAATTGTGGAAAGAGGTCGACAACTTCCGCCATGAAAAAGTATCGAACGATTTTGCACGGATGGTTCAGCAAGGAGTTGATCTCGGAATTTTTCGCAGCGATGTAAATGTTCAAGTGTTTGTGCTGATGTATTCAAGCGCAATGCAAAGTATTGTCAATCCGGAAGCTCTCTCTCACCTTCCGCTCAACTTAAGTCAAGCATATCAAGCAGCGATCACCGTCTTTTTTGAAGGGATGATGACCGATGAAGGCAGAACAAAATATAGAACTAAATTACATGAACCATTGAAAGAAGAGGTAACAACGCAATGAATAAAAAAATAATCATCACAATATTTGTGATAAGTTCAATGATGTTTGCACAGCAAAAACTTTCTTTGACCGTCGATCAAGCGGTTCAAACAGGATTAGAGAACAGTAAATCTTTGAAATCATCACAATTCAAAGTGGTTGCCGCCGAAGCAAAAACTACCGAAGCCGGTGCGGCAGGATTACCATCTTTAAAATTAAATGCCGCATACACACGGTTAAGCGATGTCCCTTCAAGCTCAATTCCGAATTTTATCAATCCATCGCTGCCACCAATTGTGCTCTCTCAAACTGTTCTTAACAATTACACTTTGCGCGCAACGGTTCAGCAGCCGCTTTTTACGGGAAATAAAATTTCCAGCGCTGAAGACATTGCAGAATATTCTTACGAAGCATCAAAAGAAGATTTCAAAAAAGATAAATCAGATCTTATCTATAATATAAAGAGTGCATATTGGAATCTATTTCGTGCCAATGAATTTAAAAAAATGGTAGATGATAATGTCGGACAGATCAAATCCCACGTAACTGATGCTGATAATTTAATGAAACAAGGATTGTTGACAAATAACGATCTGTTGAAAGTTCAAGTTCAACTTTCTGATGCCCTTGTCCGTCAGATCGATGCAAAAAATAATGTAACATTATCAATGATTGGTTTGAATAATATTCTTGGTCTGCCGTTGGCAACCGAAATTGAAATTCTTTCACAATTGCAATCAGGCAATTCTAATTCCATTGATATTAATTCATTAGTAAAGAAAGCCGTCGATAATCGTCCGGAAATTTTAGGTATGAATGCTCGTCTGAAAATGAGCGAATCTAATCTTACCATTGCACGGTCAGGATGGTATCCGCAGATCTTTTTGGTGGGAAATTATAGTTATCTCCGTCCAAACCAAAGGATATTTCCAACGAAAGATGAATTTAAAGGAACATGGGATGTGAGTGTTTCTCTTTCATACGATCTATGGAATTGGAACACATCCGGAAGCCAATCAACACAGGCAGAAGCTCAGTTGTCACAAACAGAACAGGCATTATCGCAAATGAAGGATGGCATCTTGCTAGAAGTGACTCAAAGTTATTTAACACTCAATCAAACTAATGAACGTGCCGCTGTTGCCCGCAAAGGCGTAGAACAGGCAGAAGAGAACTACCGTGTGACCAATGAACGGTACAAAAAAGGATTGAATGTTAACTCTGATCTTTTGGATGCCGAAGTTGCTTTGCTTCAGGCAAAATTGAATTACACTCAATCATTGATCGATTTTGAACTATCCACTGCCCGACTTTCACGTTCAATTGGCGAATAATTTTTTAGAACAATAATTATACATTAAGGACAATAGAAATGAACAAATACAGATTAATTTCCATCAGTGTAGTGTTGCTCGGTGTTTCACTTGGTTTTATGATAAACAATCAAGAAAAAACTGAATCTCAAACTTCAAACGGTACAGGATTAACAACATCGCATTCCGTTTCCGTTGTTACTGCGGCTAAACAAAGTATTTCTGATAATTTTTCTTTAATGGGAACGATTGGCGCTAACAACGATGTCGTTGTAATGTCTGAAACACAGGGACGCGTCGTAAAAGTGAATGCTCAGGTTGGCGATTTTAAATCAGCCGGTTCTGTACTTGTAGAAGTTGATGACGAATTAAAAGAAGCAAACTATAAGGCCGCAAAATTGAGCTATGAAAAAGCAAAAAATGACCTTAAACGTTTTGAATCGCTCTATAACGATAAATCTATTTCGGAATCACAAATTGAACAGGCTCGTTGGACTTTCCAAAGCACAGAGTCGCAATACATTGTTGCTCGACGTCAATATAGAGACACCAAGATCACCACTCCAATTTCGGGGATCGTCACTGCGCGTCCGGTTGATATTGGTTCAATGCTTCAGGGATCGCCGCAACCAAGTGTTGTTGCAAATATAGTCGATATTTCAAAATTGAAAGTGAAGATCAGTGTGGCCGAGAAAGATGTTTTCAAATTGAAGATTGGTGATAACGTAGAAGTAACAACCGATGTTTATCCCGGTGCATCATTCGAAGGTAAAGTGATTACGATTGCAGCAAAAGGTGATGAATCACATACTTATCCTGTTGAAGTGCGTATTGACAACAGTAAGACATTTCCTTTAAAAGCAGGGATGTTTGGTCGGGTGAATTTTACGTTGCGAAATAAGGCAGAGTATGTTGTTGTTCCGCGTGAAGCAATTCTTGGTAGCTTAAAGAATGCAAAAGTATATATCATTCATAACAATGTCGCTAAACTTCGCTCAATTGTTATTCGAAAAGAAGTTGGTACAAACATTGAGATATTGAATGGATTGAACGAAGGTGATTTGGTTGTTGTTAACGGACAAAACAATTTGAAAGATAATGCTACAGTTGTTATACGAAAATAAATAATTATGGAAGTATCACTTCCTGTTGAATTAGTGATACAGTAAATCAAATAAGGAATTTGCAATGACTATTACAGAATTATCAATCAAACGTCCAACATTGGTTGTAGTGATCTTCACCGTTATCGGCGTACTTGGATTGTTCAGCTATTATCAATTGAACTATGAATTACTCCCAAAGATGTCTATCCCCGTTATTACTATAACCACAATCTATCCTGGTGCATCACCATATGAAGTAGAAAATAATATCACAAAAAATATCGAAGATGCTGTGTCTGGCATTGATAAAATAGACAATGTTCGTGCAACATCATTTGAAGGGATGTCTCTTGTCATTATCGAATTCAAACAAGATGCGAATATCGATAACGTTGTTCAGGATGCTTCACGAAAAGTAAATGCCATAGCTTCAAAGCTTCCAACGACTGCAAAAGCACCGACTGTTTCAAAAATTGCATTTGATGAAATTCCGGTACTGCGATTGGGTGTTACAAGTCAAATGAACTCACGGGAATTCTATCAATTCCTTAAGGATAGAATTCAACCCCGAATCTCTAAAATAGGGGGAGTTGCACAGGTAGCTCTTTCCGGCGGCGACCAACGTGAAATAAAGGTTAATCTTGATGCCAATAAAGTGCGGGCGTATGGACTTTCGATATTACAAATAATGCAGGCAGTCCGAAGTTCCAATCTTGATTTTCCAACGGGGAAAGTTAAAGACACTGATGCTCAATTTGTAGTGCGCGTTGCAGGGAAATTTAATTCTATTGAAGATATGCGTAATCTTGTTGTTGCACGGTCACGTCAAGGTGGCGATATTCGTTTGGGAGATATTGCTGAAGTTCAGGATGGGATTAAAGATTATACGCAAATAAATCGCATCAACGGCATAACCTCCGTTGGAATAACGGTTGTAAAACAATCTGACGCAAATACAGTAACGGTTAGCAAACTGGTCCGTGCGGAACTTATAAAAATACAAGATGAATACAAAGCACAAGGAATTTTATTCGATATTGCACAAGACGGATCGACGTTCACATTAGATGCAGCAACTGCTGTAAAAGAGGATCTTGCACTTGCTGTGTTGATGGTTGCGATAGTGATGTTGTTATTTTTACACAGTATTCGAAACTCACTTATAGTTCTTGTTGCAATTCCATCATCATTGATCGCGACATTCGGATTTATGTATGCCATGGGATTCTCTCTGAACATCATGTCACTCCTTGCGTTGTCAATGGTAATTGGGGTTCTTGTTGACGATTCGATCGTGGTGTTGGAAAATATTTACCATCACATTGAAAAAGGAGAAGAACCACGCGCCGCTTCATTGATCGGTCGTAATGAGATCGGATTTGCAGCTCTTTCAATTACCATGGTGGACGTTGTTGTGTTTCTTCCATTGTCGCTCGTCGGTGGACTTGTTGGAAATATATTACGGCAATATGCGCTTGTCATTGTTGGAGCAACCCTCACCTCTCTGTTTGTTTCATTTACTGTGACACCAATGTTAGCATCACGATTTGCAAAACATGAACGATTAACAGATCGTACGTTGTTGGGTAAATTTGCTCTCGCATTCGAACGATACTATCATAAATTCTCTGATTCGTATCAAAAATCATTAAAGTGGGCATTGGTAAACAAAGGTAAAGTAGCAATCATTACCAGTATATTATTCTTTATGTCATTATCGTTACCTGCGCTTGGTCTTATTGGAAATGAATTTATGCCGCAATCAGATCGGGGTGAGTTCAGTGTTTCCTTAGAACTAGCTCCAGGCGCATCAATTGAACAAAACAATCAAACAACATTAAAAGTTGAACAACTGCTATCGGAAATGCCTGAAATTAAAAAAGTATTTACCGGAGTTGGGGCACAAGAAAGCGGTTCTCTTTCAATTTCAAGTAATAATCTTACTCAAATGAATATTGCGCTTGTTCCAAAAAACAAACGGAAAAAATCTACGGCACAAGTGGGCGAAGAGATCAAAGTAAAAGTCAGCGAAATTCCCGGGGTTAAAGTGTTTGTTAATCCAATCGGTATTTTTGGTTCTGCAAACGAAGCTTCGCTTCAAATAGCAGCGTATGGAACTGATAACAAAGATCTGATCCAAGCAGCCGGACAAATTGCTGACGTTTTACGATCAGTTACAGGTACAACTGATATTCGTCTTTCATCTGAAGCCGGCAAACCGGAAATGAATATTGAAATTGATCGCGCTAAAATGGCTCAATTCGGACTTTCCGTTGCCGACGTTGGTTCGACATTACGCATTGCTCTTACGGGCGATGACGAATCAAAATTCCGTGACGGAAATAATGAATACGATATTCGAATTCAATTTGATGAATCAGACCGTTCACGAACATCGGAAATTGGCAATATTGTTTTTATGAACAGCCGTGGTCAACAAATCGAATTAAAACAATTTGCTACAATTAATCAGTCGTCAGGTCCAACGCGATTGGAACGGAGAGATCGTATTGGAGTATTGTATGTAAAGGGTGAGACTCTTGGCCGTCCGGTTGGAACAATTATGGAAGACTTTAAGAAGGCAATTGCCAATACATCATTACCGTTAGGAGTATCAATTTCATATCTTGGAATGGAAAAGCAACGCGCTGAAGGATTTAACAGCTTATTTATAGCAATGGGAATTGGTATTTTATTTATCTATTTGATTATGGTTGCGCTGTACGATTCCTATGTCTATCCAATCGTCGTTTTGTTCTCACTTCCCTTGGCAATGATCGGAGCAATGGCTGCTCTTGCCATTTCAGGAAAAGCATTGAGTATATTTAGTATGCTCGGTATTATTATGCTTATGGGGCTTGTTGCAAAGAATGCAATCCTTCTTGTAGATCGAACGAATCAAACCCGCCTAGAGCGCGGTTTAACTGTCTACGAAGCATTGTTAGAAGCCGCACAGTCTAGATTACGACCTATTCTAATGACAACCGCTACAATGATCTTTGGAATGATGCCAATTGCCCTTTCAACGGCATCGGGTTCCGAATGGAAATCCGGTTTAGCGTGGGCACTTATCGGCGGTCTCACAAGTTCTATGTTTTTAACATTGCTTGTAATTCCTGTTGTCTATATGAAGATCGATGAATGGAAGACAAAAATTCCGGCATTCTTTAGACACCCTTCAGCAATGTTTACACGAATTAGAAAAAATACATCAAATAAAAACGGCATCGGCATAAGTACCGATGGAAGATTAGAAACTATAACTACAAAACAGTAAACATCACCGAAAAGAGAATACAAAACTCCGGAATCTTGGAAAAGATTTCGGGGTTTTGAGTTTTAAAGTAATCCCCAAAATAATTGAGTCTTACAATAAGATAAAATAATTGTACGGTGTCTTCTTTCATACAACAGAATTTCGTAATTTATAGACACCGTAAAAAAGATTTAGAGATTCATTTGCTTTAGGACAATGAACAATCAAACTGAGACACGACCACAATATGATGAAACCAAAATCATCTCAGAAAGCAATAGTTTCTATTACATTTTGTGTCCTACTAAACTGCACCGAGCTGCTTTATTCTCAGATTTCAGCATATAGCTCTGCGTCTTATGGCTATAGTTCAAATCCGTTATATAATTACCAGAAATTATCCGATCAATTATTTCAAACATATTTTGAGATAGCATCAGAACATTACTTAGAATCTTCCGACCTTAAGTTCCAATATGTCGGTGGATCAATGATCTTTAATCGATTCACTCTTCGCAACTATTATGAGCATAGTATATCCGTCGGATTCGGGACGAAATTTTTCGAATCCTCGGTCCCTATTACTGAAGATGATGAGGA
>CAYHFN010000003.1:7415-73593 GCA_964355925.1 uncultured Chitinophagaceae bacterium
GATTCGGGACGAAATTTTTCGAATCCTCGGTCCCTATTACTGAAGATGATGAGGACGCTGAACTTACCGAACAGATTGATTCGACAGGAATATTTTTTCATTCAGTTTTTCAGACCTCGGCAAGACATGACAAGAATGAATTTCGTGAATTTGATAATTTCGGTTTTTCTTGGGAAAACCTTATACACTTCAAAGTCGGCAACGGATATATTGCAGGAGTAAATGCCATAACAGAGTATCGTTATTATCAATACCTCCATCCCTACAATAATTTTTCCGAGATATTAACCTTTAATCTTGAAAACGGAATGGGAACACCATTTCAATACGGTGTTTCTATAAGCGGTGGACTAAAATATTTTCCAAAGATTAAATACGATACAACATTGTTCGAAGAAACTCGATCGTATAAAATACAAAATGTGCTCGATTCAAATTTAGTGGGAAATGGGAAACAACAGCGTTGGGTGTATTATACATATCCCGATACGAGCGAATCTGATAAAATATTATTATCGAAGCCAACGACAAAATCAGCATATCAAATTGCATTTGGCGGGTTTATTCAACAGAACTGGAATAATGCAATGTTCAGAGCAGAAGTTGCTTATCGAATCAATTCTCGATCATCGCTGCTGACTTTGGTGCAAAATAGTTCTACTCTAACCTTAAATGAAGATCTTTATAATAGTGTTTTTAATGCTCATGGACCGGAATTTCTTTGTCATATAAAGTATACATTTCCATCAACCATCCAGTTTTCAGCCACAATAGAAGTAGCGCACAAGATATTTGAAACTCCCGCTATCGATCTACAATCAGGAGTTATTTTCAAAAATAATCGCGAGGATCTTAATACAAATGTTGAATTGTATATATCAAAATTCTTTCAAATAACAGAAATGATTGGCTTTGACATTTCACTTAATTCAAGCTATTTACGAAATAAATCGAACGATGCATATAACGACTATTCCCTGTCCGGATATTCAATTTCATTTGGATGCAGTTTCTAAAAAACATTATTTTTTCCATTTTCTGTTTGATCTTTTTTCCTATTATCGCAATTGAATTGGTGAAATCCTTCCATTCAATGAAATAAGCGGTAATATGTGCAGTGATGTCGCTAATTACTTCCAATAAAAATCATAAATAAGTCGACCTAATTTTACGTAAATTATGGTTGATTAAGACCACCCTCCATTGTTGTAAGGAAAATTGATGAAAAAGATCGCTGTTATTTTTGGAACAAGACCTGATACAATTAAACTTGCTCCAATTATTCTTGAATTAAAGAAACATCCAAAAGATTTCAGTGTGGTTACTATTGCCACGGCACAACATCGTCAAATGTTAGACCAAGTGTTGGATGTCTTCAAAATTGTTCCCGATTATGATCTGAATATCATGCAGGCAAAACAGACGCTTGCTTCGCTCACACAAAAAATCATCACTGCCCTAGACGAAGTTCTCGAAAAAGAAAAACCAGACATGGTGCTGGTTCAAGGTGATACAACAACAACATTTGTGGGAGGACTCGCTGCATTTTACAGGAACATTCCTGTTGGTCATGTTGAAGCCGGCCTGCGCACAAATGATAAATCAAATCCTTTTCCTGAAGAGATCAATCGAAGATTAACCAGTTGTTTAACTGACATCCATTTCCCCCCGACCGCCACTGCTGCGGAAGCATTACAAAAAGAAAATATTACAAAAGAATCGATCTTCATTACGGGAAATTCGGTGATTGATGCTTTAAATATTGCAGTAAATAAAAACCATCTCTTCTCTCTACCTATTCTCAATGTTTTAACTGCTCAGAAAAGAAAGATCGTTCTTTTAACAATGCATCGCCGTGAAAATTGGGGCGCACCAATGAAAGGTGCATGTGAAGCAGTGAAAGAGCTTGCCAAAAAATTCTCCGACATAAACTTTATTTTTCCGGTGCATCTTAATCCGGTAGTGCGCGAGATAGTGCATCCAATTCTTGGTAAATCAGCGAATATTTCTTTGATCGAACCGCTGGATTATTTGGATTTTGTGAATTTAATGGCAAAGTCTGATCTTATCATAACAGATTCAGGCGGAGTGCAGGAAGAAGGTCCTTCGCTTGGTAAACCGATTCTTGTCTTACGTAACGTCACCGAACGACCCGAAGCAGTGGAATATGGAACGGTTAAACTTGTTGGTCTTAATAAGAAAATAATATATTCTGCTGCTGTAAAACTATTATCAGATAAAAAAGCATACCACACAATGGCTGCCGCAACCAATCCTTATGGAGACGGCACTGCTGCGAATAAAACAATTCTTGCAATCCAAATATATTTTGGCTTAACAAAGAAAAAATTTATTCCTTTCACACCTCGTTAACAGTCTCCACTATTATATGAAATGTATTTTTTTAGTATTCCTGTATTTTGTTGCTCCAATGGTCATTACTCTTGTTGCGCAAGAAACATCAACAAAGAAGATCCTAGTTGTAACTGAAGGATATTCCGATCTGAACAATCCATCGTATGCTGTCGGACGACAAATCCTTACACTGTTTGGGCATTTTTCGGTTCAATCTAAACTTGTTGCGGTTTATGATTATACACCGGAAATGATTGAAAAATTCGATGTGATTTTTTATACCGGGTTTAATCCAAAGAATAATGTTCCAAAATATTTTTTAAGTGACGTGTTCAAAACGAAGAAGCAAGTTGTATGGTTAAGCACCGGTTTTATTGAATTCTGCAGAGAGTTTCCTGTCGAAAAACGTTATGGATTTTCTGTTTCACGGTTTGATTCAACAACCGAATATTCTACGGTGATCAGTAATTCCAAAGTATTTACCCGAGGCGAAATGACGACGGGTATTATCCACGTAGCTGACAAGCAAAAAGTAAATGTTATTGCAACAATCCGAGCAAAGAAAAACAATTCTGAACTTCCCTATATCGTTCAATCAGATAACCTACTCTTCTTTGCTGATTCACCACTATCCTATTCTAATGTCAGCGATCGGTACCTGCTTTTTGCTGACATGCTTCATGATATTCTTGAGGAGCAACACGAAGAGCATCATACGGCAATTGTGCGCATTGAAGATGTGGATGCGTTTGAAAATCCAGATGAGTTACGCGATATTGCCGATGCGCTTTCTTCAAAAGGAATCCCATTTTTAGTTGGCGTTGTTCCCTTCTATGTCAATCCAAGTTCGGGAATTCGGTCCAGTTTATCTGAACGACCCGATCTTGTTGATGCTCTAAAATATATGGTGCGCAATGGCGGCACAATTGTAATGCACGGTACAACACATCAATATAAAGGAACAACTACGGTTGATTTTGAATTTTGGGATGAAAGCACCAACAAGCCGATTAAAGAACAGACCGAAGCAGATATTGAACGAAAGTTTGAGATTGGTATTCAAGAATTTATGCGCAATGGATTGTATCCGTTGGTATGGGAAACACCACACTATGCAGCGTCGAGAATTGCTTATAAAGTGGCTTCCCGTCATTTCAGCGCTGCTTGCGAACAACGACTTGCAAATGAAGATGCAGACTACAGTCAATACTTTCCGTATATCATCAACAAAGATCTCTACGGTCAAACAATCTTTCCGGAAAATTTAGGATATGTACCCCAAGATCAAAATCCCGAAGTGGGCGAAAATGCGGTACGAGTTATCTTGAACGGTGCAAAGACGTTGCTCAACGTTCGCGACGGCACTGCGGGTTTTTTCTTTCACCCATTTCTAAAATTATCATTGCTTGATGAGATCGTTGACGGATTACAGAATATGGGATACACATTTCTTGATCTGAAAGATTATCGGCTTTGGGTGAAAGCGAATGAAAAGATCATCCTGTGTGGTAATCAACAATATTCTCTCACCATGAACGATCAATACCTTGTTGAATCGTATTTCGATCATAGCGGAGAATTAAAAGAAAAGATAATATCACCGGAACGAATGAAGGGTGTTGTTTCAAAATCAATATCACTAAGTGAGGGTGAAACATATAAGGCAGAATTGACCGATATTCGAATTAAAGAAATTTCGTTTACAGAAAAAACAGAACGCTTTGCATCTCAGTTGTGGGAAAAAACATTGGCGCCGGAAATAAACTGGGAATATCCCCGCGTTGTTATTTTGTGGAATCATTTTTTACGAGGAGCACAATTCAACAATCAATCATCATACATTGCGGCATTGCAAAGTGTAAACATCCCAATTGACACCATCTTTGTCAATGAAGCTCTCGATCTATCGCGTTACAATTTGGTTATCGTTCCATCCGGATTTGTAGATTCGTTGAAACAAACCGATTACGATATTTTAACAAATTTTGTTTCCAATGGCGGAAATATTATTACTGATTCAAAAAGCGAACTTGCCAAAGAATTCGGTATTCAACATCTCAATTCGATGCTGCGTGTATCACGTATACGCGATAAATATTTTTCCGAGCAAACGCTTACATGGCGCGATCCCCAATTGGTGCCAAAATTTGAAGCAGAAGGAATTGATGAGATATTTTGCAGCGATGAAGCAACAGAATTACCAATGGTAATAGGAAGAAAATTTGGAAATGGAAAAGTTCTTTTCTTTAATTCCTTCTTTGATCCCCTTTCTTCATACGGCTATAGTTTGTATCCCTATTTTATTCAATACATTAAGAAATACTTTAACATTCGTCCTTTTATTAAACGGGATGCATTGGAACTATATTTTGATCCAGGACTCCGACACGCCTATTCGATTGAACAATTGGTGGAGCAATGGGTAAAACAAGGAATTCATATTATCCATGCATCTGGCTGGCATCAATACCCAAAATATACTTATGATTATGAACGGTTGATCCGCGTTGCACACGCGAACGGTATTTTGGTCTATGCTTGGTTAGAACCACCGCAAGTGAGCCAGAAATTCTGGAACGATCATCCAGAGTGGCGTGAAAAGAACATTAAGGGAGAAGATGTTCGGCCATCGTGGCGATACCCTGTTGCAATGACTGATCCTCGCTGCATTGATTCCATGATTGTAAACTATTCCAATTTATTGCAGCGTTATGATTGGGACGGCGTAAATATTGCAGAATTATATTTTGAAGCGGGGCAGGGGTTCAAGGATATGAATTTATTCACACCAATGCATCCCAGTGCAAAAGTTGAATTTAAGCATCACTACGGATTTGATCTTCAGTCAGTATTCAATGACTCATCACAATATTATTGGAGATTAAATAATGCAGCACGTTCAGCGGTTACTGAATATCGAGTCCATGTTTTGGATGGTATCTACGAAAAACTGCTTTCGATGGTAAAAATATTTTCCGAACAACGCCCTGGCTTCCAGATTATTGTAACTGCAATGGATAGTTATGGTTCGCCGGAATTGCGCGAAAATATCGCTGTGGATATGAATCATATCATTGCGCTTCAAAAGAAATACAATTTTTATTTACAGGTAGAAGATCCGGAAAACAAATGGTCCACATCGCCTGCTCGCTACCAAGTAATTGCCAATCGTTATCGATCAGAGATCAGTCAGCCGGACCATTTAATGCTCGATCTCAATATTTTAGAGTTCAGGAAACCAAATATTGTTACTGCATTCCCTACTTTAACACCTACAGGGATAGAAAGTTATCACTTGATCCGAAGCGCATCCCTTGGAGCACTCAGTTCAACGATCTATAGTGAAGCAACCGTGCCACCGGAAGATCTATCACTCTATGCCAATGCACTCACAACCGATGTTGCCTATTATTTTTTAGGAAATGAAGTTTTTGTGTCGAGTCCAAGATCGTTCACTTTATCTGTTCCAAAAAATATCACCGAGGTCAGCATTGATGGATCACCACGAACACCGGTACGTAAAGGCAACATCTTGATCTCTGCGGGAGAACACCGTTTGGGACTGCAATCATCCGGAACACAGGATTTTTCAACATCTCAGCTTGAATTACAATTAATGTCGATAAACGCAAATCTACTATCCATTACACATTCAATGCGAAATTTAGATTTTGAATATGATACACATTTGCGTGCAATGGCATCGTTGAATGCAAAACCAACCAAAGTAATCATTGATGGAAATGAAATTCAAACAACGATCCTTTCGGGAAATGATTGTTATACTATTTCACTACCGTCTGGAAAACATTCCGTTCGTATTTACAGCGGGGATGAATTTGCCTATGGTGTAAGCCTTACCAGTTTTTGGTCTACGTATGCGATCGCTATTTTTGGATTTGGCGCAGTCGTATTGCTACTAATGATGTATGTTGGATTGAAAGTAGTTAAACAGAGAGCTGCTGCAAATAGGATAAGGAAGAATGTATGAATGTTCTGGAAGTCGATCTAAGTGCACTGTTTGTTGTTGCAGTTATTCTAATATGGTTCATGATCGCATACCAATTTGTATTAACGGTTTTTGGATATCTCAATTATATTCGTTCCATAAAGGAAAAAATCCTTGCTGACGAATCGACAATAGATTTTCCGTCTTGCACAATATTAGTTCCGGCACATAACGAAGAAAAGGTCATTGGCGATACAGTACAAGCAATGCTTGCGCTCAATTATCCTCGAGAAAAAATGCGCATTATCATCATCAACGATGGGTCAAAAGATCAAACAGAAGAGATCGTGCAGCGGTTTGTGGATAGTGATGATCGGGTGATCTTGTTCAATGTGCCGAAAGGTGAAGGTGGAAAAGGAAAATCGCGAGCACTAAATTTGGCTATCCCAAAAGTCCAGTCGGAGATCGTAGCGGTTTATGATGCCGATAATACTCCTGATCCAAATGCACTCCGCTATCTTGTAACACAACTTATACTTCACAAAGAACTCGGCGCTGTGATTGGGAAATTCCGCTCAATCAATAAAAATGCGACACTGCTAAACCGATTCATCAACATCGAAACACTGAGTTTTCAATCAATGCTTCAAGCCGGACGATGGCAATTGCATAAAGTTGCAACACTTCCGGGAACAAATTATGTCATGTGGACTCATCTCCTTCGGTCGTTGAACGGATGGGATGAAAACGCCTTGACCGAAGATTCCGAGATGAGCATACGATTATACGAAGAAGGATATAAAATTAAGTTCATCCCCTATGCAATTACCTATGAGCAAGAACCTCAGGAGTGGAAAGTTTGGCTGAAACAACGCCTGCGCTGGGTACGAGGAAATAATTACGTTATCTCAAAATTCTGGAAAGATCTTCCAAAATTTGAAAGCAAACGTGTTGCATTCGATCTTTTATATACACTTTCTCTCTACTATGTATTTTTTATTGCAATGATCATTTCCGATATATTATTTGTCGTCAGCGCAGTAGGACTTGTTTCTATGAGCTTACCAGGACCGTACACGATCGTGTGGATGATGGCCTTTGTGCTTTTCATCTTTGAAATTATTTTAACGATCTCTTATGATGAAGAAGATACGTTAAAAAATATATTCGTGATTCTGCTGATGTATTTTTCCTATTGTCAATTGTGGATATATCTTGTTCTTAAAGCATCCTATATTGAATTCATCAAAAAGGAAAAACATACATGGGATAAAACTGTTCGGTTTGATGTAAAGAAAAAGTAACTACTCAGTCATACGATGAGTTTGCCTATACATTATAGATGAAAATTAAAAGTATTGATACTTTAAAAGAAGTAACTCATCGTATGACTTGTGGCATGTTGGATATACACTGAGTAATTACAAGAATAAATTGAACCAATACTTCATACATTAAGAAAGGATGAACAATGTTACTTACCACAACCAACACGGTCGAAGGAAAAAAGATTACAAAATATTTCGGTATTGTTAGCGGCGAGGCAATTCTCGGAGCAAATATCTTCAAAGATCTTTTTGCCGGAATTCGAGATATTATCGGAGGACGTTCTGCTGCATAT
This sequence comes from uncultured Chitinophagaceae bacterium, assembly GCA_964355925.1. Taxonomy (GTDB): domain Bacteria; phylum Bacteroidota; class Ignavibacteria; order UBA10030; family UBA8401; genus UBA8401. Next base: position 15,341 of record CAYHFN010000003.1, read on the forward strand.
GAACAAGAGCTACGCAAAGCAAAAGATATTGCTCTGGAGGAGATGCAAATGCAAGCACGTTCGTTTGGAGCAAATGCAATTATCGGCGTAGATCTGGATTATGAAACTGTAGGGAGCGGAACAATGCTGATGGTCAGTGCGTGCGGTACTGCAGTAACATTGGAATAGATAATAAAACTGACCGTCACCTTTAAGGTGACGGTCAGTTAGTAAATTTCTTTTAATATTTCAACTGCTTTTTCTAATGCGCGGGCTCGATGGCTTAATGTATTTTTTTCTTCAATCGTCATCTCAGCGTATGTTTTTATATATCCGTTAGGAACAAATAATGGATCATATCCAAACCCTTGTCCGCCTCTTAGAGTTTCGAGAATTGACCCTTCAACGATACCCTCAACGGTCTTTTCAAATCCATTTCCAACAATTGCAATGACAGTACAGAACCGTGCCCCCCGTTTATCGGCAGGCACACCGATCATATCTTCCAATAATTTTTTATTATTCTCTTCGTATGAAACATTATCCCCTGCATATCGTGCGGAAAATACTCCCGGTCTCATATCGAGATGATAGACTTCCAACCCAGTATCATCGGCAAGAGAAAGTATTCCCGTTGACTGGAATGTTTCTCTCGCTTTTTTTAAAGCATTACCCTGCAATGTCGGTTGATCTTCAATGGTTTTGGGAATCGAGGTATCGCGAGCACTGTGTATTTCAAAGCTGAGTGGTGAAAGGAACGACTGTATCTCTTCAATTTTATGAAGATTGTTCGTGGCAAGAATGATTTTCTTCAAAACTCTTTCCTTGGAAACAAACCATAATAGAGATTGATAAGACTGGCTAACGTGGTATAGCTATTCACAAGGATGAGCGGAAGATTGTTCAATCCGATCGATTGAAACATCAACAAACTGGAACCCAATGCATACATCACCAAAAACGATCGCTGCATGGCAATCCTTCCATTTTTAATCGTCGCCACCGTTTGCGGAATCCAACAGATGATCAAAAAAATAAATCCGCCATACCCTAAAACATCTAATATATTTATCATCAGTATTCTATCTTATCATGTTTTTGTTCCCATTCATGAAACGCGGCTAGTGCTTCTTCGCGCATTAGTTGTATTGTGGGAATTTTGCGATTAGATAGTTTCGTGGATAGTTCTTCATACAAAAATTCATCATCGAAGCCAATCTTTGCCGCATCACTTCTTCCGTTTGCATAATAAATTTTATCAGGGCGCGCCCAGTATATTGCACCAAGACACATCGGGCATGGTTCGCACGATGTGTAGATTTCACAACCGGACAATTGAAATGTTTTTAATTCTTTACAAGCATTCCGTATCGCAACAACTTCCGCATGCGCTGTTGGATCGTTGGTAGAAGTGACCATATTCGTCCCGCGCGCAATGATTTTTCCATCTTTCACTATAACACAGGCAAATGGACCGCCATTACCATCTCGGATATTTTGAGTTGATAATCGAATTGCTTCCCACATAAATTCTGCATTCATGTTCCCACCAAATGTTTGATCGCTTCTTGAATAGTATCTACACCAATGATGGTGATATCTTTTGTCGATTTCAATTTCTTGGCGTTGGATTGTGGTATAACAATATTCTTAAATCCCAATTTAGCAGATTCTTGCACGCGCTTATCGCAATGTGCTATCGTTCGAATCTCACCACCCAATCCAATCTCTCCAATAGCAACGGTTTGAGAATCTACCGGAATATCTCGAAGCGACGATACAATCGATACCGCAATTCCAAGATCAGCAGCGGGTTCATCGATTCGGATTCCGCCGGCGACATTCACAAACACATCATGGACACCGGTATTCACGCCAACACGTTTATCAAGAACTGCCAGCAGCATTTGTAATCTCCGCAGATCAAATCCTGTTGATGTGCGTTGTGGCATTCCATAGTTGCTTGTGGAAACAAGTGCTTGCACTTCAATCAACAACGGTCTCGTTCCTTCAAGTGTAGCAACGATTGTTGAGCCGCTTGCACCATATGTACGTTCACTTAAAAATATTTCCGAAGGATTCAATACTTCACGCAATCCTGTATCATGCATTTCGAAGATTCCAATCTCATTCGTTGAACCGAACCGGTTCTTTATTCCACGAAGGATCCTGTAAGCATAATGTTTTTCCCCTTCAAATTGCAGCACTGCATCAACCATATGTTCAATCACGCGCGGACCAGCAATCGCACCTTCTTTTGTTACATGTCCGATAAGAATAATAGGAATGTTCTTTGTTTTTGCAATTCGTGTTAACATTCCCGTTGATTCACGTACTTGTCCGACACTGCCGGGCGCACTTTCAAGATTCGGATTGAACAATGTTTGTATCGAATCGACAATAACAAGATCGGGCATGGCGCGATCGATCACATCGGTGATCGTTTCAAGATTCGTTTCGGGGAGAAGCAGAATATTGTTTGTCGCTTTGCCCAATCGCTCTACGCGAAGTTTGACCTGCTTCGGAGATTCTTCTCCTGTTACATACAAGATCACTTTATCCTTCAAATGAAGAGCAACTTGCATCATCAGTGTAGATTTTCCGATTCCCGGATCACCTCCTAATAGAATAACACTCCCTGTTACGATTCCACCTCCCAGCACTCGGTCAAATTCTGCCATTCCTGTTACAAAACGAACATCAGCAATACTGTCAACATCTGTCAAGGAGATTGCATTCAGTTTTGATGCAATTCCTCCGCTCTTGCGAACCAATTTTAACGGCGACGGTGCTTCTTCCACAAATGAATTCCATTCGTTACAGTTCGGACATTTTCCCGTCCAACGCGCAGAAACGTAACCGCAGGATTGACAGACATATTTTGAAGTTTGTTTAGACATTCAACATCATATTTTAGTGTACACTGTTGAAAACCACGTCTTAAAAAGCGGGTCGAGAAATTCAATCTTTTGATCTGCAAAATCTATAATTTCTTTGTTGATTAATGATACTTTAATTCGATTTACGTTGCCGGACGATCCCAAATTATATTTTCGTAAATTTTTAACTGCGCTGAATTTTATAATTCCTTTGCATAATGCTTTTAGGAAATTCACTTGCGGGTTCGTTAGATTATCAACTTCACGCTGGAAAAGGATTGCATGCTGAATCAGCAATGCATCTAATGCTTGGTGTAATTCTTTTGCCGTGCATACTTTTACAGTCTGCGACCATACTGTATGAGCAAACTGTTGAACAAAATAAGGATGATTTTCCATTTGCCGTGCAATCTGCCGAGCAAGATCGTCTGTAATCGTTTTTCTCGTTTTTTTAAATTGTTTTACAATAAATGCAACCCAATACTCTTCGGATATTTTATTCAGAAATAGTACATCTCCAAACTTATAGAATGGCATGGATTTATTTTCAAAGAGCTCCGTCATTAAATGACGTTTGCTTCCGTACAAACAGTATGTGGATAGTTTGTGATGCTGCCAGTGCGAGCGCAATTTTTTTTGAAATGCTGTTGGGTTTTCAAAAAAACTGATGTTTTGAAATTCATCAATACAAACAATAATCTGAATATTTTTTTGTCTGCTGATCATTTCCGGTAAATTCAATATTTCTTCCGGATTCCGTTTCACTTCATCCCAGTCGAAACTGACAGAAAAATCTTGCTGAGGGTCAATTCCAAGACTGAATTTCGGGGTTATTCGTTTCAACAATCGTTTTGCTGACTCCATTTGTTCTTCCCATTGAGATGAGGATGCCCGGAGTGTTTGTTGTACAAAATAGTCGTAAAACTCGTGCTCAGAACGCACGTTGAATAAATCAAGATAACAAAAACGAATTTTCTTTCGCTGTCGTTCAAGTTGAGATCCGGTTTTTGCCACTAACGATGATTTTCCCCATCGACGAGGCGATATTAAGATAGTGTTTACTCGAGAAGTAAAATTACGGATAAGGTGGCGTTGTTCGGGTTCACGATCTGTAAAGGTATCGCCAGAAGCGATTTTACCATACATAAAAGGGCTTTTCATTTATTCCTCTTTTTTCTTACACAAATGTAACTTACAACATTGTAAGTTGCAAGTGTGTAAGTTCATGAAACGGTAGTGTTACACAATTAATATCTATGGGGCAACCAGCCACAGGCTCAATTCGGGTACGTAGGTAATTAAGATCAGTGCAATGAAGAGTACAAAAACAAATGGTAATGTTGCAATAACAACTTCACCGATCGATTTTTTGAAGCGGAAACTTGCCATAAAAAGATTCAATCCAATCGGAGGCATCAAATAGGCGATCTCAAGATTAGCAAGAAAAATAATGCCAAGATGGATAGGATCGATGCCGTACTGTTTTGCAACCGGAACAATAAGCGGAACAACGACGATCGCAGAGAATATCTCCATCATCATTCCAATGATCAGCAGGAATATATTGAGGATCACGAGAAAGAAGATTTTGCTGGAAACGACCTGACTGATGTATTCAAATAATTTTTGCGGAACCTGCTGATCGATCAAATAACTGGTCAATCCCATTGCACAGCCGAGGATCATCAAAATTGCACCGACAAGTACCATGCTTTCTTTCATCACGCGAGGAACATCCGAAAAGAATTTCAAATCCTTATAAATGAACACTTCCACAATAAACACATAAAATGCCGTTACCGCAGCGGCTTCGGTGGCAGTAAAATATCCGCCATAAATTCCGAAGATGATAAAGAACGGAAGCGGTATTTCCCATGCAATTGCTTTAGTGGCCGACCATGCTTTTTTTGCATCAAATGGATGGCGAGGAACATGAGCTTTTCTACCTTGTTGAATACTGTACAATGCTACCACTAACATCAAAATAATTCCGGGAACAATTCCTGCTTTGAACAATGCATCAACGGAAACTTCAGCAAACGTACCATATAAAATAATTGGGAGCGATGGTGGAAATAATAAACCCAAACTTCCGGAGGTTGTCACAAGTCCGAGTGCGAATTTTTCCGAGTATTTTTCCGATATAAGGATTGGAAACACAAGTCCGCCGAGCGCAACGATCGTTACACCAGATCCTCCGGTAAATGCCGTAAAAATTGCGCAACTGATGAGCACCACAATTGCCAAACCGCCCGGCATCCAACCGATCAACGCCTGGGCTAACGCTACGATCCGTTTAGGTGCATTGCTTTCAGCAAGAAAATACCCGGCAACAGTGAACAACGGAATTGCGAGGAGCACCGGCTGACTGGCAAGGCGATATAATTCGATTGTCACAGCTGCGGAATCAATTCCTTCTTTGGAAAAACCATACAGGGAAATTGCACCAATGATGGTGAATAACGGAGTGCCGATAAGAATAAGAACAACAAATGCGAGGATAATGAGAATGACCGGCATTAGTGAGTTGCCTCCGACGTTTCCCAATTACCCTTAACGATTTCCACAGTCCAGTTTAATGCACGAACAATAAACCGAAACGTAAGCAATGCATAACCAATGGGGATGATGATGATGAAATACCAAGTTTGCAGATCAAGAATTAATGTGCTTTCTGAGTCCATTTCTAATTGAACAAATGAAATAGCCGCGTGCATCAAGAAATAGCAGATCGCTCCTGCAAACATACTTGTAATAATGAAAAATATCTTTCGGACTTTTGGCGGCACCAGTTTGCTGACGAATTCAATCCGAAGATGGCGCCCTTCACCCGTTGCGATCACCGCACCAAAATAACCAACCCACAATACAAGATGACGAAGAAAAATATCGCCCCATTCAATACTAGAATCAAAAAAATTGCGGAGAATTACCTGACTAAATGCCATGGCGATCATTATCCCCAACAGTATTACTAAAATCCATCCAGAGATCTTTTCAAGCCACTTATCGACTAACAGTATTGGTTTCATAAAGTCCGCTATTTATTCTTTGCTCTAAAATCTGCCAAAGCTTTTTCAACACGATTCAACAAATCTTCGGAATATAATTTTCCAATCAAAGCTCTGCGCGCTTTCTTCCCAATCTCTTCATATGACTTTACTTCATTTGCATCCGGTTTATTGAATATCATTTTATTTTTTCTCATCACTTCAAGCGATTTAATATTGTCTTTACGACTCAATTCAGTCAGCTTTCGCATGAACGATTTACCGTTTTTCAAAAGAATTTGCTGCAAATCGACCGGAATTTTATCGAAATCTCTTTTCGAAATAACAACTGCTCCCGAAGCATTTGTCAACGGATAATCCATTAAGTTGCTGGTTGCAGTATTCCATTGCAGTGAAACGATCGCAAGCGGTGAAGCATACGCACCGGTGATCAATCCCGTTTGCAACGATGTTACTACATCAGTAATAGAAAGTTGAATCGGATTGATACCGATCGCTTTGAACGTTGCATCAGCAACAGGATCACCTTCCCATTCCCACATTTTAATCGAGTGCAGATCACTGATCTTCGTAACCGGTGTTTTCGAGATGATATAGACCGAGCCTACTTCCGCCCATCCGAGAAGGACAAATCCACCATTCACAAATTCATTGGTAAATTCATCATCAAATTTCTGTAAGATATAATCGACTTCTGCTGAGTTCTTAAATAAAAACGGTGCATCGAGCACTCGAGCAGACTTCGCGATCTCTCCTATTCCGAATCCCGTGATACCTGCGCTATTAAATTGCCCGAGTCGAATCTTTCGCATAACATCTTTTTCATCACCGGCAACACCGCCGGCATAGATACGGAAGCCGAGTTTACCGCCGCTCTCTTTACGTACAACAGCATCATATTCTTTCATGATATTGATCCACGTACTTCCTTCTGGAGCAAGTGTCGCAAATTTAATGGGAAAATCTTGTGAAAACAATAACGATGTTAAAAAGAAAAATTGAAGCAATACAATATTTTTTCGCATGAATTTTCTCGTAAATGAAGTTTAATAGAACAGGTCGTCGATTTTTTCAAATAATTTTTTTGCTTTACGCTTTGCAATAGCATTTACTAGTCGTTGCTCAGGAAGAGAATCGAGAGAAGCTTCTTCTACTGTCGTCAATAGTTTTCGGAACAGCTCCTTATCCTGCATTTGAACACAATAACTCTTTGCCATATACACATGTGGAAGAACAAACAAGTTCTTCCCGATCTCAAAACATTTTTCAAAGTGATATCGCGCGCTGTCTGGTTTTCCACCAAGGTTCTTTGGAGTCGTTGCGAGGATCGCTGCAAAATATAAGTGCGCGCTTCCGTAGAAGTATGTTTCATCATTCTTTAGAACAAATTCCATCATCGCGTTTACTTTGGGAAGATCGCCAAGCACTGCGGGATCGGAAATGCTGACATTAATCAGATTGCCCCACGCATTTGCCGTCCAGAAGATCATCGGAACATCATCCTTACTGAATTGCTCCAGACTTTTCTTGAATGCTTTTTGATCCTGATCGAACGCGGCGGCAAATTGTTTCTTCTTCTTCAACGATTTTAATCCATAATCACGCGCGCGAACATACAACACTTTAGCACGTTCGGCATCAACATCTTCAACAAATCCAAGCGTATAACCGGTATATCCCTGCACCAATAGAAACGCAAGATGATCGTCATCTTTGTCTTTCGCACGATATAGGGCTTCTAATAGAGTGAGATTTCCCGGAATTGCTTTTTCCGCAAAATCCAGATCGGATTCTTCAAAAATTGCGCCTAATCCGTAATCAACAATGTTTGTTGTTGCATTAACGGCAACGGTGTTGATAACGCCACACGACAAACTCAGGAAAGAAAAAAGTAACAGGGGCAGAACCGACAATTGTTTCATATAGTAGAAAATATAAAAACGTTGCTGAATATCCAAGATTGATTATTTACAAATAAATGAATAATTGTCAAGAAAAATCAGCAGATTATGAGAAGAATACTTGCTTCCTTGTTTGTAATCGGGTACTTTTAATCAATGGTGATTTGATTTTCAATAACCTAAAAAAGAATGAATGACCAATGAAAGATCAAAAAGCTAAAATACTCATAATCGAAGATGAGAAAAAGATCTCTGCGCTGATCCGAAAAGGATTGGAAGAGGAGAAATATTCTGTTGAGGATGCATTCGATGGCGAAAAGGGCCAACAATTGGCGTTGAAGCAGCATTTCGATCTCATCATTCTCGATATTATGCTTCCCAAAAAGGATGGTATTCAAGTATTGAGCGATCTTCGATCGTCGAACGTGTTAACTCCTGTTTTAATGCTGACGGCGAAAGGATCTGTGGAAGATCGAGTAAAAGGACTCGATACCGGAGCTGATGATTATCTTGTGAAACCTTTTGCGATTATAGAATTACTAGCGCGTGTCCGTTCGCTTCTTCGCAGAAAAAAGGGGACGGAAAAATCTTTAACTACTTTGACGATTGCCGATCTTACGATCGATCTTGTATCGCGGAAAGTAATTCGCGATGGAAAAATGATCGAACTGACGACAAAAGAGTTCTCGCTCCTTGAATTTTTTATCCGCAACAAGAATAAGACTTTAAATCGCAGCACGATCACCGAACATATTTGGAATTACAATTTTGACACCGGAACAAATATAATTGATGTATATTTAAATCATTTGCGGACCAAAATCGACGGAGATTTTGAAATAAAATTACTTCACACTATTCGCGGTGTAGGTTATGTTATGAAAGATCAATAAATATATTTTTTGAAAATGATAAATCTTCAACGTTCAATTCGATTTAGACTCACTCTTTATTATTCTATAATAGTCGGCGCAACACTTCTTGGTTTTGCTGTCGCATCATACTTTTATACAGAACAGAATCTTCTCTCCAGTCTCGATCGATCGTTGTATCAAGAGGTCGTAACGATCAAAAACTTCATTGAACCTCAAGCAAAAAAGGTTCGCATTAAAAAACAGCGACCGAAACAGAAACCGCAATCATTAGTAGATAAAAAATCAGCAGTTGAAACAGTGCGAAGATCTGATGAAGTTGAAATGAAAAATGTCGATTCCGTTGATGTTGAATTTGACGCATTATGGAATAAGATCTACGAGCATTCCTTGCAGGTTTCCAAAAAACAGATCGTCCAGATACGCGATCGTAATGGCGACATTCTCTATAAATCCGGTCTCGGTAAAGAGGAAAATATCACATTCGATGACATTCCACAGGATATCACTAAACTTGTGACCATTTGGAACGCACAAGGACAACCATTGCGTCTTGCTGTCAGTCAAGATAGAACAATGAAAGTGTATATTGCATATCCTATCTCAGAGATCAATGAGGTGTTAGGAAATCTATTCTCAATTTTCCTGTTGTTGATTCCAATTGCTATTGTTATTTCGATCAGCGGTGGATGGTTCCTTGCTGCGCGTTCATTTAAACCGGTGGACGATATCACTAGAACTGCTCGTGCAATCACCGCGCACAATCTTGATCAGCGTATACAATCTTCCGGTGTTGATGATGAACTTGGGCGTTTAGTTGCAACATTCAATGAAATGATCAGCCGCTTACAATTATCATTTGCACAGATCCAGCAATTTTCCAGCGATGCATCACATGAACTTCGCACACCGTTGACGATTGTAAGAGGAGAATTAGAACTTGCACTTCGCAGTAAAAAACTTTCTCCAGAAGAATATCGGTCTGTACTCTCAAGCGCACTAGAAGAAACAATTCGGATGTCATCGATCATTGAGAATCTTCTTTCACTCGCAAAATCAGATGTCGCACGTCCGACTGCATATTTCAGCGACGTGTGGCTGCGTCCAATTATCCAAGAGCTATATGAAGATGGTATAATGCTTGCCGAGAATAAACATATCACTGTTACACTCGGTACCTTGGATGATGCTTTGATTCTTGGAGACGCAGTACGTCTGCGTCAACTATTCTTAAATCTTATCGACAATGCAATAAAATATACACCGGAAAACGGTTTGGTCGAAATTTCTCTTTTCCGAGATAATGGGACAGTTAAAGTGAGAGTGAAAGATACAGGTATGGGAATTCCTACAGACGATCTTCCAAAGATTTTTGACCGATTCTATCGAGTTGATAAGGCACGTTCACGTGAACTTGGCGGCAGCGGGCTTGGACTCTCGATTTCAAAATGGATCGCCGATATTCATGGCGGTACAATTTCCGTTGAAAGTGAAATAAATGTTGGTACTGTTTTTACGGTTATATTTCCACTTAAAACACCCTCTCCACAATTGACAATGCTCAATTAATTATTGTTGTGCATTGCATCTTGCAATGTGAATGAGTATTATTTTAAAAGTACAAAAACAATTCACCAAATTAATACCATCGGAGATTTTGAATGTCAACTGATCAACAAGGAACTACGCTCGCTCGTCGATTAACGCTTACCAATGCGATTATGGTGGTGATCGGCTCCGTCATCGGGTCCGGAATTTTTCTTACTCCTCAAAACGTTGCCGCAAATGTTGATGTTCCCGGATTGATGATCGGCGTATGGATTTTGACAGGATTGTTGACACTTGCCGGTGCATTGACCAATGCAGAGGTTGCAAGTTTAATTCCGGAAGCCGGGGGGCAATATGTTTTTTTTCGCGTCACGTTTGGTCAGTTGACCGCATTTTTGTACGGGTGGACAACCTTTATTGTCTATCAAACAGGTTCCATTGCAGCAATTGCAGTTGCATTTGCAAAATATCTCGGATACTTCATTGATCTTCCGCATCTTGGGCCAGAACTAGAAGCATGGCAGCTTCCATTCCTCGGAAATATTTTTCCACTGAAGAATATCGGCATTACAATGGTTGCAATCGGAGCGATCGTCACCGTTACAACCATTAATTATTTTGGTGTTCAATTCGGCGGAATGATTCAGAATGTATTTACCATATTGAAAGTTGTGGCGATCGGCGCAATCATTGTCTTGGCATTCTCATCCGGAAAAGGAAGCACCGATCATTTCTTTCCTCTTTGGGGAATGCCTTCTTCCGGGTCTCTGCTTGCTGCTGTTGGCATTGCGATGATAGCGACACTTTGGTCGTACGACGGATGGAACTCGCTGACGTATCTTGCGGGAGAAGTGATCGAACCTCAAAAAAATATTCCTCGCGCACTCATCATTGGAACGCTCGCCGTTATCGTCATCTATGTTACAACGAACCTTGCTTATCTTTACATTCTTCCAATCGGGCAGATTGCTCAGTCAAAATTAGTTGCGGCAGATGTTATGAATGTTGTCTTTTATGGCTGGGGCGGCGCAATTATTTCTGCAATGGTTATGATCTCTACGTTTGGAACTGTTAATGCAACATCAATGACTACGGCACGTGTTTTCTATGCCATGGCAAAAGATAAAATGTTCTTCAAACGAATGGGTGAAGTTCATCCTAAATTCCGTACCCCTGCAAAATCATTAGTCATTCAAGGAACGTGGGCTTCTATTTTATGTCTAACGGGAACATACGATCAAATTTTTACTTATGTGATTTTCGCAGGATGGATATTCTATGCGCTTGGCGGCGTAGCGGTATTCATACTCCGCGCTAAACAACCTCACGCTGAACGTTCGTATAAAGTCCCATTATATCCAATCATACCAATAATGTTCATTTTCGTTGCAACATGGTTTGTGTACAACACAATTGTTGAACAAACCAGAGATTCTATGGTAGGATTATTCTTGCTCGTTGCGGGAGTTCCATTCTATCTTTACTGGAAAAAGCAGATGACTAAAATATAATCTAATCGTATAAAAAGGAATAAAATATAAAAATCCGAAGATTCTCTTCGGATTTTGTATTTGTAATCAACAATTTTTAGAAATCTCCGCCAAGTGAAAAATAATATTTTGGAATTGAAAATCCTTCTCCGGTATATGACCATGCAACATCGATCTTTAATGGAAGACCGAACAGAAACATTCGCAGTCCCATTCCTGTGCCGATCAACAGATCTTGAGTGACCGTTTTTCCGGTTGAATTTTTTCCAAAACCACGGAACATATTTTCTTTTGTCCACGATGATCCGACATCCACAAATGTTGCGCCGGTAATATTTCCGAGAGCTATTGGTACACCGCCGGTAACAAGATATTGGATGAATGGATATCGTAATTCATAGTTCACCAACGCATATTTTGTTCCATTCTTTACATTATAATTATAACCACGCAGTGGTAATGCAGGAGTAAGGAAAGCAAAGTCTTCGATATTTCTGATTGGAATTCCACCGTTCTCAAATTCGCGGTTAACCCATCCATCAGTGCCGCCGATAAAGAATTGCTGTGCATTTTTTCCAACACTTATACCACCGGAATACCGCATCACAAAAGAATACGTTTTCCAGAATTTGAAATATCGGCGATAATCAGCTGTATATGTCTGAAAATCCAGAGAATTGCTCCCTAATGTCGGACTGAACATTGCATTGATATTATACCTCGACCCATTGTTCGGTGATGTGTATCCCCATAATGTATTGTCATGAACATAGCTTAGTGTTGGAACGATCAACGTTCTTTTTTGTCGAAGCGATTCAAGACCAAAATCCAAATTTTCCTTTGAAAGATTCATCCATGAAACACCAACCTCAAAACGATTAAATCGATCAATCGGCAACGATGCTGTTCCTGAAATTCCCCATGTTCGGAAACGATAGAGCGAAACACCGATGGAGGGATCCTCAAGATATAAGAATCGTGCACTATGATATCCCTGGAACCCATAATCAATAAATAACGGTAGATAATAATAGGCTAACACGTAATCGCTGTTTTTCAAATCAAGTAGAAGATTGGTCAGAAAAAATATTTGATGATCTCCGAGCATATCGCTGAACGACATCATTGTCGTTCCTTGAACCCCGTAAAAGGTACTAAAAGCGGCGTTTCCATAGACAATGTCAGGCGTAAAGTTCAATTTATATTTACTCACCACAAAATTGCTATCATCATCTACATTCCCTGATATGGAGACTGATTTTCTTTTCACTGTTGGCAGTTCATCATTGTCAACTGCTTTTGCCGCATCATCTGTAAAAACATAATTATTTAAATCGATTCGAATATTATCGCCATAGACGCTTACAGTATCTTTCTTCGTCTCCGGTCTCATAACAAATGAAACCGTATCAATACTTTTTGCTACGATAGGATTCCTGCGCTTGATATATTCTGTCGGTTCAAGTTGAGTGATATCCAATTTCTTTTCAAACGGAGTTTTGAGAAGAAAAAGATCAAAACCCGCTCTGTTCAATGCTGAAAATGCAAGCTTATTGCCATCGGCCGATAATGAAAGTTGATATACACCTGTGATAGAATTCGTGATCGGCCTGTCTTCTTTTGTAAGAAGATTACGTTCATAAACATTTCCGGTACCATTCCTGTCTGACACATATAAGATTTTATTGCCATCGGGAGCTATAACTGGTGATGTTTCATCACTGTTTTCATCGTTCGTGATCCTTACGATCTCACCTGAAGCAAGATCGTAGGAATAGATATCCAATTGCTTGTAATCGAATCGTACGATCCGAAAGTTTGCCGGAAGATTATTGGCAGACGTATTTTGTCTTCTATCCGACACAAAATAGATTTTTTTGCCATCGGAAGACCATGTCGGATCTGAATCAGAAAAAATATCATCCGTTACATTCGTCGACTTTTTAGTTGTTAGATCATAGGTATAGATGTCGGATTGATAGGATGTATTACCCACAAACACGAGTTTATCTCCTTGGTGCGACCAATCTACAGTAAAAATTCCTTCAAAATTTAACTCAATCTTTTCACTATCTCCTTCATTCACGTCTATCAAATATATTGCATCCCGTTCACCACTTTTCACAGCGATTGCGATTTTCTTTCCGTCCGGTGACCAGCTCATTCCGGGTGTTAACAGATGAAGTTCTTCAAAATTATTCGTCCGTTGTCCATCCAACACTTTTGTGATCGTATTATCAATTGTTGATATAACGAATACATCAAAATAATCATCTCTATCTGAAATGAATGCAATCTTGTCTCCCTGAGGAGAAATCGCCGGACTTGTATTGTAGAAATTATTTTCTTTAATGTGATTGGTTAATCTCGTCGAAAAATCTTCAGGGTCTTCCCGTTTTGCAATATCAGGCCAGTATGTTTTTTTCTGTTCCTTCTGCCAACGTTCGGATAATTCTTCTACAGTCAATCCGATAGAGCTTTTAAATCCCGCATCTACATTCCGCAAACTCTTAATCTTATGCAATATCTCACCGATTTTTTGATCGCCGTATTTATTGGCAATATAGTAAAATACAGATTGACCGCCACGATAGGCAAAATATCCATTCAAATATTCAATCGGTGGAAGATACGTGTTAAGCGCTGCATCGCGAATAAACATATCTGAATTGATATCCCATCGTAATGCTTCATATTCAGCAAATCCTTCGCTGATCCACAAGGGTAATTGGATACGAATATTATTTGAAATAATGGATTGGATAGAACCACCATAGAACATATCATTCATCACCGCATGGACCAATTCGTGATGGATCACGTGACGGAATTGTTTATAATTTCCTTCGAACGGAAGAACAACGCGATTCTTAAACAGTTCCGTTACCCCGCCGATCCCTTCTTCAAGATATTCGCCGATAACATTCGTTTGTTGAAAATCGTTGTGAGAATTGTACACCATAATCGCTACACGATTGTTTAATTGATAACGCATTGTTTTGCTGATTGATGCATATGCAGATTCTGCGGCAACAGCAGTGAAATTTGCTATCGGCGCGCCGCCCTGATAAAAATAAACATCAAAATGATCTGTTTGGATGAACGACCATGTAAATCGTTTATATTGAACTTTGTTCTTGCCAAAATTCCCATCCTGAGCAACGATGATCGATGAGAATATCAAAATCGAATATATTATTTTTTTCATTTCCACTCCGTTGTTCTTCTACGGTAAAACACCTGAACTCACCTATTAATTCCTTCGGTGCTTACCTTTTTTCTTTTTATGCTCTTCTTTTATATCAGTTTCAGCAAGAACAAAATCAATCTGGCGTCGTTCCGGAGTGACTTTTGCGACCTTGACAGTTATAGAATCACCAAGACGAAGTTGTTTGCCATGGCGTTCACCGGTCAACGCGTATTGCTTTTCATCAAAGACATAATAATCATCATTCAGATCACGCACATGAAGCATACCTTCAACAAGCATATCGTTGATCTCAACAAATATTCCGTATTGGATAACTCCCGAGATAATTCCATGAAATTCTTCTCCCAAATGCTGGCGCATATATTCTACCTGCATCACTTTTATAGAATCGCGTTCAGCTTCAGCGGCAACTTTTTCACGTTCCGAACAATGTTTGCACATAGCGGGAAGCTCTTTGTTGAACGATTGTTTTCGTTTTTCATTCATCCCGCCGGTATATTCCCATAATAATCGATGAACCAACAGGTCAGGATAACGGCGAATGGGTGATGTGAAATGAGAATAATGATCGAATGCTAATCCAAAGTGCCCGATATTATCTGCAGAATAAACGGCTTTTGCCATACTTCGCAGTGCAACCTCATTGATGAGATTTTCTTCTTTTGTTCCATGAACCTGCAGTAATAACTGCTGCAATTCTTTTGACGACGCCGATTGTGATATGTTCAACTTATAGCCGAATTTCCGTACAAAATCTTCAAGCGTTTTAAGTTTTTCTTTATCCGGTTGGTCGTGAATTCGGTATACGAACGGAAACTTTTCTCCATCTTTTTGCAATGTCGAAATATGTGCTGCAACAGTCTGATTTGCAAGCAGCATACATTCTTCTACCAACTGGTTGCTCTTCAAACGTTTTTTAATAAATATCTCAACCGGTTTTCCATTTTTGTCATATATAAACTTTGCTTCAGGAGAATCAAAATCAATGCTTCCGTTCTTCATTCTTTTTGTTCGAAGGATCTTTGCAACCGACCAAAGATCCAGCAACTCTTTTGAATAAGTTCCCTTTTTATTATCAAGAATTGTTTCTACTTCTTCGTAGGTAAATCGATGTTTAGAATTGATAACTGTCCGGGCAAACTCATATTTTTTAACTTTTCCTTTTTCTGTCACATTCATAAAAACGGAATATGCAAGACGATCCTGATTCGGCACTAAACTGCAGATATCGTTCGATAATTTTTCGGGCAGCATTGGTATCACTTGATTGGCAAGATAGACACTGGTCGCACGAGCGTATGCTTCCTTATCAATGATACTACCTTCAGTAACATACGCACTAACGTCGGCAATATGGACACCAATACGGAACGATCCTCCTTCCAACAATTCAATTGATAGTGCATCATCAAAATCTTTTGCATCGTGCGGATCGATCGTTAGAATAATTGCAGAACGAAGATCCAATCGTTTTTTCAATTCTTCGTTAGAAATTTGTTTTGGAATTTCTTCTGCAGCCTGTTCTACTTCCTTTGGAAACGATGTCGGAAGTCGATAGGATTGGATGACAGAACGTAATTCAACAAACGGATCTCCCGCGGCACCAAGAGTTTTTATGATCCTTCCTTCCGGATTTTTATAGGGATCTTCCCATTCCAACAGCTCAACAAGAACTTTATCTCCTGATGTTGCACCATTAAGATCTTCCGGTGCAATATAAAAATCGCGATGCATTCGTGAATCATCCGGAAGAACAAAATAAAAATTCTTACTGCGTTGTAGCGTTCCGCCGAATTCTGTATGAGCACGAGAAATAACGTTCAACACTTCCCCTTCATTTATCGCTGCACTATCTTTTGTTGATTTTTTTGAACCAAACACGGCAATTTCAACAGTGTCTCCGTTTAGCGCAGTACCGGTTGATTGTTTATCAATATGAACCGCTCCCCGGCTTGTTGTCACCGTGCCATTCCCACGCTTATCAACTGCGATAATTCCGCTGATTTTATTCGATGATTCCGCTTGATGGTAACCGCGTGCTTTTGTCCATCGCAATTCAGCATTATCCACCATTGTATGAAGTACGTCTCGAAGAAGTTGAAAATCTCGTTCACTGATGACTCGTAATTGCCTTCGAAGTTGACGTGATTTATATCCTTCTTTGGAATGCTTTGCAAAATACGCAAGCACTTGTTCTCGCAGTTGTTCTGTTTTCATGGTATTGATTAAAAAGTAAAGCGATAAAAAAGACGTGCCGTATAGGTTATTTGCTGTTTGATAATATTTAAACTCTCTGTTTTTCGCTCAAGTTCTGCCATAAAATTACGGTTCTGTTTACCTAAGATAGGATATTGCACACTGATATTGGCATTATTCAGATCTGTCAATACATTTCCGCCAACATTAAATACGGCTGTTAAAAACTCACCGCTGATATTCAGATCCGGTTCTGCACGTTCAACATTCCGCACTTCAATTCGTTTTACGAACGGAATGTTATTCTGTTTTACAAATTCCATAACCAGATCGGATAACATACTATTAATGAACGTCCCCGTAAAAGTCGATGTAAGTTTTTCTCCTAATTTGTTACGATCGAACGCCGAAAGATCTTCTCTAAATTGCCCGGGTGTATTTGGAGATGAGGTTAATAAGAACGCTATTGCGTCGTTCTCAACATCTCCTTGACGTGGAATTTCACGGTCACTTTGATCAAGGGTTACTAAACCGATCTTCACTTGAGGCTTTAAACGATTTCCCGTTATTTCCAACCTGACAATAACTCGTTCAGATTCACGGCAATCTCCAGTGGTGACATTTGTATTTTTACAATGTGTCCCTTCGTATTTGGCTATGATGTTCAATTGCGGATTTTGCGGATCACCAACAAATGTTAATGAACCGGATGCTTTGAACTCTTTATAGAATTTATAGTTCGATCCTTCGCTGACGTTAATAGTGCCGATCAACTGCTGCCCGAATTCATCTTTATTGAGAACCATTTTTCCGTTCAACTCAGCAGACAATGCTTCATACGCTCCTGCATTTGCATTGAATATCATATTTACACGAACATTACCTTGTGTTTGTATTGTTAGCTCATACCCAAATCCATCCAGAAATGTGCGATCAGATTTTTTTGATACTATATTTTGTGTTAATGATCGAACGATATTGCTCACAATCATTGTATCTGCAAATAATTTTGATGTGTCATCATAGAAAATAACATCGTCGAATCGTGCATTAGAAAATGAACTGGTCTGCTGTGTCTGCGGGAATATCAATGAAGCATCATTCACCAACACCTCGCCTCTAATTCGAGAACGTTCAAATGTTCCCTCGAAACGAAGCCCATTAGAACCTGTTTGAGTGATCAGCGTACCAAAGAATGATTGATTGACAGAACGGGAGGCATTTGAAAGAACAAGTAGTTCTCCGTTTGCAGAAAGATGATATTCAGCCGGAGCAAAACCTTTCATCTGAATATATCCACCGATGTTGACCAACCCCGCTGAAAAATCGTTTACAACATTTTTAATAACAAATTCCGGAAATTTGATTTTTTGACTATCGAGAATAATTTTCCCTGTCACTAAATATTGTATCCCGGTCATTTCAAATCTGAATGATCCTTTGGCAAGCTGCAAGTTTCCATTGAGCTGTGGTTCACTTAACGAACCGGTCATGGTTACTCCTCCAGTAACCAAGCCGGATATTTGATCAATTTCCGGAACAAATACATCAATGATCTCGGCGGGCAGGTTTTCTGTGGAAATAATAATATTCATTCCTTTACGATTCGTCCTATTATCAGCTGTCGTAAAGCTTAGGTCGATCGGGATATTTCCTTCAAGGTCAAATGATCGAGAAACAGTTGTGTCGGGTGTTTGGTTCAACTCAACTTTTAATCCGGCATTCTTTTTAGCGTAACGAAATGCAACATCCAAATTTCCAAAAATACTGTTACGATAAGCAATATTGGTTCCTTCCAACTGAGCCGTTATCACCGGATCTTTGACTGTTCCCGAAATGCTTGCTGTTGCATCCACTGTGCCCCCCAGAACGTATGCCTGATCACGAAATTCAGTTGATGTATTGATGAAGAAAATATCTGATAATGCAAAATTTTTGATCAATACGTTTGCATTAACTGAACCATGATAATTGTATGCTCCTTTTACAATAATTTTTTCGTCTGCTCGAACGAATACAGCAGAATCAATCTGAATTCCATTGGGAGTTGCGGTAGCAATAAACGGTGTTGCATTGCGGATATCAAGACCTTGATATTTTGCATACAGATCATTGATTGTAAATCGATTACGAAAATCGGAAACTTCGATTGATCCTTGGGCAGCAATACTGATTGTTGTATCAATATCCGTTGCTACAGTATATTTTCCTTGTTGTCGGCCAAAAGCAAAATCAAGTTTTGTGGATCGCAGTTTGGTATTTTCGATTCCGATCTCATCGCTTAACAAATGCAATTGCATCTCGAGCGGATCGCCTGATTTTGTTGTTTGAACAGCCGAAATATTTTTTATTGAATACTCTAACGTTGTTCCATGTAAACGAATATATGCCGATGGTTCAGCATATATTCCATCGGAAATTGAAATTACACCAGTGGATGATGCCGAAACAGAATCACTGTTCAATGTTCCGGATGCTGTGCCAATGATATCCAATTCCGGAAATTTAAAAATAATTGAAAGTGGCTTTAGATTCTTCATTGTGAGATTATAGGATAGCGAAGAAATGTTATTCTTTACATTCGCAATATCACTTGTTGAATCGGCGATTGTTATAAATGAGGAATCAATAATTCCCCGCTGATATCGATAGATTTTGTCAAATCCTTTAAGATGTGTTTGGATAGAATTTACAATATCATTGAATACGAACTTCCCTTCTATTTCTCCATCAACAATCGGCGAGGCAACAATTAATTTATCATGGTTTGTAGAATCTTTCAGCCACGCAAGCATAACATGGGCGCTATCGAATGACATTCCATTGAAGGTTGAATTGTAAAAATCAAGCTTCGTATTCGACGGTGTATTAAACAATGCAAGACCATTTCCCGACCGCGTGATATCGAATGACAATCGAGAAGAATAGTCTTCATTATTAACGATAGGTGCAAGGTCAAGCCCTCGCACCTGAGCGTGCCCACTATAGGATGGTAATGTTTTATTGGAAAAGTCAAACGACGCTTGAGCGGTAACATTCCCATCCGGCGATTGTACGGAAACATTTGCATCTATTATTTTATCAAATGCTTTCAACACAATTTTTGAGTGGTTTACCGGGATATTACGAAACGACGATGAATCAAATTCAATTGTTGCTTCGCTGTTTAGTGTTGCAAGTGATGTTCCTTCTCCTTCTATGAAAATGCGTGTATTCAATCGCGATAAGAATTCGTTTGACGCAAATACTTTTTCCAAATTTACATCGTTTCCGGCCAGAATCCCTTTGTAGTGAACATTTTCTTCAGTGATAACCATTTGACCATCAACCGTAATCGTTCCCGCAGCAGACTTGATCTTTGAGATCGCCAAAAAATCCAATGGTTTTCCGACAAATTGAAAGTCAATCGTAATAAGACCAAGATTTTTGTAATCAGGTATTCCAAAATACGGCATTAACACCGGAACATCCGGAGGATCAATCACGCTTCCGTTAGAGACGATATTCAACCGTAGTTCATCCGGAAGATAGATATTGGAGACCGAACCTGAAAGCAAAATTGAAGTTTTCCTGAATTCCGCCTGAAGCTTCTTAACAGAGAGATTTTCAAAATTACCCTCAAACTCCCCTTCAAATAGTACATTCCCTTTCATAAAATCTAACGAAGGAAGAAATTTCTGAATGTCGCTGGAAATAATGTTGGAAGGAGATACATTTAAGGCAATTTGGGCACGTCGCAGATCTGAGACATTGAGTATCGTAAACGCATCGATATTATTCAAAGAAATAGAAGCTTTAATTTGTGAAGCGGGAGTTACCAAGGTCAGATTTTTGATTGAACTCTGTTGTTTTGTGCGAACAATGTCTGCTGAAAGACTAGATAAGATGAACTGTACTTGGGGTGCGATGAAGGATATATTCTTTACGGAAACATCCAGCATATTTTCTGAATACATTCCATTCAAATCTATATTTACCTTTTCAACAACGAAATTGCTGTAATTAATAACCGGCATGCCATTACGATCAACATATTTTTTATCGTATGCTCCCGTGGAATCGATCAGATGGAAACGGGCATTTGTTATCTGAAGTTTTCTTGCAACAATGATGAGTGATGATTCGGTACTATCGTTGGGTGTTGTTGATTTTGAAAGGTGACCCACATTCCAATCACCATTTTTCCAGCGGGTAAGATGTACGATTGGATTTTCAAGTTTTAGTGAATCAACATTTATTTTATTTCTCAGCAGACTAATAAGCCGATAGTTCACCGAAAGTTTTCCTGCTTCAACAAAAGGAGCACCATCAATATAAATCACAATGCTATCCACGGAAAATCCGGTAAACAGATTCCCATTGATCCCACCGATATAGATATTTGCGTTGATCTCTTTTTCAAGCACCGTATAAATTGTTGAACGGAGTGTACTCCGGAACATCGACGTTTGTGTAAAGACCACCGTCCCGGCAATCAACAGTGCGATCGTCAGCATTGAATAGAGAAATATTTTCGATACTTTTCTTGTCATTACTTAATATTTGAAAATCGACTGACGATTGTTTTGACAATATCTGATGTAGAACGGTTAGGGACAAATTCTATTGTTTGCACTACCCCGCCAGCACGTTCAACGATTTCTTTTCCAACGATAGCATCAACCGTATAATCCGCACCCTTGACAAGAACATCCGGGACAATTGCAGATATGATATTCAATGGCGTATCTTCTTCAAATAAACAAACTGCATCAACACTAACAAGCTGAGAAAGAATAAACGCACGATCTTCTTCACATACAATTGGACGAAGTTCACCTTTAATTCGTTTCACCGATGCATCCGAGTTTATCCCCACGACAAGAACATCCCCCAATGATTTTGCTTGAGAAAGATATTCAATGTGACCGCGGTGAAGGATATCGAAAACACCATTGGTAAAAACAATCTTCTTTTGTTTTTGCTTCCAGATCATCCGTTGTTCAACCATTGATTCGCGAGTATAAACTTTTCCCATCGTCTCCTTTACGGAATTATTGTTCAAAGATAGTGGACCGAAGAATTGCAGGATCAATTGTGATGATGCCAACTTCTCCACAGACTATTCCACCAGCATAATTTGCAAGAAGTGCGGCTTCACCAATTGTTGCACCGGCAGTAAGCATTGCTGTTAAGGTTGCAATAACGGTATCTCCGGCACCGGATACATCGGCAACATTTCGCGCGTTGGTGGGAATGTGCGTAACAGCTCCGCTTTTCTCAAACAAACTCATCCCTTTTTCACTTCTTGTAAGAAGAATGTTGTCGGCATTCAGTTTTTCGATAAGTATTTTCCCTGCCGCAATGACATCGGCATCATTTTTTATTGTCTTTCCCAATGCTTCTTCAGTCTCTTTTTTATTCGGTTTAAAAACAGTAACCTTTTTGTATTCAAAAAAATTATTCAGCTTAGGATCGATCGTAATGAATTTTCTTTTTCGATTTGCAAGTTCAATAATAGCGTGAATCAGATCTTTAACAACAACACCTTTATTATAATCTTCAATAATAATCCCGTCGATGGAATCGATGTTCTTTTCAAGGACAGAGAATATTTTTTGTTGAATGTCCGTCCCGATATCTCTTTTTTCTTCACTGTCAATTCGAACAACGTGCTGATGGTGTGCGATCACACGTGTCTTCACAGTTGTAGGGCGTGACGAATCGGTGATGATTCCTTCTGATGAAGAATTCTGCTCTTCAAGAATCGACCGAAATTCCTTACCTGAAAAATCATCTCCAACAACACCAATTAACTGTGCGGTTGCACCAAGTGATACAATATTGTTTGCAACATTTGCTGCTCCGCCAAGACGTGATGACTCGCTTTCTACTTCCACAATCGGTACGGGAGCTTCGGGGGAAATACGGTTCACAGTTCCCCATATATACCGATCGATCATCACATCGCCAATCACTGCAATACGTTTATTTTTTACATTTTGAAGCAGTTCGTCTACACGATGTTGAGTAATTGATAACATTATATTCTCATATTTTTGGCAATTATAATAAGAATATAGCCAAATTAGGAGCGACTATCAATTTTAGCCATTGAAGTTTAGACTATTTAAAAGCACAAAATCCTGCAATTTCTGCAGGATTTTGTGTAAAAAAATCAAATGATTTCTATTACTTAATGAGTAACATCTTCTTGGTTTGTGTAAAACCATTGGATGTTTTTAATGTATAGAAATACATTCCTGTTGTAAGATTTTTTGCATTAAAATCTACGGTATATGAACCGGCTGCATATTCTCCATCAACAAGGGTTGAAACTTCCTTGCCAAGAACATCAAACACTTTTAAGCTTGCTGTTACATTTGCTGAAACGGTAAACTTAATTTGTGTGGATGGGTTGAATGGGTTCGGATAGTTCTGCATTAATTCATAGTTTGAAGCAACAATACCATCTTCACGGCTTACACCGGCTGGAACGCCTTTGCCAATGAACATTTGCACCGGTGATTCAACGCTAACGTTGAAAGCGGTAACATACATAGTATCACCGGTTGGGCTAAATGCGATACCACGCGGACGTGGATCGTTTGCAAGCAGTGTAGCAGCATCTTTGCTTGACCATTTGATACTATCAACTGGTTTTGTCATATCGGTAGGTTTAAATGCATAGTAACTGTAATCAGTATATGGTGCAAAATTAATACCAGACGTTACATTTCCACCACCTGCCCAGAGATAGCCGGTTTTTGGATGCCAAGCAAGAGCTTCGACTGTAAGACCTTTCATTACTGTATCAATGGTACTGTATGGTCCAAATGAACCATTAGCACTGGTATAGCGTGTTACTTTATTTGCTGTATAACCTGCATAATATACATCGTTTCCATTTCCGGAAACTTCTATCGTTCGTGAGAAAGCACGACTTGAATCGACTACGTTACCAAGAAGTGCAAATGATTCACTGAAGATACGTATCGGTCCAACTGCAGGACTGACACATGCTGTGAACATTTCGTTCGCATCATCAAATGCAGGAGCGGTCGGTGAAGTAGCTTGAACAAGCACTCTATTCATTCCAACACCGGTTTTATAATTAATGCGATAATGAACTCCGGTAGCACGTGCTAGAACAATATTTCCTTTTTTATCTGCACGTAAACCACGGTTGCTGCTACCAAATAATGTATCGGTAACTCCACCGGCAGTGATAATTCTAATCGGTGAAAATGACGCCGGTGTTCCATCCGGTTTGTAGCATTGAAGGTTTGTGATTGCTTTATATACACCTCCAACGAGCATACTATCTTTACCGCCAAAGAGTGCAATCCATACTTTTCCTTCTGGATCAACCGCAATACCATGTCCGCCATTACCCCATTTATAGTTTGTATCGGGGAATGACTTGGTAAATTTATATTTATACACTGTCGTTTGTGCTGTAAGGCTTACCGCCATCAGAACAATAAACGACAAAAAAAGTATAAAACGTGACTTCATGTAACCTCCCTAAAGTTGTGATTGATGTGGATTAATTTTACCCATTTAGGTAAAAAATTATAGATCTCCCCGTCCATAATACGGAGCGCTTATTTTTTGAGTATTTACTTTTATAATAACATTTGTTGACGTACCATCTGTTCTACGCGTTATATATAAGGTTGATCCGCTGCCCCACGCAAACACTGTGCTTTGTGGAACAAATAATCCTTGATAGAACGGCGACATCGTTAATGAACCAGCCTTAACTAAAAGAACAGCATCGACACTAGATGTTCCGACATACATATCTCCTTCGGTATTGAATGTTATTGCATTTACACTCGGACCATTGAAACCATATCCTGGCTGAGCAGAAAGATCAAAATATTTTGTAAATGCTCCAAGATCTCCTGATGAATTGATCGGCGCACGCCACACTGCTTCAATTGAATCTACCTTTCCCCCAACATAGACAAAATCATTATACACCCGAATTGTGCGCACATTCCCGACAAAAGAAAATGGCTGGATAGATTTATCGGTCTTATTGATTCTGTAAACAGCGGTGTCATCCCCAGCAGTCCAGATATTTAGGTTTTTATCAAAATCTAGATCTGATAATCCTTTCGATCCAGGAATAACTTTATACAACGACGATGCTACACCTTGGCTAACAGTAAATACCGCTGTTAAACCACGACACGTATATAACAATCCGCCAGGTCCTACTTTTATACCAGACCAAAATAATTCTGATCCTTTGGGCGCATATTTACTTGTATCACCCGCAGGAGTATATTTACGAATACCAATTCCACTATTGCTTGCAAGCATTGAAACATACAGATTTCCCGTTTGATCACAGGCAATTCCGTATGCTTCTTCAAAAGATTTAAATGCACCAAATTCACTGACCGCGCCGATCAATTTATAGATTTTTATTGCACTGAATTTATCCGCACCGGCAACGGATACTTTTACTGCCACAGAGTCTTTTACTAATGTTGGAACTTTTACTGAAAGTTGTGTTGCGCTAGCGGTTTGAATTATTCCTTTTTGAATGTCAAAATAAATAGTGTTTTCTGTCTTTACCGCTGAAAAATTTTTTCCATACACCGTAATAATATCAATACCAGCAAGCGCACCTCCCGATGGTGAGATTGAATCCACAACTGGTTGCGCGCGCGAAGAATAATTTGGGTCGTAAAGACTTGTTGGTTCATCTTCTTTACAACCACTGAACTCCGCTAACGACATTATTGAAATAACAATAATGAAAATAAAAAAACCGTTACAAGAATGACAAAAGTTTTTTTTCATGAGTATACCATTTTAAAAAATAAACGTTAGAAATTAAATTGAACTGAAAAACGATTGACTGTCCCAAGGATATCATACGGCGTGTATGAATAATCCACGCCAAAGTCTACTCCTTCAATCGAATGATGAACTCCGGCGCCGGCAGTGAAATCATAGAGATCGTTGTTGAACATATAACCTGCACGCACTGATAGTATTTTCATAAAAACATATTCACCACCAATATTTACTTGCTCTGAAAAATCACGCGGGTGAGTAGCATCTATTGAAATAAGAAATGCATCGGCATCTTTATTTTCGGTGATAATGTCCATTGCATTAAATGCTACCCCAACACGGAAGATCAGCGGAAGTTGGAATCCTTCCCGTTCATATTTAACTTCTTGTGAAAAATTTCGAACGCTGACCGCAAAGTTTAAACTCTTCAGGCCAGTTTTGTAATACATGCCAAAATCAAATGCAACAACATCGATAGAATTTTTTGATGCAAGGGGGTTATCTTGGGTATTCAATTCATTGACACCATTACCAAGATTTTGAAGCGTATATTTCACATTGCCACCGACAGCAAACCTATCGCTTAAAGCACGTGCATAACTAATTCCTGTCTGTAACGCTATTGGATGAAATGTTCCGAGATCTAAATAACCATCACCTAAATCAGTTCGGATCGTTCTGGTGATTTCACCATAATCTGCATACTGCATGCTGATTCCAATAACACCAAAATCACCGTTGGAAGGTGCAAGTGCGACCGCTCCATATTTATAATTAATATCTGCAAACCATTGCACTTGCCCAACTTGACCATCGACCATAGTTTTCATCCATGCCATACTTGCAGGGTTAAAGAACATAGATGATGAACCCCCTTCAATTGCTGTTCCCGCTTCACCCATTGCAACCATTCGAGGATCGGTTGCAACATTTAGAAATTTAAATCCTGTTTGTCCGCGTTTTTGTTGGTCACCAGCAATACCGATTGCTGCAACAAGTGCGATGAGTGTCACTACAAATTTTATTTTCATACTATACCTGAAAAGTTGATCATGAGTAAATTCAGAGAATCAAACATCCTATGGTTTATCCATAACATCAATACCATATGTTGTGATTTTCAAATTTGATACAACAACGGTGACTGTTTTCGATTTTGGCATCGGACTCGGTTTCAACGGCACGGTACCTGAATATTGTATCCAATTCAATTTTGTTCGGATCCGGATTTGTTTACTGCATTTATCCGGGTTTGTGGAGAATGTGAAATTTTTATTTTCTGATTTTCCCGAAAGGATACTGGATGCCGCAATATCATACAGTTTTGAATCACGGTCATTATTGGCGCCAATAGAAATTGTTGTTCCGCTGGATGAAACATAGGCAAATGGTATTTTTGAACTATCACTCTTTAAAAGAGTATCGACTGCTCCTCGAATCGAAATATCAAACGACGCTTCCATTCGACTGGCAGTAATGATATTGTTTACGATGTACATTTTTGGCGTGAACGAAGTGTCCCGACCGGTACTGTCTACGGATACCGTATATTCAAACCCAGAAGACGTAACCTTAAATCCGGCAACACTGCTGCTTGTGGCCAATGTATCATTAAGAACAACATACCACGTATTGGTTGAAGACGGCTGCCAAACATAATTATATTTATTGTTGGCGGATGGGTCGCTGCATCCGATCAAAACCATACTTACAATAAAAATACCAATTAGAAAAAATATCTTATTCATAACCATTAAATCCTTTCGAATAGATCCTATTAGCGAATGACCACGAATTTCAAGATTGCTCTACTGCCCGACGGTGTTTCGACGACTGCAATATAAATACCGCTGACAATAATTTGTTTTGATGATGTGGTCATATCATAATCTTGTGTTCCAGTGCCATCGTTATGTTCCAAAGTGTTTATAAGCTCACCCAATTCCGAATAAATTCGAATAGTACAGATTGCAGGAACATTCTTAAATGCAATCTTATCTTGTTCGCCGGGGTACAATAATTTTGCTGCACTGATATTATAAGGATTTGGTACGATTCGGATATTTGATTTTACCAATTCCGCAGATGCGGCAACTTTTTTGTACACCGGATCATATGTTTGTGCGTAATATGGATTACTTGTTAAACCATTTGCACCAATCACAACAAAATTGTAATAATGTGCTACATCAACAACCGCTGTAGTATCCTGATAAGCTCGAGCACTTGCCGGAAGGTCGGCAATCTTTGTGTAATTACTATCGTAACGGCTGATTGCACGCCATACTTGAAAACCCTGCACTCCAGTACTGGAATATAATTCCCATGTAAATCGGATCCCTCCTGCGCCAGAATTTGCATTAAAAAATTTGGGCGGGAATGGTGCTTGAGAACCGGTTACATATCCTGATTGATAGTTATTGATCGCATTACGAAATGTTTTAAACAAAGAGTCTCTACCTGTATACACCCAATCATTTTTTGTTTTACTAACACCTTTATAATTTAACAAAGCGGTTTCACGTGTCGCTGATGGGGCATTTTTATATAATCTGCCAATATCTGTATTTGCTTCACGGGACAAACCACCGGCTGCTTCAGCCATGACAATTTTTACTCTTTCACCGGGAGCCAATGTATAAGGTCCGTATCCAATTGCAGCAGAGTATCCCGCTGCACCCGCGGAACCCGCAGCCGGATCGTTAGTCGGACCAACTTTATCTGCGTGCCGAGGAATCACATGCCCTTTGGACATCCAGCTGTATTCCGAAGACATTTTTACTGCATTGTACTGATCATTATTAGAATTGTTTGATTCGTCAGATCCTTCATAGGAAGTTGTCGCTGGTTGTTTTTTATCATCAGATGTATCAGACGGAGATTTTTGTGCATACAACGTTACCAAACCAACAAATTGCGTAGCACCGAGACGACCGATTGTGTCTCCTGATTGATATTTATAATACGGAACCCAAATTGATCCGCCAATATTATCATAACCACCTGAAAATGCCGGAGATTTACCATGCCAAGCATATGTTGCACGTAAATCGTTCGCAGAATTAAATGGTGAAGCAGCAAATGGAAATGTATGAGGTGCGGTTGAGTCGCCAACAACATCGTTTAGCGTATTTGTACCCCAGCCTGTTGAATTTCCTACAATATATCTTGTATCAGCATTTACCGCATATCGATTCTGCCAATAAAAATACACACCTGTAAGAGTTTTTGAAGGACGGGTCGTCCCAATATCGTCGACTTTTCCAGTATTGGTAAAGGTATATTCATAGATCAGATAATTATCGTGACCTTGTTGACTGAAACCGATTATTTTTCGGTGAACTTCAACACCGATGGATGTATTGATGATATTATCAATTACTCTATCCGCCTTTAAACTAGCGTCAACGCTGTCGTTATCAACCGCTTGCCCTTGTGAAACATTTCCATCGACAAAAACAGCAGGTGGGTCTAATTTGCTGATCATTTTAAAACGTGTGGGGAAAAACTCTGTATTACCACGGACTCGAGGACCAACGTGTACAACTTTTTGTTGAAATGTTGTGCCATCTTTATCCAAATAATTCGTAGTGCCGATCCAAATAGCTTTTGCAGCTATCATATCTTGATTTTGAAAAATAGCAGGCCAACGAACACCATCCTGTTGCACCTGCACTCGACCTTCTTCAATCTCGCTTCCGGAACTGGAATACCAACTTTGTAAAGCACCAACTGTCATCCATTTTGATTGTTGTGCTTCAAGATGAACCGAGCTCAAGACCAGAACAATAAAAAAACTTATTCCGATACTGTGTTGTGATAATAAATTTTGCTTCATAGCTTCCTCGTAAATGGTTCATTATCGCGTGGATCGATTACGCTTAATCGCGACGGTTCAAATACTAAAAATCAAACGTCAATTTCATTCCAAAATACATATCGCGCGGATTTAAGAATAAGAATTGAGACATGCTTGGCATTCGGATATATGCTTTATCGTCAAGCGCTTTGTTTAAACGTCCTTGGTCGACCTGCACCCACGCATTATTTTTATACTCAAGATATTGCTGCGAACTTGCATCGTAATAAATAGCGGTTGTAAAAGGTGTTGTAACACCAACCGTACTGCCAACGGCAACGATCGGGACATAATCGACACCATCTTTACGAACATCCCCCGGTTGATCCTCTCCGGTAATATTGACATACCCAAAACGGGAATCATATTTATCCGATGCCATATGCAATGATTTTATATATTCATCAAAGTTGGTTCCGATAAATCCATATCCTGAAAAATTCTGAAAATTTGGTAAGTTGAAAATATCCATAAAGACCAACAGCTCGGCACCCAAAATCTTAAATGATTTACTGAAGCGCATATCGAGAAAATAATTGTCTTTGTACTTCATATTGTTACGAATACCGGGAATACTTGCTCCACCGCCCCCTGCCCACGTAAAATAATTACCATTTTGCCAGCTACCGGTAAAGTTCAATCTCCAGTCGCTAAATAAAAATCCATTAGAGCCCATCGGATCGTAATCAACCGGTGTGAAAAGATCAAGGCTGAAGCGAGCATATGGAGATGGGACAGGTTTTGATTGATACAGATCTGTTTCTCGATTGTCACGTTCGTATGTCCGTTGGTCTGCAGCATTTTCATACGCGTAACTAAATCCATATCGTCCGCTCGATGATGCCATGTATGTATAATTCAAAAATCCAGTAATCCATTCGCCTCTATTTTTTTGCAACGTAATTTCAAAGCCTCGGATATCAGCATAGGAACTAGGTGTAGAAACAGAATAATTTACTTTTGTATCTCGACTGACATATGTAACCGTTGTTGGCTGGTCGGTAACATCTTTATAATAACCGGCAACGCGAACAAGATATTGCTCAAATAAACTATGTTCATAACCTAATTCGTATGAAACAGTTTTGGGAAGCGGATTGTTTGGATTGGCAAGACGTGTTACCGATTGATCGAATGTCGATCGGCGTATCAAATATAAGTTCTCCGGTGTCGGCATCTGACGGAAGTGTCCATAATTGAAAAATAGTTTAGAATATTCAGTCACCGGGAATGCAATTCCAATGCGAGGGCTGAATGTAAGACTCTTTTGAATTTGAACACGAGCAAGGATAGTATCTAAACCGGCAGCAAATTCCGGGGAAAGTGCTTTATCATATGGCGAATATTCAAACCACGTTCCGCGAGGATCAGAATAATCCATACGAACACCAATATTTGCTATCATTCCCTCATACTCAATCTTATCTTGCAAATATAATGCACCGCGAATTGGCGTTGTTGACCATTTTGACCAGATTCCGCTCCTAGGCAAATAAGGATCAATCGAAGCATAATTCACATCATTTTTTGTATAGGTGAATTCTGCTCCAACTTTTATTTGATCGTATTTATCGATCTGACTATTAAAATCAAAACGCACTGTTGATGCAGCGACCTTGCTACTGTCACGTGAATTACTGAAACCGATGCTCATTCGAAGACCATTTACGCCGGTTGTCGGATTTGCGATATAACCGAATGGCCCTTCATCTGTTTTGTATCCATTGCCAAAAGTATAGACACTATCAGTATTTCTACCTCGACCGGGATTAGTCTGATATTCAGAAACGACTCTATTAATGCTGATCTCATACGATGTCACCGATGAAAGGATATGTGTAAACTTTGTTCCATAACTATTCGTATTCACTTTACTTGGTGACCAATATGCATCGGAATACATTCTTGAATCGGCAAAACTACCACCACCGGTAATTTCACTCGCAATAGATCCTGGTGAAGTAAAGAAACCGGGAAGACCCGATCTGCTATTTGTTGTGCCGTATTGTTGTCCTTGCAAACCTTGGAACATAATTTTCATTCCACCAGTTATATCGGCGGTTACTTTTAGTTGACCTGTATAGTCGCGATAGTCATTCGTTGCCAATGGAATCATATACATCGTCCGCGCACTTCGGTACGATGCAAAGAATCGGAGATTCCCAAATTGATCACCAATTATTGGAATAACCGGTCCGCCGATTCCCATGTCAACATCATAATCGGGCTCAAGAAGGTCTGCAGATTTGCGATGCTGGAATAAGAATAGTTGTTGTGCTGCCAAAGGAGTTAAATGTTTGGCTGGATTTGGATCTTTCATCGTTTTTTCTGAAATAGAATTCCAACCTTCAAACTCTTGGTACTGTTGCTGGGTAAAATAATCCCACGTTCCGTTTTTAGTACCTATAAATGCAACTGCCGGATCGAGGTATGGACGAATCCAATAGGAGTTTTTGTCAAAGATGTTCCCGCCAAAATTTTTCGCTGTCGGCGGACTGTATCGACCTTGAATACTGACGCTATACTGTTTTGGACTTCCTTCTTTCGTAATTACGTTCACAATACCTGAACGAATATTTCCATACTCTGCATTAAAGCCGCCTGTTTGAACCTGAATATCTTGAACAGCACTAAGGCTAATGCCGGTGATTGGAGTATTATTTCGTTCATCCCGCAATGTTAATCCATCCAACATAAATGCAGTCTGATCTGATGCTCCGCCGCGAATTGTTGTGCCGCCTTGAATGCCCGCCTGCAAACCGATAACCGCAGTCACTGAAGTCACCGGCAATTTTTGTATCTCTCCTTCGCTAATATTTGCTTGGCTTGATGCAACATCTTTTTGCATTACTGGTCGTTGAGCGACGATAATAACCTCTTCACCCTTTACAACCTCTTCTGACAGCTTAAAATTCGTTTCGGTTGTTTGATCGATGAGAACACGAACTTTTGTTTGCGATACAGACGCGTACCCTAACGCGGATGCCCTCACTGTATATTCACCCGGTGGAATATTGATGATCACAAATCCACCCTCAATATCAGTTGAAGCACCGAGTGTGGTTCCAACAATAACAACATTCACACCTACTAGGCGTTCGCCTGTTTGTGCGTTTGATGCAATACCGGAAATTTTACCGGTAGTTCCTGCAACGAGGATTGAGTGAAGAATAGGAAGTAGAAGTAAAAGAGTAACAACACGTTTCACGGTTTCATCTCCTTGTTGGAAAAGGAATGTTGAAATACAAATCTAATTTTTTTAATGCAGAACATACAATATAAGAGACCAATTTCTTGCAGTATTATAGAAAACGATGGGGTGTTTTTCTGTTGCTATGTTAATGAATTTTAGATGACTAAACAACTAAATTTTCCTGAATATGAATTTCTTTACACTGATAAAAACTGGAAAATTTGGAAAATTTCTCCAGTTTTATCAGCATTAATCATAAATTTTCGCGGAAACCTAAAAAATACAGCCTAAATAAAGACTAAATAGTTTGATTTAAACTCTGTCATAAAAGAACGTTTTGGATCAAATTACTTTTGCAGAACCATTTTCTTTGTCTGTACAAAACTTCCGGAGACAATTCGATATAAATAGACACCGCTTGCAAGATTTGCTCCGGATAATTGATACGAATGTGTTCCTTCATTAAGTTCACCCTCAACCACCGTAGCAATTTCTCTTCCTAAAAGGTCATAAATTTTTAACAAAGTGAAGTTACCATGCTGTAATGTAAACTGAATTGTTGTTATCGGATTAAAGGGATTCGGATAGTTTTGATCCAATGAATAAGCGATCGGGGTTGAATATACGTTCTCAACTCCCGTTGCGGTAAGATTGATCTTTGCCGTTGCAGCGCTTTCGTTGTTCAGTTTATCAAACGTTGTAACTAGATATGAGTATTTGGAACCGTTCACAACTGTATTATCAACATAGCGAACAGAATCATTTGTTGTTATCACAACAATTTGTTTTACATTCTCAACATTAATTGTATCCGGAGATTGAGCGCGATAGACCACATAATATTTCGCTGAATCATTATCAGAAGCAGTTCCCGGTTTTTGCCATTGCAATGTTATTCCGGTTCCATTATAAGAAGCAATTAGGTTTGTAGGAGCAAGTGGCGCAACATTATCCAGCCACGGCATTGTTGGGGGCAACGATGCATATTTGAATTGATTTGCACGCAAAGAATCCTGAATTCCTTTTAAATTTCCGGTGACCGATTTTGAACTGAACGCAACAAAACCCAATGCTCGGCTTTGAATACGATTCAATTCAATTTGATTTTGAATTTCCGAAGCATCGTTTGCCATTGTAAAAACTGCATCAGTCAACCGATAGACAGCGTTTCCTGAATAGAGATGTCTTCCATTCAATTGTGAATTCCACCATGGCATAAGTTTTGAATAATCTTGTGAACCACCTATTTTCCAATACATTTGAGGAGTAATATAATCTACTTTTTTATTTTGGAGCCAGTTCACAGCATCACAATAAATGTCGGAGTATGCACTTAAGCCGGAAACTCCCGATGGCGTTCCGCTTTTCCAAATTCCAAACGGGCTCACTCCAAATTTTACCCACGGTTTTACCGCTTTGATACTATCGTAGACCATTGCGATGAACTTGTTTACATTGTTTCTTCGCCAATCTCCGATTACAGTAAAGGCTCCCTTATAATTTGCGAATGTTGCACTGTCTTGGTTCGTCATTCCGCCGTACGGATAGAAATAATCGTCAAAATGAACTCCGTCGATGTTATATCGCCGCACAACATCCATAATCACACTCGCGGAATAATTTTGCACAGCTGGAATTCCCGGATCAAGAAGTTTATATGGGCTCGCACCGTATGTAATATTCCACGATGGCTGTGTCTTTGAAATATGAGAAGCATGAACACTGCTCCCTGATGAAACAACAGAACGATATGGATTGAACCAGCAATGCAGTTCCATTCCCCTCTTATGCGCTTCATCGATCCAGAATTGAAGCGGATCATATTGTGCACCGCTAAAATTTCCTCCCTGTGAGCCTACAAGCCACTGCGAAAGCGGCTCTAAGCCATTCAAATAAAATGCATCGCACGACGGACGAACCTGAAAAAGAACTGCATTAATGTTATTTGCTTTATGCTTATCAAGAATTGAAATGATCTCATTTTTTTGCCCCGAGGTACTTAGACCGGATGAAGACGGCCAGTCAATATTTGATACGGTAGCTACCCACGCGGCGCGAAATTCGCGCTTCGGAGGCTGAAATTGAGCATAGAATAGTGTCGTGAATACAAAAGAGAGAAAAATAATTGTATAGAATTTTTTCATCGGATTTTCTGAGAAGTGATCGTGATCAGGTGAACGTAATGAGGAAATGTACGGGTTAAAGGGTGACAATGCAATACAAAGTCGAAACACGTAAACTAAAAAAACCTTGCGAAGGTTGAATAAACTTTATGGAAACCTTCGCAAGGTTTGCTCTCAATTATTTAAGCAGCATTAACTTTTTTGTTTCGGTAAAGGCCTTTTCGCCATTGGAAATCACCGTGAGTTTGTAAAAATATACTCCTGTTGAAACAGTATTTCCGTTATTATCTTTTCCATCCCACTCCAATTCATAGGTTCCGATCTGCTGAATTGTATTGACCAACGATCGGACTCGCTGTCCTAAAATATTATAGATATCGAGTGAAATATTTCCGCTGTGACCAAGCGTATACCGGATCTGTGTTGAAGGATTGAATGGATTCGGATAATTCTGTTTCAGAGCATACTCAACAGCAACGAGCGGAATTCCTTGTGTATTCTTTTCAATGAATTCCCTTTTACCGACAATCAATCGGAAATTTCGGCGCGACTCATTTTTAGTCATTGTAAATTCATATTGATACGATTGATCAATCCGCATTACGCGCTCGGTTGTTTTATCAACGACATAGATTACAAAGTCGGTGGGAATATTTCCAAATTCCGCCAGTTTCAATGCAACGCGCGATTGAGATGCGGCAGTGACAACATCAAAGTCCCAAAAGAGACCTTCGCTGCTTATTGCACGAAAATCCATTGCGTATGAACCGCTATGTTCTTTCCACGAATTATTCTGGAAACGAATGACCACATAATCGGTCGGTGACGATGGCGGTTCGGCAACATCATACGAATCAAATTCATCTGTTGCTCCCTGCATAACGCCGGCATAATTTTCGTCATCGGCAGATTTTCCTGAAGCAGCACTGATACCAATTCTCCATTCTCCTTCATTATACACTGCGGCAAAATATCCGGACTTTTTCAAATTTGATATGTCTTCGGGATTGATATAAATGGTGATACTATCCTTGGAAAGATTTTTAACGAAGTACCCAATAAACGGGTCGAGCGCAAGAGATTCTGCTTTGAATGTCTCACCGTCATATTTCCAGATAAGATTTTGCGCCGAATCGTGAAGGGATTTTTTCCAGCTTACTTTGTATGGGAATGGATTTCCAACCATCGAATATCCGGGACCGATCTTAATTGGATAGAATGATTGTACTGGAACGATCGTTGAATTGCCAAGACTCAATCCGAATTCACCTCGCGTGATAAGCCAATATGCTTCTCCTCGTTTGAATGATTTAAATTTTGCGCTTGGATACTCTGCATACTTCATTGTAACAGGATCATAGTGACCAAATAATCTCCACGTTAATGAATTTTGCGTACCTAATCCCTTAAGAACAGATGCAACATCAGAATTGTCAAGATCGAATGGGATGCTGACCAATTGATATCGTTCATTAAAAGTTTTATTCGGAAGTTTTACTTCATAATCTTCCGTTACGCTGAACACATTAATTGCAAATGCAAGATTATCTTTGATCGAAATATTCGGTACTGTTTGGCGATCTGCTGATTCTACACCCCAAACATCTGCATCACCAAGCAACAAAATTTTTCCTTTACCAATTTTACTAAGACCGGCAACGGCAGGCTGTGTGCGGCTTTGTGCACCAATCGTTGTTCCTTTGGGTGTCGTTGAAATCAATGGAATTGCTGTTCCGGTAATTGCCACACTTGCACTTCCAAAAAATACCACCGTATCAACATTTGCAAAGTACGGATGCTTTGCATCGGCAAATGTGGTTAACATTATTAATGATGCATCGGAATTAACTTTTAAGGAATCAGTGTAAATACTTGAAGAATCAACAACAAGGTTTGAATCAAGCGAAAGATTGGTTGTCCACGAAGTATCTTTCAATAATGAGTTGAGAGAGAACGCATTATTTCCTTCTTTCGCGGAATTGCCTAGCGCAACTAATAATCCGCCGTTTGAAACAAAAATTTTCACTGAATCGATCTCTTGTCTCGTAAACTTCTTTTGTGGAGCGATCAATAATAGAATATCATTTCCTGAGGGACGAAGGTCAGAACCTGTAAGCGTTATTTGAATTCCGCTTTGCTCAAAAAATTTAAATAATTGAGTGATGCCCCTGGTAGAATCTGAAAATGAAACAGGAGAATTATGTAATGTATCCACTAATAATCTTTTCGTAACGGCAAGTTTTGAAATGGCTGAACCATTTACACTTAATACAAACAATTGATTTTTTGGATCATTCGATTTGAATCCATATGCAGTATTATGTCCGCCAACAGATTTGGGATTATATGTAACACGAATTATTTTTTGTGAATCGGGAGCAATGAATGAAATACCGATTGTATCAATAATAAAATTCGGATCAGGATTATTGAATTGCGGTAATGATAAAAGCATTAGCCTCAGTGGTGTAATACCGGTATTCTTTACGGTTGTTGAGAGCGTTTTTGTGCTGCCAAAGTTATTAGAACCAAAATCCAAATTGTTTTGTGAAAACTGTACTGTTGGAAATCCGATCACCGAAACCACCGCGGTATCCTGAGCTGTAAAACTACCATCATTTACTCCAACAATGATCGTATCTTTTCCAATTTGCGAAGCGGTTGGTTTCCAAAATAATAATCCGTCTTTCTGGATAGAAGCACCAGAAGGGAATTTTGTCAAAGAAAAAGTAAGGTTGTCATTGTCAGGATCGACGGCGGAATATTTAAAATTCAGGACTGTATCAACCGGAACAACCATATCCGGAAGTGTCGCAACAAATTGTGGTGGTCTGTTAATATTTTTTACGGTAACAATTGCTGTATCAAGTGTTCCGCTTTTCCCGTCGGTTACACCTACGATGATAAGATTTTTTCCACCTTGAAAAGAGTTCGGTGTCCAACTCAACAATCCTTTTGGAGAAATGTTTACTCCCTGCGGGCCGAAGAATAGACCAAATAGTAGCGAATCGGAAATATTTGTACCGGATGCAGCATACTGAAATGTTAACAGAGAATTGGAATTTACCGTTGTATCCGGCAACATAGCAGTAAATTGAGGTGGTCGGTTTGCAATGACAACAGTAAACGTAACGGTGACTTTTGTCGGCAATCCTTTTTTATCACCTGCACCAAGATCAAATGTATGCAGACCGACTTGAGTAAAATTTGGTCTCCATGAAATTGTACCAAACAAACTATCTATCGTCATTCCCTGTGGCGCACCACTAAGTCCGTAAATTATTGTATCATTGTCCGCATCAACAGCTTTCACCGACATCGTCATAAGAGTATTTTCAATAATCGTGGTATCTCGAGGTGGAAATGTAAAGACAGGAGAACGATTACTATTTTGCACGTTTATAATTGCTGTATCAAGTGTTCCACCCTTTCCATCGGTTACACCTACGATGATCAGATTTTTTCCGATTTGAAATGAGTTCGGTGTCCAGCTCAACAATCCTTTTGGTGAAACAGTTATTCCTGATCCCTGTTGTGGAAAGATTAAACCAAATGTTACGGTATCCAAAATATCACCATCGGATGCTGAATATTGAAAAGTAAACAGTGTATTTGCGTTAATGGTCGTATCGGGCAAAACCGTAGTAAATTGAGGCGGGTGATTTGTACTAGTGTTCAACACCGTTATTTTTGACGGTTTCGATGCAATGCCCCCTTTACCATCAACTGCGGCAACAATAAAATTATAGATACCGGATTGATTTAAATTTGGTTTCCAATTCAATGAGCCGTTCATTGAATCCATCGTCATTCCAACCGGTTGATTCTGCAAAAAGAACTTTATTTGATCGTTATCAGCATCGAATGCATCGAAATCAAATGACAACTGCTGATCTTCATTGATCGTCGTATCACTCATTGTTTTAGTAAACACCGGATTATTATTCGGCGGTTGAAGAATTGTGATCTTTCCGTTTTTTAAAGTTGTTGTGGGTGAAACGGGAGACAGTTCGTTATTCTGATATTCAAGAAAGGTTAACGATGAAACCTGTCCCGGACCTGACGGCGGCTTATGATGAAAACGGAGTTTTGCAAAAATTCCGCTTCCTAATAAGGGATTTGTTCCTGCAAATGCCAATCGAATAATTGCTCCTGAATCTTTCACTGCGGAGATCATTCCACTGCTGAGCGTACCAAGGGTGATTAGTTCTGCAAAATTAATTTTTGTTGTATCGTATCCAACTTTTATTTGGTTTGAGAATATCCCCAATCCAGTAACATCGGAAATATATATCGGCACATCAACAGAACCGCCGATGAGAACACTTGTGTCCGGCAGTGATGCCAAAAAATCATTAACGGTAACATTGAATGTGCCGTCGAAACCTTGAGCATCGAACGCTGAAAGAGTAAAGCTCCCGCGGGAATTTGCTTGTACTTTTCCAGTAAAAGAATCTACCGACGCTATTGCCGAATTCGATGAGAACCATTTATACGGAGGTGTTCCACCAATTGCGAAATATGTTACCGTATCGCCGCGCGTAAGTATTTGTCTGTTTGGATTGATCGTGATCGTCGGTCCCTGTATCGGGGAAAAAATACCATTGTCAACGGTTGCGGTCATTGTTTCATTAAAAAGAATATTCTGCAGATCAAGATTCGAATTTTGGGTAGCAAGCCGTTTTACTTGAAAACGAACATATGTTAAAACCCCTTTGCCAGTAAGTGTATCCGGTCCTGCCATCGCAATATCCATTGTTCCCAATCCATAATTTACAGTCGGCGGTCCCCACGATTGTGCTAACGTTCCGGTAGTGAATACACCTTTCGGCACGAGAGAATTTGTATTATAGTTCAATCTCCATTGCGCTGAAATGATTCCAAGCGAAGTGACATCGGAAACTCGAATTGGAAGATCAAACGTAAGATTTTGCAAGAACGAAGTGTCGGGAATAGTCATTGTTAAACTATTCAACGAAGGAGAATTGATTGGAATCAAATTCGATTGATCAGTTAATCCGTACGAATCAACAACTTTTGCGTACGTTTGACCAACTTTTTTCCCAACCAGTTTCCCTGACGTATCAATAGCTGCAATTGAAGCATCACCAACACTCCAAAATATCGGGGGTGTTATATCGCCCGATACAGTAAAGAATATTGAATCACCAACAACTTTGTTTTGCGGCGGGTTTTTTGGATTAATAAAGATATCCATCGGACGGAATGAACCAGCAGTTACTTTTACAAATGGTTTTCCTTCGTTGAACATTGCTCCGGTTAACGTGACAGGCGTAATACCGCTTGCGGCTAGTTTAACAAAGAAGGTAAGATAAAGTAACACACCTTTGCCTGTGATTGGAATTGAATTTGCAAAAACAATTTTTTTTGTCGAAGGATTAAAAAGAACGCCCTGCTTACCGCCAAGCAGTGTTCCAACAGTGTCAAAACCAATAACATCCACAACTATACCGTTATTACTCAAAATAAATTCACCAGACATCACAGAATCCGCAACAGTTAACGAATCATCGCAATAGATTGGATATGCGTATGACGTACCCCGTTTATCCAATCCGTTTTGCAATCGAAGATGTACCGTATCGATCTGTGCGTGAGCAATACTGCTCCACAATATTGTTAACACGGTAAAGGCAGAATAGAGAAATGATTTTTTCATTGGTAATTATTTTCGATGTTTGTTGTTACAACAACATCATCTTTATAAACAGTATTTTTTTGCGATACTGTTCCGGTATAAACAGGAAAATCTCTGATTACGTAATGCTGTTACTTGATCATCAACATTTTTTTCACTTGAACAAAGTGATTCTTTTCTGTACTCGTTGCATCTATTCTATAGATATACATTCCGGAAGCAACAGTGCGGTTGTCGTTATCTGTTCCGTTCCATTGAAGCGTATAAAATCCGGCAGATTGTTCTTCGTTCACGAGCGTTTTCACTTCCTGACCAAGCAGATTGTAAATAGAAATTCTCACGCTGCTGGCTGTAGGAATTTGATACTTAATTGAAGTTATAGGATTGAACGGATTTGGATAATTCTGCGACAGACCGAATGATGTTGGAATTTCGGCAATGTCTTTAACATTTAGTATAATAGAGCCCACATCCTTCGTTACATCCATTTCGTTCAACACAAACTTCTGTACCGTAAACAAAACTTCTTGCTTCGCTTTTGTAGGATCGAGAAGTGAGAATGTAAATCGAGCAACGTCACCTTCCGAACTCAACGGTTTCATTCCTGCCATTGCAACATTTGCATAACCGCTCGGGAAATAATGCACCATTATCATACTATCAGACTCCATCGTCTTTTTCATTCCAATCGGCTTTACCAATGTGGTATCGAACGAAAGTTTAAAATTCAGACCAAATACATTTGTCGATTTATTGAGATGTATGATAAGATCGAACTCGTTCGGATTTTGTCCCTTTTCGATATTGAATGCAAATGCCGAAGCAATATCTGTTTCAAGCGATTGCTTTCCAAGACCCGGAAATCCTGAGATCAACCCAACAACATACCGTAAAATATACGAAGCATCAAGTGCGCTCACCGTTGTATCACCGCTGACATTTGCTGCTTGACGTTGCACCGTTGTCAGATTAATTTGACTAACAAGATATTGTAATATCATTGAACCGTCATATGCAGAAATTGTTCCGTTGCCGCTCACATCACCCGGTAAAATTCCGGATCGGGTTGTTAAATATGGATCCCAGCTGACATCTCCAGTACCGGAAATGAAAATTTGATTTCCCAAACCTGAAAGATTTGATCTACTCGGACCGGTAGCGGGACCTGTAGTTTTTTTAGGACCGGTTGGCGCACCCCAATAATTATTTGTTGCATTGGTGGTTACACCGGTTGAGGATGAATACAATCCGTATGTAGTATTCAGATAAATATTATTGCTGTTAATCGTTGGCACTGTTGATCCGCTAATAAAGATCCCGTATCCATTATGATGAATTTCTGTCCCGGTCAACTGGGAAGATGAATTGTTAAACTGGATCCCATATGTTTTGGCGTACGAAACAAAACACGATTCGATTGGCACTGAAGTAGTGCTTAAATTTAGCGAACCACTATTGGATGCATCACCATATCTGATAATTGTATTTAAAAAGCGTGAAGCATTTGTAG
This sequence comes from uncultured Chitinophagaceae bacterium, assembly GCA_964355925.1. GTDB lineage: Bacteria > Bacteroidota > Ignavibacteria > UBA10030 > UBA8401 > UBA8401. Next base: position 57,568 of record CAYHFN010000003.1, read on the forward strand.
AAACTCCTGTCAGTTGAATTCTGTTCCAATCGCCGGGAATTGGAACGGTGGTAGATGTGTCTCGATTGGTATCGCCTCCGTACGTATCGTCCTTCCAAGAAGTGAATACGATCTTGTTATTCGTTGTCCCTTCCGAAAGTATTGTACCGCTCACCTGGATATTTCCGGTGCCGTATTCTTTTGGAAATTTGATAATACTCCCCGGCGCAATCCGAAGTGTATCTCCTGATGCTACATTAAGATCTCCCCGCACAGCAATAACTTTTGAATAATTTGGAGGGAGCGATGCACCCAATCTACCAACAACGTTCTCCTGTGTCAACAAAACATCGTTGTATGTATTTCCTACAATTACGTTGTTCTCATAGAAGTTACCCAATGAAGTACCGGTGCCTGCTAACGAAAGTTGACCGAGGACACCGATCGCATATCGGTTTCCGGAAATCGAATCATCGATCATATATGCTCTCGATGAAAAAATTCCTGCCAGTCCATTGTTCCGAACTTTATTTCCGGCTATCATTAACAACGTATCAACCGCATCGTTTCGCGCAAGTAAATACATTCCATGATCACCATTATTATTTATTGTATTCCCTATGACCGAAAGGGATATGGTGTTGTTCTCTATATAGAATCCTGTTTTTGTATTATTTGAAATAATACAATTCGAAAGAACTGAAAGGTTCGCCGGACTTTGGACCCATACTCCGTAAAGAGCGTTTTTAGAAATCTTTGAATTCCGTATTGATACAATGTTTGCTGCATTGGCACCAACTTGTATTCCGGATTCAGCACAACTATCGACGACTGTACTATCAATGACAATTGGTGTATTGTATACATAAATTCCTGTCGACATTGATCGTCGTACCAAGTTATTTGAAAAAGTCATAGCGCCAATGTTGGTTTCAAAGTAGACAGTTTTTTGACCGTCCCTTCCCCCATATTTAAATTGACAATGCCGAACAACTGAGGCTCCGCTACCGTTGCGGAAGGCAATATAATTCCAGTCTCCCGATGCAGGTGGTGTAAAATCAGTCAACGATGTGGTCTTCCCACCAACAGTACTATCTCTCCATGATGTGAAAATAATAGGCTTCGCAGGAGTTCCGTTTGCGATCAACGTACCATACACATTAAACTGCTGCCAATTGTTTGTAGGTATCTGTTGAAGCTTTACAATAACGCCCGGTTCGATCACCAGCGTTGTGCCGGCGGCAACTTCAAAATCATAGATGGCAACATACGTTTTTGAAGTGATGTCTTTCGGAAATGTTGCTTTTAAAGTATCGGAGATTTCCACATCCCAAATAGCAATCGCATTATAAACATTATCCGAAATAACATTTCCATCGACACCGCTGGGGTCTGTATAAATATTTCCGGTACTCCTCCATACCGCAAGCGGAAAACGGTTTCGTTGTATGGTGTTATTAATAAATGTCGCACGACTGCTGAGAATACCTTCCGCTGCGTTATCGGTAATTGTATTGTAATTAAATCGAAGATTCTCAGGAAGAACCGGAGGGCTGTTCGTGTATATACCACCTGCAGCATTATTAGTAACGGTGTTTCCTTGATAGACTTGAGCTAATGTGCCATTGGTTGTTCCGATTCCCCATCCATTATTTCTCCGAATGAAACAATTTGAAACTTCACGGAATGCAGAATTATTGACTGCTTGCATTCCCGAACTGTTATTATCTTGTATAAAACTATTTCTTACGGTCACATCCGATGGTCTATTCCCTAAAATGTACAACCCATAAGCTGCATTACTATCGAGCGTAACATTATCAAACGTAACCTGGCAATCGCTGAGATAAATTCCATTTGAACTTGATTTTCGACTAATGATATTTGTGATGGGATTTACAAGAACAATATCATTACTCAAGAATAAATTACCAAAGCCGTTCAATCCGCCATATTTGAAAATGCAATTGTTAAAGATACTTCCACTTGTTGTATTAGTATAAAGACGAACATACTGCCAATCACCGGGAGCAGGAGCGATGTTATCGGTCAGAAGATTTGTTTTACCGCCGTACGAAGCATCACGATACGATGTAAAAACGATTGGATCTGATGGTGTTCCATTAGCAATCAATGTTCCGTCCACTCGAAAATACAAACCGGCAGCCATTTTTATGATTACTCCCGGTTGGATAACCAACGTCGTTCCGCTAGCCACAACGATTGAAGAAACATCATCAATAAAAAAATATGTTTTTGAAGTAATTCCTGCAGGGAAAACCGTACTTAGTGTATCTCGTAAACCTTCCTCACCCCGGTTTGCTCTAAGACCTAATGCATTGTTATACTTATTTCCTACGATCGTATTCCCACTATATGTGCTGTTCACCCGCCCTATTAATGTGATCGGTAAACTGTTTCCCTGAATGAGATTATTTGTTATGGAAGCTTTTGAAGTAATAATCCCATCACCGCCGTGATTAATGATCTTGTTACTATCAATCGTTATAACAGAATTTACATTAAAACACCATAATCCGTATCCTGCACCATTTTCTTCAATACGATTGTACGCAATTGTTTGAGGACCGGTACCGTACCACAAATAGAGTCCGCCATTCGTATTAAAAGAAATTATTGAGCTATCCAATGAGATAAGTGTTGCACTCGACGTTCCTCCATCAGCAACGATACCGTAAGTATTTCCAATCATTTTTGATTTACGTACAGTAAAACGGGAAGTTCCAACAGCATAAATACCATACGACCCGTTACCGGATATCGTTGCATTATAAATGGAAGGATTTGAACTGGGAATATAAATTCCATATGTACTATTCGAACCAAACGTTGAATTTGAAACTGTTGAATTTGCACCATTAATAAGGTATAAACCATAGTTGGAGCTTTGAGTGCTATAGATACTTTCAATGATTGGAGATGTACCGTCAACCCGAATATTTCCATTACTGCTTGAACCACCCCATTTAAAAATACAGTTGTTTAAAACACTTGTGTTGTTCTGGTTAATATAGAGCCAAACCATATCCCAGTTTCCTCTCGCTGGTCCGGTAACACTGCTATCACCATTTGTATCGCCACCATAGGAATCGTCTCTTTCTGAAGTAAAGACAACTAAACTGTCCGGTGTTCCGTTTGCGTTGATCGATCCGTTCACAGTCAAGCGGGCACCAATTGCCAATTTTACAATCACTCCTGGTTTAACGGTAAGTTTAAAACCAGTGTTCACAGCAATATCATTCTTAATCCAAAATACTCCGCTTGACCACGTCGAATCTTTAGTAATATTTCCAGTCACAGAAATATAAGGCGACTTCGGTGCAAGAATTGTCCATGGTTGAAAATCAACAAAGTTGCTTACCTTATCTCCTAATCCTGTGGGGTTGCCGCTGGAATTAAAAGGTCCAGCATCGCTTCCCCAATAATTTCGTTGCGCCAACACTGTTGTCGATATACTGGTGTTGAGAAATCCCCACGTAATATTATTGACAATCGTATCTTGTGTAATGGTTGGTTGTGTTGCACCAACACCGGTAAATTGAATACCGATGTTGTTCCAACGGAGATAATTTTTTTTGATTGTTGGTGCCGCACTGTTGCTGATAAAAATTCCAATTCCATTTGAATCGATAGAAGAGTTTAAAATAGAGGCTGTTGAGTTCGTTCCAACAAGAACACCTCCTATTGTATTGTTGGAAATCGTACACGAATCAACAATAAAGCTCAATGATAAATTTGCGAAGATTGCATATCCAGCGTTTTGTTTCAGGATAGAGTTAGAAATTCGGGGCTGTGATATCCGTGGATCAATACCGTTTTTGGAACTCAATCGAATGATGGAATTGGAGATATTTATACTGGGAGCTCCCGCATAAAAAATGCTTGCAGCATTGGGTCCTCCTCCAGCATATTCAATAACGCAAAAATTGATGATCGACGAAACAAGTGCTGAAGCTTGCAGTTCTATACCATTCCAATTTCCCGGAGCAGGAATAACTGAATTGGAAGTAAAATAGATTAAACTGTCCGATTTACCGTCAGCAATGATCTTCCCTGCCACAACAAGCATTTTACCCGAATTGAATTTTACGACAGTACCTGGTCGAATCGTAAGAATTCTACCGACAGGAATGAACACTGAATCTGCAACTACTATTCCGGACCACGTAGTGTCAGACATAATTGCACCGGAGACGTTTTGCGCGGAAGAACTATTTGCAGAAAGAAAAAATATTATGCATACACCGAGTATCAACCGACTCATACATTCGTCCTTTTAATTTTTCGTTATCATATGTTTTGGCGTAAAGAAAGTAACAGAATAGTCGTTATGATGTTGTTAGTGCAATCACACGCTGTAACCATTGATACCAAACCGCAATATAACAATCGGAAGGTGTTCTTGAGAGTAAACTGTGAATTTTATCGGAATAATGCAATTACCGGTGAATGAAATCTTTTCCAATGGTTGAAAACAACGGGGCAATGAGATCTTTTGGTGAAATGAGCGGATTTTCGACTTTCCAATCTATCTTTAAGGTGGAATCACTAAACAGAATTGCTCTTTCATGCTCTTTGGAATAATAGTTTGTGCATTTATAATGAAATACGGCTGTTTCGGAAAGCACGGAAAAACCGTGTGCAAAACCGGGAGGAATCCACAATTGCGTGCTGTTCTCATCCGAAAGTTCTACTGCAAAGTGCTGTCCGAATGTTGGGGAGCCAAATCGAATATCGACAGCGACATCGATTACTTTCCCCGAAAGTACTTTGCAGAGTTTCCCTTGTGCAAAATCTCCTATCTGATAATGAAGTCCTCTCACCGTATTTTTTTTTGATTCAGAAACATTGTCCTGCACAAAATCCACATCACCACAAATTTCTTGATACCGTTTTTTACTAAAGGCTTCAAAAAAATATCCACGATCATCACGAACAACATTCGGATGAATGACAACCACACCGTGTAATGGACTGTTCAAATACTTCATAGTGACATCTGAATAATTTGCAAATTAGACATGGCAGGTAAAGTCCCAAAGGAACAAACCAAGCCATATTTCTTAAAAATATAAACACACTTCAACAGCCTCAGTGTGACATTCTCTTATAATAGAACAATGCTTTTACTGTTTCCAAGAATTATTCTTCGTGCAAGATCCTTTCAAGATACGTTCTGTATGCAGAGCGCGGAATTCCGTTGATGGTTCTTTCGAATTGTTCACGGTTGATAAATTTCATCAGATATGCGATCTCTTCAAGGCAGGCAACTTTTAATCCCTGACGATCTTCGATAACACCAAAAAAGTTTGATGCCTGCAGAAGCGATTCCGGCGTGCCGGTGTCGAGCCACGCCACACCTCGGCCTATCTTTTCAACATTTAATTTCCCTTCGTTAAGGTAGAAATTATTTACGTCGGTGATCTCTAACTCTCCACGCGGAGAAGGTTTCATATTCTTGGAAATATCAACAACTTGGTTATCATAAACATATAAACCGGGTACAGCAAAATTCGATCGTGGCTGTTTTGGTTTTTCTTCAATGGAAAGTGCTTTGCCGCTCTTATCAAAATCAACCACACCATATCGTTCCGGATCGTTCACTCGATAGCCGAAGATCGTTGCACCCTCTTTTCGTTTCAGTGCGTTATAAAAAAAATCCAACTGACCGTAAAAAATATTGTCTCCCAGAACTAATGTTACATTATCCTTACCGATGAATTGTTCGCCGAGAATGAATGATTCAGCAATTCCATTTGGAGCCGCCTGCAATACGTAACTGATGGAAAGACCGAGATGTGATCCATCTCCGAACAATAGTTGATACATTGGAATAGTCTCTTTGTTCGAAACGATCAAAATATCCTTGATACCGCCGAGCATTAGAATAGAGAGCGGATAATAGATCAACGGTTTATCGTAGATAACCGTTAGCTGTTTACTATAGACTTTGGTGATAGGATACAAACGTGTACCGGAACCTCCGGCAAGGACAATACCTTTCATTCAACATTCCCTTTTATTAATTTTTTTGATTGGATAAATATACAAATCTTTTGAATATGGAAAAAAATTAATATAGCGTTACCGAATACGTTTTGCCAATATATTGCTGAACAAGTTCAAATTCTTTCTGCAGCGGTTTCAATAATGGTTGGGCGCTTTCAAGATCGTTGACTCGAGCAAATTCTTCAATTGAAGAGCATATCTGCCGGAGTTTTTTAATGCCAAGGTTTGCAGAACTTCCTTTTAGTTTATGCGAACTCTCGCGCACCAGAATAACATCATTCATCTTCAAACCAATTTCAACTTCATTTACTGCAACTTTTCCGTCTGCAAGATACAGCGCCAACAACTCGAGCAGTAATGCTTCTTCGCCGAGTTCGATAATATCTGCAATCCTTGCGGGATCGATCATGTGCTGAGGATTCGTTGATTCATTCTTATTATTTTCTTTAATTGTTGGATTTTTTGATTCAGTCCATTTTTCAATCATTGATTTTAGATCAGCTTGTTTGATCGGTTTGGAAAGATAATCATCCATTCCTGCCTCCAAGCATCGTTCGCGGTCGCCTTGCAATGCATTCGCTGTCATTGCTACTATTGTAGTATGCAGCGGAGGCAATTCTATTTCACGGATTTTTTTTGCCGCCTCCAGTCCATCCAATTCGGGCATTTGTACATCCATAAATACAAGATCATACCGTTTATTCATTACAGCATTCACTGCATCGTTGCCATTGACGGCAAGATCTGCGGTGATGTTCATCTTCTCCAACATTTTTAAAGCAACTTTTTGATTGACTGCATTGTCTTCCGCAACCAATATACTTAATACATTCATACTGCTTGTCTGAATAATTTCTGTTGGTGAAAAAGGAATTTCTGGTGTTCGATATTCATTCTTAAACACGACTGCCAAGAGCGAATACAAATCATGTTTTCTTATTGGTTTCAGAAGGAATGAATCGATACCTGCCGACCTCCATTCATCTTCGGATACTTTCATGGATGAGATCATAACAATTCTGTGCATTCGGCCATGAGTGCGACGTATCTGTTGTGCAAGACGTACGCCATCCATCTCAGGCATTTGCATATCAACAATGATCAGCTGGTATGGAACATTCGACTTCACCGATTGCTCGATCTTTTGGATTGCAGATCCTCCGCTCACCGCTTCATCCACACTCATACCCCACGCAGTCAGATGCTGATTTAGAGTCATACGATTTGTTTCATTGTCATCTACAATCAAAATTTTTAACGATGGAAGAGTTTCATTCTCTGCAGCAGGAATATTTTCCTGTAGTTCAAACGGGATCGTAAACCAGAATGTACTCCCTTTCCCTTGTTCACTTTCTAAACCAATTGTTCCACTCATCACTTCTACCAATTGTTTTGCGATCGTGAGACCGAGGCCGGTGCCGCCGTATTTCCGTGTCGTCGATCCGTCTGCCTGAATGAATGGCTGGAACAATTTTGGCTGTGCCTCTGCGGGTATTCCGATTCCTGTATCGCTGATACTAAATTTCAGTTCAACAATTCGGTTATATTCTTTCACACGCGAAACGCGGATGATTACTTCGCCACGCTCAGTAAATTTAATGGCGTTACCAACAAGATTCGTGATGATCTGACGAATACGATTAGCATCACCACGCAGCAATACCGGAACGGCATGGGAAATATGCGAGATCAATTCAACATTCTTTTCATTTGCTTTGAACGCAAGAAGCGATGCCGTCTCTTCAACAACATTTTCTAAATTAAAATCTAATACTTCGATGGAAAGTTTTCCCGCTTCGATCTTTGAGAAATCGAGAATATCATTGATGATCTTCAGCAACGATTCGCCTGAATGCATAATAATTTCAGTGTATTCGCGTTGCTCAGGTGTGAGTTTCGTTTCCAATAATAGTTCGGCGATACTCAGCACTCCGTTCATTGGAGTTCGAATTTCATGGCTCATATTTGCAACAAATTCCGACTTAAGTTTTGATGCCTGTAATGCCGCCTCACGCGCTCGTATCAATTCAGCAGATTGTTGTTCCAAAACATTGTTTTGTTGTTCTGCCTGCTGTTTTGCATGATAGAGATCTTCGGCATAACGCGAAAGAATATCCTGCGCTCGCCGGCTTTCAGTGACGTCATGAAATTGCCAGAGATGCCCTTTGTATTCTCCCTCAATGAAGATGGGAACGTAATCTCGTTCTACAATTGTGCCGTTCTTCAATGACATTTCTTCACGCACTATTGGTTCGCGCCACAGTAGAATATCGTTCACCCTTGTTTTGAATTCCTCAATAGTGGAAAACGCTTGTTCTACTTTTTGCTGTATGCTTTCAGCGTTTGACAGGATCAACTCCTCAATTCGTTCTTTTATCGTGAACATCGAACGGAATTGTTCATTGACAAGAAGTACCAAACCTTCTTGATTCACAACAAGAACACCTGTATTGAGATTCTGAATCATGGCTGAAAGACGTGAACTTGTTTCACGCAGATTGTTCTCTGCTTTCACCCGTTCGCTGATATTGCGCAGCGATCCTTCAACACCAATAGGACGATTATTTTTATCGAACAATAAATGTGCATTAATTGATGTTGGAATGATCTTGTTGTCCTTTGTCCTTAGAGGAATTTGAACATCAACAACTTCACCTTTTTCAAGCAGCGTTTTCATCAATCTTTTTCTATCAGCCGGATTGGAATAAACACTCTCTACCTGTTTGCCGATCAATTCTTCTCTGGAATATTGAGAATACCGGTGTATAGAAGGGCTGATATCGGTAATCAATCCGGAAAGATCCGTCTGATAGAAAACATCCTGCACATTCTCAAAGATGGTTCTATATTTTTCTTCGCTTGCGCTGAGTGCTTCACGAACGATTGCCATGGATGTCACTTCGCGGTTGATCCCTACTAATCCGACAATATTTCCGTGACCGTCTTTCAGCGGTGTTTTACTGATCAGTATTGAGCGAACAATCTTTCCCGTTACATCATCACGAAGTGTCTGCTCTTTATCTATAATTGCTTCACCAACACTCATCATGTTCTGTTCTTCGTCAAATTCTTTGCGCGCAATATCGGCAGAGAGCAGGTCAAGATCTGTTTTTCCAACAAGCTCCTCCGGTGTTTGTATGCCGATAGATTTTAATGAATTCGCACAAGAAGAATTTGCAAGAAGAAATCTTCCATTTCTATCCTTCACATAAATTTCATCGGGTATTGATTCAAGGATCGTTCGAAGTAAATTCCGTTCATGATACAGATTCGCTTCTACGATACGTCTCTCCGAAATGTCTTGCGAAACACCGATAAATCCGACCGGATTTCCGCTGTCATCATTGATGATTGAGGTATTCAACGAAACCGGAAATTCTGTACCATCTTTTTTCCGATTAAGAATCTCCCCTTTCCATCCTCCGGCAATGGTTGCCGGAAATATTTCCCGTACCAAATCTTCGGGATTATTTTGAGATCGGATCACTTGTATCGAATTTCCGATCAATTCGTCTTTTGATGAGAAGCCATATGTACGAATGAACGCATCGTTAACAAAAAGTATGTTCTCGTTCAGATCGGTAATGTTGATACAATCACGCGTGCTTTTTAACGCCAACGCTAATCGCGATATTTCCTCATCTTTATTATTTCGCTCAATGGCAAACGCAACGTGCTCGGCAATAAGCTCTACGGTGATAATATCTTTTTCAGAATAGAGATCTGGATTCGTATAACTTTGAAGTACGATAATGCCGATGATCGATCCGTTACGAATTAATGGAACACCGAGCCACACTGCAGGTTTTGTCCCAATCTTTTTTATCCCGCGCTCTTTTTCCACAACAAAAAGCTCTGATTCTTTTACCAGCCATGGCATCCCATCAACCAAAACTTTTTCCGCTAACGAATGAGAACCTTTCACGGCGTGCGATGTGTACGTATCATGTTCATCCACAACATATGGGAATGTTAGTGTATCTGTTTTCGCGTCATACAATCCAACAATAAAATTTGAGGCGTCAAGGATATTCTCTAAAGCATTATGGATGGTTCGGAATAATATTTTAAGATCACTTGTTGTTAAAGCAACGCGGGAGATAACATTCAATGTCTGGCTAAATAGAAGAGCGCGGTTACGATCGTCAGAGGATTGATCGTCAGAAGAAATGATATGATTCTGTGAATTTTTTTTTGCCATTATTATTAGTGCGACAATTTAGTTGTTCTTACCAATCGCTTCATAATATTTTCGAATCAGGTCCATATAATCCTTACTATACCCAGCTTCTTGAGCACGTTGAAGATCTTTTTGTAAACGCGATTCACTGGTCTGCACAGAAATTTCCGTTAAATTTCTTCTTTGTAGAGAGACACCTGTGATTGCTTTTCGTTTCTGTTCAAAATCACGTTCCCTCATAGAGCGTTGTGCCTGAAGTAATCGCGAAAGGATGCGTTCCTGCTGCTGTGTAGTATTCGGGTTTACCTCGTTCTGTCGTAATTGTTCAACGACTTCTTTCATCTCATCAGCAATTTTATCCAGATCTCCCATTATTTTATTTTTTTCAGGAGAACCTTGTGATTCGCGCTGCAATTGTTCCAACGATTTTCTTACTGCTTCTTGCTGTCGTGCAAGTCTTCCCATTTCTTGCATTTGCTGCTGCGACATTCCTTCTTGTTGTCCCATCTGCTGTGTTTGTGCATTAATTTGTTGCTGCTGCATTGCCATGTTACGTAATTGCTGCATCAATGAACCGCCTCCTTGGCCGCCTTGCTGCTGCATCTGTTTCATTGCACCCTGCATTTGCGTTGCAGCTTTGTTCAGAGAAGCCATTGCCTCGTTCTGCGATGCACCAGCACTTTGTCCATTACGTTGTTCTATTCCATTCATCGCTTGCTGCATTTGCGCCATCGCTTTTCCAATCTGTTTCCCCATTTCCGGTGTAACGGCAAATGACTGCTGTGAAAGTTCTGCCATTGCATTCGCAATATTATTAAGGTCAACTTGAAGATTTTGCTGCTGTTGTGCGATCTCCTTAAATTGCTGGGAATTTGGATCCAACGATCGTGATTGATTCTTCAACACTTCTTGTTTTTGAGATAGCTGCAACATATCCTGCATTGATTTTTTCAATGCGCTCATTGTCTGCTGCATTTGATTGTTCAGCATTTGTTCCTGTAATTCGGAAAGCTCCTGCTGCATTTCGCTGATGCCGCTGTTCGCTTGTTGCTGTGCAGTCATCGCACGTTCCATCTGCATTGAGCGAAGTTGCTGTGAACTTTGTTTCATTGCATTCTGCATATCCTTGTCATTCGCCGCTTCCTTCGCCGCATTCAATTTATCCGTCGGCATTTCTTTGGGGAATTCTCCCATTTTTTTTCCAAGATCATTCAATTCTTTTTGAATTTCATTCAACTGTTTGTTGATCTCGTCTTGTTTCTGTGCCAGTTCGGTCGCATGCTGAGAATCGTTCTGCTTCAACTGCTGAGTTTCTTTGTTAACATTTTCCTGCGCCTGTTTCAATTGTTCCGAACGCTTCAGCAGTTCATCAACTTTTTGTTCTATCTGGATCCTCTTTAATAATTTCATTGTTCGATCGATGCTTTGGCGGAATTGTTCTTCGTTGAACTGCGCTTGCTGCATCGCTTCCTGAAGCTGGTCAGGCGAAACATTTTGCATTGCTTCCTGCATGCGTTTCATTGCTTTTTGAAATTCCGGAGAGTTCAGTTCACTCAGCGTCTTTTGTAACTCCATATATTTTTCCAGCGTCTCTTTGGAGAGCGTATTGTTCCGCTGAAGGTTCTGTGTCATCTCATCAACCGTTCTGCTCACATTATCGACCTTCTTTTGGATCTCCTCATATTTTTTTATTGCTTGTTCGGCTTTATTCTGTTTCTGCCAATCCATTTGTTGATTGCGTTTCATATCATTGGAAAGTTCTTCAAGATCTTTTTTCAATTCTTCTGCGTCTTTTAAGGATTCTTCTAATGTTTTCAACGCATCATCATGTGTTTTATCAGCATCGGAGAATACTTCTTCCATCGATGGAAGTCGTATCTGATACGTTTGACTCTTTGTTATTTTAGGACCATTCACAACATCGTTATCCTGAACTTCAACATAATACTCAACGACATCCTCCGGAACCAATCCAAGCAGCGAAAGATCCCACAGATAGCTGACGATTTCATTTTTTGAATTGACTGTATCGAACGGAATAATCGATCCAAATGATTTTTCGGGTTTTTCATATTTCGATTCCAATAGACGGAATAATAACTGAAATTTACCGATCCCAAAATCATCATAAATTTTTAGTTCTAATGGTAATTGCATTGCATCGGTAACATCAATATTCTTACCGGGCGAAATAATAACAACAGATGGGTATTCGTCCGTCAACAGTTCAATTCTATATTCAATGATGTTCTGATTCGTGTTTCCGTTCGCATCTTCCAATTCAATATAATATGACGTTGGATTGATCGCTGAAAATTCACCGAAATAACCATCTCCGTTTTTTTTCAACGGAAGATCCGGTCCATTCTTAAATATAATTGTTGCCGATGAAATATCTTTACTTGGTACAATGTTCCAGACGATAGAGGTTCCCGGAAGCACAAGTACATCGCCGATATTATCCTCAAGCGTTTCCTTCTTTAATTTTGTATACGCCGGTGGAACTATTGAAACGGCAAGCGAACGAATAAATGGACGATCACCAACGGTAATGGAAAATTTATCACTGGAAATACCAAGTTCCGAAGAGAGTTGATATTCCATTGATGCTTTTATAACTGGAAAGAGATATTTAAATTGGCCTGTTGAATCCGCTTGAAGCGTAATATGTTCTTTATCATTCACATTATTTTCAGAATATGATAATGTAATGACCTTTGGAATGGATTGCTCATCAACCGCTGAGACAATTGAGATATGAATAGTTACTGATTCACCTTTCACAATATCGATATTGCCTGGTGTAACAGAAAACGAAAATTGTTGTATCGGAGTGAATTCTTTATCAAATTTAATCATTCTATTGAATGCATCATGGAATGGTGTTCCGGGAATAACAGCAAGCAGAGTAACCATTGTAACAATAGATGAAACAATTTGAGCCAAACGTTTCACCTGCGTAAATGAAACAATATTTGTAAAATTTATTCCTGAAGTTGATTTACCGAAATGCTCCAATGCAACTTCAATCAATTCCGGCGAACTGCTGACATCACCATTCTTCAGCATATCCGAGAGATCGAGGACATTTTCCAATCGGTCTGCGATCGTTTCAAACTTTGCACCGATCATTCGTGAAATTTCGCGATCGGAATGCTGCTTGAGAATTCCTAAGAACCTTAACAGCGGACGCCACATCAGCCAAATACCTATTGCAGTGGAAAGGATGATGTGCGCATAGAAAAGAATTGTCCTCGTTCTTGAATTACATTCTGCAATTGATTCGATACATACGAATAATGTTCCGAGCAATATTATAACAAAAATAGTTTTTATTGCTGCGGTAAATAATTCTTCTCGATATAATACGCGGCGAGTCTTATCGATACGTTCTTTGATCTGATTAACAATATGCTGTGTTTGTGGTGTCATCGATTACTGTTTTAAGCTCCAAACTATAATATTCGTTCCAAACTTCAATGCTTCTTCACGTTTTTCCTGCGGATCGTTATGTACTTCAGGGTCAGCCCAGCCATCACTCGGGTTTGATTCATACGTGTAATAAACGACAAGTCTTCCGTTATGAAAAATTCCAAATCCCTGCGGAGATTTTTTGTCATGCTCGTGCGTCTTCGGCACTCCATTGGCAAATTGAAACATACATGAATACAATCCATAATTATACGGAAGTTCTATAAAATCATATTCCGGAAAAACTTTTTTAAGTTCCCGCCGGACTGCTTTATCCATTCCATAATCATCATCAATATAAAGAAAGCCGCCGCTTTCAAGATACGATTGCAGTCGTTTCGTTTCGTAATCCGAAAATGTCACGTTGCCATGCCCTGTCATAAAGATAAAGGAATATGAGAAGAAATTGTCATTAGAAATTTCTACAAATTCATATTTTGGGTCGGTATCAATCCCGGCATATTGCTTTACATATTTCAGTAAATTTACTTCTGCAGAAGGATCATTATACCAATCGCCCCCGCCGGAGTATTTTAGACGTGCAATTCGGAATTGGGACTCAATACGCTTGGTTTGTGCAGTAATTTCGCTGTTTATGCAGATAATAACGCAGATGTAAACAATTGCTGTTCTAAACTTTATTGCCATAATGAATAAAGATAGGAAAATATGAGAGGAAAGACAATCGCTGTGGTATTTTGCACTATAATACAACACAAACCAGTGACAGAAGGAATCATATCACAGTAAGAAGAGTGTGTAAAACTCTGAAGCACTGTTATGTTTTTATTTCATTGCCAGAACAGTGCTCAACAACGATAATAACGCATTTGGAGTATATGGTTTTTGAATGATAGAAGTCGGTTTAAAGTTGCCCATCAGATCACTAATTTCTTCTTCCGAATACCCGGTTGAAATGATCACTTTTACATTTGAATTTATTTTTTGCAATTCTATCAGAACTTCTTTACCGTTCATTTTTGGCATTGAATAATCCAGGATCACAACATCAATATTCCGCCAGTGCTCTTTATACAATGCAACACCAATAACAGGATCTATTGTTGATTGACGGTTATAATTCCCGGATTCAAGAACATTGTTTAACATCTCAATAATTTCTCGCTCATCATCAATAAGAAGAACTGTCTTTCCTGATGCTTGAATTGGATTTTGTTTCTCACTCAATGGTTCAATAGTATTCACTGGTACTCGAACGATCGGCAATAGTACGCAAACCGCTGTTCCTGCACCTTCTTTACTTTCTATTGTAATGCCTCCTTTGTGACCTCGAATGATCCCTAACACTGCGGAAAGGCCAAGACCACGTCCCACAAATTTTGTTGTGAAAAATGGATCAAATATCTTTTCCATTGTTTCTTTGTTCATGCCGTTGCCGTTATCCGATACTCGAAGACTTGCATACTCTTGTTGTTCCAAAGTCGTATTTGTCAGTACGCCAAACGCAGTCAATTCATCATTTGTAAAAGATACTGTTGAAACTTCAATAGAAACGACTCCTTGGTTTTCTCCGATTGCCTCACCACTGTTGATTATTAAATTCATTACAATCTGTTCAATCTGTGCCGGATCTCCTTTAACATACACCTGAGTTGGAGAGAGGTTTGTTTGCAATGATACATTTTTTGGTATTGATGCTTTTGCTAAGGTTAGATGATCTTGAACCATCGCAACCATATCAATTGTTTGAACCAGAAATCGTCCTTTACCGGAATATGCAAGGATCTGTTTAGTAAGTGTTGCGGCACTTTTCATTGCAGACAACGAACGCTCCAAAAATTTTACCGCTTGATGGTCGGCAGATATTTTTTTCGTTGCAAGCAAAATATTCCCGATCATAATATTAAGCAGATTATTGTAATCGTGAGCAATACCGCTGGAGAGGAGGCCGATACTTTTAATCTTTTGTGTATTACGAAGTGCTTCTTCTGCATTCTTGTGTTCGGTAATATCTCTTCCAACTCCAATGATAGAAATGACTTCGTTATTTTTATTTAATTCTGATGTATCGCACCAACTAAACCAACGCCAACCTGTGTTCGTCATTGCTCTTTGTTCAATTATGCACGTAAAAGGTGCATGATAAAGTTTTTTCATTTCATGTCGTGTAACTTCAACATCATCTTCGTGAATAAGAGGGAAAAATGATTTCCCAATGAGTTCGGCCTCTGTTTTGCCAAACACTTTGCAATAACTTGGGCTTACATAAAGAAAGATATTATTATTGTCAACTTTAACGACAAGGTCATTCTGATTTTCTACAAGCAGTCGATATTGCTCTTGGCTTTTTCGAAGTGCTTCTTCCGCCAGAATATGTTTGGTAATATCGCGACCAAAAGCAGTGA
>CAYHFN010000003.1:73693-75071 GCA_964355925.1 uncultured Chitinophagaceae bacterium
CGAAGTGCTTCTTCCGCCAGAATATGTTTGGTAATATCGCGACCAAAAGCAGTGACTCCGGTAATAGCATTACTCAAATCTACGATAGGCGCAAAACGATATTCCATATATCTTTTTTCAGGAATAAATCGTGTTCGTTGCATTTCCACTACTTGTTGTTTTCCTGATATCACTGAGTCATATATCTTTTTCCATTCTGCAATAACATCGGCTGGCCAATCGTCGGACAGAACACTGTCTCCTTGCATTATTTCCTTTCCATTTGCTTTTTTAATGTTATCATGAAAAACAGAATTACCTAGAATAAGTCTGTACTGTTTATCTGTTGACCAAATACTATCAGCGGTATTTTCAATCAACGCTTCTAAATTTACTTGACTTGATTTCAGCATTTTCTCGGCATGCATGCGCTGAGTGATATCATTAATTAATATATGACGCGCGATCCTGCCGTTAAATATTATTGAATGTGCTGTAACCTCAACCGAGACGATTTCTCTGTTTTTTCTGATTTGTCTCCACATACTGCTCGGAATAATACCTTTATGGTCTCGTTCTATTTCTTTCACAAGATCCTGAATATCTTCGGCCTGGTGGATATCCAGTATCGTCATCGACAGAAATTCATCTTTAGAATAACCGTAGTGATTTATTGACGCTTGGTTCACTTCTAGAAAAGCAAAAGTTTCAAGATCAAAAATAAACATAGGTTGAGGATTATTTTCAAACATGAACCGATATTTTTTTTCGCTAGATCGTAGTTCTTCCTCTCCATTCTTCCGATTGGTAATGTCTTGAATAATGGATCCAAAATAGACAACACTATTGGTGTTAACTAAAAAAGAAGAATCTAAAATTATTTTATTTGTTCCATCGGCACATTTTATTTTTTGTTCCCGCAACTCTCCTTTCCATTCCATTTGTGATTCAAGAATATTCTTTATACCATTCCGAAGTTGCTCCAATAATTCCTCGGTTACTTTATGATCAGGGATCAACTGTGACTGGATCTCCCAAATTGGCATTCCAAACGCTTCCCTGTGTTGTATTCCTGTAATAGACGCCATTTCCGCATTCCATATCAATATATTTCCTTGTTCGTCTGTAAGAACAAAACCTTCATGAGATTGATCTATAATTCCGCGATATTTTATTTCACTTACGCGCAATGCTTTTTCTGCCTGCTTGCGTTCTGCAAGATGAACTGTCCATGGACGAAATATTAAAAAATAAAGTATCGTGGAAATTACGACTGAATTCAAAACTACGTCAAGTAATATTCCGTTCAGCGGTGAAATCTGTGGAAACAATCCGAGAACTGCCGTATCAATAATTTCGATGATAATTAGAAGACTTACGGTTATCAGAAAAAAACGGT
>CAYHFN010000003.1:75171-134158 GCA_964355925.1 uncultured Chitinophagaceae bacterium
ATCAATACATTACTACACCGATGAATAATACACGCTCCGTATACTTCCTCAAAATAAGAAAGCACGTTTGCGAGCGTGCTTTCACCCTTAACGTTAACGTGAAGGTATTGTTCTTTAAGTTCAATGTCTAGGGTATAACTCATACATCGTATTTCCTTTACCGTTTTAAAGCAGATATATAAAAAACCATCTCGATTTTATCTATCACAATAATTATTCGGTTCCAGGCTTGAAAAGATCTTATTGAATTATTATTCATTGTTCCGTTCCGGCATAGATATTTTCATTTTCTTCTCAACATAACGCAGCAGTAAAAGAATTATCAGTGCATTCAAAAAAAAGAGTTCATACGGAAGATAAATCAATGATGCAAAGAATAGCACTATCATCAGCAAACAGTAAAATGTTACTTTTAGCTTCCAATAGATATGATTTATTTTTGTTGTTGACATAATCGCCTCTCTCTATCCAAGATTTATCGGGATTATCCTATGGAGGATAAACACAAATAGCAATACTCAGATTTGAGTATTTTTTAAGAATTAAAGAAAACGCTCACCAATGAGCTGAGAGCTCAATCCCAGCACAATGCGCTATATAATCCTTACATTGTAAGGTTTCTGCAGAATATTTATGATATTTATAAAAATAAAAATGCCTTTTGAAATATTCTCTCAAAAGGCACTCAACATGCAATATTTGACCAAATAATTATTTAAGACTGATTTGTCCTATATATTTTTTTGGTTTATTCATCAATTTGAACTATTCCAGTAAGGCACTGCTTCTTTCAAGAACTTAATAACTGATCTTGCGCAAAAAATTAAAATTCTTCATATCTCGTCCCTAAAGGGACTCTTAATGTGGAAATCGTATTGTCCTACAAATATTACGCGCCTACGGCGTTTTTGAAAATCGATAAAATCATGAACTCTATTACTTGCATCGATGTCCCGTAGAAATGAGATATTTGTAGAAGATCAAACGCATCATTTTTCAAATCCTGTTAGGGACGAAATATTCTTTCATTAATAACGATGTGCGTAACATCAGTTAATAACAAAAACCGAACTGTTCCAACCTTCGGCTTTTGTCTGACTACGTCAACAAATAATCACCAAAATGCTTTACCTCTATAGTGGGTGAATACGAAAAAGATTTTCCTTGGTAAAGAACGGTAGCCTTTTCATTTCCTTTTAGCAAGGTTGATATTCCGCGAATCATATCCTGTTGAAAATTTTTTGCACTTTTTACTTCAACATATTCAATTGATGACCTCCGATCAATTAAGAGATCTATTTCCACTCCATGATTGGTGCGATAGTAAAATAATTCTGAGTGCGTGTTACGATGTATTTCTTTCTTGGCAATTTCAGCGATAACGTAGTTCTCAAACAAATTTCCATAGTGTTGGTGCTGTTCAAGCATTTTCAGATTTTCTATTCCAAGCAGATATGAAACCAAACCCATATCATAAAAATAGACTTTCGGGCTTTTGATAATTCTCTTACTAAGATTCTTGTAATATGGCGGGAGAAGAAAAACAATATATGAAGCCTCAAGTACTGATATCCATTTTTTAATTGTGGCAACTGTAACGCCTATATCGCGGGAGAGATCAGACATATTCAATATCTGTCCGGCACGTGCGGCTAACAAACTTATACATCTGCGAAAATCACGAATGTCACCAATATTGCTTAATGCACGAATATCCCGTGTAAGATATGTATCCAAATAGGATGAGAACCAATTGGCACTTCGGACATATTTTTTTTCTACCCTTTCCGGATAACAACCTAGTGCAACTGATTTTTTTTTCTCTCCCTTAGGGAGTTCCGAATATTCAAATGGAAGAAGTGTCAACAATCCTATTCTTCCCGCAAGACTTTCAGAAACTCCTTTTAAGAACGCAAATTGGCTTGAACCGGTGACAACAAATTTTCCATATCGTTTTCTATCTCGATCAACGGCAAATTTAATATGCCTAAATATTTCCGGAACAATCTGTACTTCATCAAAAACAACCTTGTTGGAGAATTCTTCCATAAATCTTACAGGATCGGTATTAAATCGTTCGGTGGTATGATAATCATCGAATGTTACGTACCGATACGTATCACCGAGAAGATGATTTAACATTGTTGATTTACCGGATTGACGCGGTCCGGTAATTCCAACAACAGAAAAATCGTTCAAATATGTTGCAACAAGCACTTCCGCTTTGCGTGGGATGTATTTCATAGGTTGTGTAATTTTATAATTGCACTATAAATTTACACAAATTGGTTATAAGGTGCAAGATGCATCAAAGGTGGAAACAACGAATTGCATTTACCCTTGTAATCCTGCAAGCACATACAATATTCGCTATTGTTGCAGTTGTGTAATTTTATACTAACACTTTAATATTGCACAACAGCCCCATTCTATTTGCACCGCCGCTTTCATTACAAAAGAAGAAATTGTTTGGACGTTGGAGAGAATTGAAAAAATATAGAAAATAAAAATCCAAATAATTATTTTAGACTGATTTGTCCGCCAATCCTTACTGCTTTGTCCACCCAATTTGAACCATTCCAATATAACACTCCATCTTTTAGGGATTTAATATATTCATCATTAATCGGTTGTTTCAGTTTTCCCTCTTTATATAATTGGTTATGGTGGATCAATGTTTGTCCGGCAAATTTCGCATCGGTTACAGCTACCGTAGAATCAAAGTAATATTCTATAGCAACTTCAGTTGTTTTTACCATTGCTTCAGTAAGCACGCGAAATATTTTGTCCCCTTCTCTGTATAATTCGTTTTTTGCAAAAAGATTTATTGAAGAGAGAAGAATAATTTCAGGATTCGGATATCGAATATAGTATGTTTCAGCATCCGAGGACGAAAATCCAAATCCTTTTGTTGCAGAACTTTCACAATCTCCTACAATTTTATCCGGATCGACAATAACGGTTACAGCATACGATCTGGCAGTTTCATCTTCGGTATCATTAATGCCATTAAGGACTAATTCGTTTGTGCCGTCATGATTTACATCAAAGAACATCATATTTGTCAGATGTCCATAATGCCAAAATGTTCCAATGATATTTCCCTTCTCATCGTATCGAACTATGATAGATGGTGATCGGCCATTTTGAAAACCAACAAATAAGTTTTTTTGTTTGTTTCCCCCATAGATAACACTTGTTGGGTTAAATTCTGTTTCATATTTTTTTGTTTTATACCGGATCTTTTGGAACGGCAACAAATTTTTAATTCGTAAATCTCCGTTGTGGTCGAATATTTTAAGATTTGGTGCCACCAATTGATCTACAGCTAAAGCAGGAAGTATTATGACTTCATTATTTCCATCGTGATCTATATCAGCGACCAGCAATTGATGAAAAGCATTTACCGTTTCTTTATTTTTCATTGCAGCAGCGTCACCTTTTAATCTTTTTTCCCACAGTTTGGTATCGTTTTTATCGTACACTTCAATTGAATTATTGCTAACGTTATATTCACAATACCATGGGTTTGAGCCATTATTTTTTTGGATAGTATTTATCGAATATATTCCTAACAAAAATATTCCCATCGTAAACAGCGAACTTTTAACAGGCTGTTGTCTAATAAAACGAATTAACCGTACGGGGAGCGAATTGGGAATATAAACAGATGAAATATGTCGTTTCTCTATATGAGCTTCCATGACCAACGATGTAGATTCATCCGACTGTCCGGCAAGTAATTTTTTGGCATCTTCGGTTTGGATGTAAAAATCACGCATTTCCTGAACCAACTCCCTGCAGCTATAACATTCCGCAAGATGGTGTTCAATCTCTGTTCGTCGTTCAAGCACTTCTGCGCTGTTTTGAACGTATAACTCTAAAATATGTTCAGTGTAATGAGACATGAAAAATAGGAATTATGAAGGATGAATTATGAAAAGACCCTGTAATAATAACGTTCATCATTTTGTTGAAGTCATACGATGAATTACTTCTTGTTGGTTTATCAATACTTTCAATTTTTTCCATAAAATATACACACTCATCGTATGACTGAGTAGTTACCATTGATCTTCCTTTAATATTCATCCTTCCATTACGGTATGGCTGCAGAATTATAATAGCTCTTTTAATTGTTCACGCACCGCTTTTTTGGCAAGCTTTGTCATATACTCAAATTGAACTCTGTGATTCGTTCGATAGTCATTATATGTTAAATCTTCAATATACCGCTGTAAATACTGGTCATACGTCTTCTCGCTGCCATCACTCCGAACAAAGGTATCAATGATCATTTCTTCGATAGCGGAAAAATATCGATCAAATGCTGCTCGTGTAAACTTTCCCGAATGAACATATCTTATACACAAATCATTCCTAATTTGAATCAATGTGCGTTCTACAATTGATTGAATATCTTGTTCCATCAGATCATGTTCACTATCGAATATTTCTTCCATTGGAATTTTGTGCAGTGCAGAAATACGTTTCAGTAATAATGTACAATCAAAAAGAGAATAGATCTGTCGATATTGATCTTGTTCGGTTAAAATATTTCTCAACACCATAAGAAAATTCCCGGATGAATCACCCTGACGAAATCTTCTTGCCGCTTCTATAACAAATTCATCAAGAGGATATTCCGGCAAGTGCATGTTCCGGTTGTTTTCTGTTGAGAACAAAAGGTATGTAATACCAAATCGCTCTATAGTGGAAATGCCGGGTGTTTTTTCTATTGCAATTTTCAGGTTCCGTAGAATTTTGCTGAACACGGGATCATTTTCCCGATATAATTGAAAGATACCGTCTTTAAGTTTGGTGAACACAAGAGAACGAAAATGTGCAACGATGTCATCATCAGTCAATACATTACAATCATGTTCTGCAGAAAAGAAATGTTCCAGTTCAATGAACACACCATCACTGTCCCGTTCAAATAATTCAGCAATACAATCGATGGCGGTAGATTCAAGAGTAATAGGAAACGACTGCAGATGCAATCTTCCGGAAGCGATAAGTTGTTTTAAACGGACAAGAGCGAAATGGTGTGCATGACGAACAAGCGAATTTATTTCCGATAGCGAAGCATTCCCCGAAAGGACTACACGAAGCAATGGCGGAATATGTGAGGAGTGAAATTCCATAATTTCCCGAAGGACACATTGAAGATAGAGAGTGATTGCTGGAGAAGCAACACTCTTTCTTAGACGAAAAGAACCCGCGCTCATCACGCGGGTTCTTTGTCAGATATTTAAAAATCTGATATCTATTTTATTTAATCCATGATGCGGCGAAGAAACGCCGGTTTATCCAGATCCTGTTGTGATGATTCGATCGGATGAACTTTTGTGTCTTCCTGTGCAAGCAATGGATTGATTGCTACACCACGGCGAAGATATGTCGGCGTATCGAATTTTTGCAGATCACGAACTCCGGTTGGAATATGATCTACTTGAATTCCGCGCGGGCGTGCTGCTGCAAATCGATCTTGTTGTTGCTGCGGTTTTACAGCACTCTTATTAAATCCTGTCGCAATCACCGTAACCATTATCTCGTCGGTAAGATTATTATCAACAACAACTCCGGCAAGAACTTCAGCATCATTGCCAGCAGCTTCAGAGATAATTGCAATCGCTTCATCATATTCCTGAATGGAAAGATTCTGACCACCGGTGATATTGACGAGCAATTTCTGCGCACCTTTAATATCAATTCCTTCAAGCAGCGGACTTGAGATTGCAATATTGGCTGCTTCGGTTGCACGATTTTCGCCGGTTGCAATTCCTGTTCCCATTAACGCATCTCCCATATCACGCATTACTCGTTTCACATCGGCAAAGTCTCGATTGACAAGCCCTGGAACTGTTATAATATCTGAGATACCGCGCGTTGCATTGTATAGTACGCTGTTGGCAACTTCGAATGCCTGAGTGATCGGTGTTGCCTTATCAACAAGTGTCAACAAACGTTGATTAGGAATAACGATCAATGTATCAACATGTTTACGCAGTTCTTCAATTCCATATTCTGCCTGCGCCATTCTTTTTTTACCTTCGTGTGTGAATGGTTTGGTAACAATACCAACAACCAACGCACCCAGACTTTTTGCAACATTGGCTATGACCGGAGCTGCCCCTGTTCCTGTTCCGCCACCCATTCCTGCCGTAACAAATACCATATCACTGTTAGCAAGTGCACGTGCAATCTCTTCTTTATCCTCTTCTGCAGCACGTTGACCGATCGTTGGATCAGCGCCGGCACCGAGACCACGCGTTAGATTCTTCCCGATACGTATTTTTGATGTTGATGAATTTCTTTCCAATGCCTGCACATCGGTATTGATCGCTATAAAATCAACGCCGCTCAATCCGCGCGTGATCATACTGTGAACTGCATTTGTTCCGCCACCTCCGACTCCGACGATACGGATCTTTGCACCATTTTCTGCTGGGCTGTCGAATTCAATTGGCATATTTACTCCTTTTTATGTTGGTGAATGTTAGTGTATTGTTTATAATTTTTTCTATTTTTTTTAATCTGTTATTTAATTTCAAAAATCTTAAAGCTCGTCAAACCAGCCTTTCATTCTATCAACAATGTTTCGTTTGTCGCCACGAACTTTTGTTTCTGCAACATTAGAAGCAACACCGCGTGCACGATTCTTGATTGCGTGAAGAACAAGACCGACCCCTGTTGCATACATCGGATTCTCTATTTCACGGACAAACCCGCCGTGGAATCCGCGGGGAATTCCCAATTTCACCGGCATTCCAAGAACTTCACGAGCAAGATCGGTTGTTCCTTTTACTAGTGCGCCGCCACCGGTCAATACTACTCCGGCTGATAAATGTTTTTGATACCCAGACCGTTTTATTTCAAGAGCGGCGATCTCAAGAATTTCTTCCATGCGTGGCTGAACGATCTGACACAACATTTGAGTATCAACCGTCATCGGTTCACGTCCTCCAATGCCGGGAATTGTAAACGAATGATTCTCTGCAATCGATGAAATGTGTGTGTGTCCGTATTTCAATTTTATTTCTTCTGCTTGCGTCGTTAAAATTCCAAGACCACGACGTATATCATTCGTTACGTTACTTCCGGCAATCCCGATCACTGCAGTGTATCGAATGGTTCTGTCTGCAAAGACTGCCATATCAGTCGTTCCACCGCCGATATCGATCAGCACTACTCCAACTTCTTTTTCTTCACCGTCGAGAACCGCATCACTCGATGCAAACGGTTCAAGCACGATATCGCTCACACTCACTCCTGCTCGTTGTACGCATCGGATGATATTTTGTGTTGCTGTTACCAATCCGGTGATGATATGAACCGAAGCTTCCATTCTCACTCCAGCCATTCCAACCGGTTCGTAAACACCATCCTGACCGTCAACAATAAATTCCTGCGGTACGACGTGCAGAATTTTTCTGTCGGAAGGAAGCGATATCTTTTTTGTATCCTCGATCAACCGATTCACATCAGCCTGTGTGATCTCCTGATCTGCGCCGCTGATGGCGACAACACCACGGCTCTGCAAACTTTGGATGTGGTCACCGGCAATTCCTGCTACAACGGACTGAATCTTTACACCGGATTGTGCTTCTGCTTCGTGAATGGCGGCTTTGATCGATTCAACTGTGCGTTCAATATGAGTGATCACTCCACGCGTCAGGCCTTCAGATTTACTTCTTCCGATTCCAAGAATATTGATCTCATTATTTGGGTTGACAGAAGCTACGATCGCGCAGATCTTCGTCGTTCCGATATCTAATCCGACATAAATATTTTCGTTCATTGTTTTCCTTTTTGAGAGTTTTAGCATCAGATACTTTATTAAGTGTCTGACCTTGTATTGTTTACGACTTTCTTGAAACGATCACCTGATCTTCAAATCGGATGTCGATGTATTGAATATTTTTTGTGTCATTGTTTTGCAAATACTTTTGCCAAAATGCTTCAAACTTTATCATTTTTTTAACTGCATCACCTTTTCCAAAAATGATTGGAGCCCCTGTTTCGAACGAATACAAGACCAAATCGTGTCCTCTACGCAGACGAATTTCTGAGATCGAATGGAATAAATTTTCGCTTGTCATCTTGCATGTGTTAATGATCTCCAATGCTTCCTGAAGATCGGCGTTGATCAATTTTTGTCCCATTTTGATCTTGTTCAATGAGTCAAATCCGCTGACAACGGGAATATCATACGTTTCCGATGATGCGATATACGGCAGCACTGTTCCATCACCTGCGATATAAAAGAGATCGTTCGCAACTAAAATTGCCGCCGGCTTTCGCTCTTCAATAATCACCCGTACTATTGATGGAGCATCGCGTTTAATGATCACTTTTTCGACGAAGCTGTTACTGAGAATATTCTTTTGAATCAATGTGAGATCGATCTGATACATTGGAACATTCGGCTGAAGGTTCATCAATCGCACAACCTCATCTTTTGAGACAACACTGAGCCCTTCTACAGACACTTGTCTTACCGGAACATGATTTTGCCATTTTGCTTTTACACCGAATATTCCAATAACTAATACCATTAATAATGTAAAATAAACGTACACACGTTTTCCGTGGGTCGATTGTAGTTCGTCTTTTTCAGTATTATGTAGTTCGTTTTCCATTTTGCTGCAGATAAATTATTTTATTTCTTTTAGAAACTGTTCGCCAAACTTCCAAATATCACCGGCACCCATTGTAATAACAATGTCTCCGTTTTTGGTGATCTTCTTCAAGTATGCAGAAATATTCTTTTTATCCTGAACATAATGCGCTTCTTTGTGTCCGTATTGTTTTGCAGCATTCACGATCAATTCTCCCGTAATGCCTTGAATAGGTTCTTCACGAGCCGGATACACATCTGTTATGACTACAACATCGGCAAGCAAGAATGCTTTGCCAAAGTCTTCATAAAAATCTCTCGTGCGAGAATATAAATGCGGCTGGAACACGCAGACAACTCTATTTCTCCATCCGGATTTTACCCCGCTTAATGTTACTTTACATTCTGTTGGATGATGAGCATAGTCATCATATACTACAATCCCTTTCTCTTCGCCTTTCTTTTCCCAACGACGATATACTCCTGTGAACTTTTCAATTCCTGCTTTTACATTTTCAAATGAAACATTAAGGTTTAACCCAACAGCAATTGCAGCCAATGCATTTTGTACGTTATGTTTTCCCGGAATCTGTAATGTCACTTGTCCTAATTCTGTATGTCCTTGTATTACCGTGAACACCGTGTTATTTTCTTTATGATGAATGTCAACTGCCTGCACATCGGCTTGCGGGGATTGTATTCCATATGTGATAATTTTTTTCTTGCTTAGCTGCGGAAGAATATCCTGCAGCGCCGGTTCATCAAGATTCAATACGATAAACCCATAGAACGGAACTTTATTTGCAAATTGTATAAATGCCCCTTTGATATCTTCCAGATCGCGATAACAATCAAGATGATCGGTTTCAAGCGTAGTCATCACTGCAATAGTGGGTGTTAAGGATAAGAAGGAACGATCAAACTCATCAGCTTCTACAACAATGAATTCTCCTTTTCCAAGACGAGCATTCGTTCCTCCAAGTCCGCTCAGTTTTCCACCAACAATAACCGTTGGATCCAATCCGCCTTCCATCAATACCAAACTAGTCATTGATGTCGTCGTCGTTTTTCCGTGCGTTCCTGCAATTCCAACGCCATATTTCAACCGCATTACTTCCGCAAGCATCTCTGCACGACGAACGATCGGTATTTTTCTATGGATCGCTTCTTGAACTTCGGGATTATCATTAATCACAGCAGACGAGTACACAAGCGTATCAACATCTGCCGCAAGATTTTCTGCTTTGTGACCTTCAAAAATTATTGCTCCAAGGGATTGCAGTCGTTCCGTTACTTCTCCGATCGCACGGTCTGAACCGCTGACTTTGAATCCCTGATCGAGAAGAATCTCGGCAATTCCGCTCATTCCTATTCCGCCGATACCGACGAAGTGTAATTTTTTAATTGATGAAAACATTTATTCTCTGCGTCCTCTATGATTATTTACTTTTCCTAAATTGAAACCGTTTATTACGTTTTGGCACATTCTCAGCAATTCGTTCGACCAATTGCAGCAATTCTTTTTCCCGTTCATATCTTCCAAGCCGGATTCGAAAGACTCTTCGGCGGAGCTTCGTTTTGAAGTTGATGATCTGAAAACGTCCTGCCGTTTGCACCGAACGTTCTTTTCCGATATGAATCCATTCAATATCACCGATTACAATAGTGTGCTTGTTAAATCGATGTTGAAAAATAATTTCTTTGTCTGTCACGATCAGTTTTCTACCGCGTACTTTATTTAAGACCAGTGTTATGAATGCAATACAGACAAAAAATACAATGACAAATAAAATTGGATCACTGAATACGAGCGTGAAATTGTTTTCAAAGAACGATCCCTTAACTCCTGCATAAATGATCATCGTCAGCAGATAGATCAGTGCCTGCTGATAGTAAAAGTCCAATTTGTATTTGAATTCGTTCTGCATTATTTAATTTTCATACCATTTTTATAAACTTCATTGCGGACCACTGTTCCCGATGTATCCCACTGGATCCAATTACCATCACGTACATCATTGATAAAGTCCGCTTCTTCCTGTCTTTTCCATCCGGAAAAGTACGATGTTTCTTTCACTCGGCTACCATCCCGAAGATAAATCACGGTAGGATCTCCATGGTCGTCATAATATTCCCATGTATTTTCCTTAGTGCCTTCCCGCCTTCGCAATCGACCATCTTCAAAATATTCTTCTTCTAAATAATGTTTAGTTCCCTGTTCGATCCAACGCAAATATTTTGCTTCAATTTGTTTGTTGGGATAGTAACTTATGTATTTCGATGAATATCCGCTGTTATCCGTCAAATAGTATTCGGATTTCATCTTGCCATCCTGATAAAATCCAAACGCTTTTACATTATTACCGTTTCGATAATATCTCTCCATCGAAATCTCTCCGTACTTTAACGACTGAACTGTTCCAAGAAGATTGTAGTTCTGCATTCCCTTTTTTGCATACGTTGTTTGTATAATCAGGAATCCGAATACAATAGAAATAAAGATCATGAATAGAAGTAGAATTGTAGTTTTTTGAAGTTTCATTTGGATCTCCCCGAATATAAATGGAACAAAACCAAGACCTTCGTTCCCCAGTGATTAGCTATTACGATACATGTATTTCTCATTCATTTATTTTGTTACAATATTTTTATCTGTAATTAAGCTTTTGAAAGAATAATTATTTTATGAGCGATCTCTTTTCCCGCATTTGGTTTCCCAAGTTCCAAACATTTTTCCCGCATCGTCTTTTGTTTTCGATCATCAAACAACAATTCTCGAATCAACAGAAGAAGATTATTCTTAAGCTCGGAATCGTTGATCATTAACGCCGCACCGGCCTCAACCAATGTTTCAGCATTCAATACTTGATGATTCGCCGCCGCAAACGGATACGGAACAAGTATTGCCGGTTTACCAATCCTGGTCAGTTCAGCTAATGTTGTTGCACCGGAGCGACTTACAATGATATCGGCGGCGGCATAACCACAATCCATTCTATCAATATATTTTTTCACAACAATGTTCTTGTGCTGCGGGATTGTGTTCGCAGACTGCCAATCCGTTTCACCCGTCTGCCAAATAATTTGATAATCATTTACAATTGCATCGTTCACAATTTCCGGCATTACTTTGTTGATTGAAGCAGCACCCAGACTTCCGCCAAAAATGAATACTGTTTTTTTTCGCGGATCGAGTTTATAAAATTCACTTCCTTCATTTCGAGTGACCAATGATAATTCTTCTCGCGTAGGATTTCCGACAACCTCAACGGACGCTGTAGATGAAAGCCATTGTTTCGTCACACCGAATTGGACAAATACTTTTGAAACTCGTCCTGCAAGCATTCTTGTTGTTACACCCGGATAACTATTGCTTTCGTGAACGACCGTTGGAATACCAAGCAATGATGCAACAAACAAAATCGGACCACACACATATCCACCTGTACCAACAACAACATTTGGTTTCACTTTCGTAATCACAAAGAACGACTGAATCAAAGAAATAAAAACTTTTAAAGGAAAAATAATATTGTCAATCTTCAATCTTCTGCTGAACCCGCTGATCCAAATGGTATGAAACTCAAATCCTTTTTGCGGAACAACTCGTGCTTCAATCTTATCTTTTGTTCCGACAAATACGATCTTCGTATTTGAATCTGCCTTCAATAACTCTTCCGCTATAGCAATAGCCGGATACAAATGTCCGCCCGTTCCGCCGCCCGCAAAGAGAATTGTCATAGTCTTAATAAACTTTCCCGACTGCCGGTTCAATTTTCACGGTGGACTGTTCTACAAATTCCCGTTCACGCGGATGTAGATCGGTCTGCGATGAAATGTTCAATAATACTCCAACAGCAAATGAAGAAAAAATAATTGCCGTCCCTCCATAACTGACAAACGGCATCGGAACTCCGGTTGTTGGTGCAAGACCAAGTGTCACCAAAGCATTTGCGATTGCATACAACACAATTGTAGATGTGATTCCAATAGCAAGATATTTTCCAAAATCATCCGGTGCGTATTTTGCAATTTTCAATCCTCGCAGAAGAATCATCAAGAATAATCCCATAAAAATTATTGTACCGATCAAACCATATTCTTCACCAACGATAGAAAAGATAAAATCACCGTATGACTCAGGAAGGAATAGATCCCGTTGCTTGCTTTGCCCCATCCCTACTCCAAATATACCTCCATTGCCAAAGCCAATAATTCCCTGTAGCAACTGATAGTTTGCGGTCGATGTCACCGTTTCGTCACTTCCAAATCCTACATAGGAAAGTATTCGCTTCATTCTGTATGGTGCGCTCACCATGTAAACAAGCAATGCAGGAATCAAACCACATAACGAAAGAAACACATGCTTGATTCTAGCACCACCGACAAAAACCAGGATCATCCCTAAAACAAAAATCATCGAACCCGTACTAAAATTCGGCTGAATCATTACGAATACTACTACCATACCGATCCAGATCATCAACGGCATAAATCCTGTTTTAAAATCTGCAAGTTTCTCTCGTTTGTTTGAAAGCAAATACGCAAGATGAAATAATAATGCAAATTTTGCAATTTCAGAAGGCTGCAGACTGAAACCGCCGATCGAAAGCCATCGTGCGGCACCTTTTACTTCTCCGCCTAATACTCGTGTTGCCGCCAATAGAAAAATCGATCCGATCAAAACCCATTTCGTTAACGGTTTATATTTTTTGTAATCCATATTAATCGCAAAGAACATCACTACTAATCCAATAAGAATTTTTGTGATATGCTTATTCACTAACCCGCTGGCGGACTGCATTTTCTGCATCGCCCACGTTGATGATGCACTGTAAACAACCACCGTGCTTGCCACCATCAAAACGAGGACGACAAACAATGTGATTCTATCAATATGATTTCGATCTGATGCCATTTATAAACTATTTATCAATTGCTTAAAAATTGTTCCGCGCTCTTCATAGGTCTTAAACCAATCAAACGATGTGCAAGCAGGAGACAAAAGTACAACATCTCCATTTGCTGCCAGTGATGTTGCAACGCCAATCGTCTTTTGCATTGATTCTGTATTTGGTTTCGCATCACCAATTGTTGGTACTTTTATAACCGGTACTTTGCCATCAAAATTGTTAACAATAATGTCTGCTGAATATCCGGTTGCAACGATCGCTTTCACTTTCTTCTTCACCAAATCATAGATCGTTGAATAATCATTCCCTTTATCTTTTCCACCCATAATTAGAACAATCGGTTCATCATAACTCTTTAACGACATTTCAACAGCTTCAACCGTGGTCGCTTTTGAATTGTTGATATATTTTATCCCGTTCACTTCGCGCACAAATTCCTGACGATGTTCAACGCCTTTAAAATTCCTAAGTGTTGATTTAATATACGCCGGTTTCACTCCCATCAATTGTGCGGCAAGTGTTGCGGCCATTGCATTTTGAAGATTGTGCTCTCCTTTGATGGAAATATCTTTAAGGGCGATTATTGAGTACACTTCGTTTCCAATTTTCGTTTTTAAGACTTCGTTTTCCTCAAAAGCGCTTCTCTCAAAATTTTGCGTACTACTGAATTGATAAACTTTTGACTTTGAACTTTGAACTTTTCTTGTTGTCCATTTATCATTCGCATTACAAATCAAAACATCATCCGCTGATTGATTCATTACAATCCGCATCTTCGAATCAGCATATTGTTCCATCGAGTTATCGTATCGATCAAGATGATTTTGTGTGATGTTCAAAATGACTGCAATATTTGGACGAAACGTGTCAATGAAATCCAATTGAAAACTGCTTACTTCCAGAACGACAACAGTTTCCTGATCAACGTCCAGAACGACTGATGAGAATGCCGTTCCAATGTTACCCGCAACAACGTGTTTTTTCTTTGCATCGCTGAAAATCCTCCCGAGTAATATGGTGGTGGTTGTTTTTCCGTTACTGCCAGTTATCGCAATAATTGAACCTTTACAAAACCAACTTGCAACCTCTATTTCTGCAACGACTTTTATTTCACGTCTTTGTGCTTCTACTACAACCCGCGCATTTGTCGGAACACCGGGGCTGATCACCATCAAAGAACAATCATACACTCGTTCACTATGTCCACCAAATTCACATTCAATATTTTGTGCCCGAAGTTCTGCAATATGTTTCTGTGCACTTTCACTCTTACCAAAATCGCTGACGAACACATTTGCACTATTTGAATGAAGAAGCATTGCAACAGCAACTCCACTTCGTTCTGCACCGATCACACTTATTTTTTTATTTTGTAACTCTTCAATATTCACGTCTCATTTACCGCACTTTAAATGTTGTTAAACTCAAGATCATCAAAAGAATCGCGATGATGTAGAACCGTGTGACGATCTTCGGTTCCTGCCATCCAAGCAATTCAAAGTGATGATGGATCGGAGCCATCTTGAAGATACGGCGGCCTTCACCATATTTTTTCTTTGTATATTTGAAATACAAACGCTGGGCGATCACCGAAACTGTTTCTAAAAAAAATACTCCGCCAAGGATCGGCAGAATCAGTTCTTTCTTTGCCATTACCGTCAACGCTCCTATTGCGCCCCCTAACGCCAACGAACCCGTGTCACCCATAAATATTTGTGCCGGATAAGAGTTGTACCACAAAAATCCAAGCGATGCCCCGACAAGCGCGATACAAAATACGATCAACTCTCCATTGCCGCGCAAATAAATAATATTTAAATAGTTACTGAATTCAATATTACCAGAAACATATACAATTATGCCAAGCGTGAACGCAACGATGCCGGATGTTCCAATCGCAAGTCCGTCAAGTCCATCCGTAAGATTCACCGCATTGGATGTTGCAGCAATAATAAAAATGACAAGTGGGATATAGAATATTCCAAAATTGAATTCGTAACTCTTCAAGAATGGTACCGTCGTTACTGTATTTGCATTGATTGCTTTTAGTTCAGGCATTGAATAAAGAACATACCCAAGTACTAATCCTACTGTTACCTGTCCGACAATTTTATACCAACCAATGAGCCCTTCTTTTTTCTTTTTCACGATCTTTAGATAGTCATCCATAAATCCAACAAGTCCGAGACCGGCGGTAACAAAAAGAATCAATTGCACATACGTATTTGTTAGATCACCCCACAACAAAACCGGAATTAAAACAGAAGCAATAACGATAATTCCACCCATCATTGGCGTTCCGGCTTTTAACTTATGTTTTTCCGGAGAACCTTCTCGGTATGTTGTAACAATTCCTTTTTTCTTTAACAATGTTATTACCTTGCCGCCGATAATAAAACTAATAAAGAGAGCAGTGATTGCTGCCATCGCTGCGCGGAACGTGAGATATTTCACTACGCCAAATCCCGGCGGGTGATACACTTGTTCAATCCAATACAAAAGATGATAGAGCATTAATGCTGTTCCTTATTGTTCAATTGTTTATTATCATTTGTCAATTGATGCACAACATCTTCCATCTTCATTCCTCGGGAGCCTTTTACCAATACAACATCACCTTGTTTCACTATTTTTTTTAATTCGCTTGCAAGCTCATCCTTTGATTCAAAATGTTTAGCCATCGTGCCAAATGCTTCACTAGTATATTTTGAAAATGGTCCAACGGTAAACAAATGATTGAATCTCATTTCCGCTATGATAACACCGATGTTCGTATGTTCTCGTTTTGATGCTTCTCCAAGTTCACGCATATCACTAAGCACAACGATCTTTTTTGCATTTGTGTTGAACAACGTCAACGTCTTCAACGCAACGATCACCGAATCAGGATTTGAATTGTATGTATCATTCAAAATAATGATCCCGTTATTTGACAGTACTTCCATTCGTTTTGAAGCTGAAGAAAATTGCTCCAATGCATCAGCAATCTTTTTGGGCTTTACTCGTAAAGTTAATCCGACAGCACATGCTGCAAGAGCGTTCACTACATTATGTAATCCAGGAACCCCCAGTGCAATAGTGAATGAAATATTTTTTTTCTGCCACACGATCTCGAATGTAGATTGTCCAAGTTCATTCGTCTGGATTTTCTTTGCTCGAACACCTGCTTTAGACATTGTTCCGTAACTGAATTGTTTCTTCAATTTCTTTGAGTCAGCCTCAAGAAAACGATCATCGCAATTGACAAATGCAACTCCGCGGTGCCTGTTCAAATATTTGAATAATTCCAATTCTTCTTTTGCAACACCCTCTTCATCACCAAAAAATTCCAAATGTTCCTTCCCAATATTCGTGATCAAGCCATGGGTCGGTTCTGCAATCTCACATAGATATTTTAATTCTCCAAAATGATTGGTTCCTAGTTCAATGACCGCTACATCATGGTTCGATCTTAAACGAAACAATGTCTGAGGAACACCGATGTGATTGTTTAAATTTCCTTCAGTACTTAATACATCATACTTCGTTCGCAGAACTGTGTTGACCATTTCTTTTGTGGTCGTTTTTCCATTACTTCCGCCGATTGCGATAATTGGGATATCAAATTTTCGTCGATAGATTCGAGCCAGTTCACCAAAAGCAATTGTTGTATCATCAACAATAACAAAAACGCAGGGAAACGTTCGAAAATACCGATCATTCTTTTGCGCCCACTCACGATGAACAACGATGGCAACTGCTTCCGCTTTTACTACAGAATCAATAAAATCATGAGCATCAAATTTATCACCTATCAGCGCAAAGAAAAGATCGTTCTTTTTCACCGCACGCGAATCAGTCGAAACATCGGCGATATCTCTGCGCTTCAATAGTTCTTGGTTGACAAGCTCAACGCCTGTCAATTTTTTTAGATCCGATGCAGTGATTTTTTTCATTAATTGATAAACTTCAAAATTTCTTCTTTATCGCTGAAATGGATTTTTTCTTTTCCTAACACTTGATAATCTTCGTGCCCTTTTCCCGCAACCAAAATAATATCACCTGATTTAGCAATGGAAATTCCTTTGGCAATTGCTTTCCCTCTATCTGCTTCAATGATCGCTTTCTTCTTATTTGAAATTCCTTCAAGCACATTGTCGATGATCTTCATTGGATCTTCCGTTCGAGGATTATCGGAAGTGACAATGATAACATCGCTCAACCGTTCCGCTATCGTTCCCATCTTTGGACGTTTCGTTGTATCGCGATCCCCGCCGGCTCCAAAAATCGTAATGATCGTATTTTTCCGGTCAGCAGGTAACACATCGTGAATTGTTTGTAAACAATTTTCTAAAGCATCGGGCGTGTGTGCATAATCTACAATTGCCGTCCATCCTTTTTGGGATTGAATCTGTTCGAATCTTCCCGGAGCCGGAATCAGCTTTGAATACATCGAAGATGATACTTGTAATCCCAAACCTTTTACAGCGCTGTATGCAGCAAGAAAATTATACACATTGAATCTGCCGACTAATGTTGTTGTTATCGCCTCGTTGTTGATCACTGCAGAAAATCCATTCACGCTCACCGTTACATTTTCGGCTTTCAACGTGGAAGGATTGTTTACACTGTAAGAAATTACTTTTGCTTTGCATCCTTCAACAATTTTTTGACCGTATTCCGAATCACTGTTTATTACTGCAATCGCGTCTTCATTCAATCCATCGAACAGGATTCTTTTCGCGTTGAAATATTCCTGCATCGTTCCGTGATAATCCAAATGGTCTTGCGTCAGATTTGAAAAGACCGCACCTTTGAACGGAATCCCAAATACGCGAAACTGATGAAGCGCGTGTGACGAAACTTCCATCACACAATGCGTGCATCCTTTTTTCACCATCTGGTCGAACAATTGCTGCATTTCCAGCGATTCCGGTGTTGTATGCGTTGCCGGAAATTTTTCACTCCCAATGGCATATTCTACCGTTCCAATCAATCCTACTTTTGTATTTGAAACCGCTTCAATCATTTGTTTGATCAAGAATGTTGTGGTCGTCTTTCCGTTTGTTCCCGTTATTCCAATCATCGTCATTTTTGAAGCCGGATTTCCATAATAGTTTGCAGAGATCTGTGCCAATGCTTTTCTCGTATTGTTGACTACAATTTTTACCGTTCCAGTATGCATGCACAATGAATCCGGTATTGCATTATCATCTTCGATCACGATCACTTTTGCACCATTCGAAATTGCCGACGACAGGAATTTATGTCCGTCAGCGCCAACACCTTTCAGCGCAACAAACAGATTCTCTCTCTGAACTTTTCGGGAATCATATTGCACCCCGCTGATCTCTGCATCGTGTGTTGTCACCATTTTTCCATACATCGTTTGGAACATTTTTGTTACCGTAACACCGTTTAATAGTTCAGATAATGTCATAATGTCTTTTTCGGCAACTAATACAATTGTGCAGTTGTGATAACTTTCGGTTCGCACATAATTGTCACTTTTGTTCCTTGCTTCAATGCAGTCCCGGGAGTTGGAAATTGATTAACAACAACACCCGAACCAATGATTGAAACTCCATATCGTTCGGCTGCTAATTTGTTCACTGCGCGCCGCACGCTCATTCCGCGAACATCCGGAACTGTTAATGCTCCGGAGATCACCGCTTCATCGGTTTCATTCATCATCAACTGAACGATGGAACCACGCTCAACTTTATTTCCTGCCGGCGGATATTGCCGAAGAACTTCTTCACCGGTACCGATCATTTTTGTTGCTAGACCAAATTGTTTAAGTGAAGCATCGGCATCGTTCATATTTATACCGGTGACATCGGGAATTAATACTGTCGCTTCGCTATCGTGAACTGTTTGAGCCGTATGAGTCTGATCCGCGATCATTGTTTTTGCAATCAATCCATTATTATTAATGATCCGCTCTGCAATTGCTTTGAAGATTGGCGCGCTTGCTGTTGCTCCGTAGTATCCTCCGGCTTTCGGTTTTTCGATCATCACCAGGCAAACGATTTCGGGTTTTTCGGCAGGGAAAAATCCGATAAAGGATGCGTTATAGCTACCTTCTTCGTATTTTCCATTCACATGTTTTCGTGATGTTCCTGTTTTCCCTGCAATTCGGATACCGGGAATTTTTACCACTATTCCGGTTCCATAATCCACTACAGCTTCCAACATTTTTTTTACTTGTTCATTTACATTTTTCGAAATGACTCGGCGTATCATTTGCGGCTGTCCCGCATACACTTCCTGTCCATTCTCATCGTTTTCCCGTTGAACAATGTATGGTTTCATCAACATACCATCATTTGCAACCGCTGAGTATGCAGAAATCATTTGCAGTGGTGTTACGCCAACTTCATATCCGTATGCAATAGAATTAAGTGAAGCCATCGACCATTCTGAAGTTTTTCGTAATTGTCCATTACTTTCCGAAGGGAGCTCAACTCCTGTCATCATTCCAAATCCGTAATCACGGGCTTGTTTATATAATTTTTCTTGTCCAATCAGATCGCTTACTTTTGCCATTATAATGTTGGATGAAAGCGCCATGGCATCGATAAAGGAAACATTTTTCAAAGCATGAGCATCGTTGATCAAACGGAATTTTTTTCCGGGATATTCGATCGTATATTTTCCGTTCTCACCGAAAAAAACTTTTTCCATTGTTACTACTTCATTTTGTAACGCGGCAGACACTGTAACAATCTTGAAGACTGAACCAGGTTCATACATATCGGAAATGATCCTATTCTTCAGTGCATCGGCATCCTGTAATTTATTCAGATTCACCTGCGGAAAATTCGCCATCGCAAGGATCTCTCCGGTTTGTGGACGCATCATCACTACGAGTCCTGCATCTGCCTGTGTTCGAGCTATTCCTTTTTTTAGTTCTTCATCGGCAATGGATTGATATTGAAGATCAATCGTCAGCTCAATCGAATGTCCATTTACTGCTTCTTCACGCGGATAATCCACTGAAGGGCGTTTTCTTCCGAGCCCATCTTTTTGCATGATCACGTAACCATTGCGTCCGCAAAGCACCCCGTTGAATTGTTGCTCGATCCCGCTGACACCGACATTGTCAATGTTCGTTGCACCAAGAACTTGTCCGGCAAGTTCATCGTAATGATAGAGTCGCATCGCTTCATTCATCTTTACGATTCCGCCCATTTTTTTTAATGGAATCAACTCTGCTACATCAGGACGAAGATTCCGCTCTATCCAGACAAACCGTTTATCACTTTGCAGTTTTGTAATATATTCTCGTTCCGGTTTACCGGTAATTTTAGAAAATTCCTTAGCAATAAATTTTGCATCTTCACCGGCTATCTTCGGATCTGCCGCAAAGGAAACATATTGAGAATTTGCAGCAAGCACATTTCTGTTTCTATCATAGATGTTTCCGCGTTCGGCGATCAACGGAACTCTTGCCTCATACTGTCTCTTGGCAATATCTTGATATTTTCTTGCGTCAATCAATTGAATCTGAACCAAACGAACTCCGGCCGCAACAAATGCGAAAAGAAAAACTATCTTCACCATCAATAAACGATGCTTATAATTCTTTTGTTGAGGAGTTTCTTGTGATGGTTCAGTTTTTTTCTTGAAAGGATTCCACATAATGATTGTTCTACCGGCTTTTACCGTTTCAATTTTTCTTTTACTTCAATTTCTTTTTCGGGATCAACTTCAAACCATACCGGTGCTTCTTTAGGATTTGTCATACCAAGTTTTTCCTGCGCCATTAAACTGATCCGTTCTAAACTCGCCTTCCGATTGATTTCCGCTTTAATCACTTCGTTTGTACTATTGATCTGATTATGTTTTGCATTCAGATCGTTTACTTCCTTGGCAAGATTATTCACGGCAATAACATTTCCCACATATAATAGAGCAACCGATGCAATAAGAAATAGAATCCCAACGATATTTGAAGTTTTTGTCCGCTTTTTGGTATTGATTCGACGAACATTCTGCCGCGGTATTGCATACCCAGGAGCGTTTGCCTGCGTATCAAGTGGATTTACAACCGCGTTGTTATAGAACTGCCTATCATTGAACTTTGGCATATCTACAACATCAATGGAATTATTGGATATTTTTTTTGCCATACTTTACGTTCGTTCTGCAACTCTCATCTTTGCACTTCGTGACCGAGAATTACTACCCTTTTCTTCTTCCGTCGCTTCCAACGGTTTTTTTGTTATCACCATCAACTCCGGAACACGTGGAGTATCCGGTTGAAATTTATTTCCCGAAGGAATAAATTTCGCCGCACAATCATTGAAAAAATTCTTTACGATCCTATCTTCCAACGAATGATAGGATATCACAACTATTCTACCGCCGGCAGCTAAAAACTGAATAGAATCATTCAAGATTGACTGCAAACGATGCAACTCGTCATTCACTTCTATTCTGATCGCTTGAAATACTCTTGCGAGTGATTTCACTTTAAATTTTCCGCCAACAACATTTTCAACAAGTGATGCAAGTTCCCCTGTTGTTTCAATCATTTTTGTCGTTCTTTGATTGACTATTCTGCGTGCAATTCTGCGTGACAAACGCTCTTCGCCATAATGAAAAATAACATCAGCAAGTTCTTCTTCACTGTAAAAATTTACAATTGCGTGAGCATCAAGTGATTGTCTGCGATCCATGCGCATGTCTAAACGTTCGTTTCCGCGAAATGAGAATCCTTTTTTCGCTTCATCAAGTTGAAATGAAGAGACACCAAGGTCGAGTAACAATCCATTTATTGTTGAAATGTTTCGCGAATGAAGAATGGCTGCGATGTGTGCGGTATTTTCGTTCACCAGTTGAATATTCGATTGAAATCGTTGCAGACGTTTTTCTGCTTCTTGAATCGCGTCTGTGTCGGCATCAATGCCGATAAGTGTACCATTTGATGTTAATCGTTCACAAATTTTTTCTGCATGTCCACCGCCACCCAACGTTCCGTCAATATAAATTCCATCCGGTGCCGTAATAAGATGTTCCAGCGTTTCGTTGAGCATCACCGGAATATGGTATGACGATTCACTCACTCTTTTTTCTCAAATACTTTTTCGGCAACCGTCACATAATCTTCCTGTTGTGCTTCAAGATATTTTTTGTACTCTTCCGGGTTCCACACTTCTATGCGATCAAACGCACCGAGGATAAATACTTCACCGGTAATATTTGCGTACTCCATTAACTCTTTCGACAGCACAATACGATGTTGTCCATCTAATTCAACATCAGTTGCATTTTGCAGCAATAATCGTGTGAACAAGCGATCTTGTTTGTTCGTTTGTTGTAATTTTCCAAGTTCCGCTTCGCGCTTTGCCCACTCATCATTCGGATACGCAAAAATACAATTCTCAAATCCCCGTGTAATCACAAACGAGTTATTCGCTTCGGGAGCAAGATTCTTCCTCATCTTTGCAGGAATATTTATGCGTCCCTTATTATCTACTGTATAATTAAATGAACCTTTAAATGATGACACGGAATTTATTTGCCTTATTTTATTGAATATTTTTTACCCACTTTCACCCACAACTTGACATAAAGTTACAGAATTTCAATCGAAAGTCAAGTTTTTTTCGTTAAAATCGTTGATTTTATTGATGGTTTTTGAATTTTTGCAAATATCAGAAATTTGATGTTTGTAGGCAGACTATTACGGCGGGGACTTAAATTGTTACTTTAAGTGAATTTTTGTTCATTTATTATTTTTTATCAAAAGTTTTACTTGTTCAACATTGGTAAATACAATTCCTTTCATCCCAACTGTATTTGCACCATCAATATTTTCTTTCAGATCATCGATGAAAATTACTTCGTGTGGCTCAACGTTCATTAATTCACAAACTTTTTCATAAACAATTGAAGATGGTTTCATTGCTCCAAGTTGAAACGAGGTGTATGCATCAGGGAATAATTTAATAACCGACGAAACTCGAAGAATCTTTTCCCAATGACTTGGGCTAGTATTACTGAGAATAGCAATTCTATATTTTTTTTGAACACTCTGAACAAAAGGAATAATTTCCCGATTATCTTCAACGATGATCGAATCATATGCATCTAAAATCTGTTCGCGGGAAAAACGATCGTCAAAGATCGTCAGTAAAGCATCACTAAATTCTTTCGTAGTTATTTTTCCACATTCATAGAGATAAACAATTTTCTTTACAGGTATTTCATACGGTGCGCGTTGTTCTTTTGTGAACAATCCCAATCCTTTTGGAAATGCATCAAAATCGATATGCATCAATACGCGGCCGAGATCAAAAAGAATTACTTTCACTTCTTTAGTAATTGACAAATCCATATTACGGAGTTAACCTTTCAATTATTGTTATTGCTTCAGCCACGCGTTCAACACCTTCAGATTTTTTTAACAATGCTTGCAGGAATAAATATTTTCCTTCTTGTTTCAATTGCACCGCCGGTTCTTTAATGGCTGAAACCAAAGACATTAATTGCTGGAATGCACCGCTTTCATAGAATTGTTTATCCTCTTCTAACGGCAGGAATAATCTGAGTGTTCGTTTGTTCAGTTCCGTTTTTCGAATATTTGAATGCGAACACAAAACACGCAGCGAGGCAAGAGCAAAAAGATTATCAACTTCTTCCATCGCAGCACCGAAACGATCGTTCAGTTCGGCTTTCAATTCATCAACTTCTTTTTGTGTTGATGTCTTATACAGACGACGGTAGATATCGAGTCGTTCCGTATCGCTTTCAATATAGAACTCAGGAATATAGGCTTCGATGTCGGCATCAACTTGCGTTTCGATAATACGAGGTTTTACTTCGAGCGTATCTGATGCAAATACATCTGCAAATTCCTGTTCTTTCAATTCTGCAACTGCGTCTTCAAGGATCTTCGTGTACATCTCAAATCCCATTTCCATGATAAACCCGCTCTGTTCTCCTCCAAGCATATTACCGGCTCCGCGAATCTCAAGATCACGCATGGCAAGATTAAAGCCGGATCCAAGTTCGGTGAATTCTTCAATCGCCTGGAGTCGACGAAGCGTTTGCTTGGAAAGAAGGCTGATCGGCGGAACAACCAGATATGCGTACGCCTGTAGATTTGCACGACCGACCCTCCCCCGTAATTGATAGAGTTCTGCAAGACCAAATTTATCAGCGCGATTGATGATGATCGTATTGACGCTGGGTATATCAACGCCGGATTCTACGATCTTTGTCGTGACAAGAACATCGAATTTCCGTTCAAGAAAATCGATCATTACTTGTTCAAGTTCGTGTCCTTTCATTTGTCCGTGCGCGATACGGAACCGTGCTTCGGGAATATGTTCTTGAAGTGTCGCTGTTATGGTTTCGATATTGTTTACACGATCATTCACAATAAATACTTGTCCGCCACGGTGGATCTCATGTATCACAGCTTCGCGAATGATCTTTTTATCGTAACTTACAATTTCCGTATGAATGGGGAGACGATTACGCGGCGGAGTGTTGATAACAGAAAGGTCACGAGCGCCCATCAACGAAAAATGAAGCGTTCGGGGAATTGGTGTTGCGGTTAATGTAAGAGTATCAACAGAAACTTTCATTGCACGGAGTTTTTCCTTTGCTGTGACACCAAATCGTTGTTCCTCATCAATGACCAGCAGACCGAGATCTTTGAACAGTACGTCTTTTGAAAGCAGTCGATGTGTACCGATAACGATGTCGACATTTCCATCAGCAAGTTTCTTTAATGATTCTTTGATCTCGTTTGATGATTTGAATCGCGACAATAATGCGACACGAACCGGATAGCGATTAAGCCGATCAGAAAATGTATTAAAATGTTGTTGTGCCAGAATCGTTGTTGGAACGAGAACGCCAACTTGTTTGCCATTCATCACTGATTTGAAAGCAGCACGTATCGCAATTTCTGTTTTACCAAACCCAACGTCACCACACACTAAACGATCCATTGGGTGAGGAGATTCCATATCCGCTTTTACTTCAATTGTCGTTCGCGCCTGATCAGGAGTATCATCATACATAAACGATGCTTCCATTTCCTTCTGCCAATGTGTATCCTCCTGAAATGCAAAACCAGATTCCATCTTTCGCTTCGCATAGAGTTTTATCAGATCTCGAGCAATGTCTTTAATCTTTTTCTTTGTACGCGCTTTTAGTCTTTCCCAATCAGGACTGCCGAGTTTGTTGAGCTTTGGTTCATGCCCTTCTGCAGAAGAATATTTTTGTATCCTGGTAATGTAATTGAGATTGACAAAGAGCGTTCCTTTTTCGGCATACTCTAACTTTGCAACTTCCTGTTCTGATCCGCCGACATTGATCTTTTCAAGACCGAGAAATTTTCCTATCCCGTGATCAACGTGAGTGACATAATCACCTCTGCGCAATGCATGAAGTTCTTTTGCAGAAATTCCCTTGAATCGTTTTTGTTTTCTCTCTGCTCGCGCTTTAATGCGATTGAAAATCTCGTGTTCAGTGAAGATTACAATTCTTGCGGATTCGAAAACAAAACCTGAGTGGAAAGCCTCTGTAGAATAGTGAATGAGTGGTTTACGTTTTGTGTTTTGAGATTTGAGATTTATTTCTTCTTCAAAACCTTCTTCGCGTGTCTCTAAATCTGAAAGAGTCTCTTCAGAACTCTCGATTAACTCTTGAATTCTCTCCAATTCTTCTTTTCTATCGGATGTAATGACAACATCAAATCCCTTTTCAGACAATTCAGCAATCATTTCTTTAAGTATCTTAATGCTGCCGTTAACACTCGGCTGTGTTGTGGATTGGAAATCTATTTCCGCTCTTGATGATTGAAATAAAGAATGTGTAATGCGGGAATATTTTTCGATCCTTTTCTCAACTTCTTCAAACGAGAAATCTGTTAAAACTCCTTCAGATTCAAGTT
The DNA here is from genome assembly GCA_964355925.1 of uncultured Chitinophagaceae bacterium. GTDB lineage: Bacteria > Bacteroidota > Ignavibacteria > UBA10030 > UBA8401 > UBA8401. Next base: position 101,603 of record CAYHFN010000003.1, read on the forward strand.
CATCAAATTCTTTTTTACGCAGAGACTCATCTTCTAGAAAAATCATTGCTTCGTTAGAGAAATATGACAGTAGATGTTCTTTATTTACCTCTGTTTCTCGTTTAAGAACATCCGGAACGATGCTTACCTTATGCAGTTCCCGAATAGAACGCTGCGACATTACTTCAAACTCACGAATGGATTCGATCGTATCTCCCCAGAACTCAATCCGAACCGGATGCTCGCCAATAAATGGAAAAATATCTAGAATGCCTCCACGCACAGCAATATCTCCGTACGTTTCGACAAATTGTTTCCGTTCAAATCCATTTTCAGATAGTTTGACAAGCAATTGTTCAAAATTCTGTTCGCTATTTGTAGAAAGTTCAATGATCGATGTTAGGAACTGTTTTTGATCGGGGACGGAATATCCAAGCGCGGTTGAATGCGTGATATAAATTGCCGGAGTATTTGCCTGCAGAGCTTTTAATGTTTCAATCTGAGACAATGGAGCTGACATATCAATCACTTGAGATGCATGCTGCGGTTCGCTGATGAATACTTTTACATTTGCATTGCCCATTAGACCAGAACAATCATCGCGGAGTTTTTCTGCACGCTCCGGTTCGTCAACAACAACCAATACTTGTCCGTTCGCCTGACGAAAGAGAGCAACAGCAACAAAAGCCCAGAGTGATCCTGAAATTCCATGAACAACAACCGGATGTTCAGCGGAAATATTAAGCGCATGGAGTTTCTGAAAATGTTCTGATTCGAATATTTTTGAAGTAGTGTCTAACATTATTGATTAGCTTTTAGTTCATTTAAAACGCACTTACCCCTGCCGACGACGAATTGAACAATCGTTAGCACGGGCAAAAGTAAGGTAGGTATTAAAAACTGAAAGAAAAAGAAAATGTTGAGTGGAAATTATCGTGTTTCTTTCAACCAAGCAATAAATCTGTGCGATCGTACATATCCAACCGTGCGATTCACTTCCAATGTATCTGCATTGAGAATCAGAGAGGTGGGTATAGACGGAATGTTGAACTTTTCTTTCACTTTCGCACCGATCTTCTCATCATCAATATTGATTCTGGTTGCAATAAAATTATTATGAAGTAATGTTAGAACAGTATCGTTTACAAATGTCGTTTTATCCATCAATTTACATGGATCGCACCATTCGGCATACACGTCAACATAAATATATTTGTTTTCTTGTCTCGCTTTTTGAAACGCGGTTTCATACGGAATCCATTGCACAGTATTGGTCGTCGGATAATATTCAAGAATCGCGGCGATCGTAGCAATTATAATTCCCGAAACCATTAATACTTTAATCCCTTTGTTATGTCTCTGATTCATTATTACTCCGATCCAACATCAATAACTGCTTTGTTCATCGCAAATAATGCTGCCGCAAAGAACAACAGAAATGCAGCACATCCCCATAACAACTCACTGTACGGAAACACGATATCACTTAAAATAGCTTTTTGTGCATTATCAAATCCGGAAGGAAAGATATACTCTTTTACAATAATCATCCATTTCACATCCCAATATTTTCGAGTGATAAGCAAATCAAGAAGCATATTCATCGACATCCAGCAATACACAAACAATGAATTGAATGCCCCAATAATAAAACAAGACACCATTGTTGAAATCGTGATCAATAAAAAAGTTTGCGCTGATTTTAACAATACAAACAAAGCGCTTGTTGATAGGTCGAAAAGAATTACTACTTTAGGGTTAAACAATAAAACGGTCAAGGAAATACCGATACAGAAAATATATACGATGCATGTTGCTGTAAAAACCACGAGCATTTTTGTTACAACATATTGTTGACGAGTGACTGCTCTGACAAGAAGAGTCCTGACCCATCCGCTTTTAATATCGGATCCAACAATTCCTGCGGAAAATATAAGGAGTGTAAAAAAAGAGAGAAATTGATCTGCCGTTTGCATTAAAGTTGAAAGATTGGTGGAATTTCCTGATCTGAGCAAAACCGTTGTAGGTATTAGACCAAATCCAACCAAACCGAAACCACTGACGATCATTGCCGGAGACCAAAATCGTTTAAATTCTGCCTTAAAAAGGATAGAAAATATTTTCATGATCCTGTTCCCTTTATTCCAATATTTTTCCTAAAGAGATTTTCAAGATGTCCCGGACCAATCTCTGTCATCGGAGAATCATCGATTACTGTTCCGTTGCTAATAAAAATAATCCGATCGCAGATCGATTCAACTTCTGTCAAATGATGCGAACTGAACAATACCGTAAGTCCGGTTTTCTTTTTCTCCTCAAGATAATCTCGCAGAACAAATACCGATGGTGGATCGAGTGCAGCGGTCGGTTCATCTAAAAAAACAAGTTTCGGTGAACCAAGAAATGCAAGAACGAGCTCTAATTTTTGTCTCATTCCTTTAGATAATGATGAGAGCGGACGTTTATATGCTTCGAGAAGTTCGAAGGATCGGAGAAGTTGCGTGATATGTTCTTCCGCCTCTACGAATCCAATCAAATCGGCATGTAGATGAAGAAATGATTTAACGGATACATTGTTTGCCCGGAACTGTGTATCTGCTTGATAACCAATCAACGAGCGAGCGTGCAGTGATTCGGGATGTTCACCATATAGTTTAACTTCACCAGAATCGGAAGGTATAAAACCAAGAAGCAATCGCATTAATGTTGATTTACCTGCACCGTTTGGTCCAATAAGACCTACAACTTCTCCTTCCTTGATCGAAAAAGAAACATCATGCAACGCTTCAACAGGCGGTTGAAATAACTGTCGATACGTTTTTGAAATATTATGCGCGAAAATTGCCGTTTGCTCATTCATAGGTACGGTCAAAGTATGCAATGAATTACGATTTTTCAAGTAAATATTCTTGTTTTCATCTTATCGGATGAGATCATCATAAAGATATATGCGAAAGAAGGATTAAATTACACGGTATACAAATTACAAAAGAAAAAGTTGAATAGAGAACGGTTTTCACTTACATTACACAAAAAAGAAAACAATGCCGAATTTCATTCCTTACTCTCCTCAGCAATTTTCTCACCAAGAGCAATTAAGGCGTACACAAGAATTTTATGAATTGATGAATACTCGGCGATCTGTTCGAATATTTTCCGATAAACCAATTCAAACCGAGATCCTTGAAACGATCATTAAAACGGCAGGAACCGCTCCGAGCGGTGCACATAAACAACCATGGAAATTTATTGTCGTTACAGATCCATTGGTTAAAAAAGCGATACGTGTTGCAGCTGAAAAAGAGGAAAAAGAAAGTTACGAACAAAGAATGCCGCAGGAGTGGCTTGATGATCTGGCAACTTTTGGAACCGACTGGCACAAAGAATTTTTAGAAATTGCTCCCGCGCTAATCGTTCTGTTCTCCTTGAGCTATGAACAAAATGATAAAGAGATAAAAAAAAATTATTATGTTAAAGAATCGGTCGGCATTGCGTGCGGACTTCTACTTGCGGCAATTCATAACGCTGGACTTGTGGCATTAACTCATACACCAAGTCCAATGGATTTTCTACGAATAATCCTTGAAAGACCATCCAATGAGAAACCATTTATGTTGATCCCCGTAGGATATCCTGCGAAAGGAACTACCGTACCGGATATTGAAAGAAAAACAATTGAGGAAATACTCATCTGGAAATGAAGACGCACGACATCACTTTTCTGACCGCAAAACAATATCTCAATCCAGATCGTCCCGATTGGTATGTGAATCAAATCCTTACTGAGGATGAAATTCTTCGCAATGCCTTAGAACAAAAAGGATTACGTGTGCACAGGATCGACTGGACAAATACGGACTTCGATTGGACAACAACCAAATCAGTTCTTTTCCGAGCAGTATGGGATTATACAAATCGTTACGAAGAATTTTTGGCATTCATAAATTTTGTTTCAACAAAAACAATGCTCATTAATCCTTTGGAAACAATTCTTTGGAATTTGGATAAACATTATCTTCGTGATCTACAGTATCGAGGAATCAATATTCCACCGACGAACTATATTGAAAAAGGAAATACGACAACACTTCGCGACCTTCACCGGAGCAATAATCTAACAGAAACGATCCTTAAACCGGCAATGTCGGCAGGTGCACGGCATACATACAAATTGAACAGCAATAATCTTGATATGCACGAAGAAATTTTCCAACAGCTAATCAAGAATGAAGCAATGATGCTTCAACCATTCCTTCACTCTATAATAGATCACGGAGAAACCACACTTGTTGTTATCGGTGGAAAATATACTCACGCTATTTTGAAGAGAGCAAAGTCAGGAGATTTTCGCGTGCAGGATGACTTTGGGGGAACAGTACAAACCTACATGCCAACAAAAGAAGAAATATCATTCGCAGAACATGTTGTGTCGATTTGTTCCCCGGTTCCATTGTATGCTCGTGTTGATATGATCATTGACAACAACGGTAATCTTGCTGTCTCAGAATTAGAATTAATTGAGCCGGAACTATGGTTTCGATTTGAACGTAATGCTGCAAATGCACTGGCAACAACCGTAAAACAATTATTGATGTAATAATTAGAAAGCAGGATTGAAGTATGAGCACATTTCAGAATAAAAATATTCTTATTACCGGCGGCGCGTCGGGAATTGGAAAATTAATGGGAAAAGCTGCGATCCAAAAAGGAATTGCGCATCTCGTTATTTGGGATATCAACAAGAAAATGCTTGATGAAACAGTTCAAGAATTTTCATCGCACTTCCCCAATGTTCATGGGTATGTTGTTGATGTTTCCAATAACGACCAAATTCAGTCCGCAGCGCAAAGCGTAAAGAACGAAGTTGGCGCAATTGATATACTGATCAATAATGCAGGAATTGTTGTGGGAAAATATTTTCACGAACACACTCATGCAGAAATTGAACGAACAATGGCAATCAACTCGAACGCAGTGATGCACACAACACTGGAATTTTTACCGGCGATGATAAAACAGAAGAACGGTCATATCGTTACGATTGCTTCTGCCGCAGGAATGGTTGGAAATCCAAGAATGGCGGTCTATGCGGCAAGCAAATGGGCGGCGATTGGATGGTCGGATTCCATTCGGCTTGAGATGGAAAGACTTGCAACAAATGTTAACGTTACTTGCGTGACACCATACTATATCAGCACCGGAATGTTTGACGGAGTAAAGTCGTCGATTTTTGTTCCGATCAACAAACCGGAAGTTGCGGTGCGCAAGATCATCCGAGGAATCGAGAAGAATAAATTGCACGTGCGGATGCCGCTGATCGTCTATACTCTGCAATTATTCAAAGGAATTTTACCGACGCGCTTGTTCGATCTTATTGTCGGGCAGTGGTTGAAAATATATAAGACAATGGATGAATTCACCGGACGAAAATAATATTTTTTTTGAAAGTATCTATGAATATTACCGAACTAATCTCAGCACAACGGACATTCTTTGAATCAGGCGCAACGCGCAGCATCGATTTCAGAATTGCTCAATTGGAAAAGCTTGACGAGGCATTGCGAACCAATGAACAATTGATGATCGATGCGATCTATACAGATCTAAAAAAATCCCGCTTCGATACTTTCACATCCGAACTTTCATTGGTCTATCGAGAAATATCGTTTTGTTTAAACAATATTCGTTCATGGAGTAAGAAACAACGCGTCAGAACAAACCTGGTAAATTTTCCATCTCGAAGTTACCGACTGGCGGAACCGTATGGTGTAACCTATATCGCCGGCGCATGGAATTATCCATATCAACTTACACTGCTTCCTCTTGTGGATGCATTAGCCGCTGGAAATACCGCCGTTGTAAAACCTAGCGAGGTTGCTCCAAACACCTCTGCCGCAATGGCAAAGATCATTAATACAACATTTCCAATGGAATATTGTCATGTGGTTGAAGGCGGTGCAGAGAAAGCACAAGAGCTTCTTGAGCAGCGGTTCGATTATATTTTCTTCACCGGCGGGACCGTAATCGGAAAAAAAGTATATGAAGCCGCCGCAAAACATCTTACACCAATTACGCTTGAACTTGGCGGAAAAAATCCGGCGATTGTTCTTCCGGATTGCGACATGGAAACAAGCGCCAAACGACTTGTGTGGGGAAAATTTCTCAATGCAGGACAAACATGCGTAGCGCCGGATTATATTTTGGTTCATTCTTCAGTGGAACAGCAGCTTCTTGATTCAATGAAAAAAATACTTGAACGCCATTTTCCAAAAAACGATTTTAGTGAAAATTTTATGGCGATCGTAAATGAAAAACATTTTGACCGGATAACTTCATTAGTTGACAGAGCGAAAATATTTTACGGAGGAGTGTTTGATAAGAAGCGGTTGTTCATTAGTCCCACAATTTTGCATCATTCAACGTTTGAAGATGCAATAATGAAAGAAGAAATATTCGGACCTGTTCTGCCGGTTGTAAGATTTGACAATTTAGAGAAAACACTTTCCACTATAAAGAAATATCCAAAGCCCCTGTCGGTGTATGTATTTGGTTCTTCCAAAATTGAAAAAGAAAGAATTTTTCATGAGTTGTCTTTCGGTGGCGGCTCATATAATGATACTGTTATGTATTTTGCAAACGACCATCTTCCTCTCGGCGGGGTTGGTGCAAGCGGTATCGGCGCATATCATGGAGCAGAGGGATTCAAAACATTCTCACATTATAAATCAATAATGGAAAAAGCGACGTGGTTGGAATTTTGGTTCCTGAAAACACCGCCGTATAAAGAATGGAAATTAAAAATATTACGACTGTTGCTTGAACATTTCTAAAAGTTCTCTTTATTTAAATACTTATTTTTTGCATATTTTAAAAACCCCGCTTTCCCTTTTCATACAAGGTGAAGAGGGGTTTTTTCTTCTCAAATATTCACTTTGGAGTAACGAATGCTTATGACACTTGTCCTTGGAACACTGCTTGTCTCCACGCCGGATGAAAGACCCTTTCTTACCGGGATCTCATCAACAGAAGATTTCTCTAAGAAGCTTGATGCACACTTAGCCAATGCTAAAAAGGGGGTGGATCAATTGTTGTCAGTCAAAGGAAAAAGAACGATTGACAATACACTGCAACGCTACGACGAAATTCTTGTCGAATTGGATGCAGCTGGTGCTCAGGCAGGATTAATGGAAAATGTCCATCCTGACGAAACAATGCGAACGTCATCGGAACAATTCAGTCAGAAGATCTCTGCTTTCGGAAGTGAATTGTCGTTAAACAGAAGCGTATATGATGCACTTGTTGCGATGGATATCTCGAAAGCGGATGCAACGACAAAATTTTATGTTGAAAAAACATTACGCGATTTTCGTCTTGCCGGTGTCGATAAAGATGAAGCAACCAGGAACAAGATCAAAGCGTTACGCGATGAACTTGTTTTGATTGGACAGGATTTTGCGCGGAACATACGTGAGGATGTTCGAACCGTTGCGGTACATGATGTGAAAGAACTTGACGGACTTCCGCAGGACTATATCGACCGTCACAAACCGGATTCCAACGGAGTCATCACCTTAACGATCAATTATCCTGATGCCATACCGGTGTTCACCTATGCAAAAAGCGAAGACCTGCGCAAACGGATGTATATGGAGTATAACAACCGCGCATATCCAAAGAATATGGAAGTGCTGAACAAATTAATTGCAAAACGGAATGAACTTGCACTGCTGCTCGGGTTCCTGAATTGGGCTGCCTACGCCACTGCAGATAAGATGATCGGCAGCGAAAAGAATGCCGCGGACTTCATCGAAAAGATCGCCGCCGCATCGAACGAGAAAGCAATTCAGGATTACAAACAATTGTTGTTGCGAAAACAAAAAGATATTCCGACTGCATCGACATTGAATTTGTGGGAGACGGGATATTATTCAGAGTTGCTTCGTAAAAGTGAGTTTGACTTTGATGCACAAAAGGTTCGACCATACCTTCAATACGACAATGTAAAACAAGGTGTGCTGGATGTAACCAGTAAATTGTTTGGCGTTGAATTTAAGAAAAACTCAACTGCGCCAGTATGGGATTCATTGGTCGAATGCTGGGAAATGTTTGAGAAGGGAAAACTCGTCGGACGATTCTATCTTGACATGCATCCGCGGGAAAATAAATACAATCATGCGGCGCAGTTTGGTATTCGAAATGGCGTTGCCGGGAAACCTGCCCGACGTGGTGGTTCTTTGGCAGGCGGGCAAATTCCGGAAGCAGCACTTATCTGCAATTTCCCCGGCGGTATTGCCGGTGATCCGGGACTGATGGAACATGGCGATGTTGAAACATTCTTCCATGAATTCGGGCATTTGCTTCATCATTTATTTGCAGGGAGACAGCCGTGGATGGGTTTAGCGGGGATCTCCACCGAGTGGGATTTTGTTGAAGCGCCGTCTCAATTGCTTGAAGAATGGGCATGGGATGCTTCTACATTGCAGACTTTTGCAAAACATTACCAAACGGGTGAGCCTATTCCATCAGCATTGGTTGTGCAAATGCGCCGAGCAGAGGAATTTGGAAAAGGATTACAGGTGCGCACACAGATGATGTATGCAAAACTCTCACTGTCGTGTTATGATCGTGATCCAAAATCGGTCAACACGGACGAGTTGGTAAAGTCATTGAGAGAAAAATATACCCCCTATAAATATGTCGACGGAACACACTTTCAGGTTTCTTTTGGACATTTGGATGGGTATTCCTCTATCTATTATACATACATGTGGTCACTCGTTATTGCAAAAGATCTCTTCACAAAATTCGATCAAAAGAATATGATGAATGCAGACATTGCCACAAAATATCGCATGACAATTCTCGCTGCAGGAGGATCGAAACCAGCCGCAGTATTGGTAAGAGAATTTCTTGGTAGAGATGTTGAATTTGAAGGCTGGAAGAAATGGCTGGAAAATTAATTAATTACTGATGTTACGCAAAGAGGTTAAAGTGGTTCGACGCGGCGCAGAAAAGATGGTCATCTCCAAAGGAGTCCTTCGGACCTGAGCAAATCATTCGTTGTTTGAAGGATGCGTCGAAGGATGACTTAACTAACTTAGCATGCGCCTTGCTCACCATGACCGTTTTTCTTGTTTTGCGTAACGTGAGTTAATAATGAACTACAGTTGTTAAAACCTTCCACGTCTTAATGACGTGGAAGGTTTTGATTTACAAGACGCGTGCAACTGCGTCTTTTTATTTCAAATACATCATCTTCTTCACATCAACAAAACGGTTGCGAGAACCATCGGTTGATGTTGCTTCAATACGATAAAAATAAACTCCGCTTGCTAATCGTGTTGAATTGAATGGAGTTGAATACGTTCCCGCATTGACAACTTCATTGACCAGCGTTGCAACTTCCCTTCCAAGAATATCATATATTTGCAGACTGACCTTGCTGTTCGTTGGTATTTGATAATTGATCGTCGTGGTTGGGTTGAACGGATTGGGATAGTTTTGGGAAAGAGCAAATTCAGTTGGAATGATTCCATTTTGTTTTACATTTGTTACATTATCGCTTTCGATAATAAGTGACCAACCGCGCAACTCCGCTGTTGTTGCAGCCTCATTGTATATTGTTAAAATCCAATTGCCGGAAGGATTAAGATCATTAAATTTTTGCAGCGGTGAATATGGTTTGAAATGACCAGCAAAATTTGCCGCAGCCCTATCATAAAGAATACCAGGAGAACCATCGGAAAATGAGCAATAAAATATATTATTCCCTTCGTGCTTAAAAAATAATGTGTCAATAATGCCATTGTGTGCTAAGGTTATCGTTATCATTTCTGTTGAAGGAGCTAACAACGAATCTAATCTAACAGTTATTTTTTTAACACTGCTTCCGACGACATAAGCCGGTACATTAATTGTATCACTATTACTCGCTGAACCTTGAATCATTTTTTTTAATTTATCACGAAAAAAAATTGGAGGTGTAATAAATGAAGAATTACTGACCTTTTTAATTGAAGAAAGATAAACAGAGTTTTTTCCTTTTGTAACCAGATATGTCGAATCACCAATTCGAACACGGTAATCTTGTAAAGATCTAGAAAAAAAATATGAGATATCTTTTTGCCAAGTTAAACCACCATCGGTACTAAAAACAGGTCCACCCTTAATATATTCGACAACAAATAAATCACTTGAGTGAGCTATTCTGTTGAAAATATTATCGGGTGTTACGATTTTATCCCAACTCTCGCCACGGTTACCTGTGCGTTCATAAATTCCATCGCTATATTTAATTGCAATATCTCGAGATATTGGGTAAACACTCCCTTTTGTTCCGGCTTGCAACCACGAATCACCCCCATTATCACTAAAAAATATTGAAGATAGATTTTCATCAAATCCACTACCCCACACAATCAATGAGTCTACCGGACGAACATTTATTGCTATTCGAGATATAGATTTTTTCAAAAAAACCCATGTTTTACCAAAATCACTAGTTCGATACAATACCCATTCATCATTTTTCAATTGGGCTGTAACCCAAGCTGTGTTTGCACTTCCACGTTGGACAGATAAAAAAATTTTAATTGATGTATCGGGCAGAGTAATTATCGACCACGTGTCTCCTAAATCTGTAGAGTAAACTAACGTATCTGAATATGCGACTGAAATTCCAAATACTGTGTTTGTATTGGGATAGCGAAAAATAGAACCAACTTTTATAGGCTGAAGTGTTGGCAGGAACAATTCTTGTAGCTTCGACCACGTCCTACCGGCATCAGTTGTTTTTTGACGACCACTATATATTGCACCAGCGAGTGAATGAATTGATAAACGATCTTCCCATTCATCATAAGGAAATGCTATAGTAAATCCATCAATTAATTTAAATATGCTGCCGTTTAGGCCAACGACAATACAAAATGCACCATCTTGATAAATATCTAAAAATGTTTGTCCGTCTATCCGAGATTGTCCAGATATACTAAACTTTTTGTCTTCGGTATCAATTGAAATAATTGAACCGTTTTCACCAACACAATTAATTAATGTTCGATAATTATATCTTTCATTAAACAGTGATTTATTTACAGCTATCAACGACTTGGGAAGAATGTCTTCAGTACTAATGAATCCTTCCATATTGTAATATTTATAGACCACGTCACCAATAAAATATGATGAACCGTCATCAATAATTACACTTCGAATATTACCGCTTAAAATACTTGTACCTTGTATTTCATTCCATTCTAATCCTTTACTATTGCTTTCGATAATTAACCCTAAATCTCCTCCCGCCACAAATTTTACTTTATCATGATAATTAATCCCATAGGCAACATCTCTCAATGCAGCATTCGTATTGCTTAAACTCAGATTCTGCCAAGTGGAACCCCAATCTGATGAACGTCGGATTGTTCCTTCGCTACCGACAGCAATAACAACACCGGAATCGTTCCAATCAAAACCATACAATGTTTGATTTCCATAATTATCCACTGCGTTCCACGTGTTCCCTTTATCTGCTGTTTTTAGAGTATAACCCTGACCAATAATAAATCCGGTATCAGAATCAACAAACCGTACTTTCCGAAAATTGGCAATAACTGGAGAAACTTGTTTCGTCCAAGATGAACCACCATTCGTTGTTCGAAGAATCGTAGAATTATCTCCAACAATAAATCCGTCAAGCGGTGTGTTAAACCACACACCATGTAGGTCTGCCGTTGTACCAGATGGAATCAAAACTGGAGAAAGTTGTGGTTCAGATCCGCCCCCATTTCCTCCCGGGTCTAGCGGAGTTTCCGGTGCAACCTGAATCTTACTTATCCATACCACCGCTTTACTTTGTGCATAGCCACTCACCCCCAAAGCAATGTATGAACCATTCCCTTTGAACAAGTGCGACGGATACTCCTGGCTGACGCCGGGAGATGCATACATTGCATAACCATTCCAAGCTCCCGAAGGTGTAAATTCAAAAAAATAATATGAACCCTCCGTTGAAAAAACTTGCGGTTTTGCAATTCCGGAAACAGCGAGATAGCCTCCCTGGTCGACAGATAGATTGTAGATCGACGAATAATTTCCGGAGCCAAAGTTTCCAACATACGTACTCTCCGCTCCATTAAAACGAAATACTCTGGCAATTACCGATGAGGCTGAAATTGTTTTTCCGGCGCCAACATAGACCCCTCCGTTATTATCGGCGGCGATCTTCGCCCCGCTGCTGTTGATCATCCGTTCCCACTGAAGCGCACCCTGCGAATTATATTTTCTCACCCTTCCGCCGACATCGAATGAAATAAAATGACTATATCCCATAAAAATATTTCCGGCTTTGTCAATATCCATAGCTGCGGCTTCTACACTTATCGTTTTGAGAGAAAAATTTGTGATCCATTGCGGAGGATTCATTACTCCGCCGGTTGCCGGTGCATATTTTAATAATTTAGAACCGGCAATGTACGCAGTTGTATCGAAACGAGATTTATAGGAAACTGAAACGTATATATTGTTGAACGGATCGATCTTCATTTGGCCGATACCAATATCTCCGAATTCAGCCGGTGCGGCCGAAAGACCACTGATCGTCGTGTCCATCCAACGCCGATCACCGTTTGGTGAATAGGATAACATCATCAAATATGCCTGAAAGTTTCCTTCTCCGTTTAGCTGTTCATGTGATGTGGCAATACAAACATTCCCATCTCCATCAATATCAATAAGAGTATTTCCTTCCCGATAGTCTTCTTGTGGAATCGATAATATAAGTTTCTTTGCCCATAGACTGTCACCAGTTGGTGAGTATTTCGTCAGTGTTAGCTTCTTTTGATCATCATTGGTGACAACGTAAGCATTGCCACCCTTGTCTGCTGCAAGCCAGTATTTAAACGTGATCTGATTTGACAGCGGTGTCTCACGAATAAGTGTGCCGACATTTGAATATTTATTTAAAGTAATTCCGTACTTGATACCGCCAAAGGTAACGGTGTAAATATTGCCGGAATAATCTCGCGCCGCATCGGACAATTGGATCGTACTGTCGGGGTTGGTTTTAGTCGTTGTCCATAATAATTTTGGCTGAGAGACAAGAACTGTAATAGTGACAAACAAAAAACTAACCAGCATTGCAAAACGACGAGACATAATAGCTCCTGATGTTTGATAATGTATAATTGAAAATGAATTTTAAAGTCTTGACAGATTCTATTTTCCTTCGGCGCAGGAATCTGCGTCTTTTTATTTCAAATACATCATCTTCTTCACATCAACAAAACGGTTGCGAGAACCATCGGTTGATGTTGCTTCGATGCGATAAAAATAAACTCCGCTTGCTAATCGTGTTGAATTGAACGGAGTTGAATATGTTCCTGCGTTTTTAATCTCATTCACCAATATTGCAACTTCCCTTCCGAGGATGTCATAAATTTTCAGACTGACCTTGCTGTTCATCGGCAGTTGATAATTGATCATTGTTGTTGGGTTGAATGGATTTGGGAAGTTTTGGAAAAGAGCAAATTCGGTTGGAACAATTCCATTTTGTTTTACGTTTGTTACATTATCGCTTTCGATAATAAGTGACCATCCACGCAACTCAATGGGATGCACACCTGCATTATGAACCGTTAGCTCCCAGTTTCCCGATGGATTACTACCGTTAAATTTGTTCAGTGACGAATAAGGGTTATAATGAGCAGAAAAAGATCCACTAACTCTGGAAGAATTGAGAAAATTTAACGAATTATCTGAAAGAGTGCAGAAAATGATATTTTTTCCATCATGCTGATAAAAGATAGTATCTTTAATTCCATTATGACTAAGAGTAATTTTTATAACAGCCGTTGAAGAGGATAATAATGAATCAATCCTCACTATAATTTTTTTAGTATTACTGCCAACTCTGTTTTGTTGCACGTTTATTGTATCGTTGATAATAACATTATAGTCTGGGGATTTTTTGGAAAGAGAGCTCCGAGCAAATATTGGAGGTGTTTTTGCCAATGATTCTTGGATTCTCAATGGAGAAGAAAAAAAGAGAGCATTTGTACGAGGAGTTACAAGATATGTGGAATCACCTAAACGGACTCTTTGAGCAAGTGAATTGTTTCCAAAAAAATGTTCCGTATCCAACTGCCATGAATACCCTCCGTTGGTACTATATTGAGGGATTCCATTATTACTCCCGCCCGATTTAAAAAGATATGCAGAATTTTTTTGATTTATAAAATACCAATCTTCTAATATGGAATTCCAACTTTCACCTCCGTCAGTACTTCGATAGCTTTCATAAAGATTTTTCTTGAATAATAAATCATTTGATGTTAATGCAACCAATAATCTTGCTCGCCCTTCACTCGATAGAATACTTTGCCAAGAATTTCCCCCATCTGAACTTTTTAGGATATGGCAGATAAAAGAACCACCAATCGTAGTATTATAATATGCATACACTGAAAGTGAGTCTGCCGAAGTTAAACTAACTCGAGAATAAAATACTTGTTGGAGTGTCCAATGATTTCCATTATCATCAGTACGATAAACTCTCCATGAGGTATCTTGAGGAAAATAGCCAACAATCCAAGTCCTCATCCCTGAGCCGCGTTCAATTTGTTGAATATAGTTTTTTGAGCTATCGGGTATTCGAATGCGTATCCATGATTCACCTTTGTTCAGTGATATGTACGCCGAATCATGACCCGTGGGGTATTTCGCAGCCCAGACCACATTAGAATTGGGAAAGGAAATTATTGTCGAATAACCTATCGGATCAAGATAGTGCCATGATTTTCCAGCATCTGTTGTTTTCAATAACCTGTCTTCTTCCACATATTCGTTTTGATCATATTGAACAACAATTATTTCTTGTTTTGAAAAGACATGTACATTGTACGGTGAAGGATTTTTATGAGGATGTGCAATAGTACTCCCATCGATTAATCTATAAATCTCACCATTTCCGCCAACAACAATTGCAAGATCATGATCTTGGTAAATATCATTTAAATTTTTGTCGCTAATCTTTTGAATTATGTACACGCCTTCCTCAAGAGCTGAATATTTAATCACCTCTCCATTTAATGTAACCCCAAATGGTTCATCTCCTTTTTTTGGAAGATCAAAATTCGACTTGTTTCGAGAATCATGTTTATTCACCGATGTTATCATTGACGGTGGGATCGGAATTCTTTGAATTAGATGACCACTGGTATACGATCCATAAATGATCTCACCAATAAGGTATAAAGGAGTATATGCATATCTTGGTTTTCCATCGAGATCTTTGAATATTACTTTAAAGTTTCCACCAAGCAAAGTTGGAGCATTTATTTCATTCCATTCTAAACCGTTGTCAGCACTACGTATAATTATGCTCTTGTCCCCGCATGCAATAAATTTCGAAATTGATCCTGGTTCAGGTTCTGATTTTACGAAAAAATTAGCTACGTCTCTTAATGTAGCATTCGTATTGTTTAAACTCCGATTCTGCCATGTCGTTCCCCAATCTGATGAACGTCGGATTGTTCCTTCGCTGCCGACAGCAACAACAACACCGGAATCGTTCCAATCAAAACCATATAATGTTTGGTTCCCAAAATTATCAACAGCATTCCAAGTATATCCTTTATCTGTTGTCTTTAATGTGTAACTCTGCCCAATAATAAATCCGGTATCTGCATCAATAAACCGTACTTTCTGGAAATCAGAAACAACGGGAGAAACTTGTTTCGTCCAAGATGAACCGCCATCAGCTGTACGAAGGATCGTAGAATTATCTCCAACAATAAATCCGTCAAGCGGTGTGTTAAACCACACACCATGTAGGTCTGCCGTTGTACCAGATGGAATCAAAACTGGAGAAAGTTGTGGTTCAGATCCGCCCCCATTTCCTCCCGGGTCTAGCGGAGTTTCCGGTGCAACCTGAATCTTACTTATCCATACCACCGCTTTACTTTGTGCATAGCCACTCACCCCCAAAGCAATGTATGAACCATTCCCTTTGAACAAGTGCGACGGATACTCCTGGCTAACGCCGGGAGAGGCATACATTGCATAACCATTCCACGTTCCGGAAGGCGTAAATTCAAAAAAATAAAATGAACCTTCTGTAGAAAAAACTTGCGGTTTTGAAACTCCGGAAACAGCGAGATAGCCTCCCTTGTCGACAGCAAGATTGTAGATCGATGAATAATTTCCGGAGCCAAAGTTTCCAACATACGTACTCTCCGGACCATTAAAACGGAATATTCGAGCGATGACATTCGTAGGTGAAAGGGATCTTCCGATACCAGCATACACACCGCCGTTGTTGTCGGCGGCGAGTTTAGCTCCGGAGTTCGCGGTCATCCGGTCCCATTGCGCTATGCCGGAGGAAGAATATTTTCTGATCCGGCCTCCTACAGATAAAGAAATTACATGATTGTATGCAATAAAGATATTTCCCATTTCATCGACATCCATATCGGAAAATTCCACATTCACTCCACTGATCGCCAGAGTGCTGACCCAGTGAGGCGTGTTCCCGTCGCCGGAACCGTTCGGACCATACTTCACGATCTTTGTTTCGGCAATAAATAACGAGGGATTGATCTCCGAACGGCTTGCCAATGAAATGATAACATTATTCGATTGGTCGATCATCATTTTGCCGAGCAACATGTCGCCGTATTCCGGTTCGCGGTTTAACGGCATTGCTTTGACCGTCGTATCGAGCCATCGCAATTGTCCGGCCGGAGAATAAGAACTCACCATGAGAGATGTTTTAAAGATACCATTGGGAATCCGTTGTTCATGCTCTGTAGCAAGATAAACGTTCCCATCACCATCAATATCAATGAGACTGTTTCCTTCCCGATAGTTATTTTGCGGAAGAGATAATATAAGTTTCTTTGCCCAAAGACTGTCACCAGCTGGTGAGTATTTCGTTAGCGTTAACTTCTTTTGTTCATCATTAGTAACAACGTATGCATTGCCACCCTTGTCTGCTGCAAGCCTGTATTTATGCGTGATCTGACTTGACAGCGGTGTCTCGCGAATAAGTGTGCCGACATTTGAATATTTATTTAAAGTAATTCCGTACTTGATACCGCCAAAGGTAACGGTGTAAATATTGCCGGAATAATCTCGCGCCGCATCGGACAATTGGATCGTACTGTCGGGGTTGGTTTTAGTCGTTGTCCATAATAATTTTGGCTGAGAGACAAGAACTGTAATAGTGACAAACAAAAAAATAACCAGCACTGCAATACGACGAGACATGATAGCTCCTAAAGTTTGAATATAGATAAGATTGTCTTTATTATAAGAGAAGTGGCAGAACAAAACAAATGATATAATTGTAAAGCGATGGTGGTCACACAAAATATTAAGACAAAATAGTCTTGTTTAGATTTCACATTCTCCTCGCTTCTCTGTATTTTCTTCTGTCTAACACTCTAACATTTACATAACCTTGCGAATGTTTAGAACCTTCGCAAGGTTTTTCTCAACGATAATCTCAAAAAATGAACGAACTCATCCTCGCCAGCATTACCGGAATCGACAAACCGGGTCTCACAAGCAAGATCACAAATCTTTTAGCGCGATACGATATCCGTATACTTGATATTGGACAGGCAGTGATCCATAATCAGCTTTCACTTGGTGTACTGCTTGATGTTCCGTCGAAATCGGCATCGTATGAAATGATCAAGGAAGTTTTTTTGAAAGCACAGCTTCTTGGATTGACGATACGTTTTACGCCGATTACCGAAGAAGAATACGGCACATGGGTGGACGAACAGGCAAAGAGCCGCTATATTGTTACGGTGCTCGGACGAACGATCACCGCGCAGCATATCGCAAAAGTTTCCAGGGTGATCGAACTTCATCGCTTGAATATCGACGTCATCGAACGTTTGTCAGGTCGTGTTTCACTGAATCAGAACAACGAAGAGCAACGCGCGTGTGTAGAGTTTTCCGTAAGCGGTGAATTAGAAGATTCGCTTGGACTTCGTGCTGCGTTCATGAGCATCACGCATGAATTTGATATTGACATCGCGTTTCAAGCAGACTCAATGTATCGCCGCAACCGCCGACTGGTTGTGTTTGATATGGATTCAACGCTCATTCAGATTGAAGTGATCGATGAACTTGCAAAAGCCCATGGGGTTGGTGATGAGGTTGTGAGAATTACTGAATCAGCAATGCGGGGTGAACTTGATTTTATTCAAAGCTTCACAAAACGATTGTTACTGCTTCGGGGATTGGAAGAATCAAAAGTACAATCGATCGGGGATTCACTGCCGTTAACCGACGGCGCGGAACGATTGATCTCTACGTTGAAAAAACTTGGTTACAAAACTGCGATTGTATCCGGCGGATTTTCTTATTTTGGAAATATTCTGAAACAAAAACTAGGGATCGATTATGTATTCGCTAACGAATTGGAAATTGTGAATGGAATTGTTACCGGAAAAGTAAAAGGAACCATCGTTGACGGAAATCGCAAAGCAGAATTATTGAAAGAGATCGCAGCAAAAGAACAGATCTCACTCGAACAAGTGATCGCAGTCGGCGACGGCGCAAACGATCTTCCAATGATCAGTCTTGCAGGACTCGGTATTGCGTTCAATGCAAAGCCGATCGTGCGACAGACAGCAAAGCAGGCAATTTCTACGTTGGGATTGGATGGTATCCTTTATCTTATCGGGGTAAGAGACAGAGATATTCACTAGAAGAAGTCTCAAAAATACTTTTATGAGTCATCGCGAGGAACCCCCGCACCTTTATTGTAATGGTGACGAAGCGATCTGTGCGGTGGGTGTGTTCTTTATGTTACCCCTCACACAGATTGCGTCGGCAAAAAACGCCTCGCAATGACAATTTTGCGTTTTTTGAGACCGCTTCTAATTATTCTGCTGAATAACCTATCTCGTTTTAAAACTCCTTACATGTCAAACGCAGTTGGGCAGGTGTTTGGAAGTGATAAGAACGGTGTTGGTACGGAATATTTTGAATTTATTTATTTGCTTTCCCTTCATTCAAAATATCCTCTAAGGTTTGCTTGTCTTTTATAACATCGAGAAATTGCGTTTTGGTAAAATATCCATCTGCTTGAACCATCCCAACTGCATCCTTGATATATTCCGCCGAATGACCAGAGAGAAAGAAGACGAGTGCCTTTTTATCTATCGATTTGATAAATCGTAATGTCACCAAACCATTCATCCCGTCCATTCCGATATCCAAGAAAACAAGATTTGGCGAAAAACTTTTAATCTTTTGAAGACATTCCTTGCCGGATCGTGCCGTTTCGATTGCCAAATGAATGTGCATCGATTTTAATGTGGCCATGATCATAGACAAAAATGCTTTGTCATCATCAACAATTAATATTTTGTATAATTTTTGGGCCATGGTGAAAATACGTTCATTGACCGATTAAAAAGAACCTTCGTAATGAGAATCCAACAGGATTGAATTTATTGTATTATAATGAAATTAATACTAATAGAAAATATGATATTTTTTTGGTGAAGATGGATGCTTGTCCAATACATCAATAATATCATGTCGATGAACATGATACCATCGCAATCTCGCAATCAATTTGCTTTTTAAGGGCAATTTCAAATTTGGATTTTCACCAAGGAGTGGATATTTTACTCTAATATAAGGGCATCTCTAAAAACATCAAAATGTAATCTGTGCAAGCAACCACCAACGGTGTCCCCTTGGGACTTGCGAAGGTTATGAAAAAAATTTGCTGAACCTTCGCAAGGTTTTATAATTTTTAGGAAACAATCAAATAGTTTTTAGAGATACCCATAAGATAGAAGGATTTCCATGAATATTGTTGTTCTCGATGGCTATACTCTCAATCCCGGTGATCTGACTTGGAATGAACTTCAATCTCTTGGCAGCTGTACTATTCATGACCGCACTCAGAACAATTCCATTGTTGGCCGTGCACATAATGCAGAAATGGTGCTCACGAATAAAACTGTTCTGACAAAAGAGATCCTAGAACAACTTCCACTGTTAAAATATATCGGCGTTCTCGCAACCGGTTACAATGTCGTTGATATTAACGCAGCAAAATCGTTAGGAATTGTTGTCTCGAATGTCCCTGCATACAGCACAATATCGGTCGCACAATTGGTTTTTGCATTGCTGTTTGAATTGACACATCATGTTGGACACCACTCCAATGAAGTAAAAAAAGGTCGATGGGTCTCACATAACGATTTTTCTTTTTGGGATTTTCCATTGATTGAACTTTCTGGAAAAACATTCGGTATCATTGGCTATGGAAATATTGGGAAGGCAGTTGCCGCAATTGCTGATGCTCTTGGAATGGAAATTTTGGTTTCAACACGTTCACAAAACCCTTCTAAAGGCTCGGCCCGTTTTGTTGATAAAGAAACTATTTTCAAATCAAGTGATGTAATTTCATTGCACTGTGCTTTCAATGACGAAACAAAACTTCTTATCAATACCCAAACACTTTCGCTGATGAAATCTTCAGCTTTTCTCATCAACACGGGGCGGGGTCAGCTTGTCGAGGAACAAGCTCTTGCCGATGCGCTCAACAATGGAGCTCTTGCAGGTGCCGGATTAGATGTCCTTTCCACTGAACCTCCTTCACCTCAGAATCCTTTGCTAACAGCAAAAAATTGCATCATCACTCCCCACATTGCTTGGGCAACAAAAGCGGCGCGGCAGCGGTTGATGAATGCTGTTGTTGAGAATGTCCGTTGTTTCATCAATAATAGACCAATCAATATCGTTTCGTAAACCGGAGAGTTGTATGAAAAATATGCTTGTCTTCTTTTTGTTCTCTTCAATGATATTTGCTCAAAACCCCGACGGAAAGTTTGCATCGTTACATCTTACTCCTTCCTGGCAATGGGGAAATGCAGCGATTGACCGCAACACCACCGCCTGGCTTTTGGAGTCGATGTCATATCCGGCGCAATACAGCACAGACCAATACTCCGGAACGATGCGTTTTCCTTTTGCGTTTGGAATTCATGCTGCGATGAAAATACCAACAACATCGTTTCTGACAATGAGCTTTTCGTATTCATTAAGTCAACGATTTGAAGAAGATACGGACTACCGTCACTACTGGAGATTGAATGGTAATATCCATAAAATTGATTTTACAGTGAGTCTCTATAATCTTTTTTCTGTTTATCAAGGCGACTAAACAATGCATCGTAATCTTCTTCTTTCAAAACTCAATAACTATCACCCGTTCGATGCACATGAACATTCTATGCGTCAACGTATTATCGAATTTGTCAAAGAGAATCCTAACTGTTTTGACCGGACACTTCTTATCGGGCATATCACTGCTTCAGCGTTGATAATAAACAAACAACGGACACTTACGCTGATGACACACCATTACAAATTGGAGAAGTGGCTCCAACTCGGCGGTCATTCTGACGGGAATCCGGATCCATTGAATGTTGCACTGCGTGAAGCTGAGGAAGAATCAGGTTTGAAAACAATAACCCCGGTATCAGAAGATATTTTTGATGTTGATGTTCATGAAATTCCGACACGGAAGAATGAACCGGCGCATTACCATTTTGATATTCGCTTTTTATTTGAAGCTGATGATAATCAAAAATTAATCATAACAAATGAATCGAAGGAACTTATGTGGATTCCGCTTATAAAAATGGAAGAGTACACTGCGGAAGAATCGGTAATGAGAATGGTTCGAAAATTGAAGACCATGGCATGAACAATAGAAAAAAAATATTTATCCTTTTATTCTGTGTCGTCCTTTTACCCGCGGTCTTTTATTCTGCGTACGAGATTTCATCGCTGGATGAAACAGAAGAAATGATCGGACAGATGTATGGACGACAACTCGATGCCGTACTGTTTTCCGTGAATCAATATGTATTGGATGTAGCATCCAGCTGGGCAACACAGATCGAGAATGACCTGCCTCGGAATCAACTCGACCGTCTGTTTCAATCCAACCCTTCAATTATTTCGGTCATCGTTTCTGATACGTCGTTTACATCCTGGAGATCATACCCTGAAAAAGATCCTGTCTATCTCAACAAACTTCGCTCACACAAAGATAAAATTGAACAGCTCATTCGGTATCAGACCCTCTCGTATCGTAAGCTTGAACCTGTGATCGACTCGGATTCTACATTCTTTATTCTTTTTGCACCTTCTTCGTTACCGGAACAAATTGTTTGCATCGCCGTCAATAACGAACGATTCATCAATGATGTGATCGGCAAGAAATTGACCGAGATCGCGCAGAATGATTTTATTCTCAATGTCGACAGACAATCATCTAAGAGTACGGTTTTTTCCACACAACCTTCAACAAAAGAGATTTTTTCTCATCAACGTCCATTATGGATCTTCCCGGATCATGTTGTGAAGATTCGACTACGCGGTATTACGATACAAGAAGCAGCCAATGATCGTTATTACAGGAACTTGATGCTTATTGTTATTCTTAATGTTGTTTTACTGATCGGTGCATTCTTTGTCTACCGTCTTATTAAACGAGAAATGGAATTGGTTGCGATGAAATCCGACTTCGTTTCAAACGTTTCACACGAACTTCGCACCCCACTTTCTCTCATCCGAATGTTTGCGGAAACACTCGAAATGAAACGGGTAAAGACGGAGAAGAAGAAGCAGGAATATTACGGCATCATCCTCCATGAAACAGAGCGGTTGACTCGCTTAATCAATAATATCCTGAACTTTTCACGGATTGAATCGAAGACAAGACGATATACATTTAAGCCGTCAAATTTGAATGAGATTGTTTCTTCTGTACTATTAATCTATTCTTATCAACTTGAGAAACTGCAGTTTACTCTCGTACGATCATTTGATAAGGATCTCCCGGTTTTTTCGTGTGACGAAGAAGCCATCTCTGAAGCATTGCACAATCTTATCGATAATGCAATTAAATATAGCGGTGAAAAAAAATATATTCGCATTGCCACTTCCTGTTCAAAAAGTATGGTAACGATAGAAATTGAAGATCATGGTATTGGAATTGCGACAGATCATCAGTCCAAGATCTTTGAAAAATTCTATCGTGTCTCCCATGGACTAGTGTACACTGCAAAAGGAAGCGGGCTTGGGCTTGCGATCGTTCAGCATATTGTTCAATCACATAACGGTACAATCACTATCTCAAGTAAGGTCGGAAAGGGAAGCACATTTACCATCATCCTTCCACTCATAAAAGCGAGTTAATTTTATGGCACGCATACTGGTTATTGAAGACGAACCCGAAATGCAGCGAGGTCTTCGGGATAATTTGGAATTTGAAGGATATGATGTTGTTGTCATCGGCGATGGGAAAAAAGGATTACAGACGATCCTCGATAAAAAATTCGATCTTATCCTGCTTGATGTTATGCTTCCAGGGATGTCCGGATTTGACGTTTGCAAAAAGGCGCGTGCAGAAGGGATCATAACACCGATCATCATGCTTACGGCAAAAGGTGAAGAGGTTGATAAGATTCTCGGACTTGAATTCGGCGCTGACGATTACATTACAAAACCGTTCAGTCTGCGGGAATTACTTGCACGATTGAAGGCCGTGCTTCGAAGAACACCTTCAGAAAAGATTTCCACGGCAAAAAAGATCACTCTTGGTCTTTTAGAAATTGATTTTGACAGTTATACTGCATCAAAAAAAGGAAAATCTGTTGCATTGACATCAAAAGATTTCGAGATCCTCCGCTATCTATGGCAGCATCAGCAGCAAGTGATCAGCCGCGACGACTTGCTAAAACATGTTTGGGGATATGATGAATCTATCTCATCACGTACGGTGGATAATTTTATTGTCAAGCTTCGAAAGAACATAGAAAAAGATCCTTCCCGTCCCAATCACATCGTCACCATCCATGGAACCGGATATAAATTAATTCCATAGAGGATTTCTTTAAGATGGTTATTTGAGCGATACACTATAGGTACATTGAAAAACTCCATTTCCGCATATTTCTCAATTTTTTTCATTTCCTACCGTGACAACTTTTTACAACTTCTGACCTCATCAAGACACATTGTATTCGTTGTCGTCGTACATTATAATAAAAAAGAGCCGACTATGAAACAGATAGTAACACTTCTTCTTCTCTTCACTGCAATCATCAAATCGCAATCAGTCAGCACAAAGCAGATTGTTGATCTTCGCGGCAATTGGAAATTTGAGATCGGTGATGATAAAAAATATGCCGAGCCGAATTTCAATGATACAAAGTGGGGAGAAATTTTTGTTCCTGCGGACTGGGAAAACGAAGGATATCCCGGCTATGATGGTTATGCATGGTATAGAAGAACTTTCACCGTGACTGCATCATCGCAAAACAAAAATATCTACGCACATATTGGATATGTTGATGATGTCTGCGCTGTGTATATCAATGGGAACATCATTGGTGAAGGTGGAAGTTTCCCCCCTGATTTTCAGACTGCGTATGAACAGGAACAACAATTTTTAATTCCCCGAAAATATTTACGATTCAACCAAGAGAATGTCATTGCAGTCCGTGTCTTTGACAGTCATTTGAACGGAGGTATTGTAAAAGGTAAAGTTGGGATTTTTGAGCATTCCGATCCGATGCAATTTGTTGTTCAGCTGCCCGATCAATGGAGATTTAAAAGAGGCGACAACGAAGATTGGAAAAAACCGAACGTGGACGACAGTAAATGGCAAGAGTTGATCGTTCCCGCTCAATGGGATTTTCAGGGATTCAGAAATTATGACGGATTCGGTTGGTATCGAGTAACATTTGAGGTTCCATCAAACATTCAAAAAGAAGATCTTGTGTTGATGCTCGGAAAGATTGATGATGTTGATGAAGCATATTTAAACGGAGAAAAGATCGGGTATACCGGCAGGATCAGAAGCGACGGAACGGTTGGAAAAATCCGAGAAGAATATCAGGAGATACGAGCATATGATATTCCAGCTTCTGCAATAAGATTTGGTAATAAAAATGTTCTGGCTGTGAGAGTGTACGATAATATGCTGATCGGAGGAATCTATGAAGGACCAATCGGGATAACAACGGAAAAAGAATATCGAAAATTGGATCGGAATCAACGTTGGAAATATCAAAACAATGAAAATAATTTCGATCGAATTATGCAAAAATTATTCGATAAATAGCGATGAGAAAGCTTTTGCCATTTGTTCGTTGACCCCATCGACACAACCCGAAGTCAGTATGATTCGGGTTTATTATTTTCATACCAATCGTATTCTTCATCCCGATTTATTTTTTTGTATCTTTGCACAGTATATTTTTCCAATAACAATCATTCTATGGCCAAACAAAAGTCTTTAAAAGCATGGATTGTTTCTGCCGATATGGGCTACGGGCACCAGCGCGCAGTATTTCCATTAAACTCCATCGCGGAAGAAGGATTGATCACCGTCGGCAAGAACGACAATTCTTCTCAAAAAGAAAAAAAACAGTGGTCACGCTTATTGAATGTGTATGAAACATTCTCGCGTGCCCGTGGAATTCCATTGATCGGAAAACCGATCTTTGCTATGCTCGATACATTGATGCATATACCTTCATTCTACCCAATCAGAAATCTTTCACACAGTACGTACCAGGTAGATCTTCTTGAGCAGAATATCAACAATGGTTTGTGTACGGGAATGCTTCAGAAAATATCTACGAAACAACTTCCGTTCATTACCTCTTTCTATGCACCGGCAATTGCTGCAGATATCAAAGGATTTGAACCAACGTATTGTGTCATCTGCGATGCCGATATTAATCGTGTATGGGTCGCAAAACAAGCGTGGGACAGCCGTATTAATTATTTTGCACCGTGCGGAAAAGCGGCACAGCGATTAAAATCTTACGGCGTCCCGGAAGAGAGAATTTTTCTCACAGGTTTCCCCCTGCCGCTCGACTTGATCGGGAAAAATCTTTCCATCCTCAAACAGGATCTCGCTCAACGATTGTTCTATCTTGATCCGCACAATCGGTTCTGGACAATGCATAATAAGAATGTGGAATATTTTCTTGGAAAAAAGAATTGTGTATTCAAAAATGAACGGAAATTGACAATCTCATTTGCGGTCGGCGGCGCCGGCGCTCAAAAAGAGATCGGTGCACGAATTGCGAACAGCCTCCGAAATCGCCTTCATAGAAATGAGATCAAGATCAATCTTATTGCTGGAATACGGGCCGATGTCCGCGATTATTTCATGGATGTAAAAAAGGAATTACAAACAGAGAATATTTCAATAATATACGCCGAGAATCTTCAAGCATATTTCCAAGTATTCAATAATACGATGCATACGACCGACATTTTATGGACCAAGCCGAGCGAATTATCATTCTATTCAGGACTCGGAATCCCGATCATTATGACTCCGACCATCGGTTCGCAAGAAAGATTCAACAGGCAATGGCTGTTCGAGATCCATGCAGGAATGAAACAGGAAAATCCTGATTATACCGAACAGTGGCTGTACGATCTTTTAGAAAATGGTACGATTGCCGATATGGCTTGGTCAGGGTTTTTAAAGGCGCGAAAACTTGGAACAGAAAAGATCTTTGAAATTCTGCGAAGCGGGACTATGACACGCAGTAATTCACCGTTAGAACGATAATGAGCGTGCAAAAACAAAAATATCTCTTCTGTTATTTACGCACCGGCGGCGGACATCTTGCACCGGCGCGATCCGTTGCTCAGTATCTTTCGCGGGAGCGTGGCGAAACGATAGAACCGGTGTTGCTCGATGGTCTTGTTGATGCAAAAATATTTGCTAAATACATTATTGAAGACGGTTACCGCATCCTTCAGGCAAGCGCAAAGTGGTATTATGAATTCTTGTACGCTACCAATAAATTCCGACCGATCGGATATTTTAATGTCGTTGCGGCCAACTATTTTATTAAACCGTATATCAAAAAAAGAATTCAGGAAGAACAGCCGTCAACGATCGTCATTTTCCATTTCTTTCTTATCATGCCGGTCTATCAGGTTCTAAAAGAGTTAGGATTGAACATCCCTGTTGTTACCGTTGTGACCGATCCATATACTGCTCACCCGCTCTGGTTCCAGCGAAAACAGCAGCAGTTCATTCTGTTCAGCGAACGTTTAAAAAAACATTGCCTGAAGAGAGGGATCAGTGAAAAGAATCTGAATGTGTTCCCTTTTATTATCGATGAAAAATTCAGTTTGCCGCTTTCATCTGAACAAGTTACTGCTGTTCAGTCACGATTTGGTTTTGATCCAAATAAAAAGTTGATTCTTATAATTGGCGGCGGCGACGGAATCCCTCACGGAAAAACGATCCTGCATAAATTACTTTCAAATTCTCTGAACGCACAAATTGCAATTGTGTGTGGAAAGAATAAGCAGCTGTACGATGAGGCAATGATCCTGAAGAAAGAATTTCCTGATTTGATCGTATTTGGTTTCGTCGATTTTGTCTATGATTTATTGAACGCATCGGATATTATTGTTACCAAGTGCGGCGCATCAACAATAATGGAAATCCTGATGATGAAAAAAATCCCCGTCATTATTGATTATCTTTGGGAACAAGAACTTGGTAATATGGAATTTGTCCGCGATAATCAACTGGGAATTTTTGAACGGGATATTACAAAACTCCCTGGGATCATTAAAGAATTGATATCAAACGAGCAGCAATACAAGAAATTTCAAAACAATATTGAGCAACTGAAGTTGCGTAACGGGACAACAGAAGTCGGTAAATTTTTATTAACAGTGTAACCTTGCGAAGGTTTCCGCCAAAAAGATGGCGGACAAGTATAACCTTCGCAATGTCTTAAAATATTATGACCTTACTCGAAAAAAATCTCTACCAGCAAATCCATCCGGTGCGATTGTTTACGGATTGGAGTTCCGGATTTTATGCATGTTATTTATTCTGGAATCAATTAATGATCGAAGGACTCATCGCTGCATTCATTCCATCGCTGATAGTGTCGTTGATCATTCTACGATTCACCGATCTTGAAAAAATCAAAAATTCCAAATTCGGCAGATATTATAAGCGAACCTACAATAGAACGGTCGACTTTACTCGTTTTGGCGGATTTGGTGTGATGGCTGCTGGTTCGTGGAATCAATCGCTACAAATTGCCGGAGTAGGACTGATTATTGTCATTGGAACATGGACGTACGGATTATTTCAGACCGATAAGAAAAATTAAAGATGCTATGCAGAACACCGTAAAAAATAAAACATTGGCAGACTTAGCAGAACTTATTTCAAAATATAAATCTGAAATAATTAAACAGAATAAAATTGATCTTGGTAATGCCAACGAACTTGACCAAACGGCAATTGATCGATTAAAAGTGGACGAAAAAAAAATCGATGGTATGATTGCTTCAATCAAGGAAGTAATAAATTTTGATGAACCTGAAGGAAAAATACTGTATCAATACGATCATCCGAACGGAATGAGGATTGAAAATAGAACGGTTCCATTTGGTCGAATTATGATCATCTACGAATCACGGCCGGATGTAACAATAGAAGCAGCGATCAATGCTTTTAAAGCTGGAAATACGATTTTCCTAAAGGGCGGAAAAGAGTCAAAAAATACCAATGTGTTTTTAGCAACACTGTGGACGCAAGCATTGCAAATGAATAATTTACCTGAAGATCTTGTCACCTATTTGGATATTGACAGAGAAGAGACCCAAAAGATATTACGAGAAAATCATCTCCGGCTCGATTTAATAATTCCGCGCGGTGGAGAAGAATTAATCAATTATATCAAACAAAATACTTCTATTCCCCTTATTGTTAGCGGAAGAGGAAATAACTTTGTGTATGTGCATACCGATGCTGATTTTGCAATGGCTCAAAGCATCATCATGAATGGTAAAAGCAGATTAAGTGTATGCAATGCAATAGACAAAGTATTATTTAACAGCAATACAGAAAATTTAAACAATAAAGTTGAACAGATCCTTTTACAAACAGCAGCAATGAATCTTGAAGTTTATGGTGATGGAGATATCTTTACATCGTTTAGCACGATCAAACCGATGAAAGATCATCTGATGTATGAAGAGGAATTCCTTTCACCCAAAATATTATTCGGAGTTGTTGAAACAGTTGACAGCGCAATACATATCATCAACAAATATTCAGGCAAGCATTCGGCCGTTATTGTAACGGAAGATAAATTAGTGGCATCAAAATTTCAGAATGAAGTGGATTGTGCAGCAGTGTATCACAATGCCTCTTCCCGTTTTACCGATGGCGGTCAGTACGGGTTTGGAGCAGAGATCGCTATCAGTACGCAAAAACTTCATTTTAGAGGTCCTGTAGGTTTAGCACAACTCGTGACCAATAAATGGTTTATTTCCGGAAATGGACAAATACGAAATTAGTATGAAAAGTAAAATAGTTGTTAAGATAGGCACATCAACCCTTACAGCCGGAACGAAGAAAATTTCCAGAGGAAAAATAGAAGATATTGCACGACAGATAGAAAAATTAAAAGAGAGCTTCGATATTGTTTTGGTTTCATCGGGTGCTATTGCTACCGCTCGACAATTTGTAAACGTTGATGGCTGGGACAATATTGTTCAATCAAAACAAGCATTATCGGCAATTGGTCAGCCCAAATTAATGCAGATTTACAGCGAAGTATTTGGAGATTTTAATCTTAAAATTGCTCAGTGTTTAATGACGTACCGGGATTTTGAAAACGAAGTTTCACGAACAAATACGTCCAATACGATCAGAGAATTATTAGCGCATAATTTTGTTCCAATCATCAATGAAAATGACACGGTCGCTGTTGAAGAATTGATATTGGGGGATAACGACAAATTATCCGCAATGGTCGCAAATTTAATAGATGCTGATAAACTTATCATTGCCTCAGACATCGACGGTCTGTTTGATAAAAATCCGAAACTTTATAGTGATGCTCAATTAATTTTAGAGATTTCAGATTTGGATTCAATTGATCAATATATTGAAGAAAAAGAGAATGGATTAGGGACCGGCGGAATGACCTCAAAAATAAATGCGATAAAAATTTGTTTTGAGAAAGGCATTACCGTGTATATTGTTAACGGATCGAAACAAAATTTTATTGAAGATAGCTTGACTGGAACGATACCGTTTACAAAATTGATACCAATCAAAAAAACAGGCCTTATAAATTGATCCACGATCAATTCTAATGTAATTCCAATCATTTATAATTTGCAATAAACATTATTAATTTTTGCTAAACCGCCTTATTTGCGTACGTGTCCAATACTTTTTTTATGATACGTTTATATGTTGTTTTATTTTTCTTTGCTACGGTTTTATAATATGCCATACTTGATCTCCCTAACTCTAACGTTACGGAGACATCACCGCTCTTCGTTATTAATTCCGATGGACTGGGAAGAAAATCTTCAACAACTTTAAATTCGATCGGTTCGTCATTGTATTCTATTTTTTTTTTCATATAATTGCTTCCCTTTTCGCCAATATCCTGCTCCAATGATACGGATAGTTGAATTCTTAAATAGAAATCGTACTGTAACAATTCCCTCACTTATTTTTCCAAAACAATAATATCTTTTTTCGTTAACAGAAGAGTGTTTGGTATCCTCCGCTATGACACGACACTCATCTAAAAATGCATACTGAGCATCTTCAAATGATAGTTTGTGCTTTTTAATATTTGCACGATTTTTTGTTTCATCCCATTCAAAATTTGAAGGCATGTTGTAAATATATAAAAGGAAAAGATTAATGGCAAAAACCAGATGCACATATTGATAAATCCGGTTAATGGTTGCAACCCGGCTGCTGAAACTCAATAAAAATAAGCTGGTTTAGTCCTTCCTTAGAAAGTATAAATCCTTGCGTCTACGGCCCGAAGAGAACAAAGTCTCAAAGAAACAATTGAAAAATCTCGAACTTTCCAGTTAAGGTAAAAAAGAAGATTTCTTTCCAAACAAACAACATCGGGATCGAAATAACATTGATTTAGTCACATTACGCAAAAACTTATAATCAATCGTCATTCCAGCACGTGCCGCTCTAGGGCATCCCGTACAGCGGGATTTTTAACAGGAATCTATATATTGCCTGCCTGTCGTCATGCAAGGATGCCCGACTAAAGTTCCGTTTTGTGAATCCAGCAAAGAACGGAATCTGTCGCTTTTTGCTGTCCGCACGAACGGCATTCCAAACTGCGAAACTAAAAACGGAACATTCGGGCATGACGACTTTACATTATTAGGCAGATGTTTTCTCTGTGTACTTCAGTGATTAAGTATTTTCGAGAACGTTTCTAATCAAAATGCTTAACAAATTCCTGCATCTTTGTTTGTTTCTTTGTTTGTTGCACTCCGCTCTATTTCTCATTACTTTTCTTGTAATGACACCATTCAGTGAAACAACCGAAAGCATCAAAGTCTCCGTTCGTCCGCTCTATATTGAGTCGGAATCCAATGTCCTTTCCCGGAAATTCGTTTTCGTGTATTTCATCAAAATTGAAAATCTTAGCAGCGATACTGTTCAATTGCTTCGTCGTCATTGGTACATCACCCATGACACCGGAAAAGTAGAAGAAGTTGAAGGCGAAGGAGTGATCGGCAAACAACCGGTGATTCAGCCGGGAAAATTTCATGAATACAACAGCTTCTGCATTCTCGAATCACTTGAAGGATTTATGGAAGGAACATATCTTATGAAACGATCGAACAATGAAACATTTCGCATAACCATACCCCGTTTTGTTCTCCGTGCAATGGCAAACTAAAAGAACAATTGATAATTAATAATGGATAATGAATAATGAAAAAAACACCCAATGCAGTTCTCTCCGTCATACTTATTACTTTTTCCATAATTCTTTCTTCCTGCGCCGGTACATCAACACTTTCTCCGGAACAGTCCATTGATAACATAATGTCAGATTATAATTCGGTAAATGTACCCGGCGCAAGTGTGTTGGTGATGAAGAATGATACGGTTGTTTTCAAAAAAGCGTACGGTTTTGCAAATCTTGATGAACAACGTTCTGTTTCAACAAACAGTAATTTCCGACTTGCTTCGGTAACAAAAGAATTCACTGCAATGAGCATTTTGTTGTTGCAAGAACAAGGAAAACTTTCGTTCGATGATAAACTCTTTAAATTCTTTCCCGATTTTCCTCACTATGGTAAAGATATTGCCGTACGAAATTTGCTTAATCATACATCCGGTCTTGTTGATTATGAAAACTTTGTCCCCGATTCTCAGACTTATCAGGTGTTGGATAAAGATTGTCTTGAACTTTTAAAGAAGACTGATTCACTATACTTCCCTTCCGGCACAAAATATCAGTACAGCAATTCCGGCTATGCACTTCTTGCTCTTATTGTTGAAAAGGTTTCCGGTAAACGATTTGCAGATTTTTTGAACGAGAATATTTTTGGCAAGATAGGGATGCAAACTTCTGTTGCTTTTGAACGAGATGTTTCAACTGTAACAAATCGCGCATATGGTTACTCGTTGAGCAATGGAGCATGGCTCCAAACAGATCAAAGTAATAC
>CAYHFN010000003.1:134258-139661 GCA_964355925.1 uncultured Chitinophagaceae bacterium
TTAACGAATCGTAATGAAGGTGACCCGATCAAACAAGCACATTCCGTCGCAGATCTTTATTTGAAATGACGAAAGCGAATGATCTGATACTTTTATATGACGGCGTTTGTGGTTTTTGCAATTCAACTGTTCAATTGATCATCAAACACGACTCAAAAAGAACGATAAAGTTTGCCGCAATTCAAAGTCCGTTTGCAATGCTGCTATTTGAACGATATCCAACGCTCAAAGAGATCGACTCGTTAATACTTATCGAATCATTCAATTCGCCAACTGAAAAAGTATTTATCCGTTCAATCGGCGCATTGGTTATTGCACAATATTTAGGGGGCTGGTGGAATCTATTTTTGATTGGATCTATTGTTCCGTCCATTATACGGGATTGGCTATACAACATTTTCGCCAAATACCGTTATCAATTCTTTGGAAAGTATGAATCCTGCCTGTTACCGCCTCCGGAAATTCGTTCAAGATTTATTGACTTATCGTAAGATTTTTTCACTTATTTTTCTAAGTTTTTCTTATCTTGGCGTACATTTTTTTATGAAAATCACCCTTGCCATAATCTTATTTTTTGTTGTAAATACACTGTATGCACAGAACAGCGAGCTGAGCAAACAACAGATACGATTTGTCATGGATAAACAAATTGCCGGATGGAACAGCGGAAATGTTGATTCATTTATGCTTGGGTATTTGCAATTTGATTCGCTTCGTTTTGCATCCGGTGGTACGGTCACATACGGCTGGAAGAATATGCTCGAACGGTATAAAAAAAGTTATCCAAGCAAAGAGAAAATGGGTCTCCTCACATTCAGTGAAATTTCTATCGATCTTATTTTATCCGATGCGGCTATTGTATTCGGAAAATGGAAATTGAAACGCGCGAACGATGAACCGTGGGGACTATTTACATTATTATTCAAGCACAACAATGGTGAGTGGCGGATCATTCACGATCACACATCAACAGGAAATTGAACACAACAATGGAAGTCATCATCTATTCATTTTTTATCGTATCCGGTGCAGCAGGCATCTCGTACTACGCCATCAAAAAACGGTATTCTCGATTGCTTGAAGAAGAACAGGAAAAAGCATATTCCTCAAGGAACAACGAACTACAGCTTGCATCCGAAAAACAAAAATTAGAATCTGCTTTAAAAGAGAAAGAACACCAGCTTGCCGATGTTCGAACACACGAAGAATCAAGATCGGTAACATTAAGCAGTGAAGTATTGGCAAAAGATAAACAGATCCAATCATTGTCTGCTCAACTTCAAAAAGAAACGACCGATCGCACGATGCTTGAACAGAAATTGTCTGAAAAAGAATTGAGAGAAAAATTGCTTACACAACAAATGCAGCAAGGTGAATCCCGATCATCATCGTTACACAACGATGTTACATTAAAGGAACAGACAATTCAGTCACTCAGCGAAGAGTTATCTAACGAATCAGCTCTTCGGATAAAGATCTCAGAAGAGCTTTCTACAAAAGTACGTGCTATCGAAATCCTATCAGAGAAAATACAACAAGAGACTACAAGAGCCGGTTCATTGGACAATGCTGTCTCCAACAAAGATGCGGATATTCTTTTATTATCTTCGCAACTGCAGCAGGAATCCGAGCAACGGAAAAAACTTGATGAGCAAATACAACAGGAGGAAATTCAGCGGTCGTTTCTCTTGAATGAAATAGCAACAAAAGAAAAAGAATTTCAAACCATACGTGCAACACATTCTATGGAACAACAACAACTCAGCGGCGAACTGCATGATGAAATTGAGAATAGAAAGTCAATTGAAGAACGCATGAACAGTCAAGAATCTGCATTTCAAGGAACAATTCTAGAACTTGAACAACGCGTCCAACTGCTTCAAGAAGAACTTTCCATCGTTAACAACAGCAATGAATCGCTTCGGACGACACGAGAGCAATACGCTGAAGAATTCCGTCAGCGCGAAGAGAGTTACCTATCATCGCTTTCTGAAACATCACTGCAGCTGACAACAACAACTATTGACCTGGAAAGAACTGCAGCACTTCTTCAGGAACAAACCGATATTCGTGTGGCAACAGAACATGCACTTCAGGAAAGCAAACAAAAACTGTACACGTTGATCAATGAGCAGGAACAAAAACTTAAAGAACAAACAAATGCTATTGTTCTATTACAATCCGAACTTGGCGTATGTTCCAACGATCTTGCAATGGCTGAACAAAGCATTCATAATATTATTCGACTCATTCCAATTCCCGCATTTGTTGTGAATACCACCGGCATTTGTGAGTTTTGTAATACATCCTTGGAACAATTAGTTGGCTATGGAATGGATGAACTACGCGACAGACATTTCTCTCGATTTTTCCCTGATGATGAACGTAGTTTCTTTGAGGATCAATGGAAGAATTCAGTGAACCGTTCAGAACAATTCCATGGCGAGACCAATATTGTTGCGGCAACAAATGATACGATCTCCGCATCAATGAACATTGTGGAAATACAGACCAACAGCAGTGAAACTAAGTTCGTCGGTTTTTTAGTGGATCATACCATCGAACATGAAGGCAAAAAGCATTTTACCGCTGCAAAAGAACGCGAATTTGAACTTCTCAATTTGAAATCGCGCTTTATCGGAATGGTCAGCAATCAACTCCGAACATCGCTGGTGACGATTGCGTCTAACACAGAGTTACTGGAACGTTTCATTGATAAATGGAGCGATGAACGTCGGTATCATTCGTTCCTCCGCATCAATGAGTCTATCCGACAATTGATCGAACTGGTTCGTGATGTAACATTCACCACGCGCGCAACTACTGAACCGTATTCTCTGACTATTGCCAACACCAATCTTGAAGCATTGTTCCAATCTACTGCTCGAGAATTAATTGCAGATCTTGAATCACAACATCATTTTATTCTTTCAGAACAGGGAGATATTTCTTCTGTTCCGTTGGATGAAAAACTTATCAAGACCATTGCTCAACAATTACTCTCCAACGCGTTTAAATATTCGCGCGATACTACAGAAGTGAAAGTTCATATCGAGCAGAATCCCACTTCGTGCGTTATAAAGATCTCCGATCATGGTATCGGCATCCCCGCTGCAGATCAGAAACATTTGTTCTCCTCATTCTTCCGGGCATCGAACGTTAGCAACATTTACGGTACGGGATTGGGCTTGACCATTGTTCAGCAATGCGTGCAAATGCATAATGGAATGGTCTCCATCGAGAGTGTGCTGAATAAAGGAACAACTGTTACAGTATCGCTGCCGCTTTCAAGAAATTTTGTTTAAGAATATTTTACACTCATCAGCGGAGAGACGATGTTAAAAGAATTCGACGAACTGCATTTCCCTCCTTTTGAAGGTTTCCCAAAAGAGAGCGTGGGCTTTTTAAAGAAATTGAAAAAGAACAATAACCGGGATTGGTTCAAAGCACATAAGGATGAATTTGAACAATTCGTAAATTTTCCGATGCAAAGTTTTATTGCATCGATGCAGCCGCATTTTTCGGATTTCGCGCCGGAGTTCGATGTCCATCCGAAACGATCGATGTTTAGAATTTACCGCGACACACGGTTCAGCAAAGATAAAACACCATACAAGACTCACATGGCGGCACATTTTGTTTTGAAAGGAAAACCAAAAGGATTCGAAGGCTCGGGATACTATCTTCATATCGCTCCGGGTGAAGTGTTTATCGGCGGTGGAATCTACATGCCGGATAATGATCAGTTAAAAAAGATCAGAAAAGCGATCGCTAGCGATTCAAAAACATTTTTGGCGATCATCAATAAACCATCATTCAAAAAAACATTCGGCACCATCAATGGGCAAAAACTTTCCCGAGCTCCGAAAGGCTATGAACCAAATCACCCAATGATCGAATGGCTGAAGATGAAACAATTCTTTACCGGAGTCGATCTAAAAGAAGAAGTGTGTTATAAAAAAGATTTTAACAAACGAATTGCTCAACTATGCAAAGAGCTGACGCCATTGGTGGATTTTATGAATCATGCAATGGGATTTTAGAGAACCGTTTCGAGGTTCGCATTTAGGGTTTCGAGTAAAAATTTCAGTGCTTAAACTCCAATTCTCAAAACGTAATCCCGAATCTTCCATTAAAAACTACCTCGTAGAATAACGATGAAGCTCAACTCCCGAAACACAAAACTCCAAACTCAAACCTCAAAACGTTATATTCTTTTTTACAAACCATACGCAGTACTTTCACAATTCACTTCTGAAGACGGAAAACAATCTTTGAAAGATTTTGGTTTCCCGAATGATATCTACCCCATCGGCAGATTGGATTATGACAGCGAGGGATTACTTCTACTGACAAATGATAATGAAATAAAGAATAAACTCGCCGATCCAAAATTTGAACATCCCAAAACATATCTTGCACAAATAGAACGAATTCCA
This sequence comes from uncultured Chitinophagaceae bacterium, assembly GCA_964355925.1. Taxonomy (GTDB): domain Bacteria; phylum Bacteroidota; class Ignavibacteria; order UBA10030; family UBA8401; genus UBA8401. The sequence continues at coordinate 138,698 of CAYHFN010000003.1, forward strand.
AGTGAAGAGAAATTAAAAATACTTCGAAACGGTCTCGTCATTGAAAGGGCTAAAACAAAATCAGCAGAAGCAGAATTGCTTTTAGAAGAACCAAATCTTCCTGCACGTTCAACACCAATTCGATTTCGTAAAAATGTCCCTACCGCATGGATAAGAATCGTATTGCGCGAAGGACGAAATCGTCAGGTTCGCAAAATGACTGCTGCGATTGGTCATCCGACATTGCGATTGGTGAGAATTAAAATCGGAGATATTGATTTACTTGGATTGCAACCTGGTGAGTGGAAGGATATTGCTCTTCACGAAATCACATAAATTACTCCCCCTATTCAATTTTGTCACGTAATAATACCGATTCATCACGCCCATTCTTCCATTTAGCACAATTTATCGTTTCGATAGAAACTTTATTCCGCTTGCCTCGTTTGAATATGCACCCACCGAGAGATCACCAATCATTCATTATTCAATGAGGAGGAGTTATGAAAACATTGCGCGTTATGCTTCCTGTTTTGCTCGGTTTGTCGTTTGTTTTTGCCGCACCACCAGAAAACACCACTAATACAACTGTAAATTGGGCTAAGGCGGAATTGAACTACAAGGAATGTCTAAAATCTGACAATAATGGCGTTAAAGTAGGCGCCGCGGTTTATATTCGAAAATATAATTTAACTGGTGCTGTGGAGGAACTAAAAGCACTTCTCTCAAAGGAAAATACAGAGAATGTAAAAATGTCCGGAGCACTTGCATTGTTGACTATTGGCGGCAAAGAAGGAAGAACAGCCATTGAAAATGCTTTAGAGACCGAGGAAAATGAAATCGTCGCAGAATTTTACAGATCGATTTTGAATAACCAGATTACCGTACAGAGGTGAATTACGATAAAAACAAACGACCGATAAAAAAAGTATCGGTCGTTTATTGAAGATACATTATTCACAATAGTGCCATTTGGCACTATTTC
>CAYHFN010000004.1:0-90412 GCA_964355925.1 uncultured Chitinophagaceae bacterium
AAAGAACGGCCAAATTGAAATGAAAGATAGGAATTCCGGAGAACGAAGAACCGTTCCTGTTGATAATATAGTCGAAGAAGTAGTAACGTTTGTTAAAGCGTAAATGATCTTTTCAAAATTGTAATTCTGCAATCTTGTCATCTTGAAATAGTAAGAATGTCCCAATTTATTCATCTTCATAATCATACGCACTTTTCGCTGTTGGACGGTGCGTCAACAGTTGAAACTCTCCTAAAAGCGGCAGCCGATAATAACATGCCTGCCGTGGCATTGACCGATCACGGTGTATTGTTTGGTGCGATTGAATTTTATAAGAAAGCAAAAAAATATAATATTAAACCGATCATCGGTTGTGAAGTGTATATCCTTACAAAAGGGAGCCGCTTCAATAAATCAAAAGAAAAAGATGACGGGAACGATCTGCTTGTCTCTGAAGGAAAATCAAAAAGGAAACGCGATTATCATCACCTTATTCTTCTATGTAAAGACATTGTCGGTTATAAAAATCTCATAAAACTTGTTACACTCGGACATACCGAAGGATATTATTATAAACCCCGAATAGACTTTGATCTGCTTTCAAAATATCACGAAGGACTTGTATGTCTTTCAGCGTGTGCAGGAGGAGTCGTTGCTAGTCCGTTGATCAACGGAGATTACGAAGAAGCAAAAGAGATCGCACAGATGTACAAAGGTCTGTTTGGCGATGATTTCTATTTGGAACTTCAAGATCACGGAATTCCTGCTGAAAAAATAGTTCTTCGCGATATGCCAAAACTTGCAAAAGAATTGGATATTAAACTTGTTGCAACAAACGATAGTCACTATATAAAACGTGAACATGCTATCGCTCATAATATCATGTTACTTATCCCGGAAGCAAGCGTCAATGATGCACCGGATATAACCAATCTTCGGTATGGAACCGACCAAATCTATTTCAAATCCGAACAAGAGATGGTTGAGTTGTTCAAAGAATATCCCGATGCGATTGCAAATACTCTCGAGATCACAGAAAAATGTAATCTAAAATTGAATTTAGGCGAGAATCAAATGCCTAAATTTCCGATTCCGACCGAAGCAGGAGTTACAACGCTTGAAGAATATCTGGAGAAGATTGCTTGGGAGGGACTTCGAAAGCGATACAAAGAAATTACTCCTGCTATCGATGCTCGAATGCGTCACGAGATCAGTGTCATCAATCGAATGGGATATGCAGGATATTTTTTGATCGTTGCTGATTTTATCAAAGCTGCACGTGATCGTGGAGTGATGGTTGGTCCCGGTCGAGGTAGTGCTGCAGGAAGTATCGTCGCCTTTGCAACTCAGATTACAAATGTCGATCCGTTAAAATACGACCTTCTCTTTGAACGATTTTTGAATCCCGACCGTGTTTCAATGCCTGATATTGACGTTGATTTTTCTGATTGGAAACGTGATATCGTTATCAAATATGTCCGTGAAAAATATGGGGAAGAGAATGTTGCACAGATTATTACATTCGGAACACTCTCTTCCAAAGCCGTGCTAAAAGATGTTGCTCGTGTTCTTGGCATCCCGCTCAATGTTGTGGAAAGTATCACAAAACAAATTCCAACGTTTCAAGGAAAGGTAATGCCCATTCAGGAAGCATTGGATACGCTTCCTGATCTTAAACCATTCAAAGAAAATGCCGATCCGAAGATTCAACAGATGTTCGAAGTTGCAAAAGTGCTTGAGGGCATGAATCGAAATGCAGGAATGCATGCTGCAGGAGTTGTTATATCTCCTGAACCATTGAGTAATTTGGTGCCGATGTACAAAACACCCTCCACTGAATTGATGACGCAATTCACAATGAAGGGTCTTGAAGATGCCGGACTTCTCAAGATGGACTTTCTTGGCTTACGAACATTAACAGTGATTGAGAATGCCCTTGAACATATCCAAAAGAATCACGGCATTGCGATCAATATTGATGAACTACCCGAGGACGATCAGAAAACGTTTGAATTATTTAGCAAAGGTCAAACTGTTGCTGTATTTCAATTTGAAAGTTCCGGAATGCAGGATTGGCTCCGCAAGTTGAAACCGAATTCGATCAGCGATCTTACAGCAATGAATGCGTTGTATCGTCCGGGACCGATGGAAAATATCGGTGATTTCATCAAGCGCAAACATGGATTTGCAAAAATTGAATATCTCCATCCGAAGCTTGAAGAGACCTTAAAAGAAACGTACGGCGTTATTGTTTATCAAGAACAAGTAATGCGCATTGCTTCGGATGTTGGAGGATTCACGCTTGCTAAAGCAGATCTGATGCGTCGTGCGATGGGGAAAAAAGATAAAAAGATCATGGATGATCTTAAAGCCGAGTTTATTGAAGGTGCGCAAAGTGCGAATAAGCTTAGTGCAAAACTCGCCGGTGAGATTTTCGATTTAATCGAAAAATTTGCAAGCTATGGATTCAATAAATCTCATTCGGTTGCATATTCTATCATTGCGTTTCAGACAGCGTATTTAAAAGCTCATTATCCCGCTGAATATATGGCGGCGACGTTAACATCAGAAATAAATAATACCGATAAGATCGTTTTATTTATTGATGATTGCCGAAAATCGGGAATTGAAGTTCTACCTCCTGATGTAAATGAAAGTGAACGGGATTTTACGGTAACAAAGGGTGGAATTCGTTTTGGACTTGCCGCCATTAAAAATGTGGGATCAAATGCGGTGGATGCAATTGTTCGTGCTCGTACTGAAAAAGGGAGATTCGTTTCACTGTACGATTTCTGCATGAAAGTCGATCTTCATATTTGTACAAAGAAAACAATTGAAGGTCTTGTTCTGGCTGGAGCATTTGATGGGATCAGTAAAAACAGAGCTCAGTTGTTTAAATCTGTAGAGCAAATGGTGCAGTCTGCTGCCGGAGCGCAAGAGCAACAACAGCGAGGGCAAGACAGCTTATTCGGCGGCGATCCGCAGGCAGCAGTGAAAATAAATCATGAACCGCAGCTTCCTAATATTCCAATGTGGAAAGACGCTGAAAAATTAGCGAAAGAAAAAGAAGTTCTCGGATTTTATGTCTCCGGTCATCCATTATTGAAATACGAAAAAGAGATCAATGCCTTTGCGACGGTTCACCTTGGTGATGTAGAAGGAATGAAGAGCGGAACAGTGAAAGCAGGCGGTATCATCTCCGGCATCAAAAAGAAGATCGATAAAAAAGGAAATACGATGGCATTCATCACTATCGAAGATTTTACAGGAAAAGCTGAATGCGTTATCTTCTCGAGTGTCTATAAAAAATATATCGAATTGCTTGAAGAAGAGAAAATGATCCTGGTAGAAGGGAAAGGCGAAGTGAGCGGTGATATTATCAAGATCCTTGTTGACAAAGTTCTTCCAATGGATGCGGTTTCCGAAACCTACGCAAAAAAAATGTTTCTCAGAATTAATGCCGACGAATATATTGACGGATCTCTGGACAAATTGAAAGCTCTGCTTGAGCAACATAACGGGGGGAACTGCGATTGCTACTTTAGTGTTGTAGGGAAAGAATTTCAACAGCAAATAAACTTTAAATCACATACATTTTCAATCAATCTTACCAATGATTTTTTAGAAAAAATAAAATTATTGATGGGAGAACAAGCGATTAAAATATCATAATAGAGGAGCAATAATGAAACCAGTAGAAGTTACAGATGGAAACTTTAAGAATGAAGTATTGGACTCTCAAACACCTGTTCTTGTTGATTTTTGGGCAACGTGGTGCGGTCCTTGTAAGATGATTGCACCAATTATTGAAGAACTTGCAGGAGAATATGATGGCAAAATGAAATTTGGCAAACTTGATGTTGATGCTAATCCACAAATATCCCAGCAATTCGGAATTCGAAGCATTCCCACAATGCTTGTCTTCAAAGGTGGAAAAGTTGTTGAACAAATTGTCGGTGCAATGCCAAAGAAAAGTTTGATCGAAAAGATCAGCCACCATATGAACTAGTGGACATCGTTAAAAACATCAAAATATAATCTATTCAAGCAACCACCAACGGTGTCCCCTTGGGACTTGCGAAGGTTATTAAAGAATTTGCTGAATCTTCGCAAGGTTTTATATTTATTTTAAGAAACAATCAAATAGATCTTAGAGATGCCCTAGTGTAAACTAAATGGTCAAATCGACAAAAAATCCCGCGTTTGCGGGATTTTTTGTCGCTAGGATTAGAAATTTCTCAATTCAATAAATTATGGATTGTCTCTAAAAATTCGTATTTTCAAACTATGGCAGAAAAACCTATACCATCGATTACAAAACGTCCCATTCCGAGTAAGCCTGACAATCCGGTTGTATCATTCTTTAATAAAAAGAATAATAAAAAATCGAATTCTGCAGCAGCAACCCCTTCTCGAAAGAAAAAAGTATTTCGATATAGTGTTCGAAAAGGTGGCAAAACTATTGAAGGTTTTCAAAATGCCTACAATGTCGATGAAGTCAAACGGAATCTTGTTCGGCTCGGATTCGATATAAAATTTGTTCGCCGCCATTATGAGTTTCAGTTCCAAGCGTCAAGTACCGAAATTGTCAGCTTCGTTGTGACTAGTGCGCGTTTATTGGAACAAAAACTGCCGTATAGTGAAGTGCTGCAAATGATGGCTAATAATGTGAAAGATAAAAACCTTAAAGCCGCGTTAAGGAATATAATCTTGGATCTAAAAAACGGAGTCGATTCAAAGGATGCTTTCATAAAACAGTCAAAAGTATTCGGCGAACACGTTGCGTTAATGCTCGGAATTGCTTCTAAAAGTGGCGAGATGACAGCGATATTTAAGAGCATTGCAATTTTGGTGGAACGTCAAACTGAGTTTAAGAAAGGTTTGATCAGTGCTCTTATTATGCCGGCTATTACTACTTCCACGGTAATGGGGGCTATTGTCTTTTATGCAGTCTATCTTGTTCCTAAAATGATGGCGATGTTGGGCCCTATGATGGAAACAACGCCGCCGATTACTGCTGCAACTATGGTTGTCAGCGGATTTCTTAAAGAAAATTATATGTGGATGTTAATTTTATTTTGCGTTTCGATCATAAGCCTTTATGGTTATTTAATGACGGAAGCCGGGAAGTTAGCGCGTGATAAGTTTATCATCAAAGTTCCGTACATTGGGAATATTATAAAAAGTACCAGTACTGAGATTTTTTGTCGGGTGCTTAGTATCTTATATACATCATCGAGTGAAAATGTTGAGGCCATTCAAATTGCAGCGGATGCAAGCGGTAATGCATATCTTTCCTATAGAATAAAGACGGTTACAATTCCCAGCATGTTAAAGTATGGAACCGATCTGGGAAGAGCGTTCAATGCAGCAGATTTTTTCCCCGATGTATTTATTTCAAGATTTGGAACGGCAACTGAGACAGGCGCTATTAAAGACACAGCAGCGCAGGTTGCAGATTTCTATCAATTGGAAAATACATTCGCAATGAAGAACCTGATGGCGATGATCGAGATTTCTATTACCGTTGTTATTATGATAGCACTGGTGTTCCTAACGCTTCTCTCAACTGAAACTGCTTCGTTGGATATCCAGCCAAATATGTAAATCTTTTTTTTTGATGTAAGGTATTATTATGTCCGAACTGTTAACCTCTCCGCTCAAAAAATCGCTTACGTCGATAATTCTTGAAAAAGGTATCGTTGATGAAGTGACACTGCGAAAAGCAGAAGAAATACTCAGCAAAGAAGGCTCCAGATCCAGAAACCAACTGCTTCATATTCTTATCGATCAATTTAAGATCAGTAGAGATCTTCTTTTTGCAGAAGCAGCTAAATTCTATTCGTTCCGCGTGCTTGATGTCGCTAAAGACTCTGCTGATGATGGTGTTCTCGCATTTATTCGTAAAGAATTACAAACACTTCCGTTGTACGTTCGTGAACTCGCTGTTGAAAATAAAGCTCTGCCATACAGAATCGATAATCTAAAAGAAGGACGGTTATTGATTATTACTCCCGATCCGACAAATCCGGGAATCTATAGCATCGCTCGTTCATTTAATAACAAAAAATTCGAGATTTGTTATGTTCCATTGACACAGTGGGATGAGATTTGGAATAGAGTGAGTATTGATAAAGCTATTTATAAAGATAGAGAATCAGAATTACGCGATGACGGATTTGTTCAGGACGATGAAGAGGATAATGAAAAATTTGAACAAGCAATAGACGAAGAGATAAGCAGAAGCGGATTAGTTTCGTTGATCGAAAGCATCTTTGTTGATGCTGTGCGAGTTGGAGCAAGTGATATTCACGTCCTTCCTAAAGGAGAAAAGATAACCGAATTCTACTTTCGTGTTGATGGTAAACTTTCTCGCTGGTATACACACACAGAAACACGCGCAGAAGCGGTTGCCGCTGTAGTGAAAGACCGTGCTAAGAACTTAGACCGGTTTGAACGTAATTTAGCCCAAGACGGTTTTGCACAGCTGATTATTGATAAAAAAACGATTCGTTTTCGTCTATCCGTTATCCCTGTTGTTGGGCAGGAATTAAAAAGTAAATTTGAATCGATCGTTATTCGCGTCCTTCGTGAATTGGCAGTCGGCAAAAGAATTGAAGAATTAGGCTTTGATTCCTACAGCGAAGAGGTTATTAAGCGTGCAATAAAAAAACCGCATGGAATTGTTATTGTTACCGGACCAACGGGAAGCGGTAAAAGTACAACACTCGTTGCCGCGCTGCGAACAATCATGGATCCTTCATTGAATATCATCACTGTTGAAGATCCGGTTGAATATTTTATTGAAGGTGCTCGTCAAGTAAAATTGAATTCAAAATTGGATTTCGACGGAGCTCTTCGTGCTATTCTTCGTCACGATCCGGATATTGTTATGGTCGGTGAAATGCGCGATAAAACCACTGCTGAAATTGCTATCAAACTTGCAAATACCGGTCACTTGACTCTTTCGACGCTCCATACAAACGATGCACCAAGCGCATTGTCACGATTATTTAAAATGGGTGTTGAACCGTTCTTGATCGCCTACAGCGTTAATATTGTTGTAGCACAACGGTTGATTAGAAAATTATGCACAAGGTGCAGATCCAAAGTAAAAGAAGTTGATCATCCAATTTTAAGAAAATTAGGAATGACTGACGATGAGATCAGTAAAAATACTGTGTATCGTCCTGTTGGTTGTATCGATTGTTTAAAAGGGTATAAAGGAAGAGTAGCAATTCATGAAGCTCTTTATTTCACAAAAGATATTCGGCAGTTGGTATTAGATGCCGGTGATTCAATTAACGAAGAAGAACTGCGTCAAGCTGCAATTAAAAATGGAATGATCACTCTACGTGAACGTGCGTTAGATTTATTAAAAACTGGTGTTACATCAATCGATGAAGTAACAACAGTTACGAGTGATGATTAAATTATAATTGGTAATATGTTATGGGCCTTGGCCAAACAATGTTGACATCTTTGGTTCTTGTCTTGCTTTCACTTGCGGTGATAAGCGGTAATCGACTTATGCTTGACAAGGATCAATCTTTTTATGAACAAGAAGCATACAAGCAGGCTGGAATTCTTGCAAATGCATTGTTACAAGAAATTGTAAGAAAAAAATTTGACTCTAGTGTTGACACAAGTGATACCTACTATATGAATACTACTGAGTTCAATTCACCGGGAAGTCTTGGTCCTTCATCTAATGCTGCATCATATGTAAATCCAGGTGGGGCAGCCGATGTATTTCCTTATAAATCTATTAAAAATACTGATGGAAACTATTTCGATGATATTGATGATTACAAAGGGTATAAAAGATCTGCGAGTGTTGGCAATTTAACAGGATTTATCCTTACTGTTGATGTTTATTATGTTCGGTTAAGCGGTGGTCTATATGTGAAAGCGAACACTAATGCTCAGTATTGGAAAAAAATTGATGTTGCTGTTACCAATTCAAAATATTTAATAAATAAAAATTCAACGTTAACATTTAGTACAATTGTTGCTTACTAATGGGAGTTATTTTAGACATACTTGGTTCATTTGTTGTTCGAGCGGCAATTGTCGTTGTTATTCTTAATTTGATGATTAATCTTCATCAAGAACTTTCAAAAAGCTCAGATAGAATAATGTTGAACACAAGTATGTATGGTTATAGTGACACGTCTGCTTTTTTTAGAAACAAATATTTAGGCGGTGTAAGTCAGGTAATAGCTGCAGATATTAGATTGGCAGGATATAACGCTGTAAAAACATTTGCAATTGCAAAAATTAATGAAATTAGTTTTTCTGCTGATACAGGAAATACCGGAACTTCTCAAATAATTAGATATTATACTAATCCTGCAACACCTTCATCAGTTAATAAAGCAATCTTATATCGTACTGTTGACGCTGGGACACCATTAGAAGTGGCAAGAGATATTATCACTTTTAGAATTGCGTATTATAAAGTAGACGGTTCATTGGCTTCTTTCGGAACAAATGTCAATCAAATTAAATCGATATATATAACATTAAGTATAGCATCAAACATGACAGAGCGTAAATATCAAGGTGCATTAGATGATACTCTGGCACTTCAAACAAAGTGGGAAAATCATTTTTTTCCCGAAAATTTATAGATTTCTTCAATTTAAGACAAATCTGTCCGTTGAATTTCAACATTTGTGATAAATATCATCAAATAAGGCACTTATTAAAGGATTCTAATAATTTAAAGCTTGCGCTGAAACCAATTTTTTTTTAATTTATACATAGTTATTAAAATAAACGACATAAATCATGGGCACTTCAAAAATAATAATGCTTTCTGGTGTATACCTAATATTAGGTATGTATACCATTAGCTTTGGTGTTGCCGATGAGTCGAGCTTTCAGCTTGCGTCAAAAACAGCAAATACAATACAAGCTGAACAAATTGCACGAACTGGTATTTCACTTGCAATGACAAAAATGGGAAATAATTCTTCGATGAATTCATATCCCGCTACTTCCGCATCAGTTATTAATGGTCTTGTAGTATATTCTGCTTCACCGACCGGTCTGCCAACTTCACAATCGCAAATTACCTCAACAGGTACATTTAACGGGAAAACCGTTACAATGAAAGCTGTGTTCAGTTATGATAGAAATCGTTGGAGACTTATTCGGATGTACGCTCCTCCAACCGCATAACACCGTTACCAATCTCTAAATTTCTCTGCTATACCAATCGTTTTCTTATCTTGCAATTCGTACGGTTTTTTTCTAATTTCAACACGTCGGAATTTTTTATGCATTACTTCTTTTTGGGGCAACAAAGTTCTAAATCTCATTTTGATGAAACCTTCCAATTAACTGACAATGATTTTCGTTAGCAATATTGCATTCTCTATAATTTCAACCCTTCGTTTCGTTTGCAGAAGTGGTTCATTCTTGCTGTCACTTCTTTTTGTTGTTATGTTTTCGTATTCCCAGGTAACAGAATTTATTCCAAAGAGCAGAAAAGAAATTCAAAAAGATAATCTTGCAGAACAAAAAGAACGTAAACGGATTTCATCCTCAGGAATTCTCTCCGTAACAAAAACAAAATTTATTTATCGTTTTGGTAAAGTGGATAAAACCGGAACAACAGAATCTCTTGTTCGATATGATAGTAAAGGAAACAAAACAAAAGAGATACTGTACAGTGCACGAGATGGAAAAATTGAATCAACAATCTCTTATGCATACGATAGAAACGGGAATCTCTTTGAAGAGATAACAAAAAAGGATGAAGTCTCCACAAAAATTATTCATCGTTATAACATCGTAAATAATAAAATTGAATCAGTATTTTATAAATCAGACGGCACTGTAGAAAGAAAGATTTCATACGTTTACGATGATTCAGGATTACTGCTTGAAACAGTAGGCCGATTGGATGATGGGAGGATTTTCATGAAGGATACATACCTTTATGATGGAGAGGGGAATATCATTGAATTCAAAAATAATCTTAAGAAATATGTAATGGAGTATGATCAGTTTGGCAATATCACTTCCGTTTTTAAATATATTAGATATTTTAAAGCACAGGATAGTATTCAATTCAATCTAAACGAAATATTCACTATGGAATATAATCGTTCCGGAAATCTTATTGAATTGCACTCATTGAGACCTGATAATACACTTAAAGTAAGAACAAAATATCTCGTCAATGAAATTGGTCAGGTACTCGAAGAAAAGGAATTTACGGCCGAAAATAGATTAGTATATTTGAGAATAGTGAAATATGATAGGAATCATAATGTAACCGAAGAATCTGGCGTTGATCGTGCATTGAAGTTTAAGAATATTTATAAATACGATTCGAGAGGCAACAATACGGATTGGATATCGTACGATCAGATCAATGAACCAATAACGTTGACGAAATATTCTTTTGGCCGCTATGCAGAAATGAACGCCCAGAGTAGTCAAGTAAAATCAAAAGAATTTGACTCACTTCTTATTGGCGGCAATGGTGATCCGCTCGAAAAGAATGAATTTTTTCAGATACTCGGATGTCGTATCATTGCTCCCGACGGAACCTATCTGGGTTCGATTCTTGCTGATACTGCAAACCCTCAATCGATTGTCAATGCTTCGGGACAATATGGTATCAGTCAATCGCAAACAAGTATTTTTAATTCTACAATTCCATATGGCGGAGCCAATGGATTGTTCAGCCCATTTAATCCTGAAAGTCCCAGTCCGCCTTCAATTTATAAAGATGGAAAGTTCTTCACGTATTTCACTGAAAATGAAAATTTTCGACCACGTTCTTCGCCTCAACTCCTTGTTCAATTCTTAAAAACATTGGCTCATCAACATTAAGGGCCTGTCATTTCCATTCAAAAACCTGCATTGTCAGGTTTTTTTGTTTTCATATGGACATCTCTAAAAACTATTGCACTCGACCATAAAGGTCGAGATTACATTTGTATCCGCATCCTTTATGGATGCGATTTGGTCAAGAAAAACTTCGCTTCCCGTTTATAGAAGGTTTTTTGATATGCCCATATAATAACTGATGTTACTCACATCTATATAATGAAAGAATATTTCGTCCTCAACGAGTCGAGTCGTCGACCTACCGGGACATCGGAACAACCGAATTAGTTTATGATTTTATCAGTTTTCAAAAGCGCCGTAGGCGCGTAATATTTGTAATATAATACGATTTTCAAGTTGAGAGTCCCTTTAGGGACGAGATAATTAGAGTTTTCAGTTTTGTCTTCGACCCGTAGGGCGTAACATCAGATAATAATTGAAAAAACAAGCACTTTTGCGTATCTTCTATTACGCAAAGAGTATTATTTTATACAATCCCTCTTAGGGATTTTTTATTATCGGGAGATTTTTTCGTAATGCAGTATAAGAAACGAACACATACAGGTGGTGAACTTCGTTCATTACATATTGGACAAATGGTTACACTAACAGGTTGGGTAGATACAAATAGAGACCTCGGAGGAGTGATTTTTATTGACCTTCGGGATCGGTATGGAAAAACTCAGGTTGTCTTTAATCCTAAATTCAATGAATCCGTTTATGCTCTCGCAAAAGAATTACGCACTGAATTTGTCATTTCTGTTACGGGGAAAGTTGAAAGACGACCTGAAGGAACAGAAAATTCAAAATTAGGAACGGGAGAGATCGATGTTCTTGCTGAAGAATTAACCATCATTAATAAAGCTGAAACAACGCCATTTCCAATTGATGATAAATTGGACACGAATGAAGACCTGCGTTTAAAGTATCGATATCTTGATCTTCGCAGAGCTCCTATGCAGGCAAATTTATTGCTGCGGCATCAAATGTATCAGATCACTCGGCGGTATTTTGATGAATTTAATTTTATTGAAGTTGAGACTCCGGTTCTGATGAAAAGTACTCCGGAAGGTGCACGTGATTTTCTTGTTCCCAGCAGAATAAATCCGGGGAAATTTTATGCGCTGCCACAATCTCCGCAAACATACAAACAAATTTTAATGGTGGCCGGATACGATCGATATTTCCAGATCGTTAAATGTTTCCGTGATGAAGATCTCCGTGCCGACAGACAACTAGAATTCACGCAAATAGATGTTGAAATGTCATTTGTGGATGAAATAGATATTCAAACCATCGTTGAAGGTTTAATGAAGCGGTTCATGAAAGAGATCAAAGGTATCGATATTGTTACACCCTTCCCACGTCTTACCTACAAAGATGCGATGGAAGGATATGGAAGTGATAAACCTGATCTTCGTTTTGAATTAAAGTTTGCAGACTTCAGTAATATTGTAAAAGACTCTGGATTCAAAGTCTTTACAGAAAATGTGAAAAAGGGTGGAGTTGTTGCAGGCTTCGTAGTTCCTGGCGGAGCAAGTTATACTCGAAATCAAATGGACAATCTTGTTGATTTCACAAAATCACTTGGAGTCGGCGGTCTTGCGTATATCAAATTAACAGAAAAAGGGATTGATTCAGCAATTGAAAAATTTTTAGGAAATGATATCTGTAAACAAATCTGCGAACAAGCAGGTGCTAAAGTTGGTGACAATGTTTTGATCGTTTCTGATACATGGCAAAAAACATATTCGACACTTGGCGTTCTTCGACTTGAGATAGCAAAGCGATTGAATCTGATCGATGAGAATAAATGGAATCTGCATTGGGTTGTCGATTTTCCGATGTTTGATTATTCAGAAGAAGATAAACGTCATGTTGCTATGCATCATCCGTTTACTGCACCAAAACCTGAAGATTTATATTTACTGGATTCGGAACCAACGAAAGCGCGCGCCCGCGCATACGATCTTGTGATGAATGGAAACGAAGTCGCCGGTGGAAGTATTCGGATATATGATTCTGCGATGCAAAGTAAAGTATTTGGCTTGCTTGGTATCGGTCCGGAAGAAGCAAAGATGAAATTTGGGTTTATGCTCGACGCATTCAAATACGGTGCACCTCCGCATGGTGGAATTGCTTTTGGTTTTGATCGTCTTGCAATGTTATTTGCCGGCGTAAAGTCTATTCGTGATGTGATCGCATTCCCAAAAACATCGAGCGGAGTTTCGTTGATGGATGAGAATCCATCTGAAGTGGATAAAAAACAATTGGATGAATTGCATATTAAGTTGAAATAAAATTCATGAAACAAAAAATTCGCATTGCATCAGGTCAAGGATTTTGGGGCGATCTCCAACGGGCGCCGATCGATCAGGTTCGTAAAGGGCAGATCGATTATATGATGCTTGATTATCTTGCTGAAGTGACGATGTCAATTATGCAAAAGCAGAAATTGAAAGATCCAAAACTTGGATATGCAAAAGATTTGGTCCAATTATTAGAAGAGATTCTTCCTGATGTTGTTCAAAAAGGAATTAAGATTATTACCAACGGCGGTGGAGTCAATCCGTTGGCGTGTCGAGATGCGATTTTTGCTGTTGCCAAAAAGCTTAACATAAAAAATTTAAAAATTGGTGTTGTCTATGGTGATGATATCCTTTTGAACATCGACGATCTTGCTTCGAAAGGAATATATCTGGATAATATGGAAACAGGAGAAAAACTTTCTTCCGTACGTAATCATGTTATCAGTGCTAATGTTTATTTTGGGGCTCAGCCAATTGTTGAAGCATTACAGCAAGGTGCACAAATTATTATTACCGGAAGAACGACAGATACCGGCTTAACGCTTGCACCGATGATGTATGAATTTGATTGGAAGTGGGATGATTGGAATAGGATTGCAGCCGGGACGGTTGCGGGTCATATCCTAGAATGCGGAGGTCAAGCAAGCGGAGGAAATTTTACGGGAGATTGGAGAAATGTTCCTGATCTGGCAAATATTGGATTTCCAATTGCCGATGCTTATCCGGATGGAAAATTTATTATTACGAAACATGAAAATACCGGCGGACTTGTTTCTAGTGCCACCGTAAAAGAACAATTGTTATATGAGATCGGTAATCCTAAAAATTACATCACTCCTGATTGTATTGCTGATTTCACATCGATTCACTTGGATGAAATTGGTGCAAACAAAGTAGAAGTTTATGGAATTGAAGGAAAGCCTGCAACCGATTCTTATAAGGTCTCTATGGCATATTTTGATGGTTACACGGCATTTTCTACACTAACATATGCATGGCCAGATGCGTTGGATAAAGCGAAAAGAGCAGATGAAATACTCCGCTCTCGATTGAAAAATCTTGATGTTCAATTTGATGAAATACGAACTGAATTTTTAGGATACGATTCTTCTTTTGGCCCGCTTGCCCAACACCCTGAAATGTTGAATGAAGTTGTAATGAGAATTGGTGTTCGAGGAAAAGATAAGAACGCGATCGAACGATTCAGTCGTGAAATAGCGCCGCTGATTTTAACAGGTCCTCCATCCGTTACCGGATTTGCAGCCGGAAGACCGAAACCGAGTGAAGTTATTGCATATTGGCCTGCACTGATACCAAAATCTGCAGTGAAGCCGAATGTTGAGGTGGTATCACTTTGAAAATTCAACTCATCCAAATTGCACATGCGCGTTCAGGAGATAAAGGTGATACTGGGAATGTTGGAGTCATAGCTCGAAAGCCGGAATACTATCCACTGTTGGTTAAGTACCTTTCAGTTGACAGAGTTAAAAAACATTTTGAAGGAATATGTTTGGGAAAGATTGAACGATTTGAAATTGAGAATATCGGTGCATTAAATTTTTTACTTCATCAATCGCTTGGTGGAGGAGGAACAAAATCATTAAAGAATGATGCTCAAGGAAAGATATTGAGTAGTGTGATGTTGAGAATGGAATTTGATATAGAGGAAACCATATAATGTTTGAATCAGCAAAAGATGAGTTACAAAAACTGCAGAATCGTCACACCCAACTTCGGGGGTATCTTTGACATCGAAGTCAAACAAAGCGAAATAGATGCCCTTCAACAAAAAACAACAGATTCAAATTTTTGGAATGACAATGTTGCCGCTCAAAAAGTAATGCAGGAGATCAACTCCCGTACACTATGGGTTGATTCTTGGCTATCAGTAAAACGAATGCTTGATGATGCACAAACGTTAATTGAACTTTCCGAAGAATCACAAGACGAATCATTACAGAACGATATCGACAATGAATTTTTTAAGATCAAGAACGCGTTTGCAGAAATTGAATTTCGAAACATGCTCAGCGGAGACGATGACAAACGCACCGCAATTTTAACGGTTCATTCCGGTGCCGGTGGAACTGAATCTCAGGATTGGGCTGAGATGTTATTGCGGATGTATATGCGGTGGTGTGAAAAAAAAGGGTATAAAATATCTCTTGCCGACCGGCAAGATGGTGATGGAGCAGGGATAAAAAGTGCAACGATTGAAATTGTTGGTGATTATGCATATGGATATCTGAAAGCAGAAATTGGTGTACATCGGTTGGTGAGAATTTCTCCTTTTGATGCAAACAAACGAAGACATACATCCTTTGCTTCGGTATTCGTTTACCCTGAAATTGAAGATGATGTTGCGATAGAAGTTAATCCTGCCGATGTTGAAATGGACACATATCGTGCTGGGGGAAAAGGGGGACAAAATGTTAACAAAGTTGAAACAGCTGTCAGACTTCGACATATTCCAAGCGGTGTGGTAGTTGCATGTCAAGAGGAACGTTCGCAATTTCAAAATCGTGAACGTGCTATGAAAATGCTGAAATCCCGTTTGTATCAAATTCGCAAAGAAGAAGAAGAAGCACGACTTGCAGTAATAGAAGGCACAAAAAAGAAGATTGAATGGGGAAGTCAGATACGTTCATATGTATTTCATCCTTACAATATGGTAAAAGACCATCGTACCGAAGAAGAAACCAGTGACACTCAAGGTGTGATGGATGGTGAATTAGATAAATTCATCAAATCATATTTAATGCAGGCAAGCAATCACAACGTTGCATAACATGAACTTCATTTCGTTTACTGCACTACGTTTTCTACAATTCCAAAAATCATCTCGCACTCAGAGTTTTATTTCATTTGTCACAGCAATTGCAATCACCGGTGTTATGCTGGGAGTTGCTTCACTTATTATTGCGTTGACGATTCTCGGCGGTTTTGAAAAAGAATTGAAAGAAAAAGTTATCGGCTTTGCAACACATATTCAAGTAACGACATATACAAATCAGCCAATTCGGTATTATCAAAACATCGAAACTAAATTAAGGAAAGAAATACCTCAGTTACGATCAGTATCTGCGTATGTCGCAAAAGAAGCTATGATCAATTATGGTGATGTTACGGAAGGGATCATCATAAAAGGAATCGAACAAATTTCATCTGAGTCCGGAATTAATAAATATCTCGTTCAAGGAAATATTGATTTTGAAAAAATTTGTGATGGTTTATACGGTTGTGTTATAGGCAAAAAATTATTGACAACGCTTGACGCAAAACTGAAGGATACAGTTTTCGTTTTCGGTCTTCAAGGACATATTCAAACAACTATTGCACCAAATGTTATTGCGTTTGTGATTAACGGTGTCTATGAATCAGGGATGTCAGAATATGATGATGTGTATCTTTTTGCAGGGATTCCTTCAGTTCAACAATTGGTCAATTATGATGAAGCGGTGACTGGATTTGAAGTGATGGTAAATGATGTTGAAGCTTCACCTGAAATTGCTAAGGCAATTGTCGATATTTTAGGGTATCCCTTCAATGCTAAGACACTCTTTCAATTATATCGAAATCTATTTACGTGGATCGAATTACAAAAAGAACCAATACCATTAATTTTAGGACTCATTATTGCCGTTGCAGCCGTTAATATTATCGGAACATTGTTAATGCTTGTCCTTGAAAAACGTAAACAAGTCGGAATTTTACGATCATTAGGTGCATCGGCGCGTGATATTAAAAGAATATTTATGATTAATGGGATATTCATAGCAATAGTTGGGATTGTACTCGGTAATTTGTTTGCTTTTACTATTTGTTGGTTGCAGTTGGAATACCATTTTTTTTCTCTGCCGTCAACGATTTATTTTATGAAAACTGTTCCCATATATTTTAAGATTGAAAATTTTGCAATAGTTTCAATTATCAGTTTTATTCTTTGTGTCGGCGCAGCATATATTCCGGCTCGTCTTGCATCTAAACTTGATCCAATAAAAGCCATTCGATTAGGATAATGAAATATACTTTTTTTATAGCAAAACGATATTTTCTGGCCAAAAAAGATACAAGCTTTATCTCAGTGATTTCTTTGATTTCAATTTTTGGTGTAACAATCGGAGTTGCAGCGCTTATCGTTGTACTCTCTGTCTTTAATGGCTTTAACGGCCTTGTGACAGATATTTTGATTGGTTTTGATCCCCACGTAAGAATTACCACAACAAAAAACACTATTCCTTCTGATATCACTGATTTGAAAAGAAGTCTCGTATTACAGACGAGCATTTCCGCTCATTCTGAATTTGTTTCGGGAAAAGGAATGTTGGTGTCTAAAAAGACAACAAAAGTAATTTTCATCAGAGGTTTAGAAACAGAATCAATTTCAAATGTATCCGGCGTAACGTCAAGTCTAATTATAGGAACAACAAAATTTACGGAATCGAACAATGAAATTGTCATTGGGTATAGTCTTGCAGACAAATTAGGGATCGGCATTGATGATACTGTCTTTGTTGTTACAACTGCTGGTGTTCAAAACGCTTTATCTGGGATTGCATTGCCTCAATTATTTGCATTGAATGTTATCGGAATTTATGAAGCAAGAAATAAAGACTATGATGGCCTTTATGCATTCACTTCATTGCAAACATCAAAGCGTTTATTTTCCACAAAAAATGTGCAGGGATTTGATATTCGGTTAAATTCAATTGATGATACTGAATTATTTGTTGAAACAATACAAAATCGTTATCCTGATAAATTTATTGTACAGTCTTGGTTTGATCTTCATAAAGATTTGTATTCTGTAATGCAAGTGGAACGATGGACAGCTTTTATTATTCTTACATTGATTATTGCCGTTGCATCATTTAATCTTCTCGGCTCTTTAACAATGACTGTGATTGAAAAAACTCGAGATATTGGGATCCTAAAAGCAATGGGAGCAACACAAAAAGATATTCTTTCAATATTCCGTTTAGAAGGTTTCCTTGTGGGAATATTTGGTTCCGTCTTTGGTCTTGGATTAGGTTCTTTGATCTGTTGGCTGCAAATAAGATTTCAATTGTTTGCACTCGATTCAAATGTGTATATCATACCGGCAATTCCGATAGAGATGAGAGCTATGGACTTAATTTTGGTTCCCATTTCGGCATTAATTCTATGTTCACTTGCAGCATATTATCCTTCAAAACGGGCGGCTCAATTACAGCCGTCTGAAGCAGTACGTTGGGAGTAATGATGATCCTTGAAGTAAAAAATATTCATAAACAATACCGAACCGGTATTTCAAATCAGCTAAATGTGTTGAAAGGAGTTTCTCTTTCATTCAATTCTGGTGAAATTGTTTCCGTGGTTGGGCAATCGGGTGCGGGTAAGAGTACGTTAGTTCACATATTAGGATTATTAGATAGACCATCGAGTGGTGAAATTTTATTTGAAGGTAAGAATGTTACGAATCTTTCGGATGAACAGATATCAAAAATTCGAAATCTAAATATTGGTTTTGTCTTTCAATTTCATCATTTGCTTCCGGAATTTACTGCAGTAGAGAATGTAATGATGCCGGCTATGATAGCAGGGAATAATGGAAAAAGAGAAAATGAGAAAGCCAAAGAGCTATTATGTGAAGTTGGTTTAGAAGAACGGTTTAATCATAGACCAAATGAACTTTCCGGTGGTGAACAACAGCGCGTAGCAGTTGCTCGTTCTTTAATGAATTCACCAAAAATCATTTTTGCCGATGAACCATCTGGTAATTTGGATGCTGAAAATGCTGAAAAACTTCATGAGATTCTGTTTAACCTCCGGAATAAGTATAATCAATCATTTGTGATTGTTACTCATAATAAGGAACTCGCCAATCGATCTGACCGCATTATTACCCTTTCAAACGGTTCGATAGTTTAATCTTTCAAGAATTTGACTATTGACATATCAGTTTATTGTTATTATATTAGCACTCAGATTGTAAGAGTGCTAATATACAAAATTCCGTTAAGTCACAATAAATCAATACGTTATAAGGAGGTACCATGAAAATTCATCCATTATCAGATCGAATAGTTGTAAAACCTGCTGAAGCTGAGGAAAAGACCAAAGGTGGTCTTTATCTACCTGACACAGCAAAAGAAAAACCAGTATGGGGAGAAGTTATTGCAGTAGGTCCGGGTAAGATAACGGAAGATGGGAAAAAAATTCCGATGGAAGTAAAAGTTGCAGATAAAGTGTTATACGGAAAGTATTCCGGCACAGAAGTTTCAGTTGATGGACAAGAAGTTCTCATCATGCGTGAAAGCGACATCTTTGCAATTATGCCGAAATAATTTTTTGAAAATAAAATAATCAAGGAGATAAAACTATGGCTGCGAAAATAATTACATTTGAATTTGATGCTCGTGCCGGCTTAAAACGCGGTGTCGATCAGCTAGCAAATGCTGTAAAAGTAACCCTCGGACCGAAAGGTCGAAATGTTGTTATTGATAAAAAATTCGGTGCACCGACGATCACAAAAGACGGTGTAACTGTTGCAAAAGAAATTGAATTAGAAGATCCAATTGAGAACATGGGCGCTCAGATGGTTCGTGAAGTTGCTTCCAAAACATCGGATGTTGCCGGTGATGGAACAACCACTGCAACCGTTCTTGCACAGGCTATTGTTCGTGAAGGCTTGAAGAATGTAACTGCCGGCGCTAATCCAATGGACTTAAAACGAGGAATTGATCTTGCTGTTACAAAGGTAATTGAACGTTTAAAAGCAATGAGCAAACCTGTTAGCGGAAAAAAAGAGATTGCCCAAGTTGGAACAATTTCTGCGAACAACGATACAACGATCGGAAATTTAATTGCCGATGCAATGGAAAAAGTTGGAAAAGACGGCGTTATCACTGTTGAAGAAGCTAAAGGAACTGAAACAACGGTTGACGTAGTTGAAGGTATGCAATTCGATCGTGGTTATCTTTCTCCATACTTTGTTACAAATGCCGATACTATGGAAGCGGAACTTGAAGATCCTTACATTCTTATTCATGACAAGAAGATCAGTGCAATGAAAGATCTTCTTCCAATTCTTGAAAAGATGGCACAATCAGGACGTTCGATCCTTATAATCGCAGAAGAAGTTGAAGGCGAAGCTCTTGCAACTTTGGTTGTAAACAAACTTCGTGGTACACTTCGTGTTGTAACAGTTAAAGCTCCGGGATTCGGCGATCGTCGAAAAGCAATGTTGGAAGATCTTGCAGTTCTTACCGGTGCTCAAGTTATTTCCGAAGAAAAAGGTTTCAAACTCGAAAATGCTACGCTTGCGTATCTTGGTACAGCAAAGAAAGTTGTTATCGACAAAGATAATACAACAATTGTTGAAGGTGCCGGTACAAAAGAAGATATTAAGAAACGTGTTAGTGAGATCAAATCGCAAGTTGACAAAACAACTTCCGATTATGACAAAGAAAAATTACAAGAACGCCTTGCAAAACTTTCAGGCGGAGTTGCGGTATTGAAAATTGGCGCTTCAACAGAAGTTGAAATGAAAGAAAAGAAAGCTCGTGTTGAAGATGCATTGCATGCAACCCGTGCTGCAGTCGAAGAGGGTATTGTTCCCGGCGGCGGTGTAGCATTTCTTCGTGCAATTGATGCATTAAATGATGTTAAAACTATAAATGCAGATCAAAAGACCGGTGTTCAAATTCTTCGTCGTGCTCTTGAAGAACCACTTCGCCAGATCGTTGCAAATGCGGGTCTTGATGGATCCGTAGTTGTTGATAAAGTGAAGAACGGTAAAGATGATTTTGGTTTCAATGCCTTAACAGAAACCTATGAGAATCTTATCGCTGCTGGTGTTATCGATCCGACAAAAGTTAGTCGTGTTGCGGTTGAAAATGCAGCAAGTGTTGCGTCTTTATTACTCACAACCGAAGCGACAATTGTTGAGAAACCAGAAGCAAAGAAATCTATGCCTGCAATGCCTCCGGGCGGTGGAATGGGTGATATGTATTAATCGTTTTCCACAACCTTGCGAAGGTTTTGAATTTTCGCAAGATTTAGTTATTAACCCTCAGTCAAAGTCCTTGGCTGAGGGTTTTTTATTTTCTATATTTCAGCATAGAAATGAGAGGAAAACAACTTTATGCCACTGCATACAAAAATTGCGCAAATCCAGCAAAAACTTATAGAATATAAATTAGATGGATGGCTCCTTTACAATTTTCGAGGAAACAATCAATTTGCTTCTAAAATACTTGAAATGCCTGTTGGTAAACTTTCTTCTCGTCGATATTTCTATTTCATTCCATCTTCTGGTTCACCGCAAAAATTAGTTCACAGTATTGAACAATATGATCTTGACCATTTGCCCGGTGAAAAGTCAATTTATAGCCAATGGAAGACTCTTCATACAGGATTGGAAAAAATTCTTTCCTATTCTAAGACTATTTGTATGGAATACTCTCCAAATAATGATATTCCGTATCTGTCGAAAGTGGATGCGGGAACAGTTGAATTTATTCGGACATTCGGATCCCATATTGTCTCTTCTGGAGACATCGTTCAGTATTTTGAAGCGCGTTGGAATGAAGAACAATATACCGATGCACAAGATGCTGCAAATATATTATTGGAAACGATCGATAAAGCATTTAAATATATTGGTGAGAATCTGCGCAGTAAAACTAAAGTGACCGAGTATGATGTGCAACAATTAATTATGGGTGAATTTAAGAAAAATAATCTCACAACCTATGCTCCAGCAAATTGTTCAGTGAATAGTAATGGAGCAAATCCTCATTATGATCCAAGTGAATCAAATTCTTCAGAAATTAATAAGGGGGATTATATTCTGATCGATTGGTGGGCAAAGAAAAATAAACCCGGTGCAGTGTATGCTGATTTTACATGGGTAGGTTTTGCTGGGACTGAGATTCCGAAAAAGTATCAGGATGTGTTCGATATTGTTAAAGGCTCTCGTGATGCCGCTGTTGATTATCTTAAAAAAGAATTTACGGCAGGACGTAAAGTTCGAGGGTGTGATGTTGATGATGTAACACGAAAATTTATCGAGGATCGAGGGTATGGCAAATACTTTGTCCACCGTACAGGACACAACATCGGTGAAGAAGTTCATGGTAACGGTGCTCATATAGATAATTTTGAAACGATGGATGTTCGTGAGATCATTCCTGAAACTTGTTTTTCTATTGAGCCAGGAATATATTTGCCCGGAGAATTTGGAATTCGGCTTGAGATTGATGTATATATTTCTAAAAATCGGGAAGTGATCTTGCTGGGTAAAAAATATCAGAACGAGATCGTTACGATTGAATGCTAATTTGGGAAATTTAATACCGATATTTTTTTTGATAATATCGTATCATAAAAAGAACCATAATAAATCAAAAAAAACTAGCAAGAATATTATTACTTGAATAAAATCTTCTATTTTCTAGCCTTTAATACTCTCGTCCAATAAACAATCTGCTTCTTGACTTCGTTTGGGGCAGTACTTCCCGATGACTTTTTATGTTCTATAGATTTGTGTGGATCAAGTAACTCATAAACATCTTCAGAGAATTTATGTGAAAATTTATGTAATTCTTTCAGTGTCAATTTATGAAGAAATGTTTGATGTTCAATACAATATCCAACTATCTTTCCCGTGATAGAGTGTGCTTCGCGGAATGGGACACCTTGCTGAACAAGATAATCGGCAATTTCCGTTGCCGTAAGAAAATCGTTCTTCAATTCTTCTTCAAATCGTTGTTTATCGAATTTTGTGTGAATAAATACATGCGTCATGATATAAACACACTCGCGTGTTGTATTCACTGTATCAAATAAAGGCATTTTATCTTCTTGCATATCTCGATTATAGGCAAGTGGTAGACCTTTCATCAGTGTTAGAATGTTCATCAGATTTCCATACACTCGACCAACTTTTCCACGCGTTAATTCTGCCATATCAGGGTTCTTCTTTTGCGGCATAATGCTGCTACCGGTTGTATATGCATCATCGATCTTTGCAAAATTAAATTCCTGTGAAGTCCAGAGCACTATTTCTTCAGACATCCTGCTGAGGTGCATCATAATTCCGCTGCAAACGGAAACAAATTCAATGATATAATCGCGATCGGAAACTGCATCAATGCTATTTTCGAGAACACCGTCAAATCCTAATTTTTTT
This sequence comes from uncultured Chitinophagaceae bacterium, assembly GCA_964355925.1. Taxonomy (GTDB): domain Bacteria; phylum Bacteroidota; class Ignavibacteria; order UBA10030; family UBA8401; genus UBA8401. Next base: position 23,311 of record CAYHFN010000004.1, read on the forward strand.
GCTACAACTGTTCTGTCGATCGGGAATGACGTTCCTGCCAAAGCCGCAGCGCCGAGTGGAAGTCGATTTACTCTTTTATAGCAATCAGTAAGTCGTTCATAATCACGTTCCAGCATAGAAACATAAGCAAGAAGATGATGAGAAAGAAAGATCGGTTGCGCGCGCTGTAAATGTGTATACCCGGGCATGATAGTTCCGAAATATTTTTCCGATTTATACAGAAGAACACGCTGGAATTGCACGACAAGTTTTTTCATCTCATTAATTGCTGAACGGAGGTACAGACGTTCATCGAGCGCAACTTGATCATTTCGACTTCTTCCTGTGTGCAATTTGCCGCCCACCGGACCAATTATTTGGATGAGTCGTTGTTCAATTGCCATGTGAATATCTTCTTTATCCCATGAAAGATCGAGTTTACCGGATTCAATTTCTAAAATAATGTCTTTCAACGCTTTTCTAATTCGTCGCATTTCTTCGGAAGAAACAATTTTACATGCTGCAAGCATTTCTATGTGGGCGATACTTCCCTGGATATCTTCTTGATATAATGTTTTGTCAAGGTCGATTGAGGAGGAGAATCTCAATGCTGATTCTGATAACGCTGTCTTAAATCTGCCGCCCCATAGTGATTTTGAGTGTGCCATAGTTAGCTCCGGTTGTAGTAATAACCTTGCGAAGGTTTAAGACCTTCGCAAGGTTGTGATACGCAAATATACAAAAAAAAACCTGACTGTATTGTCAGGTTTTATGAATCATTAGACTTGTCAAATCTTAAAGATTTGGCAAGTCTTTACATTACTCTCTCACAACCCATACCTTTACTTTTGCAGAAACTTTTGAGTGCAATTTTACCGGCACTTCAAATATCCCAAGAGTTTTAATCGGCTCTTCGAGTTCGATTATTCGCTTATCGATCGAATAGCCTTTTTCAGTGAGTGATTCAGAGATCATTTGCGATGTAACAGCACCGAAGAGCTTATCATCTTCGCCGACTTTCATCGTAATCGTCAATGAAACGCTTCCGAGTTGCGCTGCAAGTTTTTCGGAATCCTTAACGACTTTATCCTCTTTGCGAGCGAGCTGTATCTTTTCTTGCTCAAGTGCTTTCAAGTTTCCTTCGGTTGCCCGAAATGCAATACTTCTTGGGATCAAGAAATTGCGTGCGAAACCATTTTTCACTTCAACAACATCACCGATGCTGCCTAATTGATTATAATTTTGACGTAAAATAACTTTCATATTCTCAGACCTCTTTCAATTACTTAATGGCTTCAGATGTGAACGGAAGCAACGCGATATGTCGTGCACGTTTAATTGCCTGCACGAGTTGACGTTGATATTTTGCACTTGTTCCAGTAATACGCTTTGGAATTATCTTACCTTGTTCATTGATGAACTTACGAAGTAATTTTTCATCTTTATAATCGATATAGATCGTTCCGGCTGCTGTAAATCGACATGCGCGCTTTTTCTTTTGTTGATTATCTTTCTTAGCATCTCTGCGGTTTCCATCTCGTCCGCCTTTGCCATCTCGGCTGTTATATCCGCCGCCATCGCGCCTGTTACCACCGCTGTTACCAAATGATGATTCTCGTTGTTTCATTAGACTGTCACTCCTTTACTTGGTTCTTCAGCTACAACAACAACATCGCTGATAGGGGTTTTCTGTCCGACTTCTTTTGCTTTCAATGCTTTCTTGTTCAATTCAATTGTCATAAACCGAATGACATTTTCGTTTAGCAGATACTGTCGCTCTAATTTTGCAACGATATCACCTGGTGCTTTGAACTCATAAAGAACATAGAAACCGTTGTTCTTTTTTTTGATGGCATATGCAAGACGTCGTCGTCCCCATTTTTCTAAAGCGCGAAGCTCACCGCCATTTTTAAGGATGAAATCTTTGATCTTCTCGATCTCAGTCTCAACCTGTGCGTCTTCAAGAGTGGCATTAATAATAATGACCGACTCATAGATCCTTGTTTGGTATTGCATTAAAAAATCCTCCTATGGACTTTTGACCCCATCTCATTAAATTTGGATGGAGTAGGTTATGTTTTCAGTTTTTCTAAAAAACTCATTCCGCATTTGTGGAAGTGAAAAAATTTCTGTTGTATTGATTCATTGTCTTTTGAATTCCCGTTTCTATCCAACTAAAACACGCATTATGTGTATGATTGAGAAGTTGGGGAAGGAGTTTCTCTTCGTCTGTATCGAATCGGGTAAGAACATAATCGGCCATGGATTCGCTCGAATGTTCAATCGGCATCGTCTTTCCACCAACGCCAATTCGTAATCGAGGAATTAGATCATTTTCCATGTGAAATATAATCGATGATAAACCGTTATGCCCTCCATCACTCCCCTTGGGTCGTAATCGTAAAGTGCCAAATGGCAATTGAAAATCATCATATAAAATAAGAAAGTCAGCATTAGAAATTTGATATTTTTGATGAATCTCATGAACTGCCAAACCGCTGTTATTCATATATGTCTGAGGCATAACAAATAATAGAGAATCTTCTGCCAAAGAAATTTGATAACATTCATACAACGAATTTCCTTCAAAGTGTTTTGCTTTGAATTTGTCAATTAAATATTCTATGGCAAGAAAACCAATATTATGCCGTGCAAATCGGTAACGATTTCCAGGGTTTCCTAATCCTACGATACATTTCACGGAGCAACTCCGTTGTCAAAGAACAATTTTAAAAATTATTTTTTTGCCGGGGCTGCTTCACCCTCAATAGGTTTTTTGCCTTTTGCAATAACTTCTGGTTCAGCAGCTGTTACTACTGCCGCTGCTGCATCCGGTGTAACTCCAGGAACTGCTGCAACTTCTTCTTTTACAACAGTTGGAGGAACAACCGCAACTACTGCGCTTGCAGCGTTGTCAATAACACGAACATTTTCAATTTTGATATCACGAACGTGAATGGAATCATTCATCCCGAGATCTGAAATATCAAGAACAATCTGTTCCGGAATGAATTTTGGCAAGCAGGAAACACGCACTTTATGCATAATGTGTTGTATTGTTCCTCCATCTTTCACACCTTTTGGACTGCCAATTAAAACAACAGGGATTTGAACCGCCAACTCTTCGTTTTCTTTCACTCCCTGAAGATCAAAATGAATCGGACGATCGGTGATAGGATCGAACTGAACATCTCGAAGAATACAGGTCTTGTTTTCACCGTTGTCTAATTTCAAATTGATTAGATGAGTATTGGTGGTGTAAATCAAAGGTTTCATTGCAAGCGGTGTTGCAGTGATATTGATATTTGTTTCACCGTGCCCATAATATACACCGGGAATTTTATCTGTGGAACGAAGACGGTTCATTCTTTTACCGGTTTCACTTCGTACAACTGCATTCAATAATACTTCTGACATTGTTATTACTCCTCACTGAGAACAAAAAAATAAATTAATTATCTAAACTCTTATCTTTGTCAACATCGAACAGGGAACTGATCGATTTATTATGAAAACATCGTTCGATCGCCGAAGAAAAGACAGTTGACACAGACATCACTTCAATTTTTGGCGACGTAACTTTTAATGGAATCGTATCGCATACAATAATTTTTTCAACGTCACTGGCATTGATTCGTTCCAATGCTTTTCCAGAAAGCAGCGGATGTGTGCATGCTCCATATACAGATTTTGCTCCGGCTTTTTTCAACGCAGAAACTGCGTTCGTAAATGTACCCGCCGTATCGATCATGTCATCGACAATAAGAACATTTCTTCCTGCAACATCTCCCACAATATTCATTACTTCTACAACATTTGGAGCGGGACGCCGTTTATCGATCAAAACAAGTTCAGCATCCAAGCGTTTTGCATAAGCGCGAGCCATTTTAATACCGCCAACATCCGGTGAAACTACCGTTAGATCCTGAATTTTTTGTCTTCGCAAATGATCAACAAAAACAACAGATGAATATAAATGATCTACAGGAATATCAAAGAATCCTTGGATCTGTGGTGCATGAAGATCCATACAAATCACACGATCGGCACCGGCAGTTGTAATCAAATTTGCAATAAGTTTTGATGTTATTGCAACACGTGGTTGATCTTTTCTGTCTTGCCGGGCATACCCAAAATATGGAATAACGACATTTACTTTTCGTGCAGAAGCTCGTTTTGCCGCATCAACGGTGATCAAAAGCTCCATCAAATTATCTGTCGGAGGAACTGTCGTTTGAATGATAAAAACATCAGCTCCTCGAACATTATCAATGAACTTAACCCAAATTTCGCCATCACTAAAATTCTGAATCTCGAGCTTACCGAGAGGTTCGCCTAAATCGTGTGCAATTTTTTCGGCCAAAGGACGATTTGCACGACCGGAAAATAGTTTCAGTTGTGGCATAGATTTAATCTACTCTAACGGTGGTTCCAGTAACATTTAGTTAACAAAAATATCAAAATTTCAGCATATAGTCAATGTTTTTTCATAGTGAACATGAAATTTTGATTATATTGACATTTCAATTACCTTTAAGTATTTTGAATTTGATTTATGGATGAAATTATTGAAGAATTTAGAACTTTTTATACACCATCCGGAGACCCGCTACGTTGCGATATACGTTGGAACAAAGAATTAGCTAAGAACAGCTATAAATCATTACCTGTTGTAATAATTTGTCACGGATTTAAGGCATTTAAGGACTGGGGTCCATTTCCGACGATTGGACGGTATTTTGCGCTAAACGGATTTGTTTCTATCGTTCTAAATTTTTCTCATAACGGTATTGGTGAAGAACCGAAAAAATTTGTTGAACACGAAAAATTTTCAAATAATACCATCTCAATTGAAATTGATGATGTAAAAACAATTCTCAACGAAATTGAGGAGAATAATTTATCACTTCCATTTGTTAATAGATCTCAAATAGTATTGGTTGGTCATTCGCGCGGCGGGGGAGTCTCAGTGATCACGGCAAAAGAAGATGTTAGAGTGAAAGCTGTTGCAGCGTGGTCAACAATTGCATACTTTAACCGATATACCGATGACCAAAAGAGGCGATGGAGAGAAAAAGGTTTTGTTCAATTACATTCAGTTAGCGAACAAAAATTATTTCGGATAAAGACATCGTTACTTGATGATATTGAAAATAATAGTAAGCGGTTGGATATTCTAAATGCGGTTGAAAAATTAAATAAACCGCTCTTAATTATTCATGGAACAGCAGATATACCTGTAAAGATCGAAGAAGCAGAGAAACTGTATTCATTTTCAAACAAGGAATTAACAAAGTTCGTGAAGTTAGAAAATGCAGGACATCTTTATGGTGCAAAACATCCATATAAAGAAGAAAGCACAACAATGACTCACGTACTTGAAATAACAACACAATGGTTATGCACTAATTTACAAACGGAGGATTCATGGAAGTAATACAGAAAATATTCACGATTGAGACAGCAAATTCTTCTACATCGGCAGTAGCTCAAGTCGGTTGGATATGTTTTTTTGCCGGACTTACTGCTCTTGGAGCACAAGTTCAAATTCCGCACCAACCGATACCTTTTACATTACAAACATTTTTTGTCTTGCTTTCCGGTGCTTTTCTCGGAGCACGTAATGGATTTATCGCTCAACTATTTTATATTGGAGCAGGTGCTATCGGTTTACCCGTTTTCACCGGTGCGACATTTGGGTTGGTAAAATTATTTGGTTTGACAGGTGGTTACTTAATGAGTTTTCCGATTGCAGCTGCACTTATAGGTTACCTTGTTACTATTCACAAAGGGTATGTGTGGACAATTGTTTCAATGACTTTCGGATTGATCGTCGTATTTACAATTGGCTCTCTATATTTGAACTTTATTGTACTGCACAATATCCAACAGGCGATCATAAGTGGATTCCTGATTTTTTCATGGTGGGATATTTTAAAGCTAACCGCTGCCGCTGCAATCTATAATGAGATTTCGAAACGGTATAGAAAATTTCCTGTATAACTATTCTTAGTGTATAAATAAAAAATCCTCTCAATGAGAGGATTTTTTATTTTGGATAATTGAGGTGGCATGTTTATAAATGAAAATTTAAAAAATCCATCCACCGTCTGTGTAATTCGGTAGTTGCAAGAACATCCCCGAAACAATATTCCGCAATATCTCGAAATCGTTTTGCATCAAATAGTTTGCGCATGTCAAGTCCGGTAATTCCTTTAGTCTTTGGACTTACAATTCCAAACGATTTGCAATAGAAATCCAAACTAAAGCGGCGGGTCACTTGATAAAAAGTTAATTGTTCGAGAAGATCGCAGTGAATTTCCGAATCATATCTGTAGGGCATTAAATTGCGTGATGTTTTTACTCCTAGCTTTGCTGAACGAAGCATGATGAATGGACAATCAAAACTTCTTCCATTAAAAGTGACAAACTGTTCATATTTTGGGATTATTTTCCAAAAATTTTCCAAAATAAATTCTTCACTTCCTGAAATAAAATGACATTTTCCATCGTCGGATTTATACTCTTCATTCGTATCTGATTGAAAGAAGACTTTTCCCATTTGTGTGTCAGGATTGTAGAGTGCTATACAAAGAATCTGAGCTGTGAGAGGATGGAGGTTGAGATTCTTTTTTACGTCTTCAACTTTTTCTTCATTGTCGGCAAAACGAAGAAGGTATGTCTGCGTTTCATGGTCGAATGATTCCAATGGAAAGCCGAGTGTCTCGATATCAAAAATAATTTTACTCATGCTTGTGTAATTTTATATTTTTTTAGTCCCCAGTTCGTTTCAGTTGCTGTGACGAGAATAATTGTATATATGGGAATTGCGAGAACCATTCCCATAACTCCAAGTGTTTCATTGCCGATAAGAATAACAATAAACATTGTTAAAGGATGAATATTCATAATTTTGCTGAACACAGCGGGTTGAACAAACATTTGGTCAACTTGCTGAACTCCGATTGTCACGATCAAAATCCACGGTAACATACTTAGGTTTCCGAATTGAACGATAGATATCAGTACTACGGGGATGGCTCCGATAAATGGTCCTGCAAAAGGAATGACATTGGTAAATCCGCCGATTAAACCAAGTACTGTTGCGTAATTAATTCCAAGTGTGAAATAACAAATTGAATAGAGTATTCCTACAATGGCAGATTCCGTAACAGTTCCGCGAATATATTTGCTTAATTGGTCTTCAATTTTATAGATAATGTTTAGTGACATTTCAAAATATCTATTTGGCATATTTCGAATGAAAGATTTCTGCATGGCATAATAATCACTTAATAAAAAAAACGTGATAAATGGAACGATTGCTAATGTGGCGGCGGTACTAAGTATACCGGAAAGAGCGGTTCCGGCAGATTCTCCAAACCCAACAAGAGAATTATTCAAGTGTTCTCTTACAGATTCTGATTTTAGAAATGGGACCTGATGTGAAATTTGAATACTAAGATCGCTGAGCATTATTGACAGTCGATCTTTACTGAACGCAGAACTTATTTGAGTAACCTGAGAAGAAATAACCGGAAAAAGTATCATAACTCCAAGAACGGCGATACTTCCTAAACCAACGAAGATGATCAACACTGCAATCCATCGGGCAGCTCCGAGGTTTTCAATATAATCGACAAGTGGTTTCAAGATGAATGTTAAAGTAAATGAAACAACTAAAATTAGAAAAAGATCCTTAAATGTTGACATGACAAAGATGGGAAGTGCAATTGCCATGCTAATAAGAAAAACTTTCCAATGACGGCTACGGAAGAAATTACTATCATTATTCATTGATTCACCAATTGTGCTGTGATCTTAAGTGACAGAGAAGTATCATATCCTCGACGAACTAAGTGTTCAAATATCCGTTTTTTTTGAGTGACAAGAGGAAGCGATTTTACCCTTTTGTATTTACGTTCTGCTTCTTTTATTGCAAGAATATTCTCCGATTCAACAGTATAAAAATCCGGAAGAATTTTTTCTACGGTTAGTTTATCGATCCCCTTTTTATATAGCAAATGCTTCATGGAAGATTTTCCAACCGGTTTTAATTGCAATCTATCTCGACAAAACATCCTGGCGAATTCATCATCATTCAAAAGTTTCATTTCATCCAAGAATAATAGTGCTAAATGAATGTGTGAATCATCAAATCCTTTTTTCTGTAGATAATCTAGAATTTCTTTTTTTGAACGCGGGCGATACGAACGATATCGTAATGCAACTCGTCGTACGGATGATTCAGCTTCAGCATTTTCAATTTGGGTTCGTTCTATCTCTGTGAGATCTTGTCCGTTATGAAGGACAAAGCGGACGTAAACATCTTCACTGACGCTAAATGCATATTTATCATCAACAAAAATTGAATACCGCGTTTTATTCTTTTTTTGCCGTTCTATTTTTGTGATGACCATAAAAAAATGGAGACGCACACAACGTGCGTCTCTTTAGAAAAGCTTATTTCGATTTTTTTGGTTCTTTTACCTGCGCTGTTGGTTTTTCATCATTTGTTTGAGTCTTTGCCGGCGCAGCTGTACTAACGCCTAATTTTATTCGAACTTCTTGATCAATTTGTTTTGCAATAGATTCACTTGCAGTTAAGAATGCTTTTACAGAATCACGTCCTTGACCGATCCGTTCCTCTTTATAGGAAAACCATGAACCGCTCTTATTGATAATGTTCTGCTCAACTGCAACATCAATTAGATCACCAAGTTTTGAAATTCCTTCATTATAGAGAATATCAAATTGAACTTCTTTGAACGGCGGGGCAACTTTATTTTTTACTACTTTTACTTTTGTTCTGTTCCCAATAACATTTGTGCCATCTTTAATTGCCTCGATACGGCGAACATCCATTCTAATGGATGCATAAAATTTCAGCGCATTTCCACCGGTGGTAGTTTCGGGGTTTCCGAACATGATACCGATCTTCATTCGCAATTGGTTTGTGAAAATAACAGTAGTTTTCGATTTCGAAATTGCTGAAGTAAGTTTGCGAAGTGCCTGCGACATTAAGCGAGCATGAACACCCATTGTGGGGTCACCCATTTCGCCTTCAATTTCGGCTCGCGGTGTAAGAGCAGCAACAGAATCGATAACAACAACATCAAGAGCGCCGCTACGTACGAGTGTTTCAACGATCTCGAGAGCTTGTTCGCCAAATTCCGGCTGTGATAAAAGAAGTGAAGAGGTATCAACTCCAAGTTTTCTTGCGTAAGCAACGTCAAGAGCGTGTTCGGCATCGATAAAAGCACAGATGCCACCGGTTTTTTGTGCTTCAGCGATAATATGAAGGCAAATTGTCGTTTTACCGGAAGATTCCGGTCCATAAATTTCAACAACGCGTCCACGTGGAACACCGCCAACACCAAGTGCTGCATCAAGTGAAATAGAACCGGTTGAGATCGCATCAATTTTCATGATCGGTCCATCAGTTAACTTCATGATAGAACCTTTTCCATGTTGTTTTTCAATTTGCTCTAATGCGACCTTTAGCGCCTGAACTTTTGCTTCTTTATCTTCAGCCATAATGCTCCTGATTTACGTGTAATTAAAAAATGTAACAATTAAATTTAGTCTGTTGCAAAGTAATGGTTTCAACGCTCTGAATCAAGAATGAAATTTAAGAAAGTTTGAGTAGTTTTCTACGCAATAATTCCAACGCCGCTTGCGATGCACGCTCTTTAAATCGTATCCGATTATCACCAAAATTGAACTTGATTGCAAATGTAGATTCGGAATCAGAATATCCGATAAAGCAAAGTCCAACCGGTTTATCAGTTGTGCCACCAGTTGGTCCTGCAATTCCTGTAATAGAAAGAGAAATGTCTGCTTTTGCAGTAAGGCGGACGCCGCTTGCCATTGATTCAGCAACTTCTTTGCTGACAGCACCAAAATCCGCAATAGTTTTTTTGGAAACCCCAAGTTCGTCTATCTTTAGTTGATTGCTGTATGTGACAAAACCGCCGAGAAAATATTCAGAACTCCCCGAAACATTTGTAATTCTATTTGCGATCAATCCGCCAGTGCACGATTCCGCGGTTGTTATTGTCAGTTTTTTCTTTTTCAATAAATCGCCGATAACATCTTCTAAATCTTTTTCGTCATCGGAGTAAATATATTTTCCAATTTTCGATCGAAGAATTTGTTCTGCATGAACAATCTTTGTTAGTGCAGACTCGGCGGATTTCTCTTTAACTGTTATTCGTAACTTCGTTCCCATCGGATTGGGGAGAAATGCTAGCGTTACCGTTCCATCAGTTCCTATCACTTCAGCAATATTGCCGATCTCGTTTGCTAACATTGATTCGCCGATACCAGTGGTTTTCAACGTTCGATGTTGTATAATTGATCCATTATTTTTTTTCTTAAGGAAGGGAAGTATCCATCCATCGATCATTCCTTTCATTTCGAAAGGAACACCCGGCATAACAAAAAAATATTTATTATCTCGTACGAATAGCATTCCGGGAGCAGTACCGATCAAATTTGGGATTACCGTAGAATTTTTTGGCACAAGTGCTTGATCTATATTCGATTGGATCATGACAATATTTCTTTTTTTAGCTAATGTCTTTATATGGTCAAGCACCTCATTATCTATAACGAGTTCAGTATTAAAGAATTCACACACTATTTTTTTTGTAATATCGTCATGGGTTGGACCAAGTCCGCCGGTAACGCAGACAACATCAACACGATTAAATGCCGTAGTAAATGCATCAGTAATAGCTTCAGCGCTGTCTCCAACGGTTGTCATCCGTTCACAATAAATACCAACGCTATTCAATTTCTCAGCGATGTATGCTTGATTGGTATTGATAATCTGCCCGATAAGAAGTTCATCACCGATCGTAATAATTTCTGCTGTCATCGAATTCAGAATAGTGAGATGCGGAAAGCAACCTGAAGAATTACATTTGTGTATAATCCTGCAATAACATCATCAAGCATAATATTCCAACCGCCTTCTCGCTTGTCAAATTCACCGGCAGGATAAGGTTTGAGAATATCGAGTATTCTGAAAATTAAGAAGGCGAGGAACACATTAAGAATTGTGATTTGGATAAACCACAAGCTCAACCACATCCCAACAATTTCATCAACGGTTACAACACTTGGATCTTGACCATATGCCTTTTCCATTTTATCGGCAACAAAACCTCCAATGACGAAGAGAATGATCGTTGCAGGAATAATACTGTACAGTGATGAGAAATTTGGAATAAGAAAAAATAGCAATGCGATTGCAGAACCAACTGTTCCGGATGCTATCGGCGAATATCCCGTGAAAAATCCTGAACCGATAAATTTTGTAAAAAAATCAAGTTTAGATTTTTCAGTTTGCGATTCGTTCGGAGTCTGTTCCATTAGATTCACTTAGAAATAAGTTTTTGAGAATGATTCTATTTGTGGAAATATATACAATGCTTGTCCATACAGTTAAAAGTGTTGTTATCATCATTAATACGTACATAATAATTGGTGAGGCAACAATATCAAAAATCCATCCAAAATGGAAATTGAGTTCAGATGAAGTTCGAACAATATAATGAACCAAAAAAAGATAAATAACAACGAGTTGAACAAATGTTTTGGTCTTCGCAAATCCGCTGGTGTTGATCGGGGTATTTTTGAATTCAGCGTATGCGCGGAGCAAAGTCATCGCAAAATCCCGGATGACTATTAGAATCACCATCCATAATTCAGCATAACCGATTGCAACAAATGAAAAGAATGCAGCCGAAGTTAATACTTTATCTGCTAATGGATCAAGAAATTTTCCCCACCGTGTGATAAAACCCCAGCGCCGAGCAACATATCCGTCATACCAATCAGTGATGGCGGCAAATATAAAAATACCCAACGCAATTTGCTTATCCATCGGATCGTTTGAAAAAAGGAAATAGACAAATACCGGCGTCAGTAAAATACGGAAGAGTGTTAATTGGTTTGGCGGAGAAATAGGAATTCGATACATATGTGGAAGACAAAATACTCCATTTTCTATCATCAATCAACATTTTACATTTACAATTATTAACCCTATGGTAATGGTTTATTGTGATATTTTTATTATTTTATTACATAATATTTATGGAGAAAATAAGCAATGAAGAATTTGTATAGCATTATATTATTTTTTGTAATCAGTGTTATATCAATGAATGCGCAACCTGCCATTCATGTTGTTATTAGTGAAGTGTATGGTGGGGGGGGGAATACGGGTGCTGTATTAAAAAACGATTTTATTGAACTTTATAATCCAACCGATGCGGTTGTTTCGCTTGATGGTTGGTCAGTGCATTATATGTCTGGTGGTGCAAGTGGCATTTTCCCTTCAACGCCTGGTACACCTTTAAGTGGAGCCATAGCACCTAAGGGTTACTATCTTATTCAGGAAGCGGCTGGAACAGGAGGGACCCAAAATTTACCAGCACCCGATGCTATAGGTGGACTTGCATTAGGTGGAACAGCCGGTAAAATTATTTTATCGAAAGCAGCGATTGCAGTTACTTCGCTTACCGATCCAAATTTGGTTGATTTTGTTGGATATGGAACGTCTGCAATTTTCGAAGGTACAGGTCCGGCACCAACACCAGCAAACACAACAAGTGTAGAACGTAAAGCATCTGTTACGTCTACAGTAACAACAATGGGTATTGGCGGCATAGAGGAATTGGCAGGAAATGGATATGATTCAAATAACAATTCCGCTGATTTTATTGTTAGAGTACCTCAACCTCAGAATTCATCAAGCCCAACGGAACCGAAATCGACATCAGGAGATATTATTCCACCGTGGGTTTTATCGATGAAATCTCTTTCGAGCACTCAAATTGAAATTCTTTTTAACGAACCGCTCGACTCGCTCGCATCATCGACGATAACGAATTATGTAGTTTCAAAATCTATCAATGTATTGCAAGCGAATCGTGATATTACAAATCTCGGAAAAGTTGTGTTGACGACTTCATTAATGACGAATGATACATACACACTTACTATTCAAAATGTAAAAGATACAGCAAAAAATATAATGTCTGCGCGTATAATGTCATTTAGCGTTGGTATTCTTACGATTGCGCAAGCTCGAGCCGTTGGTACAGGTTTATCCATGCGAGTTCGCGGAATAATTACAGCAGGGAACGAATTCGGATCACCGCCGGCATACATTCAAGACAGTACCGGAGGATTAGCAGTTTTTAACTTTAACTTTGTTTTAAGCGCAAAGGTGGGTGATTTATGGGAACTTGGCGGTACGCTTAAAGATTTTAATGGACTATTAGAGATTGACCCGCTTTCAGATTCTGTGAAGATCAGTACCAATAATCCACGCCCTGTTCTGAAACAATTAAACTCAACACTTTTGAATGAATCGGTCGAATCACAATTAGTTCGTGTAAATAAAGTGAAATTTGCAGCGGCCGGATTGTTTGCAACAGGTGTTGATAGTGTTTATGCGGCCGGTGATGCATTTGGTCCGCTGACCGTATATGTCAGCAAGGGATCCAACATCGTTGGATCTTCCATTCCGGCAGATTCCGTTAATCTGATTGGAATTGTTAATGAACGTAATGGTGTTTATCGTTTGCTTCCCCGAACACTTGCAGATATTAATGTCATCGATCCTCCAGAATCACAAACCTGGCTCGATATCAACATTGCCCGTTCACACGCAGATGGTGATACCGTAAAAGTTCGTGGAGTTGTAACATATGGACAACCATCTAAAACAGCGGCAAAGACAATTTTTCTTCAAGATTTTTCTGGAGGAATTGCAGTGTATGATGCGAAGACTGATACACTGCTTCTCGGTGATTCCGTTGAAGTGAAAGGTGTTCTGAAACAGTTCAGCGGTCTGCTTGAATTGTCGCCAGTCGATTCTGTTCGCCTTCTTCTCCGTGGTCTTCCTCTTCCACCACCAAAAAATATTACACTTGTGCAGGCATCAGAGGCGTATGAAGCACAGCTTGTGAAAATAAATGGAGTGCGTTTTGTAGAATCTGGTAACTTTACAGGTGGGACTAATGGCACCACATACAATGTCTCTGATGGTTCAACACAATTGAACGTTCGTATCCCATTTGGTTCTGCGCTCGAAGGTAAACTAATTCCTGTTGGGTTGCTCGATCTTGTAGGTGTAATGGGACAATTTAATCTGTCATATCAGGTTATACCGCGAACCTCAGAAGATTTAATTGTCTACCCAGGACCGCAAATTACTTCCTTACCGACGATATCTTCTTTAACCGATTCAAGTTTTACTATCAATTGGTCAACGTTTTTTCCCGGTAACTCTATTGTGTATTACGGCTATACGAAAAATTTAAAAGATTCGGTGATAGATGCTGCACTAGCGACCAACCATTCCGTCACAGTATCAGGTTTAAAATCGGGCCGCATTTATTTTTATCAAGTTTTTTCAGCAAATAATTTAGGAACCGCGGCGTCATTTATTGTTTCGCAAGTGACCACGTCTTCTGCAAGTTCCGGACAGATGTATATCTATTTCAATTACTCGGTTGATGCAACGTATGGAATTACACCACTTGCCAATGGGAATACAAATTTACTTAACAAGTTGTTGGAACGAATCCATAACGCGACACAGAGTATTGATATGGCTGTGTATTCGTACGATGATTTCTCGGGGACTTCGGGAATTGTTTCTGACCGCATTTCGGATTCACTTATTGCCGCAAAAAATCGTGGCGTTAAAATACGAGTGGTTTTTGACAATAAGGTAACCTCAGCACCATTAAGCCGACTGGAGTCAAGTGGTATTTCAGTGATGAAACGAAACGTTACCACCGGCCTTATGCACAACAAGTTCTTTGTGTTTGATGGAAGAGATACAACCAAAGCGACAGATGATTGGGTGATCATGGGTTCATGGAATGTTACGAATGATGGCACGAAGAAAGATGCGCAAAATGCCGTTTTCATTCAGGATCAATCACTTGCTCGTATCTATACGGTAGAATTTGAAGAAATGTTTGGAAGTTCGACGGAAACGAAAAATGAAATTCAAGCCCATTTTGGTCCGATGAAAGCCGATAACACACCGCATGTAACATTTATTGCAGGTACAAAGGTAGAAAGTTATTTCAGCCCGTCGGATCATACAACCTCTGGCATTATCCGTGCACTTTCCAGTGCAGATCACGACATTTTCTTTGGAGTGATGTCTTTCACGCGATCTGACATTGCACAATCCTTGATTTCCAAAAAGAATAATGGAATAAAAGTACGTGGCATTATTAATGATCAGTCAGGAAGTGTGCTGGGAACATTGCAGTCGGCAGGGGTTGATGCATTTGTGGCGAACCACGATACAGTGAAAGGAATTTTTCATCACAAATATGCGGTAATCGATCCGTTCAATGATGAAAGTGATCCTATGGTGATTACCGGAAGTCATAACTGGTCGGGGAATGCTGAAAATGACAACGATGAAAACACAGTTATTATCCATTCAGGTGCCATTGCCCGTCAGTATGCCCAGGAATTTGCAAAACGATATAAAGAAGGCGGCGGTACCGGTGCAATTTTGAAAGTAGAGAAAATGGAAGGAACTCTTCCGACAGATTTTTCTCTGAGTCAAAATTTCCCTAATCCATTCAACCCGACGACGAAGATAACATTCTCTGTAAAACATGCTGGATTGAGTACGGTAAAAGTATACGATTTACTAGGTAGAGAGATAGCAACGGTATTAAATGAGAATCTTGCAGCGGGAAATTATACCATAGAATGGAATGGAACCAACCTTGCTAGTGGAGTGTATTTCTATCAAATGCGATCCGGTGATTTTGTTGCAACCCAAAAAATGATCTTGCAAAAATAGGGAAAGAGTTATTGATTATTCAGGGAAGAACTCAAACAGAGTTCATTCCTTTTTTTATTGCTATCGGTATTCATTTTTTATTCTCGTCGTTAGCGTATTGCTTCTCCACTGCTCATTTGTTATTTTCACACATACATAATGTGAATATCGATGATCTCTCGCACTGAAATACGGCATATCTTCAATACTTCAAAGAACTTCAATGAATTGTTCGACGCATTCAATGCTGCGATACATCAAGGAATTGATGATGTAGAAATATATCGTATTCTTTTTTGGAATGATTCTCTTGGAAACGATGAACTGATATTATTTGGTGAGAAACTTGCAAAAGAATTTCGTCATATCGCTTACGATGTGTACATGTGGCTGGCAAATATCTTTGAAGTCCTTTATGGCAAAAAGGATAATTACGAATTGGCGTTGATATATTTTCAAAAAGCTGCTGCAATAAAACCTGAGCAAACCGATCCGTATCTTGATGTTTGTGATTGTTATAACCCTGATATCGATATTCCCCCTGCAAAAATGTTGATTGAATTTTTGAAGATAGGTCTTGAACTTGTCGACAGTAAGAAAAGTATCGCACTTCGTCTGGCTATTCTCTATCAGGCTATAGGCGAAAATGACCTTGCAGAATATTACCGTGTAAAGTTCGACGATGCAGGGGAAAGTCCCCTTAAATGAAAAACCGGAAAGGGTATATTGCTATTTCACTCGCCGCAGTGTTATGGGGAGTTGCGGCAACTGTAGCAAAATCATTCTTCAATAAAGCTTACGAACCGCTCATTCTTGTACAAATGCGGGTGACATTATCATTCGCAGTTCTCTTTTTATTCTTCCTTTCAACCAATAGATCGTTATTAAAATTTTCAATTAAGGATATCCCTCATTTTCTTATTGTCGGAATTTTAGGCGTTGCTGGATCAAATTATTTTTATTATGCAGCGATCAAAGAAACAAATGTCTCGACTTCGATCCTTGTTCAATATACTGCTCCGATCATGGTGATGATCTATACAGTAGTATTTCAAAAAGAGAAATTGACTTTATCAAAAAACTTAGCACTAGTTTTGTCACTCAGCGGAATTTTTTTAGCTATCGGTGCTTATAACCCCGAGATAATAAACGGTAGCAAAATTGGAATTATCTATGCGTTGCTTGCCGCAGTTTCATTTTCCATTTTTAATATCAGCGGAAAATCATTAACACAGAAATATTCCATTTGGACAGGGTTAATTTATTTACTTGGTGCGGCGACACTTTTCTGGAGTTTTATCAATACACCGATGGAAATATTTAATGCGAACTATACATTTGAAGATTGGAAAGTGTTTGGAATTATCGCATTGATCTCAATCTTAATTCCATATTCATTGTATTATTATGGTCTTCATCATATCCAATCGAGTAAAGCGATCATCATCAGTACTCTAGAACCGATCGTCGCAATAATTTCTGAGTGGTTGTTCTTGAGCGGAAGAATGGGATTCATTCAAATGATTGGAGCGATATTTGTTATTACGGCGATCGTTGTCTTGCAAAAGGATTCAAAAAATGGTGAACTTATTTTGGTGCAGGAATGAGACTTGAACGAAGAAAAAATAAAGTATTCAAAGTCCTTGAACAGCGTCAGCCCGATCTTACTGTTGTGATGGAAAATATTCATGATCCGCATAATGTAAGCGCAATGCTTCGTTCATCGGATGCAGTAGGAATCCATGAAGTGAATCTGGTCTATACCACGACAAAATATCCGAAGATCGGCAGTAAGAGCTCTTCTAGTGCGAATAAATGGATTGGCAGAAGAAAATTTTCTTCAATCCCTGAGTGCTATCAACAGTTAAGAAAAGAAGGATTCCAAATTCTTGCAACACGATTGGATGAAAATGCGAAACAGTTATATGGTTTTGATCTTACTAAACCGACTGCATTTGTTTTTGGTAATGAGCATGGCGGAGTTACTGATGAAGCTGCTAACCTTGCGGATGCAACAATATATATTCCGATGATGGGGATGATCCAAAGTTTGAATGTCTCAGTTGCATGTGCGGTAACGATCTACGAAGCATTGCGACAGCGGATAGGAAAGGGATTTTACTCTAAATCAAGATTTGACCAGCAGATGTTAGAAAAATTAAAAGAGGAGTGGTTGAAAAAATAATATTTTATACTCGAGCGAACAAATGAGTTTGAACAATCACCGCTAAAAAAATCAATAACGGCCAACCGACAATAATCCACATCCATCCGATGGAAATGGCAATAAACAATAAGGGAAAAGAGAGCAGCAGAGAAATAGTATCAAATTTCTTGACAACGGAAATTGTGTTGATGGTAAGGAACAATGACACTGCGATGATAAATCCGAAAATAGAAATTTTGATCTGCAATCCAAGAACAAGTGCATAAACAATAATTATTAGTCCCAATGGTAAACGGCTTTTTCGAAAACCTTCGTGAAAAATAGATCTGTAATTTCTCCAGTACGGCATTCCATTCTCACCAACGTTGCGGCGCATAACGAGTGCTGAGAGAAAACCATTGATCATAATAATCCCAATCCCGAAAGGGATGAGCAAAAAATAAAACCCACCGATGAGAATCTTGTTGAACCATTCGTTGTCTGAAAAAATAGTGGAGAGAGCAATCGATAGTTTTTTCATCATTTCATTAATATTATTTGGAAATTATTTTGGTAATCTTCGTCCATACTGATTTGAGTTTGCTTTTCGCTCAAAATAGTTAAAAGCCTCACGTGAAATATCGGTAATTATTTTCGGCCCATCTTCGTTGTGCAGCAGCATCTTCGTCATAACACAAATAATGTAAGGATTATTCTCAAGATAGATGATGCCGACATCCGTTCTTACACCCTCAACATCACCTCCCTTGTTTGCAATGGTAACTATTGGTGCAGTACCTGATTTGAGCGCTCCATCTTTATCAAGTTTTAAGATAGATAGCATGTCGTCGCAAACTTGATTATTCACTAAAGTTCCGTTATACATTTTTTCAAGAATTGCCATAACATCTTTCGGCGTGCTGATATTTTCTCTTCCTTCTTTCGCTGCTTGAATATCCATCATTACTCGTTGAAGTTTTGTTTTTATCGCGCCGTTCTTCTGCAAGGATTCATTGACATTTTTCATTCCAACGAGATCGATGAGCAGATTTGTTGCCGAATTATCACTTAACACGATCATCAATACGCAATAATCCCGAATGGAGAGAGAGACCGATTTTTCTCCGAGTGAAGAAAGTATTCCGCTTCCGCCAACTCGCGCGGAAATAGGCAATTGTTTGATATCGGTAAGATTGAATTTTCCTTCCGAAGCTTGTTTATACACTTCCGTTAAAATATGGATCTTTATAGAACTTGCTTGTGGAAAAATATCATCTTCATTGATAAGAATCTGTTCTCCAGAGCGCAAGTCTTTAATAGCAACTCCAACAACGGCGTCAGCTTGTTCAACAATCTGTTTGATGTTTGTTATCAATTTATTTTTTAGAAGATCGGTTTGTGAGAACGAAAGCTGGAAAGTAATAACAACTAATAATAGTTTTACCATGATGTCCCTATTTTTGATACGTGAATACTAAGGAAAGAGTAGTGGAAAAGCAAGGAGGTGTATGATAAACTATTTTAATAACCACCCATACTACAAATGACGAAATTGATACATTGAATGTACGTAAGGGGAGGAATTTACATATATGAAGGACATCGTTCGATTGCGATTCATAGACATTTTGGCTATTTTCCATAACGGATGATGAAACAGCATAGTACACAAACAATAACGCTTCAACGACTTCTGGTACTTCATTCTGATTATCTGAATGAACTGAGCAAGCGAAATCCTGAAACGCGCGGGACATACGAACGCACACTTCGTGAATTTATGCGATGGGTACGATTAGAACCAGAATTTGAATGTTCAACAAAAGAGGTTGAACGATATAAGCGATTTTTACTGACCAAGAGAAAATTATCTCCTGTTTCTGTTACAATGTACCTTTCCTCTGTTCGAAAATTTTTTGATTTTCTTGTCTTACGCGGTGTTTTATTCTCAAACACTGCAAAAGCTGTAAAAGGAGGAGAAACAAATCCCCAGCACTCACGAAAAAGCATTTCCGTTCAAGAAGTTCAGTTGTTGATCCAGTCAATTGAGCGGAAAGATGAAATTGGGTTCAGAGATTTTGCCATTGTGAAATTAATGATCACTTGTGGTCTTTCGGAGATCGAATTAATCCGCGCGGATATCGGTGACATAGTTACGAAAAAAGGAATCATGACGTTGTCGCTGCAGTTGAAAGGGAAAAAGACAAAAGATCAATCTGCAGTGATCCCTAACGATGCTAAAGAAGCGATGAAAAGTTATCTTGCTTTCAGAACCAATGCAAAAGAGAATGAACCACTCTTCATGAGTGCGGGAAATAGAACTCGCGGTCAACGAATGACTTCACGCGGAATTCGAGAGAGAATTAATTTTTATCTTGAAAAATCCGGGGTCAAAAACGGTGAAGCACGAAAGATCACTGCGTTATCTTTACGTTTAACGGCAATTAAAACAATGGCAGAACAGGGTGCAAGTGTAGATGAAATACGAAAAAAATTTCATATTATAAAAGAATTGACGGTAAAGCGGTATTTGGAGCATATTGAATAATTTGTCAGGGAGAATAAAGACATGAAACATGTTGTATTTTTACTGATGAGCTTATTGCTTTTCGGATGTTCATCCGGAAAATCTATCTTGGCAACTCATAACGGTGAGATTATATCAGGAACATGGCTCGTGTATGAAGGTATCATACCATGCGCCGATTGTAACGAGATTAAAACACGATTGGAGCTTCTTATTGATTATTCAAATCCAGAACCCCCATTCATTCTCAAACAAGCATACATCGGTTCCAAGGATGAGGATAAAACGTCGATCACTCACGGTGTTTATGGTACTTTAAAAGAGACATATCAGGAAAACGATGCAACTGTCTATGAGCTAAATCCAGATAAACCGAAAGAAAAAATCTATTTCCTCCGGATTAATGACGACACACTAAAAATGCTTAATCGTGATATCAAAGAGATCAAATCAGTTTTAAATTACAAACTTGTTCGAACAGCAACATTAAAAGAGAGATAAATTTCTAATTTCAAATTCTAAAACCTAAATCCTAAAGCTGATCAATGAGTTATAACTTTACTGAAATCGAAAATAAATGGCAAAGATATTGGGATCAACATCAAACGTATAAAACCGTTGAAGATCCTACAAAGAAGAAATTATATATTCTCGATATGTTCCCATACCCAAGCGGAGCAGGATTACACGTTGGTCATCCTGAAGGATATACGGCCACGGATATATTCACTCGCTTTCAGCGATTAAATGGAATTAATGTTCTCCATCCTATGGGTTGGGACGCATTTGGTTTACCTGCTGAACGATATGCAATGCAAACGAACATCCATCCATCGGTAACGACAGAACAAAATATCAATAACTTTCGTCGCCAAATTAAATTGCTAGGACTTAGTTATGACTGGGAACGAGAAGTCAATACAACCGATCCTCAATATTATAAATGGACGCAATGGATATTTCTAAAGATCTATAATTCGTGGTATGATTTTCGCGTAAAGAAGGCTCGTGCGATTTCCGAACTCATTTCTGAATTTGAAAAATCCGGATGCTCCAAGATAGACTGCGATTTATATTGTGGAAATAATGATTGTTGTTTCACCGCTGATGGCTGGAAAGCAAAGAATGAGTTAGAACAGCAAAAAATATTAAAGGATTTTCGACTTGCATACATTGCGGAAATTCCTGTGAATTGGTGCGAAGCGTTGGGAACAGTTCTTGCAAATGAAGAAGTAGATGAATGGACTGAAAAGGGATATTCCGTTGAACGTCGTCCGATGCGTCAGTGGATGATGCGGATAACCGCTTATTGCGAACGATTGCTCGAAGATGCGGCAACGCTTGATTGGCCTGCATCGACGGTGGAGATGCAAAAAAATTGGATCGGACGTTCCGAAGGTGCGGAAGTTGATTTCGCGATTGCAAACAGTGCAGAAAATATAAGAATCTTCACAACACGGCCGGATACAATCTTTGGTGCAACGTATATGGTTCTTGCACCGGAGCATCCGTTTGTTGATTCGGTTACGGTTGCAGAAAAAAAAGATGAAGTTGCTGAATATCGGAAGAAAGCTTCTCTGAAATCTGAACTTGATCGTGGAATGGATAAGAACAAAAGTGGTGTGTTCACCGGCGGATATGCAATAAATCCCGCGACTGAAAAACAGATACCGATCTGGATTGCAGACTATGTATTGATGGGATATGGTTTTGGTGCAATTATGGCAGTTCCTGCACACGATGAACGTGATTGGGATTTTGCAAAAAAATATACTTTACCGATCGTTGAAGTTGTAAAATCGCCTTTCGACGTAAATGAAAAAGTTTTTGTTGCCAAAGATGAACAATGCGTAAACTCTTCTAACAAAGAGATTAATATTGATGGTCTTTCATACGAACAAGCATTTGCAAAGATCGTTTTATGGTTAGAGGAAAAAGGAATTGGCAAGAAGAAGATCAATTATAAATTACGTGATTGGCTTTTCTCGCGTCAAAGATATTGGGGTGAACCGATCCCGATCATTCATTGGGAAGATGGAACAATGAGTGCTTTGGAAGAAAAAGAACTTCCGCTCATTTTACCAAATCTTGAAAAATTCCAACCAAGCGGAACGACTGAATCTCCGCTTGCACTTGCAACAGAGTGGATGAATGTTGTCGATTCCAATACAGGAAAAAAGGGACGACGTGAAACGAACACAATGCCGCAATGGGGTGGAAGTTGTTGGTATTATCTCCGCTATATCGATCCGAAGAATGATACGATCTTCTGTGATCTTGAAAAACAAAAATATTGGATGCCAGTAGATCTGTATGTAGGCGGATCCGAACACGCAGTTCTCCATTTAATGTATGCACGATTTTGGCATAAAGTTCTATTCGATCTCGGATATGTAACTACTACAGAACCGTTTATGAAATTGCGTCATCAAGGAATTATCCTCGGGGAGAATTCCAAAAAGATGTCGAAGTCACTTGGCAATGTTGTGAACCCTGATGATGTTGTTAAAGAATATGGCGCGGATGCATTACGACTGTTTGAAATGTTTATGGGACCGTTAGAAGAGATGAAACCGTGGAGCATGAATGGTGTTGAAGGGGTATTCCGTTTCTTGAAACGTGTTTGGAAATTGTACGTGACGGAAGATGGAGCATTGAACGAGATCATAACCGAGAGCCAACCTTCTGCAGATTTTCTGCGCATTTTCCATCAAACTGTTAAGAAGGTAACAGAAGATATTCCAGCACTACGGTTCAATACAGCTATTTCGCAGATGATGATTTTTATCAATGAAGCGTATAAACAAGAGACACTGCCAAAAAAACTGATGAAAGATTTTCTTGTTGTGCTTTCCCCGTTTGCACCACACGTTACAGAAGAGTTGTGGAATAAATTGGGAAATACAGAGTCAATTTTCAAATCCTCACAGTGGATAACGTATGATGAAAAATTGACCGTAACTAGTGAAGTGGAGATTGTTGTCCAAGTAAATGGAAAGATCAGGGCAAAATTCAATGTTCCGAACAATTCGAATGAGCATGATCTTAAATCGAGAGCACATTCAGAACCGAATGTGAAATTATACGTTGATGGAAAAAAGATTGTAAAAGAAATTGTGGTAAAAAATAAGTTGGTGAATATTGTTGTCCAATGATATCAATCATTATTATAACGAAAAATGAAGAAAAAAATATTGAACGCTGTTTGAAGAGCGTTCAATGGGCAAATGAAATTATCGTTGTGGATGCAATAAGTACTGATAGGACAGTCCAAATATCAAAATCACTGAATGTAAAAGTGATTATAAAACAATGGGAAGGGTTTGCAAAGCAAAAAGAATTTGCAATGCAGCAAGCGAGTAATGAATGGATATTTTCATTGGATGCAGATGAAGAAGTAACAGTTGAATTGAAAGAAGAAATTCTTTCTACAATCGAACTTTCTCATACGTTGAATGGATATGAAGTTCCGCGGAAAAGTTATTTTCTTGATCGATGGATGAAGAACGGCGGATGGTATCCCGGACACCAACTGCGATTGTTCAAAAAATCAAAAACAAGAATGAATCATCGGCCTGTGCACGAAGGATTTTTAGTTGAAGGTTTGATCGGCCTTTTGAAAGCAGATCTTAACCATTACACCTATAATTCTCTACATCAATATCTTGAAAAAATGAATGATTATTCATCTCTTGATGTGATGAATACGATTGGGAATGGCAGAATAATACGTTGGTACCACTTTATTCTTAATCCACTTTCGGTATTTTTAAGGATGTATATTTCCTTGAAAGGTTACAAAGACGGATTTTACGGATTTCTCCTTGCATATTATTCGGCATTCCATGCTCTTGTGATCTATGCAAAAAGTTGGGAATATCAATCAGCACAACGTAGCGGATCGGGTACACCTCCGGTTTCAGCAGAAACAGTTGCAAAAGCTAAATATCAATCAATGTAAATTTAAACTCGGTCATGAAAATATTTTTTCGAATACTCACTTACGTAAAACCATATTGGCGGACTTTAGCGCTTTCAATAGCATGTACTTTCATGTTTTCTATATTCAGTGTATCTTCAATTTATTTAACGATTCCATTACTTGAAACATTGTTCGATCAGACACCAATTGAGATTGGTGCAACACAAACTCCTCTTAAATTTCAACTTGTGCCGAATGAATTTATCAGCGGTAAACAATATGTGGAAAATTCCATTCGGTATTTTCTGTATGATGGAACAAAATCGGAGGCCTTGTTCAAGATCTGCGGTTTAATTCTTTCAGTTTTCTTTTTTAAAAATATATTTGACTACTGTCAATCATATTTAATGGCATTGGTTGAACAGAGTTTGATGAGAGATCTGAGAAATTCTTTGTACGAACATCTTCACAATTTATCCCTTAGCTATTTTAGTAATGAACGCACCGGAAATTTGATCTCACGAGTTACAAACGATGTAAACGTTGTTAACGGGGGAGTTTCTGCAACATTTGTAACACTAATAAAAGAGCCTCTCCTTATTATTTTCTTTTTAACGATGGCATTTATTTTGAGTTGGAAGCTGACCTTGTTGGCATTCATTGTTTTTCCATTGATCTTAT
Source organism: uncultured Chitinophagaceae bacterium (assembly GCA_964355925.1). Classification (GTDB taxonomy): domain Bacteria; phylum Bacteroidota; class Ignavibacteria; order UBA10030; family UBA8401; genus UBA8401. The sequence goes on from CAYHFN010000004.1 coordinate 48,404, forward strand.
TGATCATTTCCGGAATAGGATTGCGCTTGCATAAACAAAGCGGAATTATGCAGGAAAAGATGGCTGATATTACTGTCGTATTACAGGAAACAATTTCCAATGTAAAAGTTGTAAAAGCATTTACAATGGAGGAGTTCGAGAATAGAAAATTTAGAAAAGAAACTCAAAGCTATTTTAAAACAATTCTAAAAATGACTCGCATCAGAAATCTTTCATCACCGACAACGGAACTACTTTCCATCTTTGCAGGTGCAGTGATCATATGGTATGGTGGACAGCAAGTATTGATCTCCGGTGAGATGAAAGCAGCTGAATTTATCGGTTTTCTTATGATGGTATTTCAGATTATGCCACCGGTTAAAGATCTTGCAAGTGTGAACAATCGTTTGCAGGAATTTTCTGCTGCTGGGAAAAGAATATTTGAGATCCTTGATACAAAACCCGCAATTCGGAATGTTGATAATCCAATTATACTTTCAAAAATTGAGAATACTGTCGAATTCAATCATGTTACATTTGGATATTCAGCCGAGAACGGCGAGCAGCGAATAGTGTTGGCAGATGTAAGTGTGAAAGTTCGAAAAGGAGAATTAATAGCGCTTGTAGGACCAAGCGGCAGCGGCAAAACAACATTCGTTGACCTTATACCGCGATTCTACGATCCGATAAAAGGATCAATAATGATTGATGATGTTAATATTAAAAATTTCGATGTCAAATCATTGAGAGAGAAAATTGGTATAGTTACACAAGAAACGATCTTATTCAACGATACAGTTCGCAATAACATTGCATACGGATTAGATGATTGTCCAATTGAGACCATTAAAAAAGCTGCAAAGTCTGCAAATGCGCTTTCGTTTATTGAGGAAATGTCGCATGGATTTGATTCTATCATTGGTGATCGTGGTGTTAAACTATCCGGCGGTCAGCGTCAACGCCTGTCGATCGCGCGAGCATTACTCAAAAATCCACCAATCATGATCTTTGATGAAGCGACATCGGCGTTGGATTCCGAAAGCGAAATACTCGTGCAAGAGGCAATGGAACGATTGATGCAGAACAGAACTTCATTTGTGATTGCACATCGACTTTCAACGATTAGAAATGCTGACAGAATTATCGTTCTTGAACAAGGGAAGATCGTACAGGAAGGAAAACATGTAGAATTATTGAAACAAAAAAATGGTCTCTATAAGAAGCTTCACGATTTACAATTCGCACAGCAATGATTTCTTCTGAAAACATAAAAATATTTCTTTATTGGTTATTGGTATTGCAAGTATGTTTTATCTCGATTTCAATTGCCGTATCATCCTTATTGCTATCATTGATCATCATTTGTATAGTCATTCTATTCTGTATTGAAAAAAAATGGGTTTTTCCATATACTGCTATTGATATAGCATTTCTTGCGTATTGTGGCATTGAATTTGTAACTTCTATAAACTCCGAGCAACAATTCGATGCTTTTAAAAATTCGAAAAGGTTTTTATTGATTTTAATCGTTTATAGTGTGCTTATTTCATTCGACACAAAAGAAAAAATTATCAAAGCAGTTCAATATCTTTCAGGCACTGTTGCATTTCTTTCGATCGTAGAGATCGTATTTTATTTTCTCCAATCAGAAGAACGGTTATATCTATTCCAACATTATATGACTACCGGCGGATTAAAGATGATCGTATCATTGATGGTGCTGCCGTTTGTCTTAAGCCCTGATACTAAAAAAAAAGAACGACTATTTTATCTCGCAGCATTTCTTCCCACTATGATTGCACTTGTTTTGACTAATACGAGAAGTGCATGGCTTGGATTGGTCTTTGGTGTTATTGTTATGAGTGCTTTGTATTATCGCAAATTGTTCGTGCTTTTGGTATTAGCAATTATTCTCTTTTTTCAATTTGCGCCAACTCATCAAACGGATCGCGCAAAAAGTATTGTCGATATTTCCAACTCGACAAATGTGGGTAGATTTAACATGTGGTCCACAGGAATAACTATGTGGAAAGATAAACCGATCTTAGGATTTGGTGATATTGATTTGTATAAAACATATCTCACGTATAGAACTCCCACGGGAGATGAACCCGCGGGACATTTACATAATAATTATGTGCACCTATTGGTAACAATTGGTGCTTTGGGATTGATTATTGTTCTATTCCTATTCTTTGTCATAGTAAAAACAGAATACAAAATATTTTCAAGCAATACTTCAGATCAATTGATACGAAATATTTCACTCGGTGCGATCTCTGTTTTTTCCGGATTTATGGTCAATGGAATCTTTGAATGGAATTTTGGAGATCACGAGATTATGGTCTTTGTTTGGTTCACCGTTGGTCTTTGTTTAGCAGTAGAAAAGGTCGCTGGAAAGAAATTATGACAACTCCACTTTCCGTTATCGTTATTACAAAGAATGAGACAAACAATATTGAATCGTGTTTGAAAAGCGTTTCGTTTGCAGATGACATAGTTGTTGTAGATGCTGAAAGTAATGACGATACGGTTTTTAAGGCAAAAAAATATTCGAGTTCAGTTTTTGTAAAGCCTTGGGATGGATTTGCAGCTGCAAAACAATTTGCCGTAGAGCAGACCAAAAATCCCTGGGTATTATGGTTGGATGCAGATGAACGAGTAATGCAGAGTCTTGGAATTGAAATACAACAAGTAATATCAAACAACCCAGAGCAAGCAGCGTTTACGGTTGCACGCCGCGCATACTTTCTTGGAAAATGGATGAGACATTCAGGATGGTATCCGGGAAGAGTTGCACGGCTATTTCACAAGGAGCGGGCTGAATTTAATAATGCTGCAGTTCATGAAGGATTGAAATGCCACGGAATTATTGGTGAGCTGAAAAATGATCTATTGCATTACACTGATCCGAATATTTATCATTATTTCTCTAAGTTCAATCAATATACTACGCTTGCTGCAAATTCCTATGCTAAAAATGAAAAAAAATTCAAACGTTCCGATGTCATCATTCGTCCATGGTGGCAATTTGTGCGTATGTATTTTTTTCGACTTGGATTCTTGGATGGAATTCAGGGTTTATTGTTGGCATTATTTTCGTCAGGATATGTTTTTACGAAATACGCAAAATTGTGGGAACAAAAATCTATCATTAACTCAAAGTGAATACAATGAATAATACAGAAAAACAACAAATGCTTTTTGTCCAATTGATCTCTTCGCTTCACGGTGGTGCATTGATGCAGATGGGAAAGATGAAAAATCCCGCAACTGATAAATTAGAAAGAAATTTAGAGCAAGCGGAACTGACAATAGAAATGTTGGATATGTTGAAAGAACGTACGAAAGGAAATCTTACGAATGATGAAGATAAATTCATTTCTTTAGTCATCAGTGAAGTGAAATTGAATTATGTTGACGAGAAAGCAAAAGAACCGAAATGAAAATTGGAGTCATTGGGAATAGCACAAAAGAATCCCTTCCGGATGCGATTGAAGCATTGGTAAAATTGGGTCCGAAATATAACATCGATTTTTTTATTCACGATGAGTTGTCCCTGTCGTTGAAGAAAAAGTTAGGAAATGTATTTTCACAAAAACAATATTTACCATCGGTAGAATTGGTTGAAAAAAGTGATATCATTGTTGCATTCGGCGGTGATGGTACGATCTTATCTGCTGCACGAATGGTTGGAAAATCTGCTGTTCCGATCCTTGGAATTAACCTTGGAAAACTTGGATTTCTTGCAGAAGTCTCATTGGAGGAATTAGAGCCATTCATTCAAGATGTTATGGCGAGGGAGCATATCACCGAAGAACGGATGATGCTTAAAACCACGATCGAAAAAGATAATAGTGAACTGTACTCACTGAACGATGTGGTGATCGACAATAGCACATCATCACGACTTATCCATATTTCGGTCTATGTAAATGGTGAATATTTGGTCAGTTATTCCGGTGATGGGATCATCCTTGCAACACCGACCGGCTCAACGGCATATTCATTAGCAGCTGGAGGTCCGATTGTTGTCCCAACGACGAGTGTTATTGTCATTCAACCGATCTCACCACATTCCTTATCAGCGCGGACGGTGATCATTCCTGATACAAGTATCATCAGAATTGTTGTAGAACATCTTTCGAATGAAGCGCGAGTTACTGCAGACGGACAGACCGAAAAAATTTATGCTCCTCCACTGGATATTATTATCCGCAAAGCGGAATTTTCCGTTAAACTAATCAAACGAAAAGATCGAAGTTATTACGATGTGCTTCGCGCAAAGTTATTGTGGGGGAGTGATATTCGAATAGTCAAAGGAAAATTAAATGAACGTGATTAGATCCTCGGTAATTTTTTATATAACAGTTCTTTTGTTATATAGTTGTGCATCGAAAAAATACCAAATTGAAATAGAACCATCGGGGACAAGAATTTTCAAAGGAATGATTGAACGGTCCACTCTTGAACATGATTCTACTTTTACCTGGTTCAAAACAAATTACGAAACATACTCAGTCGATTCAATGAGTCTTCAGACGATCAGTGAACTTTCTTATGACATTCATTTCGTGATGGTATTGGGAACATGGTGTGGTGATTCTAAAAAAGAAGTTCCCAAATTGTTTAAGGTATTCGATTCTGCAAATATCTCTGAACATAAGATACAATCGATTGGAGTCGATCGGTCGAAAAAAAGTTATGATGGCTTATCCGATAAATACAATATACAACGTGTACCGACATTGATCGTTTTGAGGGGTGAGCTGGAGCTTGGTCGAATAGTAGAGTATCCAAAAGAAACGTTGGAGAAGGATATTGTTAAAATATTACAAAACAATAAAGACAAATAAAGAAGTCGTACAATTGAGTGTAACTCCATTATTAAATACTAACGAATTGTATCTGTTGCACCTTCCATTATCCATTTTTTAAATCCGCGGATTTGATTTACAGTTAATGATCGTTGAGGAGGCATTGGTGCCGTACCATATTGTCCTTCGATACTCCATATCAGTCTACTTTTTGAAGTATCCTTGACAATTACTACATCGTAAAATCGTTGTTTTAATCCAAGATAATCAGAAAGATCCAAATTGCTTGCTTTCGTTTTTAGATCATGACATCCTTCTGTTGCACAGCCGATATTGAATAACGGCTGAATTGTCTTATAATAACTGATGTTCGATTCCGGAAAAACGATCTTATCGATATTTGAGATAGAATTTGTTGTAGTATCTTCACAAGAATTAAAAATACCGATCACTCCAAATAGCAAGAACATCATAGCAATGACACGTTTCATTCTTCTGTTTCCTTGATTCTGCCTTCAATGACACTATTGATCACTTTTTGTTTTTTCACTGCTTCGATAGTCACATCACGATCACTGACATTCAATATTTTGATCTCCGATGAAGGGATCTCGACATTGAAATATTTTTTAGATTGTGCAGCAACATAATTATTCGTTACGATTGAATATTTCTTTGTATCGACGACAAGTTCATTATTTACTTTTAGATTATGAAGCAGCAGTTCGCCGTTCTTGTTTTTATAAACAATCTTTAGACCAGAGATCTGGCAAAAATCATCGCTGATCGATAACTGATGTTGGATCATTGTTCGGAGAGCAGCACCGCTGACGGTAAATGTTACCAACATGTTGCCAAACGGACTGATCTCCCATAAATCTCGAACTTTGATAACTCCTGCAAGCATTTCTTTCCGAATGCCGCCGCTGTTTTGAATCGCAATATCTGTTTTCGCATAATCACGCATTACATCACAAATCCAATTTCCAAGATTGCTTTCTCCTTTACCATTTCGCAGCCAGTCTGTTCTCAATTCGCCGATCGGTTCGTCCAATTCCTTTGCAGCGAGAAGTTCCAAATTATTCACTTTTGCAGCTATGTCAGGATCCGGTGTAACATCAGCACTTCTGCATTCGATCAATTCTGAATATGAATTCAATACTGTATCTTTTTGAGTGTCAACTGTTAATTCAATTTTACCGAGCCAGCGACCGCGTGAACCTGCTTGTGTGATCAGAATTCCATTCACTCGTTTTGGTTTGAACAATGGTGTGTGACTATGTCCGCCGACAATAATATCGATATCTGGGGATTCCAAAGCCAGCAAACTGTCCATGTCAACACCAACATGCGTCAACGCTATAATAAGATCAACATTTTGTTTCTTCAACTCCGGAACGATCGCATTCACTGTTTCAGATAATTGCTTAACATCCAAATTCTTGACATTATCGGGAAGAGAAAGAGTGTGCAACTCTTCGGTGATTAAACCGATAATACCAATCTTTACATTATTGATCGTTTTGATCAAATATGGTGTTGCATAATATTTATTACTTTTCGTATCGATAAGATTTGCGGCAAGGATAGTGAATTTGCTTGCTTGAATACTTTCACTGACATTCTCTCTGCCGTAGTCGAATTCATGATTTCCAAGTTCCATAGCATCGGGCATGAGAATATTCATCAACTCGATCTGTGAACGACCTTTGGTAATCGTTGAGATGGGGGTTCCTTGAAAATCATCTCCGGCATTCAGTAAAAGTGCGTTTGGCGATTCGGATTTATATTTTTTTATATACGATGAAAGTGTTGCACTCCCACCGACATAAAATGTCGTATCGTTGTTCGTGAGTTTACTTTTTGCCTTCACTTGAAATGGAAGATTTTGAGCATGAAAATCGTTCCAGTGAAGGATGGTAATTTTTGTTTGTTGTGCACAAAGCACAGAAACAAATAAAATGACAACAGTCAATTTTTTCATCATATTCCATATAGTAATTTATTAAATATAATGAATGTTAACGAAAAAAATATTATAATCTTCTATGAAAAAAATATTATACCTCAGTGTAGTGGTAATTTCATCATTGTCGGCTCAGGACTTCGGTTATGAATATTTGTTGCTTTCCGAGTATAGAGCGATTGGTGCCAGTTATGCTCAACAGAAATTCTTCCCTCGTTCATCCAATACTCTTTCTGACTCAAGTGCGATTCGTTTTTCAACAGCATTGCCGTTCATTGAACTCCGCCAGAATAACGGACGGTTAGGAATAGGATATCAAACATTTTCCGATAACAATGGAAAGAAAAAGGAATCTTTTTCCGTCTATGGCGAAACTCATAACGATCTTGTATTAACTAATCGTAAAGATCAAAAAGCTGTATTTGCCATTCCAATTATTGTCGCGGCAAACTATGTTCGTGCAGAATCTCCGAATAATAGATCAAAAGATTTTGATATTGGAAGTCTTGGATTGGGAACAGGCTTGAAGTTCAAGCATTTTGAGCGAAGTTTTGGATTACAGGTGTTTGTTGTTGGAACGTTATATTACGCTTCTGAGGGTTTTAGCACAGAATATGGTTCGCAAAACTCTATTTCCGCCGAGATTCAATGTATTATTCCGGAATTTATCTATGAGGGGATCATCGTGGGATATCGTTTTGAATCTCAACGATGGAATATGAATGATACATCACTCAATTATCAACGGCAGTACAATGGCATTTTCTTTGGGTTTCTTTTTTAAGCAGTGTTCAGTTCTTTTTGACCATTGATCCAATCTGTCTGATATATTCATTGACATCGAATTTATTTTTGCATCCGTTGTAGTTCATATACCGAATCTTTCCGAATACCGGTCTGTCAAACCACGCACGGTCGTGAACGCCGCCAATACTCCACGCAAGTCCGGTATAACCATTTGGATCTCGCCCGTCCAATTCGTATTTATCGTTCAAATAATTTCCTATCAGAAGAGCTTCTTCAGGTGAGGGAGTCCATTCGAGAATTTTTTTCGCCCAGTACATCCGCATATACCCATGCATTTTTCCAAAATAAACCATTTGATTCTGTGCAGCATTCCAGAGATCATCATGCGTTAACGCCTGTTCGAATTGTTCCAACGTATATACATATTCTCTTTTATCATTACGATGTTCATTGATCGATAATTGAGCCCAAGCTGGGAACCCTTCGAACTTTTCATAATTCCGATTGTAATGTGTGAAATTATCAGAGATTTCTCTGCGGACAATCAGCTCTTCCAATAAAGCTTCTTCATTTCCGAGATTATTTGCAGATCCATTCTTATTTTTTTGCACTACCTCCTGAATATTCTTGCCTGTTATTTTTACAATTTCAAGAGCAACGCGCTGCGGTGCAAGGTGACCAAAGTGTAAAAATGGAGAAAGATTTGATTGTCCATTTAGCGTAGGATTGTTTCTAGCACTATCATAAAGCGACAAGTGTTTCTTCAAAAAATCTTTCATACTTGACAATGCCGATGCTTCGCCCGGAATGATCCAATCGACTTCTTTCACAGTGCGGTTGATAGTTAAACTTTTTTTTGCCTTTTCCCAATCGATAATAGGAACAATGTCATTCCAAATGAATGGATGTTTTCGAACAGCAGGGAATTCATCAAGAAATTCAGGAAGGAGACGATGAATCTTTGGTCTAATCGTATAGGCACCAAATTCTTGTTTGTCCGAAGCAATACGGGTTGGAACAATATTGTGAGCATCAACTTCATAGAAGGATGCATTGATCTTCTCAGACACAGCATTCTTAAAATAGTTTACAACATTTAAAGGATTAAAATCTGCGACGAGTTTTGACACATTATTCCGAGAAACAAATTTCGGAATTTCTTGTTCAGGAGTTCCTAGTAAAAGGTAGAATGGAATGTTTTTTTCTTTCAGAAGAAGTTCAGTCTCTTGGAATCCTTTGAGAATAAATCCATATGCTCGTTCCGTCGCTTCGAGGAATGTTGGGGGAAGGCAAAAAACAACAGCAAACGGCATTTTATATTTTATGGCAAGTGATTGGGCGAATAACAATGCCCAATTATCATTCATCCTCATCTCGCGTCCCATCCAATACGCAACGGTTCCATTCACATGAGGACACTCTTTGATAATGTGTATCCGTTTTGGATTGATTGGTGATGCCATCTATTTTATCAGTGTCAATTTCTTTGTCGAAATAAAATCCAAAGATTGAATGGAATAATAATAGACTCCAGAAGCAAGTGATCCTGCATCAAATGTAACGACATGACTTCCCGCAGGGCGTTCCTCATTTAATAACTGCATCATTTTTTTGCCTAATAGATCATAGATTGTGATATTGACATTACCGGAACGAGCAATATCAAACCGAATATTTGTTGTTGGATTGAATGGATTAGGGTAATTTTGATACAGTTCATAGCTCAATGGTTGTTTTGTTTCCTTTTGAATTCCAACAGCAAGTATTGCAGTTTTTAAAACAATATTATTGTTAGGATCAAAAACAACATTCAGTGGTTTCTTGTCGAATGCCCAAGTGAACATTTGATTATTCTTTAAATTCATAACACGGAGGGTTGTATCTTTTCCGTTCTCAAAACTTATTTTGACTTCGATCGGCATTTTAAAGAACGCGGGTTTTATTTGCGTCTGTTGTGTATTGAATTCAACGTTCCAATGAGAATTATCCATTTGGATAATGTTGTAACCATTTTGATATAAAGGATGATTTGCAGAATAGACCCATTGGTTAAAAAACCATGTTAGATCTTGTCCGGTTGATTGATTGATCTTTTGAACAAAATCTTCGGTTACTGTATTCTTTAATTTGAAAAGGATCGTATCTGTTGCATATTCTTTTATAGCTTTGAAAAAAATAGAATCGCCTAGAACATATCGAAGCATGTGCAGAACGCAAGCACCTTTGTTATATGTAATTGCAGTGTTAAACAGAGTTCCTGTTCCAGGTGTTGTTTCTGCCCATGCAGGATTATAAATTGGCCATCCGGGATTAGCAGACCGATAAGAACTTGCATCAGCGTCAATGTCGCCTTTGTACGCGGCATATCCGTTTGTATATTCCAACCAAATTGCCTCTAGATATGTTGCAAAGCCTTCATTCAACCAAATATCAGCCCACGTTCCGCAGGTGATCATATCACCGAACCATTGATGTCCATATTCATGCGATACAAGATTTTCCGACCAACAATTTGGACATAGACTTGTCAAAGTTTGGTTTTCCATGCCGCCCCATGTAAAGAGATTATTGAGCGTTGCGAATCCATTTTTTTCAAAAGGATGTTCACCAAATAATTTTGAATATTGGTCTGTCATCGGAATAATTTTTGATTTAATGTTATTGAGATTTGTTGTATTCTCACCAGCATTCCAATAAAAATATATTGGAATACTATCATTTGTGTTTGAAAATTTCTTCCAATATATGACATCGAGGTTGAAACCAACTTTAGCTGATATGACAACCAGATAAGTGGAAACCGGATCTTTACTGACCCAACGAAACCATAGAGAATCTGCATTACGTACTGTATCAATTAATTTCCCATTTGAACCGAGCTTCACACTTGCCGGAACTTTTGCTGTAAGATCGATCGTAGCTTTATCCGATGGTTTATCCCAACACGGAAACCATTTTCGCGCGCCCTCAGGTTCTGCATCGGTAAACACCATTCCGTTACTAACATAAAACGCACCATCGCTGATATTGAGATGACGGTAATAAATTTTTATTGTTACAATATCTTGAGCCTTGTATGTTGAATCGAGTGTTATTGTCAGGATATCACCTGAATGAACAAACGACTTTCCAGATAAACGTACGGAATCAATTACCAATGAGGTATTCACTGCATTGAGAGAAATTGAATTCAGAATTGTATCCGCACGAAGGGTGATTACTTCGGTTCCCGAAAATGATTTAGGAAATGGGGAAATGAAGCAAGAATAAATATTAAGATTTAAAGTATAATTAAGAACATCAAAAGAATGTTTCGGCGAACCGGGTGAAGAATACTTATTCAGCGATGGTGTTGCGCGCTGCATTTTCCCTTCGGAACAAAGTTCCGCTCCGGATTTGACTTTTTCCTGTGCGTGGACATGGAATGAAACAAAAAACAATGAGAAAGCGAGAAGAATATTTTTCATATAGTGACTTTCAAAATGATTTATCTAATCTTGAAACTGTTTCTATTATGGTACAAAGATAAGAAAAGTTAGGGAAGAATTTGCAGTGATTTCCAAAAATCTAATAGTGTGGCTTCATTTATTTTGAGCTGCCAAAATTTGACTCGAAATATCGTCGATTCCGATTTTGCTGGAATTCCAAATTACAATCGGAGTAATATTAAATTTGTTGATGATTGCATTAATGTGAGAATTACGAATAACGATAATGATTGTGCCTGAATAGATTTGTAGTATCTCATGCAAAGGATTAGCCCAACCGCTTCCACTTTGCTCGAGCGGTCCGATCTCATCGATGATTACCACATCACATTTACCGATCGTTAAGAACGATAGAGCATTTCTTCCAAACTGGATCGCTTCTGGAAAGAATTTGAACGGTCCCGCACTGATTCCTGTATCGTGCACATCGGTTCGGCAAAGCGGGATAATGATCCCAGAATCGATATTGAGAATATCATACCCGTAGCGTAGGTCATTCTTCCACAAACCGATCTGTAAAATACCACCGACCGTTAAATTTTTCAATTTTAATTTAGGAAGCAGCTTTCGCAGAATTGATGTTTTTCCGCTTCCTTTTTCACCACTTAAAATGAAGACTCTCGATGCAGTCATTTGTCGTTTTTGAATCTCATTTGTATATGCAAGGATCCTTGATAACGAATCTATCGGGTGCATAAAAAATGTTTTTTCTTGCTGTAATGAATCAATGATTGACGGCAAAGCCCCGAACGCTGCATCTACTGCAAGTGAAAAATTCTTCATCCGTCTTTTGAATAAATAATTTACAATAACCGGATTTCTTAATTCAACAGTAATAGCAGTGAAAATGGAAACGACAAAGATAGCACGAAAAAACATCTGAAGGCCGATGATAATTCCCACGGTTCGATCTCCGAGTGCAAATTCTCCGAGGACAATTCCGGCAATAATTGAAACAATTCCTATCTCACCCCAGAAAACCCATCGCTTGAATCTTTTACGAACATGTTGATAATGATACAGACAAAAGGGAATATAGAAAAGAAAAATGGCTGATTGAAAAATAAGACCGCACGTTAGAACAAGAAGGTGTGCGACAAGTAATAATGCTGAGAAATGAACTGCAGCATCTTCAACTATTTTTGATAGTTGAGGAAACGTTTCAATGTAGTTTTGACTTGATTGGGAAATTATTGCAGCTCTTTTTCCAACTATCATACCAATGACGGCTGCAAATATTCCAAATAAAATGTTGAGAATAATAACAGCAATAATGACATCGCTCGGACTTAATGTTGAGATACGTAAACTTTTTGATGCAAATTCGACTAATTTTTCAAACAATAAAGCTATATCCATTCCGTAAGTGAATAGATAGGTTAGCAATTTCTGTATAACCGGAATTGTACAGGCAACAGCTCCTCCAACAACGTACCCCAGAGCATTTCCGCCGAACAACCTGATCGCGGTTTCAACGAACAATGCTTCAGCTGTAATTCCGATCATTGGACCAAAGATGGTAGAACTCAGTGATACTGATTTCATCACCGCACAAATGAGACCGGCTCTCCATACGATCCCTTTTTCTTTCCATAAGGAATGTCCTGCGATCAACAAAGTAATTCCTAGTGCTGAAAGTATGGTACCGGTCAGCGGAAATTTTATATTATGCAAAAAACTACCGACTACGATTTCGAGTGAAGCCCACACGCTTCCGAGCAATGCGGCTTTCTGCCAGCGTTGATTTATCATTGGTATTTGGATCAAAGATGTTTGTAATTATGTTGTTGCTAAATTTATAGTCTTAAGAAAACTTCTAAAAAAATCTCGAAGCAATCTTGTTTTTGTTTATTTTAAAAGATTGCTTCGTCGCTTCGCTCCCTGCAAATGACTTTTAAGGAGTCAATCACTATAAAATATCTCACAAAGGTACAAATTCCTAATATATCTAGTTAAAATTTATCGCGTTGAACTATAGGGGGAATATACTTACATTATTTAATACAAAAAGTATTGATGGAAAACAGAGAATATAAATATGCTCCGCCTCGTTTTGTTACCGGACTAAAATGCTTCATCTGCGGTTCGGTGTACGGCTATAGCAATGTTCAAACCTGTCCTCAATGCGGTATCGAAGGAATCCTCGATGTCCAATATGATTACGATGAGATAAAACCAAATCTTAAATCTCAAATCTCAAATCGCTCTTTTAATCACTGGCGTTACAAAGAATTACTTCCGATCTCGGACGATATCCAACTTCCGCATTTACATGTCGGCTGGACTCCTGTCTATGATGTTCCGCACCTTGCATCGCATCTTGGAATAAAGAAAGTATTTGTAAAAGATGACGGACGAAATCCGACAAATTCATTTAAAGATCGTGCGAGTTCCGTTGGAGTTTTGAAAGCCATTGAATTTGGTTTTGATACCATCGCGTGTGCTTCAACAGGAAATGCGGCATCGTCACTCGCCGGATTTTCTGCGGCGGTTGGTTTGAAGAGTTATATTTTTGTTCCGCAGCGCGCACCAGAACCGAAAGTAACACAACTTCTTGTTTTTGGCGCGACTGTTCTTAAAGTTCAAGGAACGTATGAAAACGCATTCGATCTTTGCCGTGAAGCGTGTGAAAAATTTGGATGGTATAATAGAAACAGCGGAACAAATCCGTTCTTAGTAGAAGGAAAGAAGACTGCAGGATTGGAAATTGCAGAACAATGTGCGAACGATCTTCCTGATTGGTTGGTGGTTTCTGTCGGCGACGGATGCACGATTGGCGGAATTGGAAAAGGTTTGCAGGAAATGAAACGTCTTGGATTCATTGACCGTGTTCCGCGATTATTGGGAGTTCAGGCAGAAGGTGCAAGGGCAATGGTCAATGCATTTATTTCCGGTAACGATCTTGTTCCTACCGATACCAACACGATTGCTGACAGTATTGCTGTCGGCACTCCGCGCAATTGGCGAAGGGCAATACGACAAATAAAACTGTCGCACGGAGAAATGATCACTGTTTCTGATGAAGAAATTCTTGAAGCAATGAAAACCACCGCGCGTCTTGGGGGTATTTTCGGCGAACCCGCTGGAGTGACTGCCTCTGCAGGATTAAAATGTGCATTAGAAAAACAAATTATTAGATCAAATGAATCTGCTTTGGTTATTATAACCGGGAACGGATTAAAAGATATTCAATCTGCAAAACAAGCTGTTGGAGATCCGATTAGTTTATCGCCTACACTTGAAGCGTTAACGGCAGCTCTTTCATCCCGAAATATAAATAATTTTTGAAAATACTCATAAAAAATAGCGTAGCTGTTACTCTCTTCCCAAATTCGATGGAAACCGTCGATCTTCGAATCTGCAATGGTTTTATAATGGAACGTGGAAAAGGTCTTTTGCCGCAACCGGGAGAAAAAGTTTTTGATCTCAATGGAAAAATTGTTTTACCGGGAATGGTGAATGCCCATACTCATTTGTATTCCTCTCTTTCCCGCGGAATGCCGATGCCGAAAACATCACCCAAAAATTTCATTGAGATACTGAAAAAGATCTGGTGGAAATTGGATCGCGCGCTTGATGAAGAGACGATCTATTATAGTGCACTGGTCGGAGCAATTGAAGCTGTTCAAAACGGCACAACAACAATCATCGATCATCATGCATCGCCAAATGCTATCAAAGGTTCTCTCGATATTATTAAAGAAGCAATGGCAAAGGTTGGACTTCGCGGTGTATTATGCTATGAAGTAACAGATCGCGGCGGTAAGAAACAGCGTGATGAAGGAATTGCTGAAAATGAAAATTTTATCCGTTCAAACCACAAAAATCCATTCTTTCGCGGACTTGTCGGCGCACATGCTTCATTCACATTAAGTGAAGAGTCGCTTGCACTCTGCGGTGAATTAGCCTCCGCATATAATACCGGAGTTCATATTCACGTTGCGGAAGATTTGTGCGATGTTATTGATGCTGAAAGAAAATATCACTGCAGTATTGTTGACCGTCTTTCCCGCAATAATATCCTTACGAACAAATCAATTCTTGCTCACTGTATCCATCTTTCGCAAAAAGATTATTCCCCCCTGAACAAAGCTCAAACGTGGTTTGCACACAACCCGCGTTCGAATATGAATAATAAGGTTGGGTATGCCCCAATCCATCAATTCAAAAATCGTGGAATGATTGGGACGGATGGTTTTCCTTCGGATATGATCGAAGAAGCAACAATCGCTTTTTTCAAACGCCAAGATTCTCAGCAAAAACAAAAAATTGATTTTTCCCGTATTATTTCCGGCGGACAGCAATACATTTCGGAGACGTTCGGTTCAAAGTTTGGAACACTTGCAAAAAATTCTGTTGCCGATCTTGTGGTCTCCGATTATGTACCACCGACTCCAATGACGAAAGAAAATATTCTCGGTCATTATTTATTTGGAATGCGTTCGGCAAATGTTGAATCTGTTATGGTTGGTGGAAAATGGGTTTTGAAAGATCGCAAAGTGTTGGGAGTTGTTGTTGAGCGAATATATTCCGAAGCAGATAAGAAATCGAAAAAAATGTGGATCAAAATGATGGAGACGGTCCCTTGACTTATTATAGTGGAGACAATATTTTCTAATGGCAGAACTCGTACCAATATCATTCAACACTCTTTTACGAAGAATGTATTACGAATACTCGAAGACAAATGCGATCTTCGATCTGCCGTCACGAAAATTCTACTCTCCATCTGTTGAAGAAAATCTCTCAGTAACTTCCTGCGGAAATCCAGCCGCAAATCCTGTCGGACCCGCTGCCGGACCTCACACACAACTCGCACAAAATATCGTACTCTCGTGGCTTGCCGGTTCACGAATTCTCGAATTAAAAACTATTCAGATCAAAGACCAACTTGAACTTTCGCGGCCATGTATCGATATGGCGACAATCGGTTATAATACAGAATGGTCGCAGGAATTGCCCCTTGAAGATTCTGCGAGAGAATATGTAAAAGCAAGTATGATCGTAGAAATTTTGAAACATTGGCTGTTTCTTGATGTCCCAAATTCAAAATTCAAAGCATCACAATTTAATACGATCTATGATGTGAGCGTCGGATACGATCTTGCTGGAATTCAATCACCGCAAATCAGGTCGTGGTTGAAAACGATGAAGGATGCAACTATTCTTATTGAAGAATTACGAAAAGAAATACCGGATGAGTTCAAACACTACCGTAATCTTTCATTCGACAGAAAAATATCGGACAGCATCACACTGTCAACGTTTCACGGAACTCCTGCTGATGAAATTGAACGGATCACTGAATTCCTGTTGAGTGAAATGGGATTTCATGTTGTTGTGAAAATGAATCCGCCAATGCTCGGCAAAGCGCGTTTAGAACATTTGTTGTATGAAAAACTCGGATACACGGATATTGTGGTGAATCCGAAAGCGTATGAAGTGAATATTCTGTTTGATGATGCTGTTGCAATGATAAAACGTTTGCAGTTTGTCGGCGCGAAAAATGGAAAAATTGTTGGGGTAAAATTCGGTAACACGCTGGAAGTGGTGAACAAGGGAAATTTCCTGAAAGACAACGTTCAATATCTATCCGGACAACCGCTTCACATTCTTCATCTTTCCCTTGTTGATGAATGGCGTAAAGTTTTTGGCGGTGGTTTTCCAATTTCATTTTCTGCCGGTGTTGATGCAAATAATTTCGCCGATTGTGTTTCCATTGGACTTGTTCCTGTTACAACGTGCACCGATCTTCTTCGCCCTGGTGGCTATGGACGATTACAGCAATATCTTTTGAATTTAGAAAGGCGGATGAAAGATGCGGGAGCAACGACGATTGATGAGTTTATTATGAGAACTGGTTCAGGGTTCACGGTTCAGGATTCAAATGAAACAATAACCATGAACCTTCAAACAGCAATTTTACAAAACACATCTTTGGTACTTGAAAAATCTGTCGTGAATGCACGTTACCATTTTTTAAACAATTCAAAATCTCCAAGAAAAATAGGAAGCAGTTTGCAATTGTTTGACTGCATCAACTGTGATAAATGTATTCCTGTTTGTCCGAACAATGCAAATTTTTATTTTGAAATTGAGCCGATTGACATTGATTACGATAATGTTGAAGTATCGTCGAAGGGATGGAAGAAAATTGTTGGCGGACATTTATCAATTAAAGAAAAACATCAGATCGGTAATTATGCTGATGCATGCAATGATTGCGGCAATTGCGATGTTTTTTGTCCTGAAGATGGCGGACCATATATTGAGAAGCCAAGATTCTTTGGTTCGATAGAATCCTATAAAAAATGGAATTCGTTAAGCGGATTTGTTTTGCAATCTAATAAAAACGGTGTTATGCTCTTTGGTCGGTTTAAAGACAAGGAATACGAATTACATCGAGGAAGGCAAAGCAGCAATACAGTTTTCAAAAGCAATTCAGCACAAGTGACAATACATTCTGAAACAGACGATATACTTGATGCAATAAGTGCTACTTCTTCGGTTGTAGATATGCGATACTATTTTGTGATGTCCACATTGTTAAACGGTATCATGAATGCACAAAAAGTCCATTTTGTAAATACAGAATTTATACATTAACCGTGGATGATACAGAAAAATACAGATATTCACAGATACAATGTTACAGCGTAAATCTGTGTTGTTTCAGCGTAATCCGTGGTGAATAAAATATGAATACAATGCAATTTACATTGAATGGAAAAGAATTCGAAGCAACACTTGATGAGAATTTCTCGTTGATGGATGTTCTGCGCGAACAAGCAGGGTTGATCTCCCCGAAGAATGGCTGCGCACCTCAGGGTTCGTGCGGTTGCTGCGTTGTTATCGTTGATGGTAAAGCAGTTTCGTCGTGCGCAGTTCCGGCAAAGAATGTGGAGGGGAAGAATGTCATTACGCTTGAAGGATTAGATGAAAACGAGCGCAATATTTTTGCAAAAGCATTTGTTCTTGCTGCCGGCACGCAATGCGGATTTTGCACGCCGGGAATTGTCATGCGTGCAAAAAGTCTTATTCAAAAGAACCCGACACCGAGCAGAGAAGAAATAGCTCTTTCATTGAACAACCACATTTGCCGTTGCACCGGTTATGTAAAGATCGTTGATGCGATCGATCTTGCAGCGAAAGCATTTAATGGTGTTCCGCTTCCTCAGCCGGATTATTCAGGAAAAATTGGTTCAAGCCTTCCGAAAATGGATGGTGAAAAGTTCGCAATGGGTGAACGTCCATATATTGATGATATTACGATGCCTGAAATGTTGTATTCGTCATTTCTTTTTTCCCCGCACCCAAGAATAAAAATTAAAAAGATTGATACTTCAGAAGCAGAGCAATTTCCAGGTGTGTCATGTGTAATAATTGCACACGATGTCCCTGGTCAACGAAAGCAAGGTCTCATCTATAAAGATTGGCCGCTGCTTCATGCAGAAGGAGAGATCACGCATTGCATCGGAGATATTCTTGCAATGGTTGTTGCAAAAGATAATCGTACGGCTCGCAGGGCTGTGGAAAAAATAAAACTGGATTATGACATTCTTCCAGGTGTGTTTGATCCAGAAGATGCATTGAAACCAAATTCGCCACAGGTGCATGCAGATCACGTAAATCTTTTGTCCAATTCCATCATCAAACGCGGTGATGTTGATACAGCATTGGCAAAATCTGCATTTGTTGAGACGAGAACGTTTGAAACACAAGTGATAGAACATGCGTTTCTCGAACCGGAAAGTTCGATTGGCTTTCCCAAAGATGGAGTCATTGAAGTCTTGAGCCAGGGTCAAGGTGTGTTTGATGATCGAAAACAGATTGCTTCATTTTTAAATCTATCTGAAGAAAAAGTGAAAGTAACTCTAATCACTAATGGCGGAGCTTTCGGCGGGAAAGAAGATCTGAGCATTCAGGCACATGTAGCGCTTGCATCACTGTTGATTGGGAAACCGGTGAAAGCAACATTAACACGCGAAGAAAGTATTCGCCTTCATCCAAAGCGCCATCCGATAAAAATGACATACACCGTTGGATGTGATGCAAATGGAAAATTGACGGCGGTTCGCGCGCGAATGATCGGAGATAAAGGAGCATATGCTTCTGTTGGCACAAAAGTATTGGAACGCGCGGCTGGACATGCATGTGGTCCGTACAATATTTTAAATTCAGATGTTGAAGCAAAAGCCGTGTATACAAACAATCTTCCGTGTGGAGCAATGCGCGGATTTGGTGCAAACCAGGCGTCATTTGCAATTGAAGGAATGATGGACATTCTTGCGGAAAAGGTTGGTATTGACGGATGGGAAATACGATGGAGAAATGTTGTCGATGTCGGCGATACATTTTGCACAGGACAAGTTTTTGAACGAGCAGTCGGAATCAAAAAAACATTGCTGGCAGTGAAGGATATTTATTATTCGTCAAAATATGTCGGTATTGGGTGCGGAATAAAAAATGTCGGTATTGGAAACGGCATGCCGGAATATGGACAGGCGATCGCGACAATCCATCCCGATGAAACGATCACGATCAACACCGGCTTTACTGAAATGGGACAAGGATTCTGCACGGTGATGATTCAATTCTTCAGCGATGTTACAGGAATCGATCCAAGAAAAATTAGAGTTGATATCGATACAACTCAGCCAACACCGTGCGGAATGACAACGGCTTCGCGGGCGACGGTGCTTGGAGGCCGCGCTGTGATCAAAGCAGCGCAGGAAATGAAAAAAGATTTAGATGCAGGGAAGAAAATCTCTGAATTAATTGGTAAAAAATATTTTGGTGAAGTTGTTATTAATTACACAACAGCTCTTGAAGCGAAAACAAATAAACCGATCACACATATGACGTTTGGTTTTGCAACGCAGGTCTGTATTCTTGATGAGTCCGGGAAAGTGAAAAAAATTGTTGCTGCGCACGATGTAGGAAGGATCATTAATAGAAAACTCCTTGAAGGTCAAATGGAAGGTTCTATTCATATGGGTCTTGGATATGCGTTGACAGAAGAATTGAAATTGAAAGAAGGCGTTCCTGAATCATTTAAATTCCGTTCACTTGGAATATTACGGGCAAAGGATATGCCCGAAACGGAAGTTATCTTTGTTGAAGAACATGAATCCGAAGGACCGTTTGGCGCAAAAGGTGTCGGCGAAATAGGACTTGTGCCGACGGCCGGAGCAGTAGCAGGAGCACTCTATAAATTTGACGGTATTCGCCGTTTCAAACTGCCGATGAAAGATTCGCCGGCAGCAAAACATATTTTATAAGTAAAAATTGAATTATTAAAAACGAAAGGATTACAATGCAACAAGCATTTCAACCCCAGTTCAATACGCTGAGCAGTTTAAAAACAAATATGTTCATTAAAGATTTTTTACTGACATGGGATCGATCAGACGATGAATTGAAGGCAGTTCTTACCGTAGCACAATTATTGAAAGATATGCACAAAGCAGGAAAATCAATCCGTACATTCGATACCGGACTTGCCATTTCAATTTTTCGCGACAATTCTACGCGTACACGGTTCAGTTATGCGTCGGCTGCCAATGCGCTCGGTCTCGGACTTTCCGAACTTGACGAAGAAAAATCGCAGATCGCCCATGGCGAAACGGTTCGTGAAACAGCGAATATGATCTCGTTTCTTGCAGAAGTGATCGGAATTCGTGACGATATGTTTCTTGGTGAAGGTCATACATATATGCGTGAATTCGGCGCATCCATTCAAGAAGGATATGATAACGGAATCCTTCATCAACGACCAACCGTGGTGAACTTGCAATGCGATATCGATCATCCAACCCAAGCGCTTGCTGATCTTATGCAATTAAAAAACATGTTCGGTTCGGTTGAAAATCTTCGCGGCAAAAAAATCGCAATGACGTGGGCGTATTCGCCAAGTTATGGAAAACCGCTTTCCGTTCCGCAGGGAATCATTGGTTTAATGTCTCGATTTGGAATGGATGTTTCTCTTGCGTATCCCGAAGGATATGGATTGATTCCTGAAGTGATTGAACAAGCAAAGAAACAATCTACACAAACCGGCGGAAAATTTGAGATTGTCAATAATATGGAGGATGCATTTAGAAACGCAGATATCGTTTACCCAAAATCGTGGGCGCCATTCAATGTCATGCAGCGCAGAACGGTATTATTGAACAGCAATGATAAACCGGGATTGAAAGAACTTGAAAAAGAATGTCTTGCAAATAATGCGAAGTTCAAAAATTGGGAATGTGATGAGAAGAAAATGAAATTAACGAAGAAAGGCGAAGCGTTGTATATGCACTGCCTGCCTGCGGATATTTCCGGAGTAAGCTGCGCAGAAGGTGAAGTATCCAAAGATGTATTTGATAAATATCGTCTTGCAACATATGCGGAAGCGGGTTACAAACCGTTTGTGATCGCTGCGTTGATGTTTTTAACACGAATGGAAAATCCGACGGAAAAAATGAAACAGCTGTTGGAACAGAATACAAACAGAAGGTAAAACATTAGCCGCGGATGACGCGGGAAGATCGGATTTTCACAGATAATTTTTTTTTGGAGATAATATGGAAAAAATTCTTCACGAAGAACTTACTGGAAAGATTATCAAAGCTTTTTATACAGTCTATAATACTCTCGGTCATGGATTTCTTGAGAAGGTATATGAGAATGCTTTGTTGATTGAACTTAACAAGAGTGGACTTCAATCTGAACAGCAAAAGAAGGTTGAAGTATTCTACGAAAATCAAAAAGTTGGTGATTATTTCGCTGATGTTATTGTCGAAGATATTGTAATTTTAGAATTGAAAGCAGCTGAAGCAATTGCACCAGAACATGAAGCTCAATTGATTAACTATCTGAAAGCAACAAATATTGAAGTTGGACTTCTCTTTAATTTTGGGAATAAGCCACAATTCCTCAGAAGAGTATTCGGAAATGAACGAAAAATATTTTAGTTAAATTATAAATCAGTGATTATCCGCGTTTTTTCTGTGTCATCTGCGGTTAATGTAAGCAAGGAGAATAAATGTCGAAGATTATTAAAAAGATCGATCACGCAATTGTAAAAAAGACAGCGGCGCGCTGCAAAGCGCAGGGTATTACTATTCCAACATTCGCCCAAATGCGCGATCCGATTTTGATCCCGGACTCAGTAAAACAAAAACTTCCTTCAATTGGATTATGGGATGTAAATCCCCTGAATTTATATCGGATCACATGGAAAAATGATATCAAAACCGGCGGATTTGGCGGAGTGAATTATTTCGAAATTCCTAAAGCAATCACCGGTGTCAATGCTCGAATCATCGGCATTGTTGGGAAATATTTCCCAACCGGTGCACACAAAGTTGGTGCGGCGTTCGGATGTTTAGTTCCGCGGTTGGTGAGCGGAGAATTCGATCCTGAAAAGCACAAAGCGGTATGGCCTTCAACCGGCAATTATTGCCGCGGCGGCGCATTCGATTGTCGTTTATTGGATTGCACACCAATCGCAATTCTTCCGGAAGGAATGTCGAAGGAACGTTTTGTTTGGCTGAAGGAAATTGGGGCAGAAGTAATTGCAACGCCCGGAACAGAATCCAACGTGAAAGAAATTTATGACAAATGCTGGGAGTTGAAAAAAGATCCGCTCAACATCATCTTCAATCAGTTTGAAGAATTTGGAAATCCAATCTGGCATTACAATGTTACCGGTCCGGCACTGGAAGAAGCGTTTCAAGCGCTTGGAGTGAAAGGCGGAAATGCTGCAGCGTATATTTCTGCCACCGGTTCCGCAGGAACAATTGGCGCTGGTGATTACCTTAAAAAACTTCATCCGAATCTAAAAATTGTTGCAAGCGAAGCGCTTCAATGTCCGACATTGTTGATGAATGGCTTTGGTGAACATCGCATTGAAGGTATTGGCGATAAGCATATTCCGTGGGTTCATAATGTGCGGAATACGGATACAGTTTCCGCAATTGACGATGAGGACTGCATGCGCATTCTTCGTTTGTTCAATGAAGTTGAAGGGCAGAAATATTTGAAATCACTGGGAGTGACCGACCTTGAGTTAGAAAATTTGAAGTTGATGGGAATATCCAGTATCTCGAATATGCTTTCGGCTATTAAAACAGCGAAATATTTTGAATATGGTTCGAATGATGTTGTGCTGACAATTTTCACGGATGGCGCTGATATGTATCACTCTCGTGTTGAAGAATTGCGGCACGAACGAGGAGTCTATACAACAATTGAAGCAGCAAAAGATCACGCTGCGCCGTTAATGCATCAAAGTATCGATTACTATAAAGAACTTTCATACTACGATAAAAAAGCAATTCATAATCTGAAATATTTCACATGGGTTGAGCAGCAGGGAAAATCATCGGAGGAATTGCGTGAGCAATGGAATCCGGAATATTGGCGTTCATTATTTGAAGATGAAGTTGCACAGTTTGATAAATTAATTGTAGAGTTCAACGCAATGATGTAAAGCATTAACCGCTCCTGCGTGCCGAACAGTTCGGCAGGCAGGGATGACGCTGAAACAACACAGATCTACACTGATAAGTTTATGAATTTGATCTGTGAACATCAGCGTTTTTCCGTGTAATCTGCGGTTGAGAAATTATTTTTATACAAAAAAAGGACTAAAATCATGTTACAGAAAATTTATGGTGAAGCAAAAAAGAACGAACGTGCCGTTGCGGGATTTCTTCGTGAATTGATCGCAATTAAATCGCTCAGTTCGCAAGAAGGAAATGTTATTGCGTGCGTAAAACAAGAAATGGAGAAATGTAAATTCGACGAGATCACAATTGATCCGATGGGAAACATCATTGGTCGTATTGGTCACGGAAAGCATGTGATTGCATTCGATGCGCATGTTGATACGGTGGACGTCGGCAATCCTGAAAATTGGAAAGTCGATCCGTTCAAAGGTGATGAAAAAGAGGGTGTCATTTATGGACGAGGCGCATGCGATATGAAAGGTGCACTTGCATCGATCATTTACGGCGGGAAAATTATCAAAGACCTCGGTCTTGAAGATGATTATACATTATATGTTGTCGGAAGTGTGCAGGAAGAAGATTGCGACGGATTGTGCTGGCAGTATATTATCAAAGAAGATAAACTTCGTCCTGAAGTTGTTGTGATCACCGAGCCGACAAATCTTGCCGTCTATCGCGGACACCGCGGACGAATGGAAATAGAGGTACGCACCAAAGGAATTTCGTGTCACGGTTCTGCGCCGGAACGGGGCGTGAATGCAGTCTATAAAATGGCTCCCATTGTTCAAGACATAGAAAAATTGAATGAACGTCTTGGCGGCGAACCATTCCTTGGTAAAGGAACGGTAACGATTGCTGAATTCCGTTCAACATCTCCTTCGCTTTGCGCGGTTGCGGATTCTGCAACAATTCATTTAGATCGCCGTCTTGCAGCGACCGATACACTTGAATCTGCTGTAAAAGAAATTCAAGATCTGCCGAGTGTGAAAGCCGCGGGTGCAGAAGTTGTTGTGCTTGATTATGCTGTTGCAAGTTGGAAAGGTCTTACCTATCCGACCCAAAAATATTTTCCTACATGGCTTCTTCCTGAAAACGATCCAGTGCTTAACACCGGTGTAAAAGCATTTGAAGGATTGTTCGGAGAAAAACCGGTTGTGAGCCGTTGGGTGTTCAGTACGAACGGAGTTGCGGTGATGGGAATGCATGGAATTAAATGTATCGGCTTTGGTCCGGGAAATGAAATCTATGCGCATATGGCTACAGAACATATTCTTGTTGAGCAGTTAGTGAAAGCTGCTGCCTGGTATGCCGCATTCCCGAAAACGTATTTAAGTGAATTGAAATAGCATTAAATACGGAGTGAAAAGAAGAAACGGGGATAAAAAAATTATCTATAAAAATCCGTTCTGTGCTATTTGTAGTTAATAGGACTATGAAAATATCGGCAATCATACTCTCTGCAGGTTCTTCCCGCAGAATGGGAACACCGAAAGCGTTGCTCAACATTGGAAACACAACCTTTATCCAGCATATTATTGAAACTGTTGAATCTGTTGGTCTAACAAACAATGTCGTTGTGCTTGGTTTTGAATCACAAACAATTCGGGAAACTCTCTCATCATTTAGGGGAACAATAATTGTCAACGAAGCTTGGGAACAAGGACAGCTTTCTTCAATTATGGCAGGTCTGAATGTATTGGAGCAAATCTCCTGCGATGGAGTTTTGATTTATCCTGTTGATCATCCGATGATATCAGCAACGCTTATTCAAAAAATGCTCGAATCATTTCAAGTGGCAAATAAAAAAGTTGTAATTCCAACATACAAAGGGAAACGAGGGCATCCAATCATTATCTCGGCGGACCTATTTACTGAAATAAACAATGCCTCACTCAATGTTGGATTAAGAGAAGTTGTCCGAGCTCATAAAGTTGATATTTGTGAAGTACCAACCGAAGAAGAAGGCGTACTTATTAATATCGATACACCAAAGGATTATCAAAAATATATCGGTAATTCTCTTCATGAATAATTGCTGATGTCATTATATAGGCTTTTGTATATGCAATTTTGAAAGAGTATCTTTGTTCTATGAATATATTGGAATGTATCATCAACGATAAAGCGATTGAAGTTCTTGCAAATCCCGGCATTGTTGTGCTTGATTTTCTCCGACAGCATGAGCATCTCATGGGAACAAAAGAAGGATGCAGGGAAGGTGATTGCGGCGCATGTACTATTCTGGTGGGCGAACTGCATGAAAATGATGTTGTCTACAAATCAGTCAACTCATGTTTAATGCCGCTGGGTGATGCTCACGGCAAACACATTGTCACGATAGAAGGTATCAATCAGCCAAAAGAACTTAACCCAATTCAGCATGCATTTGTAGAAGATGGGGGAACACAATGCGGCTTCTGCACACCCGGTTTCATAATATCGTTAACGGGTTATTGTATCAACAACAAGCAATTGAAAACTTCGGAAGCAATTCATTCGGTCGATGGAAATATTTGCCGATGCACCGGACATCCTCCGATCAAAAAAGCTATTCATCATATTGTTGACGGATTGAAGAAATACCCGCAGACGATTGGAACACCGCTCTCTCATCTCATTGAACAAAAAATTCTTCCCGAATACTTTCTTTCTATTCCGGAACGCCTTGAATCAATAAATATTACGCCGGTAGTGGATGTTCACATTGAAGAAGAGCATATGAATGTTGTTTCCGGTGGTACCGATCTTTACGTGCAAAAAGCTTTTACAATGCATGCTGAAAGAACAAAACGTATTTCTTCTTGGCAGAAACATATTCCCATTACAGAAGATGAAAATTTGATTCACATTCCGGGAACAGCAACAGTTGAAGAGTTCCGGCTTTCGCCTGTTATTGCAAAATATTTTCCGGAATTGAAAACACAGCTTGAACTTTTTGGTTCAACCCCAATTCGAAATCGAGCAACCGTTGCAGGAAATATCGTCAACGCTTCACCAATCGGTGATATGACTTGTTTATTAATCGCATTGAACGCTTCTCTTACGCTTCGAGACGGCGGTTCGCAGCGGACAATTTTTCTTCGACAATTCTACAA
Organism: uncultured Chitinophagaceae bacterium; assembly: GCA_964355925.1. Classification (GTDB taxonomy): domain Bacteria; phylum Bacteroidota; class Ignavibacteria; order UBA10030; family UBA8401; genus UBA8401. The sequence goes on from CAYHFN010000004.1 coordinate 74,993, forward strand.
AGGCTACAAACAGATCGATAAGAAGAAGTCAGAACTTATTGAATCAATTTCATTCCCGCAGCCAAAACCTAATACGCGATTGAGCTATGAAAAAGTATCCCGCCGTAAATATCTTGACATTGCAAGTGTAAATACAACTATGGCATTTGAATTGAATAACGACCGCATTGTGAATTGCGGGATATCTGCGGGAGGAGTCGGACCAACACCGATATTTCTGGCAAAAACTTCAGAATATTTGAATGACAAAAATCTGAACAGCAAAATTCTTGATAAAGCACTTGAGATTGTACAAACAGAGATAAGTCCAATCAGCGATGCGCGCGGCAGTGCGGAGTATAAGAGATTACTGCTTCGTCAACTTATTATTGCACACTGCATGAAATGTTTTCCCGGAGTTGTGAGAAAGGAATCATTTAAATGAAAAATTTTGATTCCGAAAAACATGTCCGAGGTGAATCGCAATTTGTTGATGATCTTTTGGTTCCGGAAGGAACATTATATGCCCATGTTTATTATTCGCGCGTTGCTCATGGAAAAATTATTTCATTCAATTTTTCTGCTGCAGAAGCAATGAGTGGTGTTGTTGCAGTGTTCACTTCAAAGGATATTCCCGGTGCAAACCAGATCGGCGGAATCGTTCCGGATGAACCGCTCCTCGCTGAAGGACATGTTCATTTTAGCGGTCAACCAATTGCGGTTGTTGTTGCAGATTCAGCTCTTCACGCACGCTCAGCCGCTGAAAAAATTGTTGTTGAGATCGAAAGACTTCCTATTATTACTGATCCGAGAGAAGCATTTTCAAAAAATGAATTACTCATTCCGCCGATAACGTTTGAACTTGGTGATATTAATGCAACATGGTCGAAATGTGATGTTGTTGTTGAAGGAATAGCAGAAACGGGCGGACAAGAACATTTGTATCTGGAAACGCAAGGAGCTTTTGCAATTCCTGTTGAAGGGGGAGCCGTGAAGGTTGTTTCATCAACACAAAGTCCCACCGCTGTTCAACGCACAATTTCGAATGTTCTCAACATTCCCATGCACAAAATTGAAGTTGATGTTCTGCGTCTTGGCGGTGGTTTTGGCGGAAAAGAAGACCAAGCAACACCGTGGGCAGTTATGTGTGCTCTTGCTGCAACAAAACTTCGTCGCCCGGTGAAAATGATTCTGCACCGTCAGGATGATATGAGAATGACCGGAAAGCGTCATCCATATTCATCGGATTTTAAAATTGGATTGAAGAGTGATGGAACGATCCTTGCGTATGAAGTAACATTTTATCAAAATGGCGGCGCTGCTGCCGATCTCTCTCCCGCAGTGTTGCAGCGGACTATGTTTCATTGCACGAACAGTTATTTCATACCGAATGTGAAAGCAATCGGGTATAGCTGCCGAACCAACCTTCCTCCGAACACGGCCTTTCGCGGATTCGGCGGACCACAGGGTAAATTTGTGACTGAAGCAGCGATTTTCAAAGCAGCCGAAACAATGAATGTGGAACCGTCATTCATACAAAAGAAAAATCTTTTGAAGAATGGCAATGAATTTCCGTACGGACAGATCACGGAACGTTGTCAGGCTGTTCCTTGCTGGAATTCGCTTGAACAAAAAATTTCAATTGACGATGTGAAACAAAGAGTGGATGATTTCAATAGCGCAAACGAGTGGAAGAAAAAAGGGTTTGCTTTCATGCCGATCTGTTTTGGTATCTCATTTACGAATACCATGATGAATCAGGCGAGTGCACTTGTTCATATTTATACGGATGGCAGCGTTGGTATCAGTACTGCAGCGATCGAAATGGGACAAGGAGTGAATATGAAAATTCATTCTATCGCCCAAAGGATATTTTCCATCAACTCCGAACGTATCAAGCTTGAATCGACAAATACCTCCCGCGTTGCTAATACATCGCCAACAGCAGCAAGCAGCGGTGCAGATCTGAATGGAATGGCAACGCAATTAGCATGCAATGTTCTTCTTGATCGATTAATAATTTTTGCGTCAGAACAGTTGCAACAATCCGATCCAACAAAGATTATCATTCGTGATGAGAAAATCTTCAATGATGGAAAAGAAACGGATTGGACATGGACGAAATTAATATCGGCAGCAAATAACGCCCGCATTAGTTTAACATCGCAATATTTTTACTCAACCCCATCGCTACATTTTGATCGTGCATTGTCAAAAGGGCATCCATTTGCATATCATGTGTTTGGAACCGCGCTTTTTGAAGTAACGCTTGATTGTCTGCGTGGAACGTACGAGATTGATGAAGTGAATGTTGTTCATGATGTTGGTAAAAGTTTACAGCCCTCCATCGATCTCAGTCAGGCAGAAGGTGCAATTATGCAAGGAATCGGCTGGATGACGGTGGAGGAGATCATCTATAATTGTGACGGCAAATTGATCACTGATGCTCTTTCAACATACAAAGTTCCCGATGTTCATTTTGCTCCGAAGGAAATGAATATCAGCTTTCTCGAAAACTCTGAAAATCCATTTGCTCCATTTAATTCAAAAGCAATCGGAGAACCTCCTTTTATGTACGGAATTGGTGCATATTTCGCTTTGTTGAATGCAATTAAAGCATTCCGTCCCAATACAACATATTCCCCAATTGCTCCAATGACGCCGGAACGTGCGCTGTCGTTATTGTATAAGGAGGTTGGAACACTTGCTCCTACACTTCAGTAAACGCAACGCGCTGCAGAGCGCGCTGATCTATGCTGCCGGTGATGCAATTGCCGCGCTACTGCTTCATTCGTTTTCATTCCAGCGTATGATAGGAATGGCAATCATTGGCGGCACGCTCTATTCATTGGAAATTCCAAATTATTTTCATTGGATTAACACGCACACCCATTTGATGGAAGGTATGAAAGCGAGTGTGCGCCGAACAATACTTGCTCTATTGTATTTCAATCCACTTTGGATTGCACGACATTTGGCATTTGTTCAGATATTCTCCGGTCAAACGTTCCAACTTTCGTGGAGTCTTTTGTGGATCAGTTACAATTCTTTTACGATGAATATACCTTTTACCGTAACGATCAATTATCTTATACAAAACAAAGTTTCACTTCATCGCAGGTTTCTCGCCAGTTCAATTTTTTCTGGCGTGATGGCAATCTATTATGCGATGAGTCAAGTGTGGTTTAAATAAGAATCATTCACCGCAATGGCGCAAAGAACGCAAAGAATATTTTAATAAAGAGCTAAAAAACTCTGCGCGTTTAACGTATTTGCGGTTCAATTAAACTATGAAAAATAAAATATTTTGGAAATTCATTCTTGATCATTTAATAATAGGTCAACAAGTGGTGCTATTGACCGTTGTTGATCATGTAAAAGGTTCCCCGGGCAAAAGCGGATTTAAACTTGCATTCACTTCCGATAAACAAACCAATGGAACAATCGGTGGCGGGATCATGGAATATGGAATGATCGAACAATATTCCAAGCGATTGAAAACAAAAGATAAACTTTGTGAGATCCGATATTTGGTGCATACACCAAACGCAACGCATGGAGAATCGTCAGGACTTTCATGCGCCGGTTCGCAAACCAATTGTGCATTATCATTGAGTAGTAGGGACATTCCGATTATTACAGCGATTTACAATGCAACGATGAATAATACAGCGTCAAAATTTGTATTAACGGAAAAAGGAATTGCTTATTCTGAAGGAAAAAATTTTCATCAAAAAAAGTTCCAAAGCAGTTCGGCAACCGAATGGATATACGAAGAAAATATTGGACCGGAGTTTACGGTATTTATTATCGGCGGCGGACATGTTGGTAATGCATTATCGCGTATAATGGAAACTCTTGATTTTTACGTAATCATCTATGATGAACGAAACGACTTGCCGATGTTGCAAACAAATTCCTTTGCGGATAAAAAAATAATTGCACCGTATTCAGAACTTGGTTCGCATATTGTGTCAGCTGAAAAGACTTTTGCCTCGATTGTAACTTCAAATGTTGTTTCGGATACGATTGCGTTACAGCAATTATTACCGCTTCATCTCCGCTATATTGGTATTATGGGAGTTGAAGCGAAGATCGCGAGAATAAAGAATTCGCTGAATGACGTTGAACAGAAACTTCTTAATGGGCAAAAAATATTTGCTCCGATCGGGATGGAAATCGGAAGTGCAACAGCAGAAGAAATTGCTGTCAGTATTGCCGCGGAATTGCTTCAGGTAAAAAACGATAAAAACAAAGCACTATAGTTTATACTTATTGTGTAAAATTAATGAAGAAAAATCAGATGCGAAGTTAAAAATCAAGATCGTCTTTAGAAATTTGGAAGTAATGATCCTACACGATTACCTTCTCATTAAATAATTTTGCAAGAAATCATTTTGTAGAAGGATAGAATAATCTTATATTAAAGAACAATTTCTGCAATCGAGCGATTTAAATTGTAAGAAGAATCGTAAGAAGAAATTGAGGAAAAAATTGAATTTTGACAATTGAAATGGGTTAAACAAAAAGAAAAATTGTCGATTTTGATTCATTTTCAATGTTTTGCATTTCGCTGGCGTAGCTCAGTTGGTAGAGCAGCTGATTCGTAATCAGCAGGTCACGAGTTCAAGTCTCGTTGCCAGCTCCAAGAAAAGAACCCGCGGAAACGCGGGTTCTGAGTTTTAACTTGAAACAATCAGCAGGCTTGCCCGCCGTATTAATGGAGTGTTTACTCGCTGTTTTTGGTGGGTTACGAGTTCCTCCGAAGGCCCGAAGGGCCTGAGCAGTCCCGACCCGCAAGGTCGGGGAAGTCTCGTTGCCAGCTCAAAATTTCGGCACTTTTTCAGTAAAAATGAACGGACTTCAAGCTAAAGTGCAAGCTATGAAGTCTGGTTTTATTATTTTTAAGCTATCACGGTCAGCATTTTTGTACCTTCAATGGGCTGATAATGACGGTCGCAAGCATCAGAAAATCTCCGGCTACAAAAATAAAACGAAGCCCCTCTCATTCTCTCTGATTTCAAAAACTTCACTAAAGAAAAAAAAACTGTTTTCTTCTCAAGATATTCCGGGCAATATATTACAACACATTCTAATACTCTTGATGACTTCCACTATATTTATTGAATCATCTTTTGGGGGACAAGTCAATTTCTCAAAACAGATAATAATGTCTGTTTTATTCAACAAATTTGGTAAAGTTCAATGATAATACATTGATGTCTTATTAACTTTTTCCTACATTATTGCAGAAATAGATACTTCACTGAATTGGATTGCTATAGTAATAAAGTGTTAATCTCTGGATCAGTGTATTTGTTAATGGTAAGATCAGAATCTCATTTAGTAGTTCGGATATAACCAATCATCGTTTGCTTTTAAGTTTGAATTGACCGGAAATAATTCTCTTTTTGCTTCATTAGTGCAACTCAAACAACTGCGAATTTTGTAAAATAATCAGTGTGGAGAATTGTATGGATCGTAGATCGTTTCTTAAAAATGGAATCGGGTTTTCAGCATTGACCGGAGCAAACATCACCGGATTAAATATGATAACTCCATATTATTTGGATGCAAATCAAACCGGATCTGTACCCTATGATCTAATTGCGATTAAAGGGGGTGAACCTGATGTAATGTTCACAAAAGGTATTGAGGCACTTGGTGGTCTTGGCAATTTTGTAAAAAAAGGTAATAAAGTTATTGTGAAACCAAATATTGGTTGGGATGTAACACCGGAGCGAGCAGGGAATACCAATCCAAAATTAATAGAAGAAATTGTAAAACATTGTTTTCTTGCCGGAGCGAAAGAAGTTGTTGTGTTCGATAATACGTGCGATAATTGGCAGCGAAGTTACAAAAACAGCGGGATTGAAGCGGCAGTGAAAAGTGCCGGCGGAAAAATTGTTCCGGGTAATACCGAAGGATACTATCATCCTATTTCAGTGAAAGGTGCAAAGAATTTAACGAGCGCGAAAGTACACGAATTGATCTTAGAATCGGATGTCTTTATTAATGTACCGATTCTTAAAAGTCATGGTTCAACGAAATTAACAATGTCGATGAAGAATTTAATGGGTGTAGTGTGGAATCGTGGTGAGTGGCACAAGAACGATCTTCATCAATGTATTGCTGACTTTGCATCGTATCGTAAGCCCGACTTGAATATTATGGATGCATATTATGTGATGAAGAGAAATGGTCCGCGTGGTGTTTCGCAGGAAGATGTTGTTACAATGAAATCGCTTCTTATCTCAACGGATATGGTTACGATTGATGCTGCAGGGGCAAAATTATTCGGTATTGAACCAAGTGATGTTCGCTACATCCAAATTGCAGAAGAACAAAAGGTCGGACGGGCAAAGCTCGATCAGTTGAATATCAAAAGAATATCGTTATAACGTGAGAGTCTTACGAACATTACCAACGGTGCGAACAGTACGGATCATTATTTCATCGATTAGTTTTGTAGTTGTTACCGCACTATTTTTGGATATTAAAAATTGTATTCCGCCTTCATGGAATTCTACTCTCTTAGTTTTGCAATTCGGTCCGGCAATGATAAAAACAATCTCATCATTTGGGATTGCGTTTTTCGGTTTGTTTTTTGTTTCTGTCCTCACAGTACTTTTTGGAAGAGTTTATTGTTCTCATCTCTGTCCACTCGGAACTTTGCAAGATATAATTATATGGTTCGGGAAAAAGAAATATAAACATCGCATCTTTCCTTTCCAAAAAACAAATTATATTTTTCATTATTCGTTTACTGCCGCAATAATTCTTTTAGCAATCGGCGGAAATGCAATTCTTCTTAATCTGTTTGAACCATTCAGCAATTATGGAAGAATGCTTTCATCGCTCGTCCGTCCGCCAATCATTTTCGTTAATAATATATTTGCAATGCTTATCAAGTCAACAAATATGTTCGGCGTTGCAGAAATTACATTGCACGGACTGAATCTATGGAATGTTGCCTTCCCTTTGTTCTTTCTTATTATGATCATTGGTCTAACGGTATGGAGAGGAAGACTCTTCTGTAACTTATTTTGTCCTGTCGGTGGAATATTAAGTTTGATTTCACGTTTTTCATTATTCAAAATTACGATACAAAACCATGGATGTATCGATTGTGGATTATGTGAACGTGTCTGCCGTGCACAATGCATTGACAGTGAAAAAAAAACTGTTGATTTTGCCGCTTGTGTAGGATGTTTTGATTGTATTGGTTCATGTCCAACTGATGGAATGGGATATACGTTTCAACGACGTTCATTATCTACAACTACACATAAAGAAGATAGTGATCGAAGAATTGTCCTGCTGTCTCTCTCAACATTACTAATAGACTCGACCGGATTACGAACGATTGCAGGTGCAACATTGCCAGTACCTTCAGGTTATGGTGATGCAAAAACAAAACCTACTGTTCCTCCCGGAGGAAGATCTCAAGAATTTTTTGAAAGTTATTGTACCGCTTGCCATCTTTGTATCAGCTCTTGTCCAACACACGTATTGCAGCCGTCGTTCCTGGAATATGGATTTGCCGGAATCCTTCAACCGAGAATGGATTACAATGTTAGTTACTGTAATTATGATTGTACGATTTGCGGGGAAGTTTGTCCCACCGGAGCAATTCAAAAATTAGTTCAGCAGGAAAAAAAACTTGTTCAACTCGGCAAAGTTACTTTTGTAAAAGAAGATTGTATTGTTGAGATTAAGAAAAAAGATTGCGGAGCGTGTTCAGAGCATTGTCCTACCAAAGCAGTAAAGATGGTGCTGTACGAAGGGAAGTTGTTCCTTCCACAGATTGAAAACGATTACTGTATTGGTTGCGGCGCGTGCGAACATGCCTGTCCTACTACACCACGAAAAGCTATATATGTTACTCCAAATTCTGTTCATCAGACCGCAAAGAAGCGAGAAGAGAAACGTCTCGAACCTCAAGAAGCAACACCTCAAGAATTTCCATTTTAAGATTTTTATAATATTCTGAAGTTATGCAGAAAAAAAAATGGATATGGTGAGCAAGTGGAAATCGCACCATGCATGGTATCTCCTTGTTAATGCATGTTAAAAAAGGATTGCCACTGTTTCTGCGTTCTACGATTCGTAGACCGAGTCAAACCACTTTTATCTCTTTTCGTAACATCAGTTAGACGTTTTCGTTACTTGTTTTAATAGTAATTCTCGGTCGGAAATAATTATAATATTTAACAAACATATTTTGACAAAGAGCAGTATATTAAATGCATATAAACAATGTTTATTTATTAACGATTAAAGCAAATGAATGTCAAAACAATCAGAAAAACCGCTCCAAATTAAATGTCCAAACTGTAAACAGACGCGTGAGCCGGACTTTAATGAAACAACACGACGTTATGTCTGTTCTGTGTGCAACGAACCTGTGGATGTCCAGGTGATCGTTGAAAAGAAAAAACGCGGGATAAAATAATCAAACGATGATCGATTATTCAATTCGTACAAGTTCCCGTGCACGCTTTGTTCGATTGTCAGTTACTATCCGCCATGGTGTAGTAATTGTTGTTCCCCGATGTTTTGATGTCTCTAAGATTCCGCAGATCATCAATGAAAAAGAAGAATGGTTGCGAAGAGCAATTGCTAAAGTGAAGCAGGGGAATATTCATTCAGCGTTGCCTCTTGTTTTACCCGAGAAGATCCATTTTCGATCGATTAACTTGGAATATTCGGTTGCAGTGCAATATCATTCTAAACGTAAGAATATTCTAACTGTTGATCACAATTTGATAACACTTTTCCTCAATACTCAGAACAAGAACGCCGGATTCACACTGCTGAAGAGATGGCTTCAGGAACAAGGAAAAGAGATACTGCTTCCGTGGATTCGAAGAGTAAGTCTTGAGAATCGACTTCCATATCATTCTGTGATGATCCGTAATCAACGAACAAGATGGGGAAGTTGTTCTGTAAAGAAAAATATCAATCTCAACCGTTTGCTGGTATTACTTCCGCCGCATCTCGTTGAATATCTGTTCATTCACGAATTGTGTCATACAATAGAAATGAATCACTCAAAACAATATTGGATGCTTGTTGAAAAGCATTGCCCGAACTACAAATCAATCGATAAAGAGTTAAAGAATGCAGTTCTTAAACTGGAGAAATGGGTCTATTAAAATATTTATTCCCCAAAAGTAACTTATAATTACGATATTCCACCTAATATAAATTCATGACTGTTTAATAGAATTGGTTCTCATATGGATATTTCGTTAACAACACCTGCATTATTGTTTCCCGCACTCTCATTGTTATTGCTTGCATACACCAATCGTTTTCTAGCACTTGCCGCATTGATTCGTGATTTGCATGCACAATATCAGATTTCAAAAGAAAATGTAATTGAACAACAATTGATCAGTTTGCGATACAGATTAAAAGTGATACGGAATACACAGGCATTCGGTACGGCAAGTTTCTTTGCCGGTGTATTGTGTATGTTTCTTCAGTTCGCTGGATTGTATGGTGCAGCGCAATGGGCTTTTGGTTTTAGTTTAGCAATGATGCTGATCTCTCTAGCATTATCTCTTCACGAAGTGAATATGTCTATGGATACATTATCTCTTGTGTTACATGATATTAAATCAAAAAAATGATAACGGATCAATAACACACAAATTCACATAACTATTTTGTATCTTACAAGAAAACATTTCATCAAGTGAGTATGAATGAACCAACGATCACTCTATAAAACAATTGAAAATTTTGATAGCAAGGAATTCGCCACCAATGAGGAACTGCTCTCTCATGTTGTTCACCAAATTGTAACAAATGATCGTATTGAGATCAAAGGAGGCAGGGTATGGAAACTGGATTCGACAAAAAATGCTTATGAACTTGTTACGCAAGCCGGTGCAGTAGAAAAAATCAAACCGAAGTTTTCCGTGAAGATCGAAGAATATAGGGTTTTCAAACAACTTGCTGCTCATCGCACCATTGTTACAAAAGAAACAAATGAATATCTGAAAAGTAAAGGTATTAAAAAATTCTCCGCTACAGGCGTTGGCGAAATTGTTAACGTTAAAGGAAATGATCTTTATCGTTATGTCCTTTCATTTAATACGGATCTTGATCATGATGTGATTGCTCCGACGCTGAACATTATTAGTATTGCAGTTTCATCAATGTTAAAGAATCGGAGTATTGAATATCGATCTTCTCAGTTACAAAAAGATCTTGATAAAGCGCGTGATATTCAAAGAAGCATCCTTCCTGAGCACGAACTTGTTTTCCATAATTATGAAATGTTTGGAATTTCATTGGCAGATAGGATTGTTGGTGGTGATTTTTTTGATTATATCGTCAGTGAAGAAAAGGATAGAGTTGGTATTGTTATTGGGGATGCTGCAAGCAAAGGAATCTCTGCCGCAGTTCAAGCACTGTATGTGTCAGGCGCATTGCGGATGGGTGCAAGTTATCAAACAAAAATCAGCAACCTTATTCGAAATATTAATACGTTGGTACATCGTGCATTTTCGGATGACAGATTTTTGACGTTGTTTTATGCAGAAGTGACGAATGACAAACAAGGGCTTTGCGTGTACGTGAATGCTGGACACTGCAGTCCAATCGTGTATCGCACACAAACACGAACAACGGAAACTCTTGAAGCAACCGGAAATATTGTTGGTCCTTTCCCGGATCAGCATTACAGAAGCGAAGGATTGATGTTAGCGAAAGGGGATATTCTATTGTTATACACGGATGGAGTCTCTGAAGCGATGGATAATCTTGGAGTACAGTATTCCGAAAAGCGATTGGCTGAAAAGCTGATCGAATATCGAAATGAAAAACCACAGCATATTGCAAGAATGATTGTTGGCGATGTGCAGGCACATAGCGCAAAGAACAAATATTCCGATGATAAGACTATTGTTGTCGTGAAACGAGTGAAATAATTTCAAGATTTATTTCTTCTGTATTTCCGTATGGGAAAAGAACAACTAAATAATCCGCTTCATGGTCTTACATTGGAAATGATTTTGAATCATTTGGTTGATAAATTTGGTTGGGAAGAGTTAGGCGTAATGATCCGTATAAGATGTTTCAATGAAAATCCAAGCATACAATCCAGTCTGAAATTCCTTCGAACTACTCCATGGGCTCGAAGAAAAGTTGAGGAGTTATATTTAGAAAGCCTCCACAACTAATAAACGATTTCAAATTATTTTTTTAACGCTTCCAACTCATTCCATCGCGCATACAATCGTTCAACTTTTTCTTTGCCGGCATTCATTTCTTTTGTGTATTCGTCCAGTTTCTCACCATGCTTCTGATAAAAATCATCAGCGGCAAGAAGTGCTTCAACGCGGTGAACATCTTCCTCGGCTTTCAAGATATCTGCTTCGATCGTCTCAAGTTCTTTCGCTTCTTTCCATTTTAGTTTTTTCGGTTCTGGTTTTGAAATCGTATCTAATTTTTTCTGTTTTTCAATTTCAACTTCAGCGGCAAGTCGTGCTTTTCTCTTTTCCAAATAGTAGTCATAATTTCCTTCGCTAAAATGGACTTTACCTTCTCCTTCAAATGCAAGAATACCGTTGCATACGCGGTTCAAAAAATATCTATCGTGACTTACCGCAATAACACAACCATCAAAATCGACAAGTGCTTCTTCGAGCACACGAAGTGTAGGAAGATCGAGATCGTTGGTGGGCTCATCGAGAATGAGAAAGTTTCCACCATTCTTTAATATCTTTGCAAGCAGTAATCTGCTTCGCTCACCGCCGGAGAGTTTTCCCACTTTTGTATTGATGCGGTCATCGGCGAATAAGAATCGACGCAAATAGTTCCAAACTGTTGTTTTATTCTCACCGAACATGATCCAATCATTTCCTTCACCAATCTCCTTCAACACCGTGTTCTCGTCATTCAGTGCTATACGTGATTGATCTATGTAATTGATCTGTGTACGGTCGCCAAGTTCGGTGAATCCTTCGGTCGCTTCAAGTTCACCCAAAATAATTTTTAAGAGTGTTGTTTTACCTAGTCCGTTCCGTCCGATGATTCCTAATTTTCTTTTTTTATCAAAAAGGAGATCAACGTGAGAGAATAATTTTCTTCCTCCAAGTTCCATTCCTACATGTTTCAAATTCAAAATTTTAGATCCCAATCCTGGTGGCGGGGGAATCAGCAGGTTGACCTCTTTCTCTAATTCAAATCCTTCTTTGTCAGCAACCTCAAAATAGTTCTTTAATCTGCTTTTGGATTTTGTCGTGCGTGCTTTTGCTCCTCGGCGCACCCATTCCAACTCCCGTCGGAGAAAATTATTTCGTTTTTTATCTTCGCTTGCCAATTGTGCTTGACGTTCAGCTTTGTCGATCAGAAAATCAGTATAGTTACCTTCGTGCGGATAACAAACTCCATTGGAAAGTTCTACGATCCTGTTAGCGATTGAATCGAGAAAATACCGATCGTGCGTCACGAACAAACAAGCACCGGTGTAATCTTCCAGAAATTCTTCCATCCATTCAATGGATTGTGTGTCAAGATGGTTTGTTGGTTCGTCGAGAATAAGCAGATCCGGACGCGCAATAATGGATTTGCATAATGCCACACGGCGTTTTTCACCGCCGGAGAGCGTTGCAATGTCTCGATTCTTATCCGGAACATTCAATGAGTGCATTGCTGCTTCAACTCTGTTCTCAAGATTCCATCCATCCAGCAGATGAATATGTTCTTCTAAAACGTGCCTCCGTTCGGAGTCGTACGGAAGTGATTCGTATTCACGGAGAATATCGATCACATCGTGAGCACCATCCATGATATTCTCAAAGACCGATTTTGATTCGTCCAGTGTGAAATCCTGCGAAAGATATCCGGTGATCAATTCACGTTTGCGGGAGAAGTTTCCTGAATCAGGGGGAATGATTCCTGCAATGATCTTGATAAGTGTCGATTTCCCAGATCCGTTTGTTCCGATGAGCCCAATACGGTCTGTTTGATGAATGTTGAGCGATGCATCTTGCAGCACGACCTGTTCACCAAAACGGATCGAAATGTCTTGCGCGGCGATAAGCACCGGACTGATTGGTTTAGCCATTAATTTATTTAGTGTTTAATTTTCCTGAAATTCCCCCTTGTGCGATAGCCTGTGTGAGCGGGAAGGGGGCAAGGGGATGTCGTTCTTACTAAAATACAAAATAAAATCGCGCTATCAGAGTGTTATTTGTCTTTATAACCAATTGCAGTAAGAATAGAAAACAGTTACATTGATGCGTGTTTCTTAGATGAAAAGAAATTAATTGAATTGAAATGGACAACGACTGATATGTGCCGCTTTAGGGCATTTGTTATCCTTTGGTAAGAGCAAAGCAATAGCGATTGTAAAATATTATGTACAGATTAAAAAATTTGCAGGAATTTAGGATTTATTATATGAAACCCATCTACACTATTTTGTTTTTTATCTCATTCTTTTCAATTGCACAGCCGAAATTAATCCTACCAACAGAAGAAAAAATCCCAATCCTCATCCGTTGCGACGATTGGGGAATGTGTCACTCCGTAAATATGGCGGCGAAGCAAGTATTGGAAAAAGGATTTCCAGTCTCAGCATCGGTGATGTTTACCTGTGCTTGGTATCAGGAGGCTGTAGATTTGCTAAAACAATATCCCAATGTTTCAGTTGGTATCCATTTAACGCTCAATGCGGAATGGAAGAATTACCGATGGGGACCTGTTGCAGGAAGATCAGTTGTTCCTTCGCTTGTTGACAGTAATGGATATTTTTTTCCGTCACGCGCTTTGCTCTATGGCAACAATCCTAAACTTTCGGAAATAGAAACTGAATTGCGTGCTCAGATCGAACGAGCGGTTCATTCCGGAGTTCGGATCGATTATGTGGATTATCATATGGGAGCAGCTATGCAAACATTGGAGACACGTGCAATTGTCGAAAAACTTGCAGCTGAATATCATCTTGCCATTTCACGCTATTTTGATGAGGCTGACGTGGAGAACGGATATGGCGTAGCAACTGAAAATAAATTGGATACACTTTTAGGAAATACAAAAAAAATGACACCCAGTGGAACAAAACTGTTCGTTATACACGTCGGGATCGATAATGACGAACTGAATGCAATGGAAGATTTGAATCTGTTTGGACTAAAAAACATGGGCAAACATCGCCAGGCAGAAATGAATGCGCTCTTATCTCCACAATTTCAATCCTTAATTCATAGTTCAAAATATCGCCTTCTCAATTATCGTCAACTGATCGATGAAAAAGGATTGGATACGATGAAGAGACCAGTTTTAGAGTAATGACAAAGACAAACATTCAAAGGAAATTTATATGAAACGAATTCACTTATTTATTTTTGCTATATCCATATTACTGTGTACCACATTTGTAAACGCACAACAGTTGCCAAAAGATTTCGACGTGTACGTAGAAAAAGTTCTGAAAACATTTACTGTCCCCGGTGTTTCTGTTGCCATTGTAAAAGATGGAAAAGTTGTTCTTGCAAAGGGGTATGGAGTTAAAACCATCGGGACGAATGATAAAGTAGACAGTAAAACAAATTTTAGTATTGCTTCAAATACCAAAGCATTTATCGGAACATCGCTCGGTATATTAGTGGATGAAGGAAAATTAAAATGGAATGATCGAGTAGTAGATCACCTTCCATGGTTCCAACTTTCCGATCCTTATGTAACAAGAGAAATGAAAGTTATTGATCTACTGGTGCATCGCAGCGGACTGGGTCTTGGCGCTGGAGATCTTCTCATCTGGCCGACAAATACTTACAGTCAAAAAGATGTTGTGAAGCGATTCAAGAATATTCCTCTTGCAACCAGTTTTCGCAGCACGTATGCTTATGATAATATTCTTTATCTCATCGCCGGGGAAGTGGTTGAAGCAGTAAGCGGTTTACCCTGGAATGAATTTGTTCGGACCCGAATATTCTCTAAACTTGGAATGACCAACAGCACATTAACATTCATGGAAGCGATAAAAAAAGGAAATGTTGCAACTCCCCATGGTGAGATTAACAAAGTAGTTCGACCAGTTGCTGCGTCGGACAGTGATAAAACCAATCCTGCAGCAAGTATTAATACGAATGCCGACGATATTGCACGATGGATGATCTGCCAGATCGATTCTGGTAAACTTCCTGATGGAACAAGTTTGTTTACCCCTGCAACTGCACGTCAACTCTGGTCAGTTGTAACTCCATTACCGGTTCCAAAAGTGGCAAAGGAACTATCACCGTTGCAGTCTAATTTTTCGGGATATGGTGGCGGATTTGGAATACGTGACTATCGTGGTAAAAAACTTGTTTCGCACACCGGCGGTTTAAGCGGATTCGTTTCATTTGTTGCATTTATCCCTGAGGTACGAGCAGGCGTTGCTGTTTTTACAAATCAGGAAGTTAGCGGTGCATTCTACTC
>CAYHFN010000004.1:90512-130121 GCA_964355925.1 uncultured Chitinophagaceae bacterium
TACGAGCAGGCGTTGCTGTTTTTACAAATCAGGAAGTTAGCGGTGCATTCTACTCAATTGGATATCGGGCACTCGATCATTATTTAGGAACAAATTATGATTGGATAACAGCGTACAAAGTTGTGAAAGAGCGAGGCGACTCGCTGAATAATATTGCAGAAGCAAAAACTGCATCATCTCGTGATTCGCTTTCACAGCCATCGCTACCCCTTGCAAAATATACGGGGAAATACTCTGATGCTTGGTATGGTGAGATTACAATCGAAATGAAAAATGAGAAATTATTTATGCAAATGGTTCCGACGCCGTCGCTTGGAGGATATTTAGAGCATTATCAATATAATACTTTCATTGCGCGATGGACCGATCCGGAAATGCGTGCCGATGCGTTTGTTACGTTCTCGTTGAATCCAAACGGAAGTATTGAACTTGCGAAGATGAAAGCTGTCTCGCCAGCGACGGATTTTAGTTTTGATTTTCACGACCTGTTGTTAAAACCATCAAAGTAGAGTAGAAAAATAACGATGCCTTGCATCTGAAGCGAGTTTGGAAGCAAGGCACCGTTGATGTATAGAAGTTATGCTTCTAAAAACATCTGTCCAAGAATACCATCCCAATCCGCTTTGGGATAATGCCTATGAAAATCAAAGGTAAGTTCGCCGCCGTCAGCAAGAGTAGCTCCGACGCCGCTTGTCGCAAATGATATCTGCAACCGATCCATCTCCCGTGTGATCCAGTTTGGTATCTCATCACCTTTTAACAGATGAGTCATAACATTTTCCGGATTATCTGCTTTCACTTTTAAGTACCATCCTTTTTCAGAATCACCATGTTCTATCACTTCACCGTCAATGGGAGATAGAATTCGAATATTTGCATTTGTTTTTTTAATCAACATTCCTTTTCCGTTGACTGACAATCGTGAACCAACCGGAGGAAGTTCAACCGAATACGGTTTACCGATGATCCTGGTTCCGAAATCGTCAATTCCAACATTATATGTTCCGTCTTTCTCTTGCTGAACCCACATATGGCCGCGATGATACAATCGATACGGCGGCATCGTGAATCCTTGCACTTCAAATTGCAGCATAGGAATTTTGGTCTGTTTTGCCACCAACAAAGGATGTACAGTACACAATCTGCAGTCAAACCCTTGATCGCAGATACGATGTTGAACATCACCATTTAATTCATGTCTACAAACTCTCGCCGCTGGAGGAAGGTCTTCAAAATCGGAATGCCATAGAATTGATTCAATTTTTTGTAATTTTTCTGCTTGTTGTGTTCTGCGCACTGCTACAAATACGGTCGTTAAGACAGCGGCGAAAATTGTAAAAAATATTAACAAAAAAGCAATGTGGAATGCTGTCCAGTGAAATTCATATACCCAAGGAAACATAATTAGCTCCGATTAAACTTTAGTTATAATTTTGATGATGCAAATTTACTGATCAAGTTTGAAACAAACTTTGGCTGCCATGATGATTTTTGTTTACTGCTCTCAGCAAATTCTTGCAATGAAAGTTCACCATTCAAAGGCGACAATTCTCGTTCTTGCGGAAAGAGTGTAGCATAACGGAATGTAAACGAATAAAGAAGCATGCCATATGCTATCACAAACAAAAATGTAGCAACTTCTTCCCAACTTGGTGAATACGTCAGAAAATCGTCGAACGGCAATGTTGGAAGTGCAAGTGTTTGTATCGTCATCACAAATCGATTGAGCATGATTCCGCTGCAGACTAAAAATCCCGCGCCGAATAACAATTTTCTGTTCTCTCGTAAACGACTGCTGAGCAAAATCAACGCAGGAATTAATCCAAGGATGACAATTTCTGAAAATAGTATCCAAGAGCCGAATGATTGTGTAGCATAGAATTCAAATGCAGGGAAACCGTTTCCGGGCGAAGTACTGTTGATCCAGATGAGTGTATCGATCGATTTCAATAGAACGTATCCGATCAACATCGTACCGGAAACTTTACCGAGAAATTTATAAACTTCCGGTTTTACTAATTTTTTTCTTGTAATTTTTTCGACAAGCAAAGTCGTCAGCATAATAAAACTTGGTCCGGCGGCTGCCGCTGAAATTACAAACAGGAAAAACGTTGATGGCCATATCCCGAGTTCTTCTCGAAATGCGAATGGTCTTCCGCGCAGCACACCGAACAGTCCGCCAAGCGAACCTTGATGAAAGAATGAAAGGAACGTTCCGATTCCGGCTAACACCGGCATTAGTTTATGCAATTCAAATTCAAACACGAGAAATTTTGGGATCTGCCGCAATTGCCTATTCTTCAAAACGATCGGTACATATTCGATCATTAACACGATCAGATAGCAGGTGAGACAAAAGGTAACTTCTGTCAACATCGAATGAGTATTTGGATGCCAGAACGTGAACCACGCACGCATTGGCTGTCCAACATCGACCGCTAATACAAGTATTGCACCGCTATAACAAATCAAACCGATCACAACCGCACTATTGATTACCGCTTTCAATTCTTTTCTGTGAAGTATGTAAAGTAGGAAGCCCGTAAAAAATGCTCCCGCGCCAAGTGCAATGACGGTTAGATCGAGGAATATCCAAATTCCAAACGCAAAACGGTTGTCCATATTTGTATGGAACAAACCTTCAGCCAAACAAAGATAAATTGCATAGACGCCCAGAGACAATAATGCAAACCATGGGATTATCCAAAGCAAAAAATTTTCAAATGACGTTCGTTGTAAGCCTCTGGGGATTAGTATCTTATCCATTGAATCCCTCCTGATGAGAGCGAGTTAATGATTTTTCGGCCATTGCACGAACCCATTTTTTTTCTGAATGATAATACACCTTCGGTTCTGTACCGAGACGCGATAAGAAACGAAATGTGTTGTCACTTTTTGATAACTGTCCAACGTTGGATGCCGCATCGTTCAGATCCCCAAACGTGATGGCTTTATTCGGGCAGGATTCTACACATGCGGGAAGATAATCTTCCTGGGAAATCTCACGACTACCGTTTGCTGCTGCTTTTTGTTTTGCCATATGCAATCGTCCGTGACAAAAGTTACATTTCTCAACAACACCTCGCATGCGTGGAGCAACTTCAGGATTTAATTGTTGTTTCATTCCTTCTGTCCATTCCGGATCCCACCAATTAAAGTAGCGAGCGTGATACGGGCAAGCGGTCATGCAATATCGACATCCCAAACATCGTTGAGGTACTTGTCCTACAATTCCTGTGGATGGGTCGATATCAACTGCATTTTGAGGGCATACGGTCATGCATGGAGTTTCTTTTTCACATTGCATGCACATCATCGGGATGAATACTGATTCACTTTTTGGAAATTGTTCATTATTTGAAACAGTAGAAATATTGAGCCATGTAAGACCGTTGCGTTTATTCATTTTTTCTAATGCCGGTGGCACATTGTTCTCAACTGCACAAGCAACAGCGCAAGCGCCGCATCCGTTGCATTTATCGAGATCGATCACCATTCCATACTTCTGATTTTTTTCAATAGTTGCTTCCATTGGTTACGCCTTCTGTAGATTTGCTGTAGTTATTCTCCACGTTCCGTTGTTGGTAACTTCGCAGAGATTCAAAATATTCTTTCCACTGGGATGCATTGGAGTTTCGATTCCGTTTACGAGCGGAGCGATCGATGCTTCAATGATGCCGAGTCGGACAGTTGATTCAACCTTAACCAATACTTTCATCGCTCCATTCTTTGTTGAAAGTGTTGCCTGGTCTTTGTGCATAATTCCAAGTTGTTGTGCAGTTGTTGGATTAATCGACACAACTCCATTGACATTTCGAAGCTCCGTTTCCTGAAATACTTTACTGAGAATAGGAGAGACCTGCGCTGTTGACGTAGCACCACGCCATCCGTAGGCAACCAACTGAAAATTATCGGATTTATTCTCTTGGGATAACCCTGAAGTTAAAGCAAAAGTAATTTTTTTGGGAGTCGTTTGTTTGGATGGTTCATCGATCCATACAGCTCCTTCTTTTAGTTTAGTCCAAAGTTCATCAACCGAAGAAATATCACTAACATTAACTGAACTTTGATCTGAATAAACGTAAATCGATCCGCGTTTCTGTGAATGTATCGCTTCACATTTTTGTTTAATTAAATCTTCAATTGGTGGAATTTCAATCGAAATATTTGATCCCGATGCAATCTCTTTAATTACATCGATCGGTTCATTTGTAAAATCCTGTTTTTTGAGAAGAGGAATCGAGAGAGCAAATGTTGAAACGCTATTCCCAATTGAAGTCGGAACATCAGTAAGTGATTCTAAATATGCGGGAGACGGAATGAGATAATCCGAATGAGCTGAGATTTCATTCAGTATTGGAGAAAAAGAGACAACAAAATTTTTATCCTGAACTAATTTTTTCTGAATCAATGACCATGGAAGAGCATAACCTGAATCGGCACCATCAACGATCAATACACTAATTGAATTATCAGGAATATCTGACCACTGATTTTGGACATGAACTGTTTTGCCCCCTGGGATTTCATTTCGCAAAATAATACCGCCGGTTTTTCCAATATTGCCTATCAAAAGATTTAGAATTGCAATTGATTTTTCTGTTTCTTGGTCAAATGGTCCACCACCCGGATCAGCACTGCTCAGAACTATTGCAGATTCTGATTTTGCAACTTCTTGTGCAATTAATTGTATTGTCGTTGGATCGATGCCGGTAATCGAAGAAGTTTTACTCGGATTGAAATCTTTACAAGTATTTTTGAATTTAGAAAAATCAACAATTGAACTTTGATTCTGATGAGAAATAAGTCCGTCATTAATTATGACATAAGCAATATTTAATGCTACAATTTTCTCAGTTCCTGGTTGCAATGCTATCCATTGGTCGGATTGCATTGCAGTTCGTGAATATCGGCTCTCAACTTGAATGAACTTTACTTTCTTTGAATTGCGTAATGCCGTCATTCGTCCAGGAGTTCCCCAACCATCAAGCAGAGGAGCACCAAACGATAAGATCAATTTTGTATTTTCAAAATCAAATCCGAACGATTCGGTTGATCGATTCATCATTTCTTTTAGTGCATTGATCATCCCATCTTCAGGGGAAGGAGACGTTATATACTTTCCGTCTTTTGTCTTACTTAAGAAATCACGATAGACTTCTGAAATTACTCTGTTTGGTTGCTGATCAAGAATCGCAATTGATCCTTTTGCATTTTTAATATGACTTGCAATTTCATCAATGGATTCCTTATATGAAACAGCAACCATTTTACTGTTGCCGGATTTTCCGACAAACTTGTGAGGATGGACGATGCGCAAAGGATGATGAGCCATGTGGTGACTTGCTAATCCTTGAGTGCAAATTGTTCCATTGGTGAGAGGATGATTTTGTACACCACTTAGGTAATATGGTATCCCCGAAACACATTGGGCCTTTATTGCGCACCCACCGTTACATAATGTGCAATGAGAAAAGGCAGAGGTTGTTGGTCCATGTGAAAGTTTAGGAATAAGTGACCAGTTTTGTGTCCAGATCGAAGAATCATCGAGCAGTTTCCACGGGAGTGGGGAGAACATGATCCCAAGAATTCCACCGCCAGTGAATTTGAGAATATCTCTTCGTGTAATTGTTTTCGACATAAAATTCTTTCAATTCGATTTATATGAATCCACTTTAATGGAGAACTCAATCATTTTAACTACTTGTGGCATGCAACGCATCCATCACGTCGACCATTTTTCTCGTGGCAGCGAACGCATTTATCCATTTTCATACCTTCCCATTTAACCGAAGAAATACCGGAAATATTTGCACCCCAAATATCTCTACTGTAACCTGAAATTCTGTTTGTCTGATGGGTTTTTAAGAATTCGGAACTACCATGGGGACCGTGGCAATCTTCGCATTTCATTTCACCGAGTTTCACATGCGGCGAGTGTGAGAAAAACGCATTATCCGGTTGACGTGAATACACAAGCCAAGGAATCTCTTTGTTCGGCGTAATAAATTCTTCAACTAGCCGTTTTTCGTTCTCAGTCGTTCCAAGTGGGACTGAATGACATTCAGAACATTTTGCTACCGCTGGAATTCCTTGGAAGCGACCGTTCTCATTGGTTGAATGACAATCTTCGCAAGCCATTCCTCCTTTTTCGCCTGTGTGAGACAAATGACTGAATTGTATCGGCTGTTCATTTCTTTGATATAATGCAAACGGAAAGACATACCATCCAATGATCAATCCGAATAATATGCCTGTAATAAAAATGATCTTTGATTTCATTGTCGAGTATCCCAGACAGCTAATGGTGAAAAAAAGTCGTTGTGGAGTTTCAGCAGTTCTTCTCTTAATAATTGTTGAGCAAATCCGGATTGGAAACTTCCACCATCTGCCATTAAAATTGCTCCTCGCATGTCAGGTTGAGATGAAATTTTGTGTGCGAGTGATGTCATACGTTCCATTTCTTGTTTCATCCACGTATACGAATCGATTCCAGAAAGTAATCCTTCGAATTGATTGTTGCGCTGTTTGGTTTTTTCAGCGGTCGCTTCAAATAACCACCCTATTGTGTACGGATCGGTAAATATCTTTTCCGGATTTGTGCGTAAGTATGTATTTGCTCGAATGATGTTTAAACGCAATGGAAAAACAAATTGCATATCAACACCTTTAACCGAGAATGAAACCGTTGGACGGTGAAATCCCTTGGTCGTAACAAAAGTGATGTGATCGACCGATCCCAACACCTTTGTCATAAATGCATCGACACCAATATGACAAATGCCGTCATTTCCTACATCCATCCACATATGGTTAGGTGAAAAGAAAAGATTTCCTGGAATCTTTACATCGTCCACATATTGATGGATACCGTTAATACAGAAATCTCGGGTTTCAGATTCAGTGAGAGGTTCAGAAGATTGGGATAGCCCAAGAAATAATTCACAATACTTGTGACTATCGATTCCACATTGAGAATTTGCTGATTCGCTATATGGAATGTATTTCGTTACTGCAGCTGCACTGCAATATTGAACAAGAGATTCATTGAGAAAAGGGCAATGATCGATGCTGGGGTGATCTTCCAAATGCTGTTTTACTGCTGGACAATTGACATATTCTCGAGATGAGCACCGTTCATTTTCCGGCTGTTCTGCGAGTCGCACGATCATTTTTTTATATACCGAAGCGCGACAGAATTTGACCTGTGCTTCTCGTATAAATGGACATCGCATTGTATACCTCTCGTTCCAAAAGTTCTAAATTAATTTTCAGAACGTTGAATGTTTTTACCGTCATTATCGAAATTATGTTGCTCGGCATTCTCATTTTTATCTAAGCGTTTGCCGCCATCAGCCATTGTAATGCCAAGGTCGCGAAGCATAAATGAATGATCATCCTGAAGTTGAGGTATTCGTACTTTACTACGGACAACACCAAGAATTTCTTTTGTCATTACGACACCTACAGCGATGATGCATACTAATGCTACAATTCCTAAACTCACGTTCGTGAGTGTTAACCAAAGTGTTTCTGAATCCATTGAGTTAAACATGACATGTCTCCTTATTATTAATGTTTGTTGGTTTTTCTTTATACGTAAAGAAGTATTTCGCTCATATACATGACAAACGCTGTGCCGCAATTAAAATTGTTTTGTAAGTGTATAAAAAACAATGAGTTAGAGTAAATACAATCATTTTTTTATCTTTTGAATATGTTTCTTGTATGTGGGAAATTCCTCCACGATATGTAGGAATAATCAACACGATAGTTATTTTTTGGTTGAATCAATTGTGAATGTTCAATGACGGTTTTTCAGTTTTTATAGTAAGTCGATTTTTCAAAATTAATAGAGTAGAAAAATTCAACGAACAAAATGGTAGTTAATTAAGTCAAGCGACTGAAAACTAAAAGAATGTGTCAAATTTAATTAAATATGAATGTTTACTAAAAAAATCTGTCGATAAATCATGGCACGAATGATGCAATAATAAACAGAAGATTATTGTATGAAAGTGCATCTATGAACCTCAAACAAAAAGCATTACGACTTCCTCCGAAAAAGATTTCACAGAAATTAATTCTCTCGTTTACAGTTATCATGACAATAGTTGGAATCATTTCGAGTTACATCCACGTCAAAACACAAGAAAAACAACTACTCGAAGCGATGATGCTTGGAGCCGATCAATTGTCAGGAAGTATTTCTAGTGCTACCTGGCATGCAATGCTTGCAGATCAACGTGAATCAGCATATCAAACTATGGAAACGATTGCTCTAAAACAGGGAATTACGAGAATCCGGATTTTTAATAAAGAAGGAAGAATAATGTTCTCAACGGTTAAATCGGATACTGGAGTTGTCGACAAATACGCCGAAGCATGTTTTATGTGCCATTCTGCTGAACAACCTTTAGTAAAAGTGGATTTTCCAACTCGGGCACGGGTGTATTCAACTCCTGATAAACATCGAACACTTTCAATGATAACTCCAATTTATAATGAACCCTCTTGTACGGAAGCTGATTGTCATGCTCATCCTACTTCTCAGAATGTTCTTGGTGTTCTCGATGTTTCGATGACACTCGAAATAGTGGATGAAGAAATGGCCCAACTGCAACTGCGTGTTATCTTGATATCTTTTTCAATAGTGATTGTCATGAGTTTATTTATCATTTATTTCACCAAGCACTTCATTGATGCGCCAATCCAACATTTGATAGCAGGGACACATTTAGTCAGCGAAATGCAATTGGACAAACCGATTGTCATTGAGTCAAGTGAAGAATTAGGAGAATTGGCACGATCATTTGATATTATGCGTGTCCGGTTGAAATCTGCATTGGAAGAGATCAATCAATTCACCGAAGGTCTTGAAATGAAGATCCGTGAACGTACCGATCAATTGAAAGTCGTCCATCAAAAATTATTGCATAGCGATCGACTTTCATCGCTCGGCCAATTATCAGCCAGTGTAGCACACGAAATCAATAATCCGATCTCCGGGGTTCTCAACCTAGCGATGCTGATGCAGAGAATTATGAAAGAAGAGGGAGTTCCAAAAGAACGTGTAGAAGAATTTCGAAAATATCTTACTCAGGTAGTGAATGAGACAACACGAGTTGGTAGGATCGTACAAGATTTGCTTGCATTCTCTCGTCGTTCAAAACCATTTCGTTCAAAAATCGATTTTAACTCAATGATCAAATCGACAGTTAGTCTGTTGGAACATAAATTAAAATTATCTGCTGTTTTGATCGAATTAGATCTTCAATCGGATCTTCCAACAGTTCATTGCGATGGCTCCCAAATGCAGCAAGTGGTAATCAATCTAATTTTGAATGGAGCAGAAGCAGCACAAGGAAAATCAAATGGAAAAGTCATTGTTAAAACTAAAGTCCATGTCAATCAAGATCAATTATTGTTATTAGTATCGGATAATGGAGATGGGATTTCAGAGGAAAATCTTTCAAAGATATTCAATCCATTTTTCACTACAAAAGGTGAAGGGAAAGGGGTTGGTCTTGGACTTGCCGTTGTCTTTGGTATTATTGAAGCACACAAAGGAGATATTGATGTAAAAAGTGAACTTAGCAAAGGAACAACATTTATCGTGACATTACCGTTTAATGAGACGAAAACAATGGTGCAAACTGAAATTGAAAAAACAGGAACAATTGCGTGAAAGCGATTTATCTTGCTCCGTTTGGAATAATAGATGAGGAAGTGATGGCAACGCTCGAAATTTGTAATTGGCAGATATTTGGATACGAAGTGAAGCGAATGTCAAATATAGCAGATCCATTATCTGCATTTGATCCAAAAACTGAACAATACAATTCAACACCGTTTCTCAAAGATCTCATTCGTCGAGTCCCAAAGGATGCAGTAAAAGTGTTAGGAATTACAAATTGTGATCTTTTTATACCAATGTTAAGTTTTGTATTCGGTCATGCACAGTTGAATGGACCTGTTGCTGTAATTTCATTGGCACGTTTACATCAAAACTTTTATCATCTTCCGGAAAATAAAAATCTTTTTCTTTATCGTGTTATGAAAGAAGCTGTGCATGAACTCGGGCATACATTCGGGTTGATTCACTGTTCTGATACTCGATGTGCAATGTCTTTATCGAACACGATTCAACAAGTTGACAAAAAAACTGAAGAGTTATGCACTAACTGTTCTATACTCTTCGAAGAAATCACTAAACATATACGCCGTGGTAACGGCATGGAGATCTAACGATGAAAAAATTATGGAATATAATGGTAGTTGACGACGAAGAAGTTATGCGTGAATCGCTTGCGGCGTGGCTGCGCGAAGATGGATACTCTGTTGATACAGCTGAATCCGGGAAGGAAGCGATCGAAAAGACGAAAATGAAAGAATATGCGATTTATTTTATCGACCTCAAGATGCCCGGTGGGTATGACGGAATCGAAACGATGATGGAAATTCGAAAAATTCAACCGGATGCGTCGATCATTATCGTTACAGCTTATGCAACAGTAGATACTGCGATCACCGCAATGAAAGAAGGAGCGCAAGAGTACATTGTCAAACCGTGCAATCCTGAAGAGATTTCGTTATTGGTAAGCCGCATCATTAAGGTTAAGAATTTGCAAAGGGAAAATACTATCCTTAGAAAGAAATTGACAAAACAATATAGTTTCTGTGATATTATCAGTAAGAATCCGAAGATGATGGAAATTTTTGGTTTGATTAAAGAGGTGGCAAGTTTACGCAGTACTGTAATGATACAAGGTGAAAGCGGAACTGGAAAAGAATTGATCGCGCGAGCCATTCACTTTTCCGGTGATAGATCAACCAAACCATTTATAGGAGTCTCATGCGCGGCATTGACTGAATCATTGCTGGAATCAGAATTATTTGGTCATGAGAAAGGATCCTTTACCGGTGCCACAGGACAAAAGAAAGGAAAATTCGAGATCGCTGAGGGTGGAACGATTTTTCTTGATGAGATTGGTGACATCTCTCCAAAACTTCAATTGAATTTGCTGCGAATATTGCAGGAAAGAAACTTTTATCGAGTGGGCGGTTCAGAACAAATCAATGTTGATGTTCGTGTTATCGCCGCAACGAACAAGGATCTCGAAGATGCTGTACATCAAGGGATTTTCCGCGACGATCTATTTTATAGATTAAACGTGATTAATATCCATCTTCCTTCACTCCGTGATCGTAAAGAGGATATTCCATTACTTGTTCATAATTTTATCGAACATATCGGTCCGGAGTTGGGAAGAGAAGTGAATGATATCTCAGAAGAAGCGTTAAAAATATTGCTGAATCATAACTGGCCCGGCAATGTTCGTGAATTGGAAAATGCAGTCGAACGAGCAATTGTGACATGCAAAACCAAAGTCTTGACGGAAGATGATTTTATTTTTCTCAATAACCATGGTAATGAAAAAAAACAATGGTCTGTTCCAACGGAGTTAACACTGGAAGAGATCGAGAATCAAGCGATCACAGCAACGCTTCAACGGACACATGGCAATATCAAGGAAGCATCTACAATCCTTGGGGTAGATCGTTCAACGCTTTACGACAGGATAAAAAAGTATAACCTTCCAAGAAATTGAACTGTGCTGATAAATGTTTATATTAGTACTACAAATAGTAGATCCGTCGTTTTATTGGCGGATCTTTTTTATTTAATGATATCGATAAATGATTATGATTGACATTATAATTATTGGAGCGGGACCTTCAGGACTTTCTGTTGCAATTGAGGCGCAAAAAAATGAATTGAACTATCTGCTGATCGAAAAAGGAGGAATTGTTAATTCAATCCAAAATTTTCCTGCAGAAATGTCGTTCTTCTCTACTCCGGAACTTTTGGAAATTGGTGGACTACCTTTTACATCAGCACAAATGCGACCAGTTCGTGCTGAAGGTTTAGAATATTACACTCGAGTAGCAGATTTCTATAAACTAAAATGTAATTTCTTTGAAACGGTGACTTCAATTCAAAAAAATGAAAATAATTTTTTAATCCGAACTGCAAGATCTAATTATGAGACGAAGACAGTTGTTCTTGCTACAGGATATTATGACAATCCAAATTATTTGAATATCCCCGGAGAGTCACTTGCTAAAGTTTCACATTATTATGATGAACCTTACTCTTTTTATCAACAACAAGTTCTCGTAATAGGAGCAAAAAATTCTTCTGCGATCGCTGCACTTGAATTGTATCGTCATGGCGCACACGTTACTCTTGTTCACCGCGGAAGTTCACTTTCGGATAATATTAAATATTGGATCAAACCGGATATTGAAAACAGGCTCAGGGAAGGTGCGATAAAAGTATTCTTCAATACCAACGTTTTAGAGATTAAAGAAAATTCTGTAGTCCTGAGTAGTGCAAACAATATCAATTTCGAAATAAAAAATGATTTTATTTTTGCACTGACCGGGTATCATCCAAATTATGATTTAATCCGTTCTTGCGGTATTGAATTGGACAAAGCCGAATTAACCCCTCATAAAAATAGTGAAACATTTGAAACAAATGTGGCAGGATTATATGTAGCCGGTTCGATAATAGCAGGGAATAATAATAATTCAATTTTTATTGAAAATGGACGACTTCACGGAAAAATTATTATTGATTCTATAAGAAAGAAGTTCAAATCATCATAAATTGACAACAATCTAATGCAGAAATAAAATATTTCTAAAGTTTTACATTGATTATCTTCTCAAATCTCTATATTTTACTACACTTTTA
The DNA here is from genome assembly GCA_964355925.1 of uncultured Chitinophagaceae bacterium. Lineage (GTDB taxonomy): Bacteria > Bacteroidota > Ignavibacteria > UBA10030 > UBA8401 > UBA8401. The sequence goes on from CAYHFN010000004.1 coordinate 103,276, forward strand.
AAGCAAATTACAAACAATCTGAAAATGTGAAAGGTATACAATGAACGAAGGTACAATTGTTCAGGTTATCGGACCTGTTGTTGATATTGATTTTTCTGATGGAACACCTCCAACAATTTTAAACGCAATCAAAGTTCCACGTACAAATATTGAAGGTGTGAAGGAAGAACTAACACTTGAAGTTCAACAGCATCTTGGAGAAAATCGCGTTCGTACAATTGCAATGGATTCAACAGACGGTCTAGTTCGCGGAATGAAAGCAATCGATACAGGAAGCCCAATTTCAATTCCTGTTGGTCCGAATACGCTTGGTCGTTTGATCAATGTCATCGGCAATGGAATCGACGGACTTGGTGAGATTATTGGTGTAACGAAATATCCTATTCATCGTCCCGCACCACGATTTGAAGATCTTTCCACACAAAAAGAAATGTTTGAAACTGGAATTAAAGTTGTTGATCTACTAGAACCGTACACCAAAGGTGGAAAAACTGGTTTGTTTGGCGGAGCTGGAGTTGGGAAGACTGTTCTGATTCAGGAATTGATCCGAAACATTGCAGCTGAGCACGGCGGATATTCTGTCTTTGCCGGTGTCGGTGAGCGTACACGCGAAGGAAACGATCTATGGCTTGAAATGAAAGAATCAGGAGTACTTGCAAAAACTGCACTCGTGTTTGGTCAAATGAATGAACCTCCTGGTGCTCGTCTTCGTGTTGCGTTAACAGGATTGTCGATTGCGGAATACTTCCGTGATGATGAAGGGAAAGATGTTTTGCTATTCATCGATAATATTTTCCGCTTTACACAAGCTGGTTCTGAAGTGTCTGCATTGCTCGGTCGTATGCCATCTGCAGTAGGCTATCAGCCGACACTTGCAACTGAAATGGGTGCACTACAAGAGCGTATCACTTCAACTCGCAAAGGATCGATTACTTCTGTGCAAGCGATCTATGTTCCAGCGGATGACTTGACAGATCCTGCGCCGGCTGCTGCATTCTCTCATTTGGATGCAACAACAGTGTTGAGCCGTCAAATTTCTGAACTTGGTATCTATCCTGCAGTTGATCCTCTTGATTCAACATCACGAATAATGGATCCATTGATTGTTGGTCAGCATCATTACGATGTTGCAAAATCTGTAAAAGTAATTCTTCAACAATACAAAGATCTTCAAGATATCATCAATATTCTTGGAATGGATGAACTTTCGGACGAAGACAAAGTAACTGTTTCAAGAGCACGCAAGCTACAACGATTCTTATCTCAACCGTTCCACGTTGCAGAACAATTCACCGGTATACCCGGGCGCTATGTTAAACTGGAAGATACGATCAAAGGATTCAAGATGATCGTGGATGGCGAATGCGACCAACTACCGGAACAAGCATTTTTAATGTGCGGGGGAATTGAAGAAGTGTTTGAAAAAGCAAAAGTATTGCAGGCGGCATAGTATCTATGGCAAATAAAAACTTTCAATTGGATATTGTAACTCCTGCGAGAACTGTGTATTCCGGCGACGTGCAAAGTTTTACTGCACCAGGTGTTGTGGGAAATTTTCAAGTATTATTTAATCATGCCCCGTTGCTTTCTGCAGTCGGAGTCGGTGAAGTAAAAATAATTGAAACAAACGGTTCAAAATTACTATTTGCAGTCAGTAGCGGTTTTGTTGAAGTGAAATCCAATAAAGTCATTTTGCTCACTGAGTCTGCTGAACGATCTGATGAGATCAATATTGCACGTGCAGAAAAATCGAAAAAGCGTGCAGATGAACGATTGGCATCAAAGGATAAATCACTTGATCAGGATCGTGCTCGTGTTGCATTATATCGGTCTATCAATCGATTGAAGATCGCTTCAAAAAAATAAATGGACACGCTACATTATAGCCTACCGAAGATGTTCTTCCGTGGGCTATTTTTTTCACAATCAATCGTATTTTTATAATCATTAATCATGCGTCCCACATTTGCTGAAATTGATCTTCGTATTTTAAATACAAATCTGAAAAATATTCGGAAGAAAATTGGTCGACATCCCTTAATCATGGCTGTTGTCAAAGCGAATGCATACGGACATGGTGCCATCCCGGTTGCTCAATCGATTATTAAAAATAAAACTGCAGAATATTTTGGTGTCGCTTTGGTTGAAGAGGGAATTGAATTACGGAATGAGAACATTCAGACTCCAATTCATGTGTTCACAGCGCCAAATCATGATCAATTAGATCTATTTGTGGAATACGATCTTGAAGCAACAATTTGTGATATTGAAATTGCAAAACGATTAAATACGATCGCGAGAAAAAAAGGGAAAAAGGTTCCAATCCATATTAAGATTGATACAGGAATGGGAAGAATTGGAGTTTCAGTCAACGGAGCTTTCAATATTGTTAGATCGATTTCCCGGATGTCCAATATTTTTATAAAAGGGATCTATACACATTTTGCTTCTTCAGATGAAAAGGATCTTTCTTATGCAAGGCATCAATTAAGAATATTTCAACTAATCGTTATTCAGCTGGAATTGGTTGGAATACATATCCCATTGGTTCATTGCGCAAACAGCGGTGCAATCCTGCAAATGCCGGAATCATATTTTGACATGGTACGTGCCGGTATTATGATGTACGGTTACACTCCATCACACGAAACAACAACAAGTGTTGCAATAAATCCTGTTATGACCATCAAAGCAAAAATTGGGTTTGTCAAAACTGTTCCCAAAGGAATTAGTGTCAGCTATTCTCGTCGGTTTTTTACTAAGAAAAAAACAACTATTGCGAGTATTACTATTGGATATGCTGATGGATATTTTCGTACATTAACTAATAAATCATCGGTTTTGATCAATGGGAAAAAATATCCGGTTGTTGGTACTATTTGTATGGACCAAATAATGATCGATGTCGGTAATACAAAAGTTAACGTTGGAGATGAAATTGTGGTGTTAGGAAAAAGTAAAACAAAAAGCATTTCCGCGTGGGATATTTCAGATAGTATTGGAACTATTCCGTACGAAGTGACCTGCGCTGTATCTCATAGAGTTCCAAGAAAATATATCAATGCAAAGTAACGAAGAATATTTATTACGTGTATTAGATAGAACCAGCAGTGGTTTGGTGGATAGTCTTATTCCTTCCCATGGTGCTAAACTAACAAAACTTGTTAGTAAGTTTTCGCATTCTCAATCACCGGAACAGGAAGTGAATATGTTAATTCATGTTCAAGGGTTTTCAAAATGTGCTCTTGGGATGGAATGGTTGCTGAAGAAAACAAAAGTATCAAACAATTCTTTTTCACCGGAACAATTTGAAAGTGATATTCTTCTTCTCAATGAAAAATTGTTCGAGGCATTTCTTAATCAACCGTTTGATATGCCTGATTTTTCCAGAACATTTGAAGCTCCAGTTCGACCCATCCAAGATATTCAAATCTCTGATGATGAATTTATCAGTTCTTCATATTCACATAATGATATTTCGACAGATTTAGTAATACCCAAAAATGATGGGAATGAAATGAATCAGCAAATATCCGAACCGATGTGGGATACTTCTACACCGATGCTGGAATCGTTTGAATCGGCATTAACGGCAGCACCATCGGAATCTTCACCAAACGAATCATCACCATCGCTTGCCGATGCAATGAATGCTGATTTGTGGGAAGCAACTCAGCGTGTTGCTCAAAGTGCTATTGATTTTTCCAATAAATCATCAAATGAACGTGCAATCGCAATGTCGGTTGTACGGGTTACCGCACGTTCTGCAAGTGAAACAGCTAAAAGTACAAACAATATTGTAGTCCAAGATTTTTATGAAGCATTGATCCGTCTCATTGGTTTCGCCGATGAACAAGGAAAAATCCGAACTGACCTTTTTGCAGAAACAATTTATGATATTGGTGATAGATTAATGAATGCAATGCGTCAATCTAGCGGTGGGATCACTGTTTTACAGAATATTACAAAATATATTAACGATCCTAAAGAACTTCTTTTAAATAAATAATATGGAACAACATTTACCTGTATATGCAGTGGTTATGGCCGGCGGTGTCGGTTCGCGTTTTTGGCCTCGAAGCCGAGAAAAAAAACCTAAACAATTGTTAGAGATTGTTGGTGAAGGAACAATGATTCAAAATACCATTAAACGCTTAAAAGGTTTGATTGAAGAAAAAAATGTTTTTGTTGTAACCAATAGACTTCAAAAAAATGCCATTATTAAACAACTGCCCAATGTTCCTGTTGAGAATATCATTGTAGAACCGGTAGGAAGAAATACAGCGCCGTGTATCGGACTTGCTGCCTTATTCATTCATCGTATTGATCCGAAGGGAATTATGGTTGTTCTTCCTGCAGATCATCTTATTGCCAATGAACCCGAATTCTTGCGAGTAATTCAAACTGCATCGCAGATTGCGCATATAACATCAGGGCTTGTCACGATCGGAATTCATCCCACTCATCCGGAAACAGGATATGGATACATTCAGGTAAAAGACCGTAGTGAAGAAACGCAGCCGGTGAACGTTGATGGTGTGTTTGAAGTAAAAACATTTGCAGAGAAACCAAATTATGCAACTGCTGTTAAATTTTTAGAAAGCGGGGATTTTTATTGGAACAGCGGAATGTTTGTCTGGCGTGTCGATACAATCTTAAATGAAATACACAAAAGCCTTCCTGAACTTCACACACAATTAATCAATCTGCAGCATTCAATCGGTACACCTTTGTTTGAACAGAATCTCGAAACGACGTACGGACTGATTCGTGGAATATCAATTGATTATGGTGTTATGGAGAAGGCACAACGAGTGTATGCTGTCAAAGGTGATTTTGGATGGAATGATCTCGGTTCATGGGATGAAGTGCAACGAATTTCACCAAAGGATGAACAGGGAAATTTTATCCACGGAAAAATAATTTCAATAAATTCAAAGAATACTTATATCCATACATCCGATAAGATTGTTGCTGTTGTAGGAGTTGAGGATCTTATTGTTATAAACACTCCGGACGCAATTTTGATTTGCAAAAAAGGAGCTTCGCAGGATGTTAAAGAAGTTGTTGATCATCTGAAACGTAAACAGATGAATGAATATCTCTAACGTAGCAGTAAAAAATATTTTAGATTCCAAATATTCTATGAGAAGAAAGAATGTTTGGAATTTCTTTTTATTCTCACTTATAACGATAATACTCTCATCCTGCGCTTCGTCGCCTCGTTTTACTAAGGATCGATACGCTGAACCTAAGATCAATCCATCAAAACCTGCTCCTGTTAATTCTGCTGGTAAAGCGACTACTTATACCGGATTTGCTTCATACTACGCACATGATTTTAATGGAAAAAAAACTGCGAACGGAGAGATTTTTGATATGCACCAACTAACCGCTGCACATCGTTCGTTTCCGTTCAATACTAAAGTTCGTGTGACAAATCTTGTTAATGGAAAATCATGTATTGTCAGAGTGAATGACAGAGGTCCTTTCAAATTGGAAAGAATTATGGATCTGTCACTCGGAGCTGCTGAAAAATTGGATATGTTGAAAACAGGAACAGCCTCCGTTCAATTGGAAGTTGTTGAATGGGGAAGTGAATAATTATATCGATTGTGTACATAAAATAGAAAGATGTCAGAAACATCTTTCTATTTTTTTGACGCTTCTTCGTATGCCGTTTGGTGTGCCTGATCTAGTTGTATCAATAACTGAAACACTTCTTTATTATTATACCCTTTAAATACTTCGGCAAGCTCACCGTACTTTGTGTCAAAAAATGATTTGAATAGAATGGCACGAGGATTTGATGTTTCTTTGATCTTCTTTATGTTGTTTAACATCGCTTGAATATTCTCAAATCCTTTATCTGGTCTTGTTGCTAATAGATCCAATCCTCGGTAATGATAAGAGTACCAACCTTCTCGAAAAAGTTGATTATTTGGATTCAATATCTCTTCTAATAAATTATATTTTGCATACGTCGATCCTGAACCACGTTCCCAACCTTTTGCATTAGATGGTGCCTGATTGCAGATCGTAAATGCTTTTCTGAAGTACGGTGTACCAGTTGTTTTTTGATATGAATCATAGTCAAATCCAAGCACCAAATACATATAAAAATCGAGAAAATCAGTCAATGGATCATATTGTGTATCATTACGATATAACGGTTGACCACTCACGTAAGTGAATTCCCATTTATCATCAAAAACTCTAACCATTGGAGTACTTTTTGCCGAAGGATTTTTCCCGACAAAAATCGGTCTTGAACTTCCGATAAATACTTGCGCTGTATATGAATTAGGATCGGATGCACCTGTAATAAAAATGTTAATTATGCATTTGATCTTTTCACCTCCCAGATCATCAGTTGACCATTTTTGGGAATTTATGTAGCTTTCTAAATCACGCTCTAAAGTTTGGAGACGATCTTTTGCAGATGTAATCTGATCAAGATTCACTGTTACATCACATTCAATTTGTGAATAACTGATCAAGGAAGCCGCAAAAAATAGAAATAGATATCTCAGCATTCTAAAACCTTTCGAAGTATAGTATGTATCAATATAAAGTTTTCAATACGTTCATTCAAGTCTTTCTCATAATACAATTTTCTTCTGCGAGTTTTGAACGAACGGCACAGCCAACTGCTTTGTTTGGCAGAGGTTTGAGTGGCTCTTCTTTGTTCAATACAGGAAATGTTTGGTTGAATCCCGCTTCTATTGCTCAAAATACTTCTTTTAATACTTCATTATTTTATTCTCCCTCTCCGTTTCAGCTGCCACAGCTTTCACATTTTGGATTGGTAACAATAAATAATTATGATAAAATTAATTTTGCCGCAGGATTCTCTTCGTTTGGTTTCTCGTTATACCGTGAAACAGAATTATCACTTACTACTGCAACTATGTTTACAGAATCTTTTGGTATTGGTTTGAGTTTTCATGCTGACCACATTTCAATACAATCATATGGATCTGCTACCAGAGTAGTTGTTGATTTAGGTGCTATCATTTCTGTAACAGACAATATGAATATCGGTATGTCGTTTAATAATATAACTCGTTCAACATTTGGTGAAGACGATGATATTCCTCAAATCATTATTACAGGTATGTCTTTTTCACTATTGGAAAGAACAACTGTTACATTAGATATAGTTCATGATGTTCGATATTCAACAGGATGTCGAGCAGGAATAGAATTCTCGCCGATTGAATATTTAACACTACGCGCAGGCACACAGAACGAACATTCTCGATTATTCGGAGGAATAGGCATCAACATATTTTCATTTATAATTGATTATGGAATAGCAACACATTCGGAACTAGGTCTAACACATTCACTTGGTATTACCTTCTCAAATTAGGTTTCTCTAATTGTTTTGTAATGATTAAAATAATATTTACTACATTCATCGTTATCATCAGTTCATCTAAAGTGTTGCTTTCGCAAGATACACTTCAAATTACGGGACAAGAGATGATCGAATCTATTCTGGATAACGTTTCCGATGAACAGGATATACAAAACTATGGTGATGAACTTGAATATTTCCGTGAACATCCGGTGAATATTGGAAAACCAATTTATAGTGAATTGGTAAAACTTCCATTTGTTTCTCCTTTACTTGCAGAAGCAATAATATTATTCACCGATACAGTTAAGATTATTTCAATAGATCAGATTCGTTCCGTTTCTTTAATGACACCTGTTTTGTATGAACAACTTTTGCCATTTATTACCATTGATACTTTTGATGAAAATTCAATTGGTTTTAATCTTTTACCATCAAGTATAAACTCGCGTACTCGTTTAGAGCGTCGTTTACAAATTACTGATGGTTTCAAGAATAATAAATATCTTGGTGACCCAAATGGAACATATCAACGAATAAAAATAGCGAATGATAATTATGAAATTGCTGGATTGGTAGAAAAAGATGTCGGTGAAGATTATTCACATGGTCTTGTTGCTGGATATTTTTTGTTCAAAAATATATCATTGCTAAAAAATATGATCGTTGGCAATTATAATATCTCTGCAGGTCAAGGTCTTGTACTTGCAAAAAATATATCTACTTCTAAAGGAAGTGATGCTACCGGGCAGATACGAAAACGAGGCAGCGTGATCTCTCCAAGTATCTCTACTGATGAATATCGATATTTCTATGGATCTGCTGCTCAATTCAATTACCAGAATATTATACTGACAGGTTTTTATTCAGAGAGAAAACTGCCGGCATCTATAGACGCCAACGGTGTTGCTTCAAGTATTTATACTTCTGGAATTTATCGAACGGAAAATGATTTATCTCGACGAAATTCGTTACTGGAGAAAGTTGTTGGCGGTAAAATTGATTTATCAATTGACGCATTAAAAACTATTTCATTTAATTTTGTCAATGTTGGTTATGAAAAACAACTTAAACCAACATTGTTTGATCTTTCCGGTAAAACATCAATTTCTGCAGGTAGTCTGTCGTGGGAAATACCGATTATAGGATTTGTGACCTTTGGCGAAGCAGCATCGAACGATGGTGACCGATTCAGCAAAGTTTTAGGCATTATTTTCCCGGTTACAAAATCATTTGCCATTAGTTATCATCATCGAGCGTACACTAAAGGTTATACAAGTCCTTTTGCTCGCCCGTTTGGAGAACGAGAGAATATTGGTGATGGAGAATTGGGAAATTATCTCGGAGTAAAAATTCAAAATGAAAAATCAGTCATCAACTTTTATGTTGATCAGTATACACTTCGGTCAACGTCCAATGGATTTGGCATCGTTGGAAAAGATCTGATGGTAAATATGCAGCAATCAATCTCTAAGCTGCTTGATTTTATTTTTCAAATTCGAAATAAATCCAAATCACAGGCTGAAATTCTATTTGCTGACGATGAACGAAATCAAACAAATTATCGCATTGCATACACATTCAAAGCCACATCTCATTTTATTCTTTCGCAACGGTTTGAGTTTGTGAAAGTATCCTACAAACCTTCACGATATAACGAGGATGGTTTTCTGACATTTGTTGAAGGAAAATACCAAAACAATAAAAATGGAATTTCTTTAAAAGCTCGATGCATCATCTTTGATACTCATTCATACGATTCACGATTATATCAATACGAATCGGATGTAGCAGGGAATTTTGCAAACCCGCCTATTTACGGAAAAGGAATTCGATGGTATATCGTTGCAGGATACAAGTTCTTTGACAGATTTCAATTCTCATTCAAATATTCGGAGACTAAAAAGTTGGATGAAGTAGTTCTAGGAAGCGGTGATGATGAGATTCAAGGTAATCTAGATAATCAAATTGCTTTACAGTTGGATTTCGAGTTCTGACGAATATTTCGTAAATTATGGTAATGAACAATCAAAACAAAAATAAAACCGTTGTCTTAGGTATGTCCGGCGGTGTTGATTCATCGGTCTGTGCAGCGCTGTTGGTAGAGCAGGGATATAATGTTATCGGTATCACGATCAAAACCTTCAATTATGATGATGTTGGCGGAACAATTGAAGGGGACAAGAGCTGCTGTTCTCTTGATGGGATCAATGATGCAAGAATTATTGCTGCAAAGTTAGGATTTCCACACTATGTGATGGATTTTTCTGAAGTGTTCGGCAAAGAAGTGATCGATAATTTTATTGATGAATATATGCACGGTCGTACACCAAACCCGTGTGTTATCTGTAATCGAAAAATCAAATGGGAAGAATTACTTCGCAAGGGTATGCAGCTGGGGGCAGATTATGTCGCAATGGGTCATTACGCAAAATTGCGTATTGACGAGACCACAAATCGGTATGTAATAGAGCGGGGAAAAGATGAGAAGAAAGATCAATCGTATATGTTGTGGAATGTAACACAAGAATCTTTAAGCCGAACTTTATTTCCATTAGCAAATTATACTAAAGAAGAAGTACGTGAACTTGCCGTTAAGTATAATCTCCGCACTGCGGCAAAAGGGGAAAGTTTTGAGATTTGTTTCATTACGGATAATAATTACGAACGGTTTCTTAAACATAAATTGCCGACACTTGAAAACGATTTATCGAGCGGTGAGGTTGTGTTGAATAACGAAAAGATCGGCGAGCATAATGGTTTCCCTTTCTATACTGTTGGCCAAAGAAAAGGACTTGGCATTGCTCATCCGGATCCGCTGTATGTTACTTCGATCGATTACAAAGAGAACAAGATCAACGTAGGATATGAAAAAGAATTATTTCACACCCAATTGTTTGCCTCCAAACTTAATCTTATCAAATACGATAATTTGTTTGACGGTAAAAACTTAACCGTAAAAATTCGATATAAAGATACCGATGAAAATGCTCTTGTAACTCAAATTGACGGTACCGGAAATGGTGATGGACGGATCAAAATTGATTTTGAGAGTCCAAAACGTGCGATTACTCCGGGGCAATCGGTTGTTTTTTACGAAGGGGACGATCTTGTCGGTGGTGCAATTATCGATGCAGTAACTAATCACGAATAAATCGATTACGATTTATTCGTGATCTTTAATTCTGAAAAAATGTGATGGACTTCCGATTGATTTTGCGCAGCTAAGAGCCTTTTATAGATTGCATCATCCTGAATATTTTTAGCGATCATTCGTAAGGCAGTCAAATATTCTTTCTCATTTGTTCCCGTTGACACCAAGAAAACAAATTTTACCTTCTCTCCGGTTTTCTCTTCATAGATTATCTCTTCAGAAAGCCGCGCAAAAATAACGATAATATTTTCTTTCTCACTCTTTACCCGCCCGTGTGGGACTGCAACTTTTTTGCCGATATGTGTCGGCATTTGAAGTTCTCTCTCAATCACACTTTGTAAAAATTCAGCTTTATTTTTAATGACACCTGTTTTAGCTGCCCGAGTGATCATTGTCAGAAATAATTCTTCTTTGGACTTTGCGACAACATCCATCATAATAAGATTTTCAGGAATGAACGATGCAAGATGCTCATGGGAAATATTATTATTGACGATATCGATCGAATATTGGATTGCTTCGTCCATCGAAGGAATAAAATTACCAATGCCAATTTTTTTCGTCACCCCTAAATCATATAAAATTTCTCGTACTTTAGGGCGAATTCCAACAATAAGGAGTTTTTTATTATCATTATAAAGCTTATGAACGATATTTTCCAACGCAAGTGCACCGGTTGTATCCATGATTGGAACATTTTCAATATCCAAAATGATCACATTGACGTCAAAATTTTTCTCTATGCTGTCTACAAATGAACGAGCGGCGCCAAAGAAGAGAGGACCTTCGATATCATAAATAATGATCTTGTTCTTTTCGAGAATCTTTCTCTTTGCATCATCCATCGTAGCATTAAATGAATCATTTAGATCGCTCTGAACAACCATTCCCATTTCGCTCATTCTGTGAATAAATAAGAATGCAGCCATCACCATCCCGACTTCAACTGCAGTGATAAGATCGACGAACACTGTGATCGCGATTGTGGCTAACATGACAACAGAATCAGGAAGAGGGGATTTAGGGATCAACTGAATCGGTTCAACTTCAAACATCCCAATTGCAGTCATCATTAACACTCCGGCAAGAGCGGCAAGCGGAATATGCGATGCGAATCCACCTAAAAACAACATCACGATAATGAGAATTAATCCATGGATAATTCCTGATAACTTGGTTTTTGCTCCTGCGCGGATGTTCACCATTGTTCGAACAATTGCTCCTGTCCCGGCAACACCGCCAAAGAATGGTGCAACAAAATTCCCAATACCTTGTCCAACAAGTTCCTTATTGCTATTGTGACGGGTGTTTGTTGCATTATCGGCCACGACAGAAGCCAGTAAGGTTTCAATTGCACCAAGAAGAGAAATAGTAAATCCTGCAGGAATAACTTTTTGCCATGTTTCCCATTGGATATGTGGAAGTGATGGAATTTGAAATGAGGAAGGAATTGTTCCTATGGTTGTGATTATATCTGCAATCGTAAATGGACTTTGTAATGTGCCAAATTGAAAACGTAAAAAATCAAATGATGAAAAGTGATATGCTGCAATCGATCCAAACAATAATCCGATCAATGATTTTGGAAGATTCTTGTTGATTTTGGGTACAAGATAAATGACAGCCATTGTCATTAACGCAACGACAGGTGCAGAGTTGAATGTCTTGAATTGCTGCATAAAAATGAGAATCGCAATACCATTGGTAAAACCAACGATCACAGGATAAGGAACGAGAGAAACATACTTACCTAATTTTAACAATCCGAAGCCGATCTGGAATAATCCTGCAACAATACATGCAGCCAGTAATGCTTCAACGCCCCCGTAATGGATAAAAACATCGGTTAGGACAACGGTCATACCACCTGTTGGACCGGTTATCTGTTGTTTTGTTCCGCCAAAGAATGAAGCAAGAATTCCAGTGAAGATAGCTCCATACAATCCCGCAACTGCACCTTGTGGATTACCATTATATGCAAGTAATCCGAATCCAAGGGCAAGTGGAAGTGCAACAATTGCAGAGGTCATTCCTCCGATGAGGTCTTGTTTGAAGTGAGAAAGATCAAATTTTAAAATAGAAGGAAATTCGAATTCTTTGAAGTAGTCAGCAATAAATTCTTTGCTCGTGTTTACCATGGCGTCCTTGTCAATTAATCATTACTTTGTTCACTAAAGTACTCAATTTATAAGATTTATTCTTGGCATGTTCAAAGAATTTTGTTGAATGAATAAAATTTAACCCAAACAAATCTCATTTCGAAGCTCTATGAACGTAGAAAAACGTTATTGTCAAAATTGTAGTAAAGAACTATATGGACAGTTCTGCTCATCATGCGGTCAACGTGATAAGGAATTACATGTTCCCATTAAAGAACTTGCCTCAGAATTTCTTGATGTGATTCCATTGTTCGACGAACGGTTGATCCGGAGTCTTAAGCCGTTTCTGTTTAAACCCGGATTTCTTACACAGGAATATCTTTCAGGAAAACGAAAAAGTTACATTTCACCATTCAAATTCTATTTTTTTATCAGTTTCCTGTATTTCTTTATCAGCACTTTCAACGTAACTGAGACAAAAAAAAATTATAGGAATGATCTCTTCCGAAAAGATTCTGTAAAAACAATTATCAATGATGATTCAACATCTTTAGCTATCCGAAGTTCAGATTCACGAGTAAGTTTTACCTTGCCTGATACTGCAAAGATTAAAAAACTCTTCGGTCAAAAGATTATCGAAGGATTTAAATCCGGGAGAACTAATCCTCAAATATTCTTTGACAAGATCAGGGAACATCTTCCAAAAATAATATTTTTACTGCCGCCGGTCTTTGCATTGTTAATGCGTCTTGTCTATATTCGGTCAAAAATACTTTATATCAAGCATCTTATTTTTTCATTTTATTTCCATTCATTTATCTTCTTCATTCTCTTATTAGACACAATGATTGAAATGGTAATTCCTAATGGACTTAATCTTTATGAAAATGTCATTTTTCTTTCAATTCCGGTATATTTATATACTGGGTTAAAAAATGTGTATGGTCAATCACGATGGAAGACTTTTATTAAATTCGCATTCTTGTTATTGAGCCATGGAATTGTGTTTATTTTTACAGTAAGTGCGTTTGTTATCGCAACTATATTAATCTTCTTCACATAAGGATTTATGAAAAACAAACTTGAACAACTCAGAAAGAAAAAAGAGGATGCTCTGCTTGGCGGCGGAAAAGAACGTATTGCAGATCAACACAAAAAAGGAAAGTTGACCGCGCGCGAACGTATCGAACTTCTTATTGACGATGGAACATTTGAAGAGATCGGAATGCTCGTAACACATCGCTCTCATGCCTTTGGATTAGAGAAGCAAAAATATCTCGGAGACGGAGTCGTTACAGGTCACGGAAAGATCAATGGCCGGGAAGTATTTGTATACAGTCAGGACTTTACTGTCTTTGGCGGATCGCTTTCGGAAGCGCATGCTGAAAAAATCTGTAAGATCATGGATATGGCAATGAAGGTAGGCATTCCGGTCATTGGATTGAATGATTCGGGAGGTGCTAGAATTCAAGAGGGAGTAGTTTCACTTGGCGGATACGCAGACATCTTTTTACGAAATACGTTGGCTTCGGGTGTGATACCGCAAATATCTGCAATTATGGGTCCGTGTGCCGGTGGTGCAGTCTATTCTCCTGCAATCACCGATTTTATTCTGATGGTAAAGAATACAAGTTACATGTTCGTAACCGGACCGAATGTTGTTAAAACCGTAACACACGAAGAAGTTACAAGTGAAGATCTGGGAGGTGCGATGACACACGCAAGCAAAAGCGGCGTTGCACATTTTGCATGCGAAAGCGAAATTGAATGTATCGATCACATCAAAAAATTATTGTCATTCCTTCCGCAAAATAATTTGGATGATGTGCCGCGACATAAATGCACTGATCCGGCTGATCGTAAAAATGAAAAATTAAATTCCATTATTCCCGATATTTCAACAAAACCGTACGATATGAAAGAAGTAATTCATTCCGTGATTGACGATGGAGATTTTCTTGAAGTGCATCAGGAATATGCACAAAATATCATTGTCGGCTTTGCACGAATGAATGGAATGTCAATCGGAATTATCGCAAACCAACCTGCAGTGCTTGCCGGTGTGCTGGATATTGAAGCATCAACCAAAGCTGCGCGATTCATCCGTTTTTGCGATGCGTTTAATATTCCATTGATTACGTTTGAAGACGTGCCGGGATTTTTACCGGGCACCGATCAGGAATGGCATGGTATTATTAAGCATGGTGCAAAATTATTGTATGCTTATTGCGAAGCGACTGTTCCGAAGATTACTGTTATAACGCGCAAGGCATACGGCGGCGCGTATGATGTTATGAACTCCAAACATATCCGTGGCGATATGAATTTTGCCTGGCCGACTGCAGAAATTGCCGTAATGGGAGCGAAAGGTGCAGTAGAAATTATCTTTAAAAAAGAAATTGATAAAGCAATAGACAAAAAAGCAGCATTCGATCAAAAAGTACAGGAATACACAGATAAGTTTGCAAATCCTTACAGTGCAGCAGAACGTGGATATATTGATGATGTGATTCTGCCTGCTGAAACGCGCCCAAGAATTATTCGGGCATTGGAAATGCTTGAAACGAAAGTAGATAGAAATCCGAAGAAGAAACATGGAAATATTCCACTATGATTTGCTTCCTTTACAATTATCTCTTGAAATCTCGCTTTCATTTTCATAAATAGTAATGCTCATTTATGCATCTCTTTATATCAAGGAGTTCAATGAAAAAAAATATTCTTTTACTCTGTTTTCTCTGTGGCAATGTCTTTGCTCAGTTGCCATCAAAATATCACAGTTACGACGATCTTACCAAAGTCCTCAAACTACTCTCTTCACAATATTCGTCACTCCTAAAAGTTAAATCAATCGCTAAAACTATTAAAGGGAATGAAGTTTGGGTCGTAACAATTGGAAAAGGTGAAACAGAAAACCGTAAGGCAATTCTGGTTGTCGGTGGAATTGAAGCGACGCAGCTCGTTGGAAGTGAACATACTCTTCGATACATCGAACAAATTGCACAAACATACGGTAAAGTAGACAGCATTACAAAACTACTTGATAATACGACGATCTATGTCATTCCTCGTGCTAATCCTGATGCAAGCGAATCTTTTTTTACCAGACCACTTGTTGAACGCGAAACTAATTTTAGTCCATACGATGACGATCGCGACGCAGCAGTCGACGAAGATGATGTTGAAGATCTCAATAACGATGGGATCATTTCCTGGATGCGCATCAAAGATCCGCGCGGCGAATGGATCGTAAATACTGATGATACTCGGTTAATGAAAAAAGCAGATGCAGGAAAAGGTGAAAAAGGAGTATATCGTTTATTGACTGAAGGAATTGATAATGATAAAGATGAAGAATGGAATGAAGATGGTGTTGGCGGAACAGATTTCAACCGCAACTTCACGTACAATTATCAATTCTTCGGTAAGAACAGCGGAGTTCATCAAATATCAGAAACTGAAACT
This sequence comes from uncultured Chitinophagaceae bacterium, assembly GCA_964355925.1. Lineage (GTDB taxonomy): Bacteria > Bacteroidota > Ignavibacteria > UBA10030 > UBA8401 > UBA8401. The sequence goes on from CAYHFN010000004.1 coordinate 119,357, forward strand.
AAAGCAATTGCTGATTTTGTATTCGATCATTTGAACATTGCTTTGATCTTTTCATTTTCTTCCAATGATAATTTGAACACTGCTTGGAAGAATGAACAGCCTAAAGGAGATTCACCGGTGATCTCCTCAGTAACAAAAGAAGATGAAGATTATTATGGATTGATGAGTAAAAAATTCGGAGAAATTACGACATTAAAGGATGCTCCGAAAGCTGCAAAAGGAGAAGGAGCATTCAGTGAATGGGCATATTATCATACGGGACGATGGTCGTTTTCAGCACGTCCATGGTGGGCGGGAGAAATATCAAAATCAAAAGATACAATAGTTGTAAAGGATTCTACAAAAAAAACTTCTGAACCAAAGAAAGATGACAAAGACAAATCAGACGATCCGAATAGTAAAACATTAAAATGGTATGATGCAGCTGGAACAAAAGATATTTCTGTACAATGGACAAAATTCAATCATCCCGATTTCCCGAACCAAGAAGTTGAGATTGGCGGAGTAAAACCGTTTGTATTGATAAATCCACCGGCAGAAAGTTTGAATACGTTTGCTAAGCCGTACTCAAGTTTTTTAACATATCTTGCCTTTCAACTAGCAGATATCTCCCTTGCGAACCAAAAAGTGGAGAAATTAGCGGAGAATGTTTTTCGAGTTTCGATTGATGTTGTCAACAATGGTTACTTACCAACAAATAGTGGTATGGGAGTAAAAACTCGATGGATTCGTAATGTTCGAGTTATGCTGGATACAGGAAAAGAGAATTCTGTTTCAAGCGGTAAAGCAAAACAGATAATTGATCCAATCAAAGGAAGCGGTGGATATAAAACCGTTTCATGGATTATCGTTGGCAAAGGATCGATAAATATTACTACTGAAAGTCCTGTGGCAGGGAAAGCGGAATTAAAAATTGATTTGAAATGATCTCACACAAAGGCGCTAAGGCGCAAAGAATATATATAAATGTCATTCCTGCGTAAGCGGGAATCCAGAAAATTGGAGTTTTAATGAAAAAAATATTATTAGGAATATTGCTTACTTCATTTTCTTTTGCTCAGCAAACAAAAGAATTTACCGCAAGCGCGTTGAAAGCAATGGGTGGACCGAACAACCCGAAAGTAGAGATTGCATGGAATCGTTATTACGACACGAAACAATTATTTGAGATTATGAAGCGGATAGAAAAAGCATATCCAAATCTTGTCAAAGTCTCGAGTATTGGAAAATCAGTCGAAGGTAAAGATATGTGGCAGATGACAATCTCTAATTTCAAGAATGGAAATCCGGATGAAAAACCAGCAATGTATATTGATGGAAATATTCATTCTAACGAAGTACAGGGGGCCGAAGTTGTTCTTTATACAGCGTGGTATGTAACGGAATTGTACGATGAAGTAGAATGGATAAAAAATCTTCTTGATGAAAAAACATTATATATTGTTCCGACAATAAATCCGGATGCACGAGATTACTTCATCTATAAACCGAACAATATGCATTCACCCCGCAGCGGTTTGGCTAAACGAGATGATGATGGCGATGGTGAATATAATGAAGATGGATATGACGATCTTGATGGTGACGGCAACATCATATTTATGCGGATCAAAGATCCGAATGGCCGTTACAAAGTAGATCCGAGTGATTCACGCTTAATGGTCCAAGCAAATGCTGATGAAAAAGGCGAATACACTTTATTAGGTTGGGAAGGAATTGATAATGACGGTGACGGACAGATTAATGAAGATGGTCCAGGATATTATGACCCGAATCGTGATTGGGGCTGGAATTGGGCTCCGCGTTACATTCAAGGAGGTTCAGATCGATATCCATTTACATTTCCGGAAAATCAATCTATTCGAAATTTCTTTTTATCTCACACAAATATTGCTGCTGCACAATCATTTCATAATAATGGTGGCATGATCCTCCGTGGTCCTGGTGCCAAAAATGATGAAGGATCATATAGTCGTCAGGACATTCAAACGTACGATTTTCTCGGTCAACTTGGTGAAGAACAACTTCCCGGTTATAAATATATGGTTTTATGGAAAGACCTCTATACTGTTTATGGTGGTGAAATAGAATGGTTTTATGGTGGGAGAGGGATTTTATCATTCACGAATGAGTTATGGAGTGAATTTGATTATTTTCGACGAGCAAAAGATTCTACTCGCGATGTTTCACAACAGGATATTTATCGGTTTGACAAAGTGTTATTGTTCAGCGAAGGTGTCGTTCCATGGAAAAAATTTCAACATCCGCAATATGGAGAGATTGAGATTGGTGGAATTAAAAAAGCGTGGACTCGAACTGCGCCGTCTTTTATGATCGAAGATATGTGTCATCGTAATATGGCTTTTACATTATTCCATTTGTATCATACGCCAAAAGTTTCTATTGATTCTATTATAGTAAAAAATCTTTCCGGTGGATTAAAAGAGGTCACGGCAATTATTGGAAATGATAGAGTAATTCCAACTCATACTTTCCAAGATTCAAAGAATAAGATCACTCGACCAGATTGGATCTCGTTACAGGGAGGAAAAATACTGACTGGAGGCGTGTTAGAAAATAAATTTCTTGGCATAATGAAAGAACAAAAGAATAATCCGCAGCGTCTCAATGTTGAAAATATTCATGGAATGGGATCTGTTGCAGTCCGTTGGGTCGTTAGTGGAGGGAGTTCTTTTATAGTAAAAGTTGATTCTGAAAAAGGCGGAAAAGCTGAGAAGAGCAATTAACAATTTACAATAAACAATGATCAATCAATAAAAGACTCGTTAAACTTAAAGAGGTATTAATGAAAAAAATCTTTTTTTTTATCTATATAATTAGCGGCATTCTGTTCTCGCAAGAAGCGAGATTGTTACGATTTCCGACAATCTATGGAGACAAAATCGTCTTTACATATGCAGGTGATCTATACACTGTTTCATCCACCGGTGGAGTTGCGCGTAAATTAACAAACGATGTTGGCACAGAACTCTTTGCACACTTTTCTCCTGATGGAAAAACAATTGCATTTACTGGACAATATGAAGGTAATTCCGAAGTGTATGTAATACCCGCAGAAGGTGGAATTCCAAAACGTTTGACCTACACAGCAACTCTTGACCGTGATGATGTCTCTGATCGAATGGGACCGAATAATATTGTGATGTCTTGGAAAGACAACAAAACAATTGTGTATCGTTCACGAAGAATTGAATTCAATGACTTTAAGGGAAAATTATTCACCGCATCTATCGACGGCGGAATATCTGAAGAACTACCGTTACCGAGAGGCGGTTGGAACTCATTCTCACCGGATGGGAAAAAATTAGCATATAACAGAGTGTTCAGAGAGTTTAGAACATGGAAACGTTATCGCGGCGGACAAGCAGATGATATTTCGATCTATGATTTTGCTACAAAAAAAACAGAGACCATAACGAATGATCCAGCACAGGATATTTTTCCAATGTGGTCAGGCAATAAGATCCATTTTATTTCGGACAGAGATGGAAGAGATAAAAATAAAAAATTAAATCTTTATTCTTATGATCTGACTTCAAAAACAACCGAACAGAAAACATTTTTCAAAGAATTTGATGTAAAATTTCCCACGTTAGGAAATGATGCAATCGTATTTGAGAATGGCGGTTTCATTTATCGTTTCGATCTCAAGACAGAAAAGGAATCAAAAGTATCGGTTCAAATCAACGAAGACTTTGATATTGGCCGTGGTGGCATCATCAGCGTTAGTAATCAGGTAACGAATTTTGATATTTCTTCTGATGGAAATAGAGCGTTATTTGGAGCACGAGGTGAGATCTTCACTGTTCCGGTAAAATATGGCAATACAAGAAATCTCACTAACACTTCTGGTGTTCATGAACGGAATTCCAAATGGTCGCCTGACGGCAAATGGATCTCGTATGTATCCGATGCTACCGGTGAAGATGAAATTTATATACGCTCACAAGATGGCTTAAGTGAACAAATCCAATTGACCAAAAATTCAAGGAACTATAAATACCAACCACTCTGGTCGCCGGACAGCAAGAAACTTCTTTGGTCAGATAGGGCACAAAACTTGTTTTTTGTTGACATCGATTCCAAATCGGTAACAAAAGTTACACAGTCTAAGGTTTTTGAGTTTGATGACTATTCTTGGTCACCCGATAGTAAATGGATAGCATATACAAATCCTGAAAATGATCAACAGAATCTCATCAAATTGTACTCTCTTGATAAGGATGAAACTATTGATGCAACTGAAGGATGGTATGAATCGAACAGTCCCACCTTCAGCTCTGATGGAAAGTTCCTCTTCTTTGTTTCAGCACGAACGTTTGCTCCTACTTATGGACAAACAGAATTCAATCATATCTATCAAGATATGTCAAAGATCTATTTTATCGCACTTTCAAAAGAAACAAAATCTCCTTTTGCACCTAAAAGCGATGAAGTAAAATTGAAAGAGGAAAAGAAAGATGACGATAAGTCAAAATCTGACGACAAGGATAAAAAGAAAGATGATAAAAAAGAGTCAGTCATTGTTAAGGTCGATGCAGATGGATTGGCCCAGCGAATAGTCGGATTACCTGGAACTCCAGCAGGTTACCGTAATCTTAGCATCATCGAAAATAAAGTGTATTACATCCGTAATGGGACGAAGGATACGAAACCAAAGTTGTTCTTGTATGAATTGGATAAACAAAAAGAGAATGAACTTGGGGAGATAAACGGATATGAGACCTCAGCTGATAAAAAGAAAATGATCGTTGGATCAGAAGGTTCATATTCAATCATCGATCTTCCGACAGGTAAAATTGAGATGAAAGAGAAGCTGAACCTTTCCGATATGAAAATGAAATTGAACCGGCGGGATGAATGGACGCAGATCTTCAATGAATGTTGGAGACAGATGCGGGATTATTTCTTCACACCTACAATGCATGGAGTCGATTGGGAAGCAAAACGCGAACAATATGCACAGCTGCTTCCATACGTTAATTACAGAGTCGATCTGACATATGTGATCGGGGAAATGATATCGGAATTGAATATCGGTCATGCGTATGTCGGAGGCGGAGATTATCCGAAAGCGGAGAAGATAAAATTAGGACTGCTCGGCGCAAAAATTGAAAGGGATGCATCTTCAAAGTATTATCGTATCGTTAAAATACTGAAAGGGCAAAACTGGGATTCTAAGGTCCGTTCGCCATTGACTGAAATTGGTGTTGATGTAAAAGAAGGTGACTATATCATTTCCGTTGATGGTATGCCGACAAATGAAATGAATGATTTATACGAATCACTTGTCTGCACTGATGGAAAACAGGTAAAGCTGAAAGTTAATGCTTCCCCAAAAGAAGCTGGAAGCAGAGAATCTGTTGTAACGCCGATCGGCAGCGAAGCATCTTTGTATTATTACAATTGGGTTGAAGAAAATATTGAAAAAGTTTCAAAAGCTACCGACGGGAAAGTGGGATATATCCACATTCCGGATATGGGTGCAAATGGTTTGAATGAATTTGTAAAACATTATTATCCTCAATTGAACAAAGCTGCACTCATAATTGATGATCGCGGGAATGGCGGGGGAAATGTTTCCGGTCAGATCACAGAACGTCTCGATCGAAAGATGTCTATGATCAATTATACTCGAAACTCAACTCCTAATCCTAATCCCGATGGTATGCATATCGGTCCAAAAGTGTTATTGTTGGATGAGTTCTCGGCATCGGACGGCGATATTTTTCCGTATCGATTCAAAAAATATAATCTCGGGAAATTAATCGGCAAACGATCATGGGGAGGTGTGGTCGGTATTCGCGGTTCACTCCCACTAGTTGACGGCGGATTTATGAATCGCCCTGAATTTTCCAGATACGATAATGAAGGAACAAGTTGGATCATGGAAGGACATGGAGTTGATCCGGATATTGTTGTTGATAATGATCCTGCGAAGGAATATCAAGGGATTGACGAGCAATTGAACAAGGCGATCGAAGTGATCAAAGATGAGATGAAGAAAAATCCTGTAAAATTGGCTTCACCACCGCCATTCCCGGATAAGAGTAAATAAAAATCAATAATTCTTGTAATGCGTCATGCCGTATAGTAGTAAGGCATGACGTTTTATTTTAAACTATATGGACGACGAGAGATTTTTGATTATATTTATACAATGGAAAATGAAAAATTAATTCTTGCTGCTCTCCGAAGTGATTATAGAAAAGGAACACTCGACGAACACGATGTCGATAAAGATCCGTTTATACAGTTTGACAAATGGTTCAAAGAAGCAGTCAAGTCTCAGATTCCCGAAGTGAATGCAATGACAATTGCGACAGCAAATAAAAATGGTCGTCCATCAGCAAGGATGGTATTGCTAAAACAATATGATGAAAAAGGTCTTGTATTTTTCACAAATTATGAAAGCGCAAAAGCGAAAGATATTTCAGAGAATCCTCAAGCTGCACTATTATTTTTTTGGGAACCGTTGGAACGTCAAATACGAATTGTCGGCAAGGTAGAAAAAGTATCTGTATCGGAATCAGTTGAATATTTCCGTTCAAGACCAATCGACAGTCAATTAGGGGCATGGGCTTCACAACAAAGCAGCATTATTTCTGCGCGAGAATTGTTGGAAAAGGCATTCGGAGAAATGTTGGAAAAATTCAAAAATGGCGAGATACCACTTCCTCCATTTTGGGGAGGCTTAAGAATTATTCCTGACGAATTTGAATTCTGGCAGGGTCGGACAAACAGGCTTCATGATCGAATATCATATAAAAATATCAACGATGTGTGGTTAATTAATCGTTTATCGCCGTAAATTATATTTGGAGCTTTTATGGGATTACAACAAAAAAAACAAATTTTCAAAAAAGGTGAAATCATCACTAAGGAAGGTGATTTAACATTTGATTGGTATGTTTTGGTTGATGGTAGAATTGGTGTTTATAAAGGCGAACGTAACGTGGGTGAATTCTCAGAACGCGGAGTTATTTTTGGAGAGTTGAGCGGTTTACTTGCTCGTCCAAGAACAGCTACTATGGTTGCCATTGTTGATTCTGAAGTAATGGTCATTCAAAGCAGTGTGGATGAAGTTGTACGCAATCATCCGGATATAGCTCATAAGATTTTGCTAAGTCTTGCTGAAAGACTTGCTAAAACTACCGATGAAATGTGGGCAGTTATAGAAGATAAAGAAAAACTGGAAAAAAGAGATGATTGATATCGAATTTGTTGGAAACATTTTAAATAAAGTACATATTTATTGCAATCATTTGATTTAAATTGGTTGATTGAAATAGCATTCATTTTTTTGTAAATTGAAGTAATGAAGTTTAATCTCGTTCACACAGAATCATCCGCTCGAGCGGGAGTCTTAGAGACAGATCACGGCATTATCGAAACTCCAATATTCATGCCTGTCGGGACTCAGGGGACGGTGAAAGCTGTTGAGCAGAGAGAACTTCTCGAACTCGGTGCGCAAATTATCCTCGGTAATACGTATCATTTATATTTGCGACCTGGGATGGAAGTCATGAAGTCAATGGGTGGACTTCATAAGTTTATGAATTGGAGTAAACCAATTCTCACCGATAGCGGTGGTTATCAGGTTTTTTCTTTATCGGAATTACGCAAGATTTCACAGGATGGTGTTACATTCAAGTCCCATCTTGATGGTTCATCTCATTTCTTTACTCCTGAAAGTGTTGTTGGTATACAAAGAGCTATTGGGTCCGATATAATGATGGCCTTAGATGAATGTCCTCCATATCCCTGTGACGAAGAATATGCAAGAGAGTCGAACAATTTAACTGTGAAGTGGGCAAAACTTTGTCAGAAAGCATTGAACGAATCATTGCCGTTATATGGACATAATCAAGCGCTGTTTGGAATAGTTCAAGGAAGCGTTTTCAAACATCTTCGTCAGCAAAGTGTGGAAGCATTGGTGAATTTAGATTTTGAAGGATATGCGGTTGGTGGTCTTGCAGTTGGCGAACCCGCAGAAATGATGTATGAATTAATTGAGTTTACAACTCAATTTTTACCCAAAGATAAACCTCGCTATTTAATGGGAGTCGGTACTCCGGAAAATTTGTTGGAGAGTATCGAACGGGGAATTGATATGTTTGACTGTGTGATGCCGACTAGAAACGGGCGAAACGGGATGATATTTACACGAAATGGCAGAATCAATATAAAGAATGCCAAATGGAAGACAGATGAATCTTCAATTGATGGCGATTTTGAAAGTTACACAAATAAGAATTTTTCAAAAGGATATCTTAGGCATCTTTTTCAAGTAAATGAAATTTTAGGATTGCAACTCGCATCTATCCATAACCTTTCATACTATAGCTGGTTGATGAGAGAAGCACGCAAACAGATACTAAATAATAATTTTTCAAAATGGAAAAAAGAAACTATAGAAAAAATGGCTATTCAAATTTAATTAAGTCAAATTCATAAATCCAATAGAATAAGGGAGTTATAATGTTTACTCAAGTTTTAGCAATGGCACCAGCACAACAAGGTCAAGGCGGCGGAGAGATATACAGCACCATTATTATGTTTGCACTTATTATCGGGATTTTCTATTTCATGATCATTCGTCCACAGCAAAAGCGTCAAAAAGAACGAGAAGCTCTTCTTACTCAGATTAAAAAAGGAGATAAGATCATCACTTCTGGTGGAATTCACGGAAAAGTATTAGCTGTAGAAGAGAAGACAATGCTTGTTGAAATTGCGGACAATGTTAAAGTAAAAATTGAAAGAAATTCCATTTCAGTTGTCAATAAACAAGGCGAAGTAGAAGGCGTAACTCAATAATGGCTTTCATTCTAAACACAATTGATGAAGCGATTCAAGCTCTTCGTGCAGGAAAAATTATCATTGTCGTTGATAATGAAGATCGTGAAAACGAAGGTGATTTTGTCGTTGCCGCTGAATGTATCACTCCTGAGATTGTAAATTTTTTTGTTACTCAAGGACGTGGAATTTTGTGTGCTTCCATAACCGCCAAACGAGCAAATGAATTACATCTTGACTCGATTGTTGAAAATAATACGTCACTCCATCAAACTCCATTTACAATTCCAATCGATTTTCTTCATGGAACTTCGACTGGCGTTTCTGCAGAAGATCGCGCTGCTACAATAAAAACTCTGACATTACCAAGTACAAAAGCAAGTGACTATGGACGTCCCGGTCATATTTTCCCTCTTCGTGCCGTTGAAGGAGGCGTTCTTCGCCGCGCTGGTCATACTGAAGCGGTCGTTGACTTGTGCATGTTAGCCGGAATGTTTCCAGCAGGGGCATTGATTGAAATAATGAATGCTGACGGCACAATGTCTCGACTCCCGGAGTTGTTTGAAATTGCAAAACAATTTGATCTTAAAATTGTTTCAATTGAAGATCTGGTTGAATATAGGCGTCATCGTGAAAAACTTATTGAAAAAATTGTTACAACAACACTTCCTACTAAAAATGGGAAATTTGATGTCGTGATGTATAAATCTTCCGTTGATGATAAAGAACATCTTGCTCTTGTAAAAGGTGTTATCGATCCTACAAAATCGGTTCTGGTTCGAGTCCATTCTGAATGTCTGACCGGTGATGTCTTTAATTCACAACGGTGTGATTGCAGTGAACAACTTCATACGTCAATGTCGATCATTGAGAAAGAAGGGAATGGAATTGTTCTGTATATGCGGCAGGAAGGAAGGGGAATTGGGTTGATGAATAAATTGAGAGCATATAAACTACAGGATGAAGGAAAAGATACTGTTGAAGCCAATGAGGCACTTGGATTTCATGCTGATGTAAGAGACTACAGCCTTGCTGCTCAAATGCTGCTAGATTTAGGAGTGAAAAAAATCCGGCTTTTAACTAATAACCCAAAAAAAATTATCGGACTAAAAGGATTTGGTATCGAAGTTACTGAGAGAATTCCTATTGAAGTAAAAGCCAATCATACTAATGAACGATATCTTAAAACTAAACGTGATAAATTAGGTCATTTGATTCTTTCAGAAGTAAAATAAAAAATCTTGCTTCTACGCGTAATTTAGTATAAATTCATAATAATAAAATCAGCCATTGTCCAATCGGACGATGGCTTTTGTTTTTCATATCCACAAACATTGTTTTTCTAGATTCCTATGAGTGATATAGTTTATTTAACAAAAGAAAAATTTATCGAACTTGAAGCAGATCTCCGCAATATGAAAATTGACGGACGAAAACAAATTGCGGCAAAGATAGCAGAAGCACGAGGTCACGGCGATTTAAGTGAAAATGCTGAGTATGATGCCGCACGCGAAGAACAACGTCATTTGGAATATCGTATTGCTAAACTTGAAGAGACACTTTCAAAGACAAGAGTCATTGATGGCAAAGATATTTCAACCGATAAAGTATATATTTTTTCAAAAGTTAAAGTTAAAGACCAAAAATCCGGAAAAAAAATTCAATATCAATTAGTCTCTCCCGAAGAGGCTGATTTTGATCAGAACAAAATTTCGACGACCTCACCAATTGGCAAAGGACTAATGGGAAAAGCGGTTGGGGAAATTGCAGAAATTAAAGTTCCAGCAGGAGTTTTTAAGTACGAAATTCTTGAAATTTCTCGTTAGTATCATAGTTATTCTTGACTTACGATCGTTCGTTGATTATATTTATATCAGATTTCTGCGGGAGTAGCTCAGTTGGTAGAGCGCAACCTTGCCAAGGTTGATGTCGCGGGTTCGAGTCCCGT